>NZ_JBIRKB010000012.1:198749-202079 GCF_044329855.1 Streptomyces sp. NPDC017520
GGCGTTCGGGAGGCCGGCCTCCCGAACGCCGAGCGGCGTCACAGCCCGCAGCAGCAGATCCGAGCGCAGGCCCCCGCACCCCCGTGCCGGGGGCCTGCTCCCGTTACCGCCCCCGCACGACCCGAGGAACCCGAAGGACCCCATGCCCCGCGGCAGGTATTCGCTCCACGACCTTCACGATCACACCCCCCTCGGCGAAGAACACTTCCACTGCGCCCCCGGCCCCTCCGGCTGGCGCTACGTCTCCCAGACCACATCCCCCACCGGAGACCACCTCGGCTCCGTCGACCTCGCCCTGGACGAGCTGGGCCGGCCCATCCGCCTCGAACTCCATGCCGCGAGCTGGCAGGTGCGAGGAGCAGCCCTGGAAGGGGTCACCTGGGTCCGGACCGACCCGACCGGCAGCCACGCCACCGAAGGCAATGTCCGCGCCCACACCTTCGCCGGCACGTCCCCCGCCTTCCTCATCGCCATGATCCGTCTCCTGCGCCTCACCCCCGCTTCCCCCACGACCCGCGTCCGCGTGGTCACCTTCACGGACCCGGTGCTCGCACCCAGGACCGTCGACCAGTCCTGGGCCCTGGTGAACAGTGAAGCGCACACCACTGACAACGGCCCCCTGATCGTGGACGAATACCAGGTCAGCGCCCTGGACACCGGGGAGCAGCACACCATCCACATCGCCGGCGACGTGGTTCTCGCGGCACCCGGCATCGAGCTCGAACACCTGGAGACGCCCCCGTCACCCCGCGCCTCCGGCACCCCGGCCGCCGAGGGCCTGCCGCCCGGATCCGGGCCGGACACCGCCTAGCCGGGCGGGGCGAACCCGCCCGAGGGAGCACTCCCGGGTCGCTGCTCGTGGCCACCGGCGGCACCGCCCCCCGCCCCGGAACCGGCAGACACCGGCCCCCCGAAACTCCCGAGGGCCCCGCCAGGCCCGCCGGCCACGCCAGGCGCACCCGACCCAGCGGCCCCGGTGAGCCCGGGCGCTACCCGCTCTGACGGTGCCGGCCCCTCGGCGCGAGGCCCGGCGAACACGCGCCGCGCATCCCGTGACTGCCGTTCATGGACCACCGCGGCCAGGAACGCGGCCGCAGGAACCCCCTGGGGCGCGGCGGCTCCCGTCAGGGCGACCAGTTCACCGGCCAGCCGTTCCGCGATGGAACGCCCCACGCCGGGATCCAGCTGCCGCATCCGCGTGAGGTACTGCCGAATCCCGAGCCAGAGTTCGTCGGGTACGGCCGACAGATCCAGCTGCGCGAACCGGCCGACCAGCCAAGGTGGGGGAGGCGGCACGGAGACGGACCGGCCCGTGGCCGCGACCCGTTCCCGGATCACCAGCGTCCCGGCGAACACGTCACCGATCCGGCGACCTCGCGCTGACACCAGGGACGCTATCGAGGCCAGGGCGCCGAAAGTCATGAGGATCTCGACGAGCCCCATGGCCCCCCGCACGAGCGCGTGCCGGAACCGGATCGGCCCACCGTCGTCCCGCACCACCCGCAGCCCGCAGGCGAGCTTTCCCAGGGACCGACCATGACTCAGCGTCTCCACCGCGACCGGCCCACCGATCAGGACCAGCAGGAAAGAGGCGACCCCGATCGCCGCGACCGCTGCCTCGTCCAACGAGGCGGAAGCGATGCCCAGAACGATCGATATCAGGATGAAGGCGGCGAACGTCACCGCCAGATCGATCGCCGAGGCCAGCGCCCGGCTCGGCAGCCGTGCGGGCCTCAACCCCAGAACGACCGCATCCCCGGTAACCAGCTCACTCATCGGGCCCCACCCTTCGCCGACCTTCTCTGCCCCAGCCGGGCACAGTCTGCCAAGCTGACCGCCAGCGCGCCGCAGTAGTACGAACCCGTACGCACCCATGCCTGGAGCAACAGACGCCCATGGACCTCGACGTCTTCGTCACCGCCCACCGCACGGAGTGGGACCGCCTCGAACACCTCCTGCGCCGGGGGCGCCGCCTCACCGGCGCGGAAGCGGACGAACTCGTCGTCCTCTACCAGCGCACGGCGACCCACCTCTCGCTGGTCCAGTCGAGCAGCCCCGACCCCCTCCTCACCGGACGTCTCACCCAGCTCGTGGCCCGCGCCCGCTCGACGGTGACCGGCACCCGCAAGGCGTCCTGGCGGGACGCGGCCCGGTTCCTCACCGCGGGGTTCCCCGCCGCGGTCTACCGCTCGCGCCACTGGTGGATACCCACAGCGGTGCTCTCGACAGTGGTGGCGGCTTTGCTGGGCTGGTGGATCGGCACCCACCCCGAGGTTCAGGCCGCGATCGCCGCACCGGAGGACCTCCGTGCGATGACCCGACCGGGCGGGGAGTACGAGACCTACTACTCCAGCCACCCGGCGGCGTCGTTCGCGGCACAAGTATGGACGAACAACGCGCAGGCCGCGGCCCTGTGCCTGATTCTGGGGGCGTTCCTCGGCATACCGGTGATCTGGATCCTCTTCCTCAACATGCTCAACCTCGGCGTCGGCCTGGGCCTCATGTCCTCCGCGGGCCGTCTCGACGTCTTCCTCGGGCTGGTGCTTCCCCACGGCCTGCTCGAACTGACCGCGGTGTTCGTCGCCGCCGGCACAGGGCTACGCCTCGGCTGGACCGTGATCGACCCCGGCCCCCTGTCACGCCGCGCCGCCCTGGCCCAGCAGGGCCGCGCCGCCCTGGGCATGGCGATCGGTCTGGCCCTGGTCCTGTTCGTCTCCGGACTCATCGAGGGCTTCGTGACCCCGTCCGGTCTCCCGACCTGGGCCCGGATCACCATCGGCATCGCCGCTGAACTGGCCTTTCTCGCATACGTCTACATCCTCGGCGGCCGCGCGGCCCGCGCCGGCGACACGGGCGACCTCACAGCGGTCGAACGCAGCGCCGAACTTCCCACCGCAGCCTGACAGCCGATGTGCTTTCACCCCTGCTGACCTGCTAGTGTCCTCCTCGCCCACAAAACCGTTGACACGGCAGATGTGGGGAGGTAGATTTGAACGGTTGCCTCGGACTGGACAAGTTCGAGTTAAGCGCGTAGTTTCTATCTCGCTCGTGCAGGAGTGCTTGTTAGCTCCGCCGGGCCAAATGAGTCTTCCTTATCGAAGTCATCGGGTCGTTCGTTTAGCTCCGTGAGTTTCTGATAAAGTTGGATCCGCCGAAAGGCAAGGCCACTCCGCAGGCCATCAGAAATCGAATTCGGGCCGGAAACGGAACGAAAAAGAGTCTGGTAAAGTCGGACTCGCCGGAAAGGGAAAACGCGAAAGCGAAGAACCTGGAAGGTGAGAGATGCGAGACCCGCTTCGACCGGGAATCGGACACGAAAGAGTCTGATAG
>NZ_JBIRKB010000013.1:0-33214 GCF_044329855.1 Streptomyces sp. NPDC017520
TCCGCCCCGCCCCCCGGGGGGGGGGGGGGGGGGCGCGCGCCCCCCCCCCCCCCCGCGGGGGGGGGGGGGGGGGGCCCCCCCCCCCCGGGGCCCCGCCCCCCCCCCCCCCCCCCCCCCCCCCCCCGCCGGGGAACGCCCCCGGCCTCACCCCGCGCTGCCGGTCCGCTCCGCCAGTTCCTGGAACTGCGCCCAGCTCAGCGCCGGCTTCCGCGGATCCCACAGCTTCTGCGAGGTCGCCACCAGCGGCATCCTGATGCCGTCCGCCACCTGCTGGGTGGTCTGCGCGTTCGCCAGGTCGCCCCAGACGGCGAACCGGCCGCCGAGGATCTGCTGCGAATAGCGCTCGGCCACGGGCTCGGTGCCGCGCATGACCAGCGGGGTCCACTGCTCGTAGATCCGCTCGCCGGTCGGATAGACGAACTCGTTGGGCTCGCCGAGCACGTAGTAGAGGAACTCGTCGTTGAGGTTCAGCATCTTGTAGCCCGCGGCGAGGTACTCCAGCGGCGGGCGGGCGCCGATCTCCTTGCCGGTCCAGTACTCGATCTCGATGTTCTCGTCGGCCTTGACCTTCGTGTCCCGGAAGAGCCCGTCGTTCCAGGCCTTGGCGGTCCGGCCCTTCGGGACGACGACGGCCGCGCGGTCGTTCAGCCAGCCGGTGGCCAGGTCCTCGATCGAGGCTCCGGCGCCGTGCTTCTCCTCCGCCGCTCGCTGGAGCTGCGGATAGGAGGCGGCCGGGTTCCGCACGGTCAGCGCCTGGTACTCGTCCGCGCCCAGGTGCCAGAACCGCCCCGGGAAGAGCTCGGTGTACTCCTCCAGGAGTTCGTCGATGAGCTTGGCCGCGCCCGGCTTCGAGATGTCGATGGAGCCCTTCGACTCCACGCCCGCGGTGTTGCGCAGCTGGAGGTCGGGGTGGGCGGCCAGCACCGCGCCGAGGTGTCCGGGCGAGTCGATCTCGGGGACGACCTCGATGTGCCGGCTGTTGGCGAGGGCGACGATCCGGCGGACCTCGTCCTGGGTGAGGGCCTCGTCGGAGACCACCTCGGGGTGCGACTTCGACTCGATCCGGAAGGCCTGGTCGTCGGAGAAGTGCAGGCCGAGCTGGTTGAGCTTGAGGTCGCCCATCTCCCGTATGCGGTCCTCTATCCACTCCGCGCTGTAGTGCTTGCGCGCGATGTCGAGGTTGAGGCCGCGCTGCGGCCGGTCCGGCCGGTCGTTGACGACGCCCTCGGGGAGCGTGCCGTCCGCCTTGACCGACTGCTTCAGGGTGCGGGTGCCGTAGAAGACGCCCGACTCGTCGGGTCCGGTGATCTTCACCTTCCGGTCGCGCACGGTGAGCGTGTACGACTCGGTGGGGCCCGCGTCCTTGTCGCCGAGCGCCAGCTCGACGTCGCCCGTCCGCGCCGGTTCGGCGCTCCGGTAGCGGATCTTCAGCTCCTTGGCGAGCAGCTCCGCCTCGTCGGCGAGCACCTGGCTGCCCTTGGCGATGACGACGGCGCTGTCCTTGCCCGGCCGCCAGCCGGGCCCCCGGGCCGGGGTGTGCTCGCGTACCGCGGGGATCGTGCTCGGTGTGCTGGACATCGGGTAGCTGCGGGAGGGCGACGGGGCGACGGCCTCGGCGGAGGTGCCTGAGGGCGACGCGGTGTCGCCGGACGATCCGCTGCCGGACCCTTCCGGCCAGACGACGACGGTGAGGGCGACGGCGGCCGCGGCCGTGACAGCCGCGCCGGTGACGAGGGCACCACGCGTGGGCGACATCGGGCAGATTCCTCCGTTGAGGGGGCAGGAGCGGGTGAAACGAGTGAAGAGACGATGAAACGAGTGAAGAGGGTGCAAGGTTGACATTTCTGCCGGGGCCTCGCCCATCGAGAGCTCCGGGGGATCGAACAGATCCTCGGTCGACGCAGGTCAGACACCCGTCACACGTTCCGAAACTCTCCCGTTCGGGTGATTCTCGCGCGGTCCGCCCGACGTCCGGCAACGGATCTCGCTAGCGTTGCGGCACATTCGTCTCTCCACTTCACTCCCGCCCCCGCGGAACTCACCCCCACGTCGGGCAACCTCGGTACGTCCTGATCTGTCTTCCAGGGGCAGAAGGTTCCTTTTCGGGGCCACGGAGTCATAACTGTCGTTGATACGAGGAGCCCACGCTGTCCAGGTCCAGCGAGCCCCCCGCCGGCCTGCCGAAGCGATCCGCGCCCCCGGCCGGCCGTCCGGCCGTGCCCGCACAGCCGCGCCACCCGGCTCCGGCCGACGGCCCAGGAGGCCCGGGAGTCCCAGGAGGCCCGGAAGGCCCGGGAGCGCCGCCCGCCGTCGCACCGCCGGTTGATCACGCCCTCGGCCTGGTCCATTTCAACAACCTGCCCTTCGCCGCCGCCGAGGCGGCCTTCCTGGAGTGCTGCGGAAGTCTCCGCTGGGCCCACCGGATGGCCGCCCACCGCCCCTACCCCGATCTCGGCGCTCTACTGGCCGCGTCCGACGAGGCGGGCTACGACCTCGCGCCCCGGGACATCGCGGAGGCCCTGGCCTCCGAGCCGGCCCCCTGCCTGCACGACGACGCTCCCCGCGCCGCCCACCTGGCGCTGCGGGCCGCGCACGCGGCGTACGAGAGCCGGTTCGGCCACGCCTTCGTGATCTGCCTGGACGCCTACCAGCCCTCGCAGCACGTGGACCAGGTGCTGGCCGGGATCCGGGTCCGCCTGGCGCACGACCCGGACGAGGAGCGAGCCGTGACCGCCGAGGAGCTGCGGCGACTCGCCCGGAGCCGGATCGTCGAACTGCTGGCGGCGGACGCGCGGCGGTAAGGGGCGCCGGAGCGCGACGGTAAGGGGCACCGGACCGCGACGGTAAGGGGCACCGGACCGCGACGGTAGGGGATGCCGGATGCCCGGCGGTAGGGATTGCCGGACCGCGACGGTAGGGGATGCCGGACGCGCGGCGGTAAGGGACGCTCTAGCCCGTACGTGCCTGTTTGATTGCCACTTTGATCACACGGGAGGCCCCGGCGCGAACGAACCGACAATGCGTCGCTACGATGGCCAGGGCCGGTGGACCGTACCCGGCCGGGTCAGACCGACAGTCAAGCCGGCCGACCCTCATCCCCGCTCCCGGAGGGTTCTTCCGTGCCGGCTGGAACGCTGTACCGCGGCCGGGAAGGCATGTGGTCCTGGGTGGCTCATCGAGTCACCGGTGTCCTCATTTTCTTCTTCCTGTTCGTACATGTCCTGGACACCGCTCTCGTCCGCGTCTCCCCCGAGGCCTACGACGAAGTCGTGGCCACGTACAAGACGCCGATCGTCGCGCTCCTCGAATACGGCCTCGTGGCCGCGATTCTCTTCCACGCGCTGAACGGTCTCCGGATCATCGCCGTGGACTTCTGGGCCAAGGGCCCGCGACTCCAGAAGCAGATGCTCTGGACCGTGGTGGGCATCTGGATCGTGCTGATGGTCGGGGCCCTGTACCCCGTCCTCGGTCACGCCGTACGCGACGTCTTCGGGAGCTGAGGCCCATGTCCAGCGAGACTTCTTCCGCAGCCGCGATCGGCGACGTCGAAGGCGTGAGCCTGTACGACGTCGACCACCCGGCCCCGGTGATCGAGCCCCCGCGCAAGCGCACGGGCAAGACGCCCAAGGCATCGCGCACCAATTTCGAGATGTACGCCTGGCTCTTCATGCGCCTGTCGGGCATCGTCCTGACCGTTCTCGTCATCGGCCACCTGCTGATCCAGCTGGTGCTCGACGGCGGAGTCTCCAAGATCGGCTTCGCCTTCGTGGCGGGCCGCTGGGCCTCGCCGTTCTGGCAGGTCTGGGACCTGACGATGCTGTGGCTCGCCATGCTCCACGGCGCCAACGGCCTCCGTACGGTCATCAACGACTACGCCGAACGGGACAACACCCGCTTCTGGCTGAAGATGCTCCTGTACACCGCCACGGTGTTCACCGTCCTGCTGGGCACGCTGGTGATCTTCACCTTCGACCCGAACATCCGCTAGGCGCCGGGACAGAGGGACCAGAGGGAAACCATGCAGATCCACAAGTACGACACCGTCATCGTCGGCGCCGGCGGCGCCGGCATGCGCGCGGCCATCGAGTCGACCAAGCGCAGCCGTACCGCCGTGCTGACGAAGCTCTACCCCACCCGCTCCCACACGGGCGCGGCGCAGGGCGGCATGGCCGCCGCGCTCGCCAACGTGGAGGAGGACAACTGGGAGTGGCACACCTTCGACACGGTCAAGGGCGGTGACTACCTGGTCGACCAGGACGCCGCCGAGATCCTGGCGAAGGAGGCCATCGACGCCGTCCTCGACCTGGAGAAGATGGGCCTGCCGTTCAACCGGACGCCCGAGGGCCGCATCGACCAGCGCCGCTTCGGCGGTCACACCCGCAGCCACGGTGAGGCCCCGGTCCGCCGGTCCTGCTACGCCGCGGACCGCACGGGTCACATGATCCTCCAGACGCTGTACCAGAACTGCGTCAAGGAGGGCGTGGAGTTCTTCAACGAGTTCTACGTCCTGGACCAGCTGATCACCGAGGTCGACGGGGTCAAGAAGTCCTCCGGCGTCGTCGCGTACGAGCTGGCGACCGGCGAGATCCACGTCTTCCAGGCGAAGTCGGTCATCTACGCCTCCGGCGGCACCGGCAAGTTCTTCAAGGTGACGTCGAACGCCCACACCCTGACCGGTGACGGCCAGGCCGCCTGCTACCGGCGCGGCCTGCCGCTGGAGGACATGGAGTTCTTCCAGTTCCACCCGACGGGCATCTGGCGCATGGGCATCCTGCTGACGGAGGGCGCCCGCGGTGAGGGCGGCATCCTCCGCAACAAGGACGGCGAGCGCTTCATGGAGAAGTACGCGCCGGTCATGAAGGACCTCGCGTCCCGTGACGTCGTCTCGCGCTCCATCTACACGGAGATCCGGGAGGGCCGCGGCTGCGGTCCGGCCGGCGACCACGTGTACCTGGACCTGACGCACCTGCCGCCGGAGCAGCTGGACGCCAAGCTCCCGGACATCACCGAGTTCGCGCGGACGTACCTCGGCATCGAGCCCTACACGGACCCGATCCCGATCCAGCCGACCGCGCACTACGCCATGGGCGGCATCCCGACCAACGTCGAGGGCGAGGTGCTGGCCGACAACACCACCGTCGTCCCGGGCCTGTACGCCGCCGGCGAGGTCGCCTGTGTCTCGGTGCACGGCGCCAACCGCCTGGGCACCAACTCGCTGCTCGACATCAACGTCTTCGGCAAGCGCTCGGGCATCGCCGCCGCCGAGTACGCGTCGCAGACCGACTTCGTCGAGCTGCCCGAGAACCCCGCCCAGCTGGTCGCCGACCAGGTCGAGCGGCTGCGCAACTCCACCGGTACCGAGCGCGTCGCGACCCTGCGCCTGGAGCTCCAGGAGTGCATGGACGCCAACGTGATGGTGTTCCGCACCGAGCAGACGATCAAGACGGCGGTCGACAAGATCGCCGAGCTGCGCGAGCGGTACCTGAACGTGTCCATCCAGGACAAGGGCAAGCGGTTCAACACCGACCTGCTGGAGGCCATCGAGCTGGGCAACCTGCTCGACCTGGCCGAGGTCATGGCGGTCTCCGCGCTCGCCCGCAAGGAGTCCCGCGGCGGTCACTACCGCGAGGACTACCCGAACCGCGACGACGTCAACTTCATGCGCCACACCATGGCGTACCGCGAGGTGGCCGCCGACGGCGCCGAGTCGATCCGGCTCGACTACAAGCCGGTCGTGACGACCCGCTACCAGCCGATGGAGCGTAAGTACTGATGGCTACCCCGACCCTGGACAAGACCGACGGGACCGCGAAGCCCGAGGCCGGCTTCGCCGACTCCCCGTTCATCACCGCCACGTTCCGGATCCGCCGCTTCAACCCGGAGGTCTCCGACGAGGTCCAGTGGCAGGACTTCCAGATCGAGATCGACCCGAAGGAGCGTGTCCTCGACGCCCTTCACAAGATCAAGTGGGAGCTCGACGGAACCCTGACGTTCCGCCGTTCCTGCGCGCACGGCATCTGCGGCTCCGACGCGATGCGGATCAACGGCAAGAACAGGCTCGCCTGCAAGACGCTGATCAAGGACATCAACCCGGACAAGCCGATCACGGTCGAGGCCATCAAGGGCCTCACGGTCCTCAAGGACCTCGTGGTCGACATGGACCCGTTCTTCCAGGCGTTCCGCGACGTCATGCCCTTCCTCGTCACCAAGGGGAACGAGCCGACCCGCGAGCGGCTGCAGTCCGCCGAGGACCGCGAGCGGTTCGACGACACCACCAAGTGCATCCTGTGCGCCGCGTGCACGTCCTCGTGCCCGGTGTTCTGGAACGACGGCCAGTACTTCGGCCCGGCGGCGATCGTGGCCGCGCACCGCTTCATCTTCGACTCGCGCGACGAGGCCGGCGAGCAGCGTCTGGAGATCCTCAACGACCGTGACGGTGTGTGGCGTTGCCGCACCACGTTCAACTGCACGGACGCCTGCCCGCGTGGCATCGAGGTCACCAAGGCGATCCAGGAGGTGAAGCGCGCGCTCATCACGCGTCGCTTCTGACCCGCTCGTAGCACCTGTTACGTCGACAGGCCCCGTCCCCGCAGCCTTGACCCTGCCGGGGGCGGGGCCTGTTGCTGCGCCGGGGGCCGCACGGGCGGTACGGTTCAGCGGAGCTGAAGACCGAAAGAGAACGGGGATCGTCGTGAGCGAGCCGAATCCGTACGCGGACGACGCGTACAAGTGGGGCCCGCCCCAGCAGCCCGGCCACCAGCCGACGGTGGCCGACGGCCCGGGGTACGGCCACCCGGCGCCGGGCGCCCCGCCCGCGTACGGCTATCCGCAGCCGCTGCCGGAGTCCGCGACCCAGCCCGGCCCCGGTTACGGGTACCCCAACGCGGCGCAGCCGACGATGCCCGGCCAGTACCTCCCGGTGCCCCAGGGAGCGCCCGGTCAGGGCGGTGTCCCGATGCTGTCGATCGGCGACATCACCGTGCTGAGCGACGCGATCGTCACCCCGTCCGGGACGATGCCGCTCAAGGGGGCGGTCTGGACGGCCACGGACATGTCGCGCACGGAGGAGAAGATCCCGACGCACGCGGTCGTGCTGGCGATCGTCTTCGCGCTGTTCTGCCTGATCGGTCTGCTGTTCCTGCTGATGAAGGAGAAGCGGACCACCGGCTTCGTCCAGGTCACGGTCACCAGCGGCGGCCGGCACCACTCCACGATGATCCCGGCCATGGGCCCGCACACCTTCCCCGCGGTCATGGGCCAGCTCAACCAGGCCCGCTCCATGAGCGCCTGAGCACGGGCCGCACTCATGGCACGCTTCGAGCACACGGTCACCGTCGGGGCCCTGGACCGTGACTGGTTCGAGGAGGCCACCAGGGCGATGCTGGACCTCCTCGGCACCTCCCGGGAGGGTGCGGGCGGGGCCATTCTGCTGGCCGACGGGCGGGCCGTGGACGGCCTCAGGCTGCTGAAGGGGCGTCACCTGCGGCCGGGGGCCCGGTACGGGAGCGGGTCGGAGCCCGTCGGGGCGGCGGGCACCGAAGCCCCGGAGGCCGTCCCGCTGTCGGAGGCGACCGTCCTGCGCGAGTGGCGGCCTTCGCGTTCCATCGAGGTGGAGCACGTCCTGGAGGAGGCCTCCTTCTCCGTCCGGACGAAGATACGGCTGCGCGAACCGCTGACGCCCGGGGCCCTGGAGCTCTCCCTGTCCGGGCACAATCCCCGGGGCGGTTCGCTGTACCGCCTCTCCGGACGCGGCAGGGCCGATCCGGCCGCGTGGTGGGCGGCCGTGGACCGGCCCTCCTCCGCACCCCCGGCCGCCCGGCCCCCGGTGTCCGGCAGGGCGGTGCACCGGCTGGGCAGGGCCCGGCTGACCATCACCCCGCGCCCGGCCGATGACGGTTCCTGGCAGGTCTCCGTGGTGCTGGTCGCCCGCGGGCGATGGCTGCTGCGGCCGGTCGCCGCGGTGGCGCTGTCCCTCGCCCGGCGCCGGGTGACACGGGGCTTCCGCGAGGCGGTGGACCATGCGGCCGAGGAGTGGAACACGGCGCTCGCGGAGCTGACGCCGCTGTACGGCGAGGCGTTGCGCGCGGAGATCGCCGATGCCCTGACGGAGCCGGCCGAGCCTCAGCCTCTCTGATCCCACTCGATCCACCCGTTCTCGTCCGTTCCCGTCCGATCCCGTCCGTCCGTCCCCGGCTGATGCCACCCCCGGACCCCTTCTTGAACATGTTCAAGAAGGGGTCTACAGTCATGCCCGCAAGCATTTTTGAACGCGTTCAAGGGAGGGTGGGGCATGGACCTCACTGTTGTCGCGTACGTCATCTATCTGCTGATCACCGTGGCGCTGACCGCCTGGGTCGCGCGCACGCTCAGCCGCAACGGACGGATCTTCCTCGCCGATGTGCTGCACGGGAACGAGAAGCTCGCCGACGCCGTCAACCACCTGTTGGTGGTCGGCTTCTACCTGGTCAACCTCGGGTTCGTCACGCTCTACCTGAGATACGCCGACGGGGTGGCCAACGCCCGTGAGCTGTTCGAGGCCCTCTCCGTGAAGGTGGGCGTCGTGCTGCTGGTGCTCGGCGTCATGCACCTCGCCAATGTGTGGGTGCTCAGCCGCATCCGCCGCCGCAGCGCCCTGGAGCGCGAGCAGACCCCGCCCGTACCGCCGGGAGCCTGGACGCCGCCGGGCGACCGGGGTCCGTGGGCCACACCCGCGCCCGGGCGGTGAGCCCCTTGACCGACAGCGCGTCCGAGGCGCCGCCGGGACCCGTCCCGTACGCCGCCGCCCGGCCCGCGCCCGTACGCCGGCTCACCGTGCTCTACGACGCGCGGTGCCCGCTCTGCGTCCACCTGCGGCACTGGCTCCAGCGGCAGCGGCAGCTCGTCCCACTGGATCTCGTACCGGCCGGATCGGCCGAGGCGCGGCAGCGGTTCCCGGAGCTGGACCACGCGGCGACGCTGGCCGAGCTCACCGTCGTCGGCGACCTGGGACAGGTCTACCGGGAGACCTCCGCCTGGATCGTCTGCCTGTGGGCGCTGGCCAAGTACCGCTCCAGGGCCCACTGGCTGACCACCCCGGCGGGGCGGCCCTTCGCCCGGGGCACCGTCCTGGCCGCCGCCCGCTACCGCTCTCCGGCCCTCCCGTCCTGCGCCCCCGGGGTCCGTGAGTGCGCCGCCCCGCCCGGAGGACCGTGGGGTCCCCGATAACCTTGGGCCCGTGGTGAAGGAAGAGAAGAACGTGCAGGAGACCAAGCCGGCCAAGGCCGCGAAGAGCGAGCAGACCCGCACGCTGATTCTCGAGACGGCGCTCCGGCTCTTCGCGGAGCGCGGCTACGACCGGACGACCATGCGGGCCATCGCCCAGGAGGCGGGTGTCTCGGTCGGGAACGCCTATTACTACTTCTCCTCCAAGGAACACCTGGTCCAGGGCTTCTACGACCGGATCGCCGGCGAACACGCGGCGGCGGTCCGGCCCGTGCTGGAGGGCGACGGGGATCTGACCGTACGCATCAGGGGCGTACTGCTCGGCTGGCTGGACGTGGCGGAGCCGTACCACCGCTTCGCCGCCCAGTTCTTCAAGAACGCCGCCGATCCCGACAGCCCGCTCTCCCCGTTCTCCGAGGACTCCGTGCCCGCCCGCGACGCGGCGATCTCCATCCACGAGCGCTGCATCGCCGGAGCGGACGTCAAGAGCGACCCGGAACTGGCTCCCCTGCTGCCGCAGTTGATGTGGCTGATGCAGATGGGGCTGGTGCTGTTCTGGGTGTACGACCGCAGCGAGGGCGCCGAGCGCAGCCGCCGGCTGGTCGAGCGCACC
Source organism: Streptomyces sp. NPDC017520 (assembly GCF_044329855.1). Lineage (NCBI taxonomy): Bacteria > Bacillati > Actinomycetota > Actinomycetes > Kitasatosporales > Streptomycetaceae > Streptomyces > Streptomyces sp. NPDC017520. Next base: position 9,815 of record NZ_JBIRKB010000013.1, read on the forward strand.
GCGCCGATCGCCGCCCGGGCGATCTCGCTCTCCCGGTTCCGGGTGCTGCGACCGCTCGTACGGCAGATCCACGGTCTGCTGGTGGAGTTCCTGCCGGGTACGGAGACGGCCGGGTCCCAGGGGCGAGACGCCCCCGAGGCCCGGCCGGCTGACTCGTCCGACTGACCTGTCCGGCTGATCTGTCCGGCTGACCCGTTCGGATCAGATCCAGCTGAGTTCCCACAGGCGCCAGGTGCCGGTGCCGTCGGAGAGGTACTGGGAGCCGGCGACCTCGGACTTGGCGACGACGTAGTCCTTCTTCTGCCACAGCGGCAGCAGGGGGACGTCCTCGCCGACCAGCGACTGCATCTCCTTGAAGTCGTTCGAGGTCCGGCTGCGGTCGCTGAACTGCTGCGTGGCGGCGATCAGCTGGTCCATCTTCTTGCTGGAGTAGCCGCTGTGCAGGACGTTACCGGTGCCGACGAGCGGCTGGCTGAAGGTGTCGGGGTCCGGGAAGTCGGGGAACCAGCCGACGGTGTACATGTCGTACTTGGCGTCCGCGTACCCCTTCTGGTACTTCGTCCACTCCACGGCCTCGACCGTGACCTCGAACAGCCCGTCCTTCTCCATCTGACGGCGCAGCTCGGCGGTCTCCTTGGTGTACATGTCGCCCTCGCGGTAGGCGAAGTGGACGGGGACCGGCGTCTCCACTCCGGCCTCCTCCAGCAGTTTCGCCGCGCGCTTGGGGTCGGAGGAGGGGTAGGCGTCGAAGAAGGGGGTGCTGTGCCCGATGTAGCCGGTGGGGATCAGCGAGTACAGCGGGTCGACCGTGCCCTGGTAGACCTTCCGGACCAGGGGGCCCCGGTCGAGAAGCGTGGCGACGGCCTGGCGGACCTTCTTGTCCGCGAACGGCGAGTCCTCGCGGACATTGAAGATGATGTTGCGGATCTCGGCGCTGGCCGCCTCGGTCACCCGCACGTCCGGGTTGTTCACGTTGAGTTCGGCGAGCGTCTCGGACGGCAGCTGACGGTGGGCGATGTCCACATCGCCGCTGTCCCAGGACGTCTGCAGTTCCTCGGAGGTCTTGAAGTAGCGGATGTTCACCGCCTCGCCGGTCTTCTTGAGCGCGCCCCTGTACTTCAGGTTCGGCACCAGCTCGGCGCTCTTCCCCGACTCGTACGACTTCAGGACGTACGGGCCGGAGCCGTCGACCTGGCTGCCCTGGCGGAGCTTGTCCTTCGGGTACTTGGTGGGGTCGACGATCGCGGCGGCGCCGGTGGCGATCTTCTGCGGGAAGGTGGCGTCCTTGCCGGACAGGTTGAACGTGATCGTGCGGCCCTCGGTCGTCACCGTGTCGAGGGTGGGGAAGAGACCCGCGGGACCGACGTCCGACTTGATCCTGAAGATCCGGTCGAAGGAGTGCTTGACGTCCTCGGCGGTGATCTTGCGGCCGTTGGAGAAGGTCAGGTCGTCGCGGAGCTTGCACTGAAACGTCTGGAGCTTCTGCCCGACGAATCCGCAGCTCTCGGCGGCGTCCGGTTCCGGGGTGACCGCCCCGGGCTTGAAGGTCATCAGCGACTGGTAGATGTTGCTGTAGATCGCCCAGGAACCCGCGTCGTACGCACCGGCCGGGTCGAGTGAGGTGACGACGTCCGATGTCCCGACAGTGATCGCGTCGGTCTTCGCCTCCCCCGACGGGAGCAGTTGCCAGGCACCGACGCCCGCTATCACCAATACCGCGAGTATCGCGAGAATCCGTACCCGGACCGACCGCATTGCCGTGCTCTCCCTTACCAGCCCCACCTCGGCGGTCGCGTTTGTGACGCGCACATCGCCGCATGTTCGCGCTTACCCAATCACACGATTTTCACATCTGGAAGAGTAAATGGGGCACTCACAGCCTTTTGTTGGACACGTACCCGAACCTCTGTCCGAAAAGGCTGTTTCGCGCCTCCCACCTGCGGCTTTCCGTAGCTGACGGTGACTCTTCGGTGTGCATTTCATGATGAGGCATCCGGGGTTACCGGAACGTCGCACCCGCAACGGAGGCGGACGCGCCCTACGCCTACGCCTGACGGGAGGCCAGCTCCACGACGGTGATGTCGGAGGGGGCGCCCACCCGGACCGGCGGGCCCCAGGCGCCCGCACCGCGCGAGACGAAGAGCTGGGTGTCGCCGTAGCGTTCGAGCCCGGCGACGGTGGGGTTGGCCAGCTCGGCGAGGAGGTTGCCGGGCCAGAGCTGGCCGCCGTGGGTGTGGCCGGAGAGCTGGAGGTCGACGCCGTGCTCGACGGCGTCGTGGATGACGACGGGCTGGTGGGCGAGGAGGACGGCGGCCCGGCCGCGGTCCCGGTCGCCCAGTGCGCGGCCGAAGTCGGGCCCCTGCCCCTCGGTCTCGCCCGCGATGTCGTTGACGCCGGCGAGGTCGAAGCCCTTGATCTCGACCCGGGCGTTCTCCAGCGGGATCAGGCCCAGTTCGCGGACGTGGTCGACCCACTGCTCGGCGCCGGAGAAGTACTCGTGGTTGCCGGTGACGAAGAAGCTGCCGTGCCGGGCGCGCAGGGCGGCCAGCGGTTCGGCGGCGGAGCCCAGGTCCGCGACGGACCCGTCGACGAGGTCGCCGACGACGGCGACCAGGTCGGGCGAGGTCGCGTTGATCGTGTCGACGATCCGGCGGGTGTGGGCGCGGCCGAGGATCGGCCCGATGTGGATGTCGCTGACCACGGCGATCCGGAAGCCGTGGGCGGAGCGGGGCAGTTTGGCCAGCGGGACGGTGATCCGCCGGACGCTGGGCCCGCGCAGCACGCCGTACGTGCCGTACCCGACGGTGGCGAGTCCGGCGGCGGCCGCCGCGCCGCCCACCACCCGGGAGACGAAGAGCCGCCGGGAGGGGCTGGCAGCGGAGGCGGTGGGCGGGGCCTCCGCGGCGGGTTCCGCTTCCGGTTCCGTCACGGACTCCGGGGCCGTACGTGCCACGGCTTCCGAGCCGGTGGGGGCACCGCCCGACCGTGACGGCACCAGCTCTTCGGCGCGAGGACGGGTCTCGCCCGGGAGGTCGGCGAGGGTGCCGGAAGCCGTTCCGCTTTCCGCCGCGCCCGTCCTCGCGTCGCGCCGGGCGAGGAGCCGCAGGAGAAGGGGGCGTACCGCCTCGCCCACGAACAGCGCCAGCGTCAGGTAGAGCAGGCAGGCCAGCCAGAGGAAGCCCGGCCAGGCCAGCACCTGCTGGAGCCAGAAGGGGGCTCCCACCCGGCCGGACGTCATGGCGCCGACGCTCAGCAGGGGCAGGACGAAGGCCGCGACGGTGCCCGCCCGGCGCAGCGGGCTGCCCGGCGCCGTCGTGTCACCGACGAAGCGGCGCCACAGATACCGGTGCACGGCGCCGAGCAGCGCCAGCACGACGAGCCCCACCAGAGCGAAGACCACTGCTGCCATCCGAGCTTCCCCATGTTCCCGTCGTCATGCGCGGTCGTCGCGCAAAGCCCTCACTCCGCGCAACCCGATCACGCCGACCACCGTCCCCAGAGAAAAGGACGTGATGGCGAGCAGCAGGTGCACCCAGAAGTACCCGGTCGGTTCGCCCGCGTCGTCGAAGGCGAGCCCGCTGCCGTCCTGCCAAAGGTTCTTGACGAAAGTGATCCAGATGAACCAGCTCCACACCCCGAACGCGAGCAGGAACCAGGACACGCGGCGGCTGAGCTTCATGGGTCCAGTATCGCCGCCGCCTCCCGGCCCCCTCCCCCGGGGTGGCGTCCGAACGGGGCCGTCCCGGCGTTCCCTGCGGCGGGTCAGCCGGTCCGGGTCCGCATCCACACCTTCGCCCTGTACGTTTCCGACCGTGCCTGCTCTGAAAAAGATCGCCCTCACGGTCACCTCCGCCGCCTTGTTGTCCGGTTTTGTCCTGAGTCCCGCCGCGGCGGCCGACAAGGACAAGAGCGACGACAAACAGCCCAAGCCGCCGAGCACGATGTCCAGCCTCGGCGGGGAGCAGCTCGCCAAGGCCGGCACCCAGGTCAATCTGGGCCCGGGAGCGCCGGTGCTGCCCAAGAAGCTGACCGGCCGGTCCTGGATCGTCGCGGACGCGGAGAACGGGGACGTCCTGGCGGCGCACAACTCGCACTGGCGGCTGCCGCCCGCCTCCACGATGAAGATGCTCTTCGCGGACACCGTACTGCCCGCGCTCCAGCCCACCTCCCTGACCCACAAGGTGACGGAGAGCGAGCTGTCCGGAGTCGGCGAGGACAGCAGCCTGGTCGGGATCAAGGAGGACCACACCTACACGGTCCACGACCTGTGGCTCGGGGTCTTCCTGCGGTCGGGCAACGACGCGGTGCATGTCCTGGCCGCGATGTACGGCGGCGTCCCGCAGACGGTTGCCGCGATGCAGAAGCACGCCGAGGAGCTCCAGGCCCTGGACACCCGGGTGGTCTCGCCGGACGGGTACGACGCGCCGGGCCAGGTCTCCAGCGCCTACGACCTAACCCTGATCGCCCGCAGCGGACTCCAGAAGAAGGACTTCCGTGAGTACGCGGCGACCGCGTCGGCCGACTTCCCCGGCGAGGAGAAGAAGGGGAAGAAGCGCGGCTCCTTCGAGATCCAGAACACGAACCGGCTGATCACCGGGGACATCGGCGTGGACCCGTACCAGGGCATCGCCGGGGTCAAGAACGGCTACACCTCCCACGCGGGCAACACCTTCACCGGCGTCGCCGAGCGCAACGGCAAGGTCCTGCTGGTCACGGTCATGAATCCGTCGGCGGAGGAGAGCCACGCCGTCTACAAGGAGGCCGCCCACCTGCTCGACTGGGGCTTCGCCGCGAGCGGCAAGGTGACCCCGGTCGGCGAGCTGGTGCCGCCGAAGTCCGTCGACACCGGCACCGGCACCGCGACCGGCGGCAAGGGCGCGGCACCCGCCGCCGGAGCCGACCAGGGCTCGGGGGGGCAGGTAGAGGCCGAGCACGCGTCGGCGGCCTCGGACGGCTCCAGCGGGGTCGGGATCGCCCTGGCGATCATCGGCGGTCTGCTGGTGTTCCTGGCCGGCGGGGTCTTCCTCGTCAACCGTCGCTGGCCGTTGACCGGCCTGGCCCGCCGCACCCCGCCCACGACCGACCCGGCGGAGCAGGCCGAGCCGGCCGCCTCTGCCGCCCCGGGTGCTCCGGGTGCTCCGGCGGACAAGTCCTAGACGCGGGTGGAGCCGCCGGCCTCCGCGGCGGCTCCACCCGGTCCTGGCGCGAACGCGCCGGGGCCGCCCGCGCCCGGGCCGCCCGCGCCGGGGGCCTGTTCGGTCTCCGCGCGGTTCTCCTCGTCCTTGCTGCCGGTCGCCGTCCAGGCGGCGCAGAACAGCAGCAGCTTCGCGGTGAAGTTGATCCACAGGAGCAGCGCGATCGGCACGCCGAACGCGCCGTACATGCTCTTGCCCGCGACCTCCCGCATATAGCTGCCCAGCAGCAGCTTGAGCAGTTCGAAGCCGACCGCCCCGAGCAGGGCCGCGACCACCAGCCGCCGCCGGGGCGGCTCCACCCCGGGCAGCAGCGTCAGCAGGTAGAGCAGCAGCAGGAAGGCCGCGACGACCGCGACCGCCAGGGCGGCCACCCGCAGCAGGACGCCGCCGGCCCCGTCCTCGGGGATGCCGAGCAGGTCGGCGGTCCAGCCGACCGCCGTCGAGCCGATGGTGGAGACCGCCAGGGTGGCGAGCGCCGCGCCGCCGAGGCCGACCAGCAGCACGGCGTCCTTCACCTTGGCGACGACGGGGTTGGCCTCCTGGACCTCGTCCAGCTCCCAGACCGCGCGCAGGCACTCCCGCATGGAGCCGACCCAGCCGACACCGGTGAACAGCAGCAGCGCGCCGGCCACGAGGCCGACCGTGCCCGCGTTGGCGATCAGCCCGTCGATGCCCAACTGGTCGGAGATGCCCGGCACCTGGTCGGCGATCTTGTCCTTGATGGTGTCGACCTGCTGGTCGCTCAGTAGGGCGGCGGCGACGGCCGCGCCGACCGCGATCAGCGGGAAGAGGGCCAGGAAGCTGATGAAGGTGATCGCCGCCGCGAGCCTGGCCCAGTGGACCCGGTCCAGTCGCTCGTAGGAACGCCACACGTGCGTTTCCGTCAGCCGGGCGACCAGGGGCCCGATCACCGGGAGTTTCTTCAGCCAGTCCATGACGTCACGCGTACCCTCCTGGGCCCGGAACATCGGCGGCCCGCCCCGGACTCTCCCGGACCCATCCGGCGGAACTCCGTCACGCTCCGCCGACACTCACTCCATCACCCGTTCCGGTGAGCGAATTCACCAATGCCGCGAAGGGGATTTCCCGGGCGATACGGTCACCCTCATGTCCGTCGACACGGTGTCCTTGACCGGCTGGGGCCGGACCGCCCCGACGACCGCCGTGCGGTTCCGCCCCCGCACCCGCGAGGAGGCGGCCGCCGTCGTCCGGGGGCGTGGGCCCCGGGGTGTCATCGCGCGCGGGCTGGGGCGGTCGCCCGGGGACGCGGCGCAGAACGCGGGCGGCTCGGTGCTCGATCTGACGGGCCTGGCCCGCGTCGGCGGTGTCGACGCCGCCGCCGGCGTCGTGCGCTGCGACGCGGGGGTGAGCCTGGAGCGGCTGCTGCGGGTGCTGCTGCCGCTCGGCTGGCTCCCGCCGGTCGTGCCGGGGACCGGCAGGGTGACGGTCGGCGGGGCGATCGGCTCCGATCTGTCCGGCCTCGACCACCGCCGCTCGGGCTCGTTCGCCCGGCACGTGAGCGCCCTGGAACTGCTCACCGCCGACGGCGAGGTGCGTACGGTGCTGCCGGGCACCGCCCTCTTCGACGCGACCGCCGGGGGCCTGGGGCTGACCGGGGTGATCCTGGGCGCCACCCTGCGCCTCCGGCGCGTGACGACCGGGCTGATGTCCGTCTCCACCGAGCGCGCCGGGGACCTGGACGATCTGCTGGCCCGCTTCAGCGCGGGCGGCGACCGGCTGCCGTACGCCTCCGCCTGGATCGACCTGATGGCCCGGGGCCGGGCGACCGGACGCGGGATCCTCACCCGGGGGGAGCACGCGACCCCTAATATGCGCCCGGCGCACGCGGGGCGCACTCCGCTCTCCTCGCGTTCAGGAGGGGCCGGGGGGCGGTTCCGGCTCTCCGGTTTCCCACCCGTGCCGGGCGGGTTGCTCGGCCCGGCCACGGCCGCCCTGTACAACGAGATCCGCTACCGGGGCGCACCCCGCGCGCGAACCGGTGAGCTCCGGCCGGTCCCCGCCTACTTCCACGCCGCGGACGCCTACCCGGACGCGAACCTCCTGTACGGGCGGGACGGTCTGGTGCGCTACCGGTTCACCGTCGGCTACGGCCGGGAGGAGACGCTGCACCGGGTCGTGCGGCGGATCGCGGCGCGCAGGAGCCCCGCCGTACGGGCCGTGCTCCACCGGTTCGGGGCGGCGGACCCGGGCGCGCTGTCGTTCGCCGAACCCGGCTGGTCCCTGGCCCTGGATCTGCCCGCCGCCCTGCCCGGCCTGGCCCGTTTCCTCGACGACGTCGACGAGGAGGTGGCCGCCGCCGGGGGCCGGGTCTGCCTGGCCAAGGATTCCCGGATGCGGCCGGAGACGGCGGCCGCGATGTATCCGGGTCTCGCGGACTTCCGGGAGCTGCGGGCACGCCTGGACCCGACGGAGGCGTTCCGCTCCGACCTGTCGCGCCGGCTCGGGCTGTAGACCCCAGCGCTGCCTGCGTTTCTCCCCCACTCCCACCCCTCTGCTCAGGAGATCTCCGTGAAGGATGCCTTCGGCGCCCCGCAGTCCCTGCTCGTCCTCGGCGGCACCTCCGAGATCGCCCTGGCCACCGCGCGCCGGCTGATCGCCCTGCGCACCCGCCGGGTCTGGCTGGCCGGGCGCCCCTCCCCGGCCCTGGAGTCGGCCGCCGCCGAGCTGCGCGGCCGGGGGGCGGACGTGCGGACCGTCGACTTCGACGCGCTGGACTGCGCCTCCCACGAGGTCGTCCTCGGCAAGGTCTTCGCGGAGGGCGACATCGACGTGGTGCTGATGGCGTTCGGGGTCCTCGGCGACCAGGCGCGGGACGAGGAGGAGCCGATGGCCGCGGTCCGGGTCGCCCAGACCAACTACACGGGGGCGGTCTCCGCCGGGCTGGTGTGCGCCGGCGCACTGCAAGCGCAGGGGCACGGTTCGCTGGTGGTGCTGTCCTCGGTGGCCGGGGAGCGCGCCCGGCGTGCGGACTTCATCTACGGCTCCAGCAAGGCGGGGCTCGACGCGTTCGCGCAGGGGCTCGGCGACGCGCTCCAGGGGACCGGGGTGCAGGTGATGGTCGTCCGCCCCGGCTTCGTCCGGACCCGGGCCACGGCGGGACGGCCGGAGCAGCCGTTCGCGACCGGCCCGGAGGAGGTCGCGGAGGCGATCGTCACGGGGCTGCGGCGACGCTCGGAGAGCGTGTGGGTGCCCGGTTCGCTCCGGGTGGTGATGGCGGCACTGCGGCACGTCCCGCGCCCGCTGTTCCGCCGGCTGCCGGTCTGAGGGCTGTCACGCCCGTTCGGTCATGCCGGGCCGGCCGCCCGTTCGGTCATGCCGGGCCGGCCGGCCCCGGGCGCCTCAGGGGCGCAGCGACGGGGCCGACGGCGCGTCGATCGTGTAGCCGCCCTGGGCCGGGACGGCGGGCGTGCCGCCGCCCGCTCCGAACGGGAAGTCGCGGAGCTTGCGCCAGACGGCGTCCGGGCCCTGCTCGTACAGCGCGAAGGATCCGCAGGTCCAGGCGGCCTCGTAGTCCGCGAGCTCCTCGTAGGCCCGGTCCATGGCCTCCTCGGCGATGCCGTGGGCCACGGTGACGTGCGGGTGGTACGGGAACTGGAGCTCGCGCACCAGCGGGCCCGAGGCGTCCCGGACCCTCTTCTGGAGCCAGGCGCAGGCCGAGGCGCCCTCGACGACCTGGACGAAGACGACCGGCGACAGCGGGCGGAAGGTGCCGGTGCCGGACAGCCGCATCGGGAACGGCCGGCCGGCCGTGGCGATCCGGTCGAGGTGCTCCTCGATCGCCGGGAGGTCGGCCGACTGCGCCTCGGTCGGCGGCATGAGGGTGACGTGGGTGGGAATGCCGAAGGCGGCAGGGTCCCCGAAGCTCGCGCGGCGGTCCTGGAGCAGGCTGCCGTAGGGCTCCGGGACCGCGATCGAAACGCCGAGCGTTACGGTCCCCACGTCGTTCTCCTCCACCGTCGATGGTCGATTTTCGGTCATGCCGCGTGGGCCGGGTTTCCGGCCCACGCGTTCCGTCGCCGCAAGTGTGACCCCTGCGGCCATGATCTCGCCAGGGTCCTTGGACTCAGTGCTTCGCGGGCAGGAAGCCCATCCGGTCGTACGTCTGTGCCAGGGTCTCCGCGGCGACGGCCCTGGCCTTCTCCGCTCCCTTGGCCAGGATGGCATCCAGCGTCTCCGGGTCGTCCAGATACTGCTGGGTGCGGGTCCGGAAAGGAGTGACGAATTCCACCATGGCCTCGGCCAGATCGGTCTTCAGCGCCCCGTAGCCCTTGCCCTCGTAACTCCGCTCCAGATCCTCGACGGGGGAGCCGGAGAGGGTGGAGAGGATCGTGAGGAGGTTGCTGACGCCCGGCTTCTTCTCGGCGTCGAAGCGGATCACCGTGTCGGTGTCGGTGACCGCGCTCTTCACCTTCTTCGCGGTGACCTTCGGGTCGTCGAGGAGGTTGATGAGGCCCTTCGGCGTGGAGGCCGACTTGCTCATCTTCACCGCCGGGTCCTGGAGGTCGAAGATCTTCGCCGTCTCCTTGAGGATGTACGGCGCGGGGACGGTGAACGTCTGTCCGTACCGGCCGTTGAACCGCTCGGCGAGGTCGCGGGTCAGCTCGATGTGCTGGCGCTGGTCCTCGCCCACCGGGACCTGGTTCGCCTGGTAGAGCAGGATGTCAGCGACCTGGAGCACCGGGTAGGTGAAGAGGCCGACGGTGGCCCGGTCGGCCCCCTGCTTGGCGGACTTGTCCTTGAACTGCGTCATCCGGGAGGCCTCGCCGAAGCCGGTGAGGCAGTTCATCACCCAGCCGAGCTGGGCGTGCTCGGGCACATGGCTCTGGACGAAGAGGGTGCAGCGCTCGGGGTCCACCCCGGCCGCCAGCAGCTGCGCCACGGCGAGCCGGGTGTTGGCCCGCAGCTCGGCGGGGTCCTGCGGGACCGTGATCGCGTGCAGGTCCACGACCATGTAGAAGGCGTCGTGGCTCTCCTGCAGCGCCACCCACTGGCGCACCGCGCCCAGGTAGTTGCCGAGGTGGAACGAGCCCGCGGTGGGCTGGATCCCGGAGAGCACGCGCGGACGGGCGGCCGCACCGGTGCGGCCCGTCTGCGGCTGGTCGGTGGGGAGGTCAGAGGCCATGGCTCCATTGTCTCAGGTACGGGGGCGATCTCCGGCAGCCGGTGCGGGGCGGAGAGGGCGTGCAACCGCAGGAGCTCGGAGCACGGGAGCGCACGCCCGAGATGAACCGCACATTTCGGCTGCCCGGCGTGCGACGGCGGGCGCGCCGGGCGATGGAGGTTTCCCGGCGCGGGTTCCGACCGACGATACAAAGTGGGCACCACCCCCGCCCACGCCGCACGACGAACGGAGATCCCGTGTCGATCACGGAAACTGCCATCGCCTCCGCCGAGGCGCACAGCGCGCACAACTACCACCCGTTGCCGGTCGTCGTGGCCTCGGCGGAGGGCGCCTGGATGACGGATGTCGAGGGCCGCCGGTACCTCGATCTGCTCGCCGGATACTCGGCACTCAATTTCGGCCATGGCAACCGTCGGCTCATCGACGCGGCCAAGGCCCAGCTGGAACGGGTGACGCTGACGTCCCGGGCCTTCCACCACGACCGGTTCGCCGACTTCTGTACGGAGTTGGCGGCACTGTGCGGCATGGAGACGGTGCTGCCGATGAACACCGGTGCGGAGGCCGTGGAGACCGCGGTGAAGACCGCCCGCAAGTGGGGCTACCGGGTCAAGGGCGTGCCGGACGGCATGGCGAAGATCATCGTGGCCTCGGACAACTTCCACGGCCGCACGACCACGATCGTCAGCTTCTCCACCGACCCGGAGGCGCGGGCCGACTTCGGCCCGTACACCCCGGGCTTCGAGATCGTCCCGTACGGGGACCTCACCGCGATGCGGGAGGCGATGACCGAGAACACCGTGGCGGTGCTGATCGAGCCGATCCAGGGCGAGGCCGGGGTGCTGGTGCCGCCGGCCGGCTATCTCCCCGGCGTACGGGAGCTGACCCGCGAGCGGAACGTGCTGTTCATCGCGGACGAGATCCAGTCGGGGCTGGGGCGTACCGGCAAGACGTTCGCGCTGGAGCACGAGGGCGTGGCGCCGGACGTGTACCTGCTGGGGAAGGCGCTCGGCGGCGGGGTGGTCCCGGTGTCCGCGGTCGTCTCCTCGGCGGACGTCCTCGGCGTGTTCCGGCCCGGCGAGCACGGCTCCACGTTCGGCGGGAACCCGCTGGCCTGCGCGGTGGCGCTGGAGGTGATCGCGATGCTGCGGACCGGCGAGTACCAGCAGCGGGCGGCCGAGCTGGGCGACCATCTGCACCGCGAGCTGGGCCTGTTGACGGGCGGCGGCGCGGTGGAGGCGGTACGCGGCCGGGGTCTGTGGGCGGGCGTCGACATCGCCCCGGCGCTGGGCACCGGCCGGGAGATCTCCGAGAGGCTGATGAAGCTGGGGGTGCTGGTGAAGGACACCCACGGCTCCACGATCCGGATCGCCCCGCCGCTGGTGATCAGCAAGGAGGACCTGGACTGGGGCCTGGACCGGCTGCGGGCGGCACTGAGCGCCTGAGAGGAGCCGGGAGGAGCCGGCGGGGACGGGAGGAGCCGCCCCCGGCCCGCCCCGGGGGCGGGGACGGGAGGAGCCGCCCCCGGCCCGCCCCGGCCCGCCCCGGCCCGGCCCGCCCCGGCCCGGTCCGGTCCGGTCCGGTCCGGTCCGGTCCGGTCCCTCAGAGGATGACGTGGGGCAGGAAGCGGGCGTACTCGTCCGTGACCGGCCCCGCCGACTCCCGGATGCCGAGCCCCGCCGCCTCGTCCTCGACGACCCACGCGCCGAGCACCACCCGGTTGCCGTCGAAGTCGGGCAGCGGGGCCACCTCCTGGTAGCAGCACGGCTCGTCGCGCGTCACGGGCGGCGAGCCGGGGCCGTACAGCTCGACGCCGGCGCCCTCGCGGCCGAGCAGCGGCTTGGACACGTATCCGGCCCCGCCGGGCCCGGCCAGCTCGCGCGGGCCGTCGAGGTAGGAGGGCAGCAGGTTGGGGTGGCCGGGGTACAGCTCCCAGACGACCGCGAGCAGCGCCTTGTTGGAGAGGAGCATCTTCCAGGCGGGCTCGATCCAGCAGGTGGTGCCGGAGCCGCCGCCGTTGTCGAGGGTGTCCAGCACCTGCGGGCCGAAGCGGTCGGTCGCCAGCCACTCCCAGGGGTAGAGCTTGAAGCAGCTGCGGATGAACCGCAGCCGTTCGTCGACGAACCGGCCCGAGAGCCGGTCCCAGCCGATCTCCTCGACCGACAGCGCCTCGGTGTCGAGTCCGGCCTGCTGGGCGGTCTCGCGCAGATACGCGACCGTCATCAGGTCCTCGCCCAGCTCGTCGCCGTCGGAGTGGACGAAGTGCAGCGGCCCGGGCGGCAGCAGGGTCGCCTGCCGCTTCCAGGCGTCGACCAGCCGCTCGTGCAGGGAGTTCCACTGGTCGGCCCCGGGGAACCGGTCCTCCATCCAGAACCACTGCGCGCTCGCGGCCTCCACCAGCGAGGTCGGGGTGTCGGCGTTGTACTCCAGCATCTTCGGCGGGCCGTTCCCGTCGTAGCGCAGGTCGAACCTCCCGTACACGGACGGCAGTTCGGCGCGGCGGTGCCAGGACTCGGCGACCAGCGCGGCGAGGCGGGGGTCGTCGATGCCGAGCTCGGCGAAACGGTCCCGCTCGACGATGTGCGCGGCGGCGGCCAGGCACATCGTGTGCAGTTCCTCGACGGTCTCCTCCAGCGCCTCGACCTCGGGCAGCGAGAAGACGTAGTAGGCGCTCTCGTCCCAGTACGGACGCAGCGAACCGTCCGGGTAGCGGGTCAGCGGGTAGACGACGCCCTGCGCCTCGACGGTCTCCTGCCAGCCGGGGCGCGGCTCGATCGTGCGGCGTTCCACGACGGTCAGCCGCCGCCGGAACCGGAGCAGCCGAAGCCGCCGCGGTCGACCGCGGACTTGTCGAAACTGCCGCCCTGCACCTTGCCGCTGTCGCTCTTGCCGCCGTAGTAGTACGAACCGTTGCCGCCGCTGCGGCACTCGGAGCTCGGCAGGGACCGCTGGGTCGTGCGGTCGGCGCAGCGCTTGTCCGGCTCCGAGCCGCAGGACGTGATCGTCAGGGCGAGCAGCCCCATACCGCCGAGCACGACCGTGCTCGACCTCAGCCTTCGTGTGGACATGTTCGGTTCTCCCCCGTGGTACGCGATCGATCCGGCGTCCCTTTTCCGTCACCGGACCTCTTGTCAGATTAGTGGCAGGGGCCACCGGTTCGGAACCTGGCCCGCGCGGCAATACCCGGCGGATGGGGCCCCGGGACACAAGGGGACACCTGATGAAGTACGTCGCGATGATCTACGGCAACCAGGCCAAGTGGGAGTCCTTCCCGGCCGACGCCTGGCCCGAGGCGATCGCCAGGCAGGACGCGTTCAACAAGAAGTACCGCGACAGCGGTGAACTGCTCGGCGCCTACGGTCTGGCGGACGCGGCCAACGCGCAGCTGGTACGCCGCAAGGACGGCGTCCCGGCGGTCACCGACGGGCCGTACCTGGAGACCAAGGCGTACCTCGCCAACTTCTACATGCTGGACTGCGAGTCTTTGGAACACGCACAGGAGACCGCCGGACTCCTCGCCCTGATGCTGCTCACCGACGCGCGCCGCCCCGCTCGCACCGGGCCCGACGGCGCCCTGGTGCCGCTGGCCGAGCAGAACCGCACCCGCTGGGACCGGCGGCTCGTCACGGAGGGCGTCGACCTGATCAGCCGGGCCCTGCCCAAGGGGCAGGTCGGCCCGTACCAGCTGCAGGCGGCCATCGCCGCCGTCCACGACGAGGCCGAGCACGTCGACGCCACCGACTGGCCGCGGCCCGACGCACCAGCAGCACACCGGAGCGACGCCACCTCACCACCCGCGCGGCCCGCCTCACTCCCGGCCGACACATGGGGGACATCCAGGACGATGCGCCAGGCCCGGTCGCCTGATTTCCCCGCCGGGGGCAGGACGTCGGCGGCCGGGGCGAACGGCCCGTCCGGCTTCACACCGGGCGGGGCCCCTCGATGTCCCCCACCGCCGACAGGGCTTGCAACAGCGCTTCCAATGTCCCTGCCCATGCCGAGTCCGACGGTGTGCCGTACCCCACCACAAGCCCGCCCCACGTCTCCGCCTTCGCGTCAGGATGCCGGTACGCCCCAACGCCCTGAACGGCGAGGCCCTGCCAGTGCGCCGCTTGAACCACCGTGCGCTCATCAAGGCCCGGCGGCAGGCGAAGCACCACATGCAGACCTGCGGAAAGCCCGGTTACCCCGATGCGCGGCGCACGCTCGGCAAGGGCCGCCACCAGCTCGTCACGGCGGCGCCGGTAGCAAAGGCGCATCCGGCGGACGTGGCGGTCATACGCGCCGGACCCGATGAACTCGGCGAGGGTCAGTTGATCGACGACCCCGCACGAGTTCGCGGGCCCCTTCGCACCGGCTACCTCCGCGACAAGGGATTCCGGCACCACCATCCACCCCGAACGCAGCCCCGGAGCAAGAGACTTGCTGGCAGTACCCAGGTAGACGACCCGCTCCGGGTCGAGGCCCTGGAGCGCCCCCACCGGCTGCCGGTCGTACCGGAACTCCCCGTCGTAGTCGTCCTCCAGGATCAGCCCGCCGGTGGACCGGGCCCAGTCGACGGCGGCGGCGCGCCGGTCCGGGTGCAGCGGTACGCCGGTGGGGAACTGGTGCGCCGGGGTCAGCAGGACCGCGCCGGCGCCGCGCAGCGCGGCCGGCTCGCCGGTCCGGGAACCGTGCTCGTCCAGGGGCAGGCACGGGGTACGCAGGCCGGCGTCGGTGAGGAGGTCTCTGTGCACGTCGAGGCCGTACGACTCGACGGCGACGTCCCGGATCCCGCGCCGCCGCAGCACCCGGCCCAGCAGCGTCAGCCCGTGGGCGAAGCCGGAGCAGATCACGATGCGATCCGGGTCGGCGTGGACCCCGCGCGACCGCGCCAGGTACTCGGCCAGGGCGGTGCGCAGTTCGACGCGGCCGTGCGGATCGCCGTAGCCGAAGGCCTCGTCGGGTGCGGCGGTGAGCGCCTTGCGGGCGGCCTTGAGCCAGGCGGTACGCGGAAAGGCGGAGAGATCCGGCGAGCCGGGCTTCAGGCTGTACCGGGCCCCGGGCCGCACCGGCCGGGACCGGGCCGCCGCGGGGTCGGTCCGGCGCGGCGCGGACCGCTGGGCGACCCGGGTCCCCGAGCCCTGGCGGGCGGTGAGCCAGCCCTCGGCGACCAGTTCGGCGTAGGCGTCGGCCACCGTGTTGCGGGCGACGCCCAGGTCGGCGGCGAGGACCCGGGAGGACGGCAGCCGGGTGCCGGGGGCCAGGCGGCCGGTGCGCACCGCCTCCCGCAGCGCCTCCATCAGCCCGCTGCGGAGCCCCTGGCCGACCGGTTCCAGATGCAGGTCCGTGCCGAAAGTGGCCCAGGAATCCGTCATGCCAATGGACCATACCGGGGTGCCATCGGGGGCCGTAACGTCGTCCCCATGACCTCGACACACGAGCACCACCACGCCCCGGCCGACCTCTCCCCCGAGGAGCCGCCCCGGATCTCCGTCTCCCAGCTCCTCCCGGACGTCTACAAGGCGATGGTCCGGCTCGACATCGCCGCCCGCAACGGCCTGGACCCCGTCCTGGTCGAGCTGGTGAAGATCCGGGCCTCGCAGCTCAACCACTGCGCGTTCTGCCTGGACATGCACAGCAAGGACGCGCTCGCGGCGGGCGAGTCGGTCGAGCGGATCGTCCAGCTCAGCGCCTGGCAGGAGTCGCGGCACTTCTACACCCCGAAGGAGCTGGCGGCGCTGGCCCTGACCGAGGCGGTCACCGTCCTGACCGACGGCTTCGTCCCGGACGAGGTGTACGCGGAGGCCACCAAGCACTTCGAGGAGACCGAGCTGGCCCAGCTGATCGCCTCGATCTCCGTGATCAACGTCTGGAACCGCTTCGGCGTCACCGGGCGGCTGACCCCGGGCCACTACACACCGGGCGGCGTCAAGAGCTGATCACTCCCGGCCGAGGATTCCCGGCTGATCGCTCCCCCGCGAACGCGCGTCAGAACGGGTTGTCGTACGGGTCGAAGTGGGTCACGGCGATATCGAGGATCTCCTCGTGGCGCGGCCACTGGCTGTCGGGAGCGCCGACCAGCACCGCGTACAGCCGGCCGTCCGAGGCGGTGAAGACCCGTTCCACGACCTGCCGTCGGCCGCCGGACTCCTCGCTGTCGTACGCGTACACCAGCTCGGCCGCCTCGCCACCGAGCGGGTTGTCGACGGCCCCGACGCGGATCTCCTCGAAGCCGGGGTTCTCGCTGAGCCCCTCGGAGGCCGCGGTCACCGCGTCCAGCGCGGTCATGCCCGGCTCGGACACCCGGAAGACCTGGACCAGTTCGGTGCCGTCGAGGGGCTTGTAGAACACCGCGCCGGCCTCCTCCGACCGCTCGCCCCACTCCTCGGGCACGGCGATCCGGAAGCCCTCGGCGTCGTCCTGGGTGATGAACCCGGGCGGCGGCGAGGCGTCCGGGGACGCGGTGTCCGAGGCGCCCGGCGGGACCTCCTCGGAGCCGTCGGGGGCCTCGGTCGCCGGGTCGGCCGAGTCCGTGAACTCCTCGGCCCGGGTGCTCGCCGTCCGCCCCCGGGCGTCGTCCCGGCCGCCGTCGTCCCCGCCCGCGAGCGCGAACCAGAGCGCCGTCGCCCCGGCGGCGAGCACCGCCACGGTGAGCCCGGCGGCCAGCGGGGTGACCCGGTCGCGCGACGACCGGGGGGCGGTGGCCGTCGCGTGGTCCCCGGTGAGGTTGTTGTACGGGCCGGTCGGGCCCGGTACGGCATAGGGCCTGCTCTCCGTGTACGGGTCGGGGGCCACCGGCGCCCGGGGGTCCCCCGGCGGCACGGGAGGCGCGGGCGGCACCACCGGGGCGACGGCCGGCTGCGGGGGCAGCACGGGCGGTGGGCGGACGCCCGACGGCTCGGCCTCCCAGCGCTGTTCCTCGTCGTTCCACCGCACTCCGCCGCCCCCGGTCATCGCTCAGCCTCCCAGCAGGGCGGCCAGCGCCTGGCCCACCGCGACGCCGGACGCCAGGGTTCCGGTGAGGGTTCCGGCGGCGGTCAGCGCCTGCTGGAGCCGGGCGAGGCGACCCCGCTCGGCGGCTCCCGCCGTCTCGATCTCGTCCGCCACCGAGACCAGTTCCGCGTCGAGGATCTCCGTGGCGTCGGAGGCGGTGAACCGGGCGAGGTCGGCGCGCAGCTCCCGTACGGCGCGCAGCAGCTCGGCCTGGGCCTCGTCGGCGGGTGCCGCGTGCTGGTGCTGGGTGACGGTGTTGTGGTCGCCGATGGCGAAGGCGCTGCCGGTCACCGAGCCGATGTGCACGGTGCGCGGCGGCTGCTCGTCAGGGGTCTGGCCGGTCATTTCTCTCCTGCTTTCGGCTCTTTCGGCTCTTTCGGCTGTCGGTCCGTGGAGGCGGCCGGGCCCTTGGGGCCGGTTCCCGCGCCGGGGCCGGTTCCGGTGCCGGGCCCGGGGCCGGCTCTTCGACCGGGCCCGGGGCCGGAGGGCTTCGGCGGGCCGGAGCGCCGGACGTCGTTGTGGTCGCCGATCCCGATCGCGCTGTCCTTCGCCGACCCGATGAACACGCCGCCCGCGCCGACGTTGACGATCTTCTGCTCGAACTCGTCGGTCTCGTAGCCGGCTTCACGCAGCGCCAGCCGGACTCCGCCGTTCACCCGGTCCTCGATGCTCTTCAGATACCGGTTGATGTCCATGTCCTGGAAGAGGGAGGCGTCCTCGTCCGCGCCCAGCTGCCGGACGGAGAACGCGGGCCCTTCGGGCAGCGCCCCGGAGTTCCCCGCGGTGAGGAGCCGCCAGAAACTCACCGCGCCGCGCCCCAGGGCGACGACCGAGTCCACCAGGGAGGCCGGGGTGTGGGACACCGCCCAGACCGCCTTGCCGAACCAGTTGTTGTTGCGGTGCCGGTGGGCGATCCGGTCCGCGTCGCGGAACAGCGGGTGCACCGGCATCAGGACGTGGGGGGCGACCTCGAGCATCAGCATCCCGCCCTGGGTGTGGACCCGGACGAAGACGGTGACGACGACCTCCTCGTTCCAGCCGCCGACCCGGATACGCAGGAAGTGCCGCCTGCTCTCGCCGCCCTCCTCGACGGCGCGGCCTCGGTGCTCCTCGAACGCTCCGGGCCCGTACGGGGCGTCCTCGC
Organism: Streptomyces sp. NPDC017520; assembly: GCF_044329855.1. Lineage (NCBI taxonomy): Bacteria > Bacillati > Actinomycetota > Actinomycetes > Kitasatosporales > Streptomycetaceae > Streptomyces > Streptomyces sp. NPDC017520. Next base: position 28,269 of record NZ_JBIRKB010000013.1, read on the forward strand.
GGCGGGTCATGCCGGCCATCGGCAGAAAGACGCACTCGTCGATCACCAGCTCGCGCAGCCGGTCCCGGACGGCGGCGGCGCCCTCGGCGGACCCGTGCGGGGACGGCACCCGGAGGGCCTCCAGCAGCGGCACGATCCGGCGCAGGATCTGCCCGTTGCCGAGCGGTTCGGCGGGGCCGTCCTCGCTCGGCCGGAGCTCGACCGCGAGGTTCCACGGCCGGTAGGGCGTTCCCGCGCCGCAGAACGGGTCCTGTTCGCCGTACATGACGAGCGGGGCGTGCTGTTCCAGCCGGATGCGCTGCTGGAGCCGCCGGAAACGGGTGTCCGCCGCGCGTTCGGCGGGGTCCGCGACGAGGTCGCCGAAGTTCTGCCGGGCCAGCTCCTCGGTCATCACGCGGGCGAACTGGCCGCGCTGGAGGCCGACCATGGCCACGAGCGAGACGATGGCCAGGACTGCCACCCAGGAGAACACGGTGAACACGTCGAAGACGTCCGTGCCGGAGCTGGAGTAGCTGTCGGCCCCGAAGGGGTCGGTGTCCGACGGGTAGGTGGCTGCCGGGTCGTAGGGACCGGGGGTCTCGTCCGGGTCGTCGTCCCCGAACAGACCGGTGACGGCACCCACGAAGACCGTGGAAACCCCGAGGAACAGGAACACCCGCCCGTACCAGCGCAGGAGGAAGGCCAGAACTCTTCGGAGGACGGACGGGTTCCGGCCGGTCCCGCGGATCCAGTGCGCCGCGGCCAGCAGGACGCACGGCAGGAACAGCACGCCGAAGAAGCCTCCGGTGAAGATCGAGGCCACCAGCCAGACGCCCAGGACGCCCGCCGCCCAGCGGAGTTCGGTGCGGCGGGCGCGCAGGGCGTGGGCGAGGACCCGGGCGGCGTCGAAACCGAGCGACGGGGCGACGACCCGATGCTCCTGGACGTACAGCTGGTCGATGACCGCGTTCCGGTAGCCGTCGTGCAGATGGGCCCCGGCGCAGAGCAGTCTGCACGCCTCGCTCGTGGCAGGGTGCACCGGCGGCTTCCCGAGCAGATCGTCCTGGCCCTGCGACGGCTGCGGCACGGCACTCCCGGTCACCGGCTCCTCTTTCCCTCTCGCGCTGCGCACCGTCCCGGCCCGGGGCCCTACGGAGACGGGGAGGGGGGGACGGCAAAGATCGAAAGGAGCCAAATGTAGCGGGGCCGGGGAGGCTTGGTCAGGCGATTGTCGGCCACATCTCGCCGGGCGGGAGACGCGGAAGCGCCCCCGGCGGCGGGTGCTGCCGGGGGCGCTCGACGTGGTGCGGGTGCGGGTCTCAGATGAGGCCGAGCCCGCGGACCGCGTCGCGCTCCTCGGTGAGCTCCTTGACCGACGCGTCGATGCGCGTACGGGAGAACTCGTTGATGTCCAGACCCTGGACGATCTCGTACTTTCCGTCCTTCGTGGTGACCGGGAAGGAGGAGATGATTCCCTCGGGGACGCCGTAGGAGCCGTCCGACGGGATGCCCATCGAGGTCCAGTCGCCGGCGGCGGTGCCGTTGACCCAGGTGTGCACGTGGTCGATGGCGGCGTTGGCGGCCGAGGCGGCCGAGGACGCGCCACGGGCCTCGATGATCGCGGCGCCGCGCTTGGCGACGGTCGGGATGAAGGTGTCGGCCAGCCACACCTCGTCGTTGACGGTCTCGGCGGCGTTCTTGCCGGCGATCTCCGCGTGGAAGATGTCCGGGTACTGGGTGGCCGAGTGGTTGCCCCAGATCGTCAGCTTCTTGATGTCGGAGACGGCGGCGCCGGTCTTGGCGGCCAGCTGCGAGATCGCGCGGTTGTGGTCCAGACGGGTCATGGCGGTGAAGCGCTCCGCCGGTACGTCCGGGGCGGCGGCCTGCGCGATGAGCGCGTTGGTGTTGGCCGGGTTGCCGACGACGAGGACCTTGATGTCGTCCGCGGCGTTGTCGTTGATGGCCTTGCCCTGCGGCTTGAAGATGCCGCCGTTGGCGGCGAGCAGGTCACCGCGCTCCATGCCCTTGGTGCGCGGGCGGGCGCCGACGAGCAGGGCTACGTTCGCACCGGCGAAGCCGACGTTCGGGTCGTCGGTGATCTCGATGCCGCGCAGCAGCGGGAAGGCGCAGTCGTCGAGCTCCATCGCGGTGCCCTCGGCGGCCTTGAGGCCCTGCGGGATCTCCAGGAGGCGCAGGTTGACCGGCACGTCCGGGCCGAGCAGGTGGCCGGAGGCGATGCGGAAGAGCAGCGCGTAGCCGATCTGGCCGGCTGCGCCGGTCACGGTGACATTCACGGGAGTGCGGGTCATGGCGGTCTCCGTTTAGACAGCTGGCGGTGGGGGTCCCGGCCCCTGGTGCCGGACCCTGGTGCTGGACGCTCTCCCCGCCCCGACGAATCTTGACGTGAAGAGATATCCAGCGGTCAGGCTATCGGACCCGGCCCGGCCGGGCCGCCCGCCCCCCTGTGGCACCGCACACAACCGGTCACGCACCGCACCGATGGGCCTGAGCCACGGGGCTCCTGGCTTCCGTCGGCCCGGGGCCGCCGTCACTCGCCCGGGCCGGTGCACCCCTTCGTGCCGGAGGTGAGCGTCGCGCAGGCCTTCGCGTCGGCCGCCTTCTTCACGGCGACCATCGGGGTGTACGCGTCGGTGTCCCCCATGACCTCGCTGTTCTGCGCTCCCTCGCCGGCGGTGATCCGCACGGTGTCGCCGATGGCCGCCTCGGTGAGCCGGGCCCAGGAGGCGGAGCAGACCTCGCTGTAGCGGACCTCGATCTTGCTGCCGCCGACCACGGCGCCGGCCACCGTACGGGCGAACTCGCCGCCGCAGCCCATCGCCTCGGGGTCCTTCCCGGCGCACTCCGCGCCGGTGCACTCGACGCCCACGGGCAGCTCCGCGGCGGCCTCGGTGGGAGCCACCGACGGGGTGGGGGTGGCCTTGGCCGCGTCGTCGCCCGGTGCGAGCAGCACCGCTCCGACCACGACGATCAGGGCGCCGACGGCCCCGACGGCGAGCATGGGGCCCTGCCTGCGGCCTCCGGGGGCCGTGCCCGGTCGGGTGCCGCGCACGTCCCGGCCGGAGCCCGAGCCGGAGCCGCGGCTGGTGCTCCCCGCCGTGTTCCGCTCCGGCCGCTGCCCACCCTGGTCCGCCCCGCCGTCGTACGGCCGGTCCTGGTGGCGGGCGGGGGGCGGCGCGGTGCCGCGCTGGGTGGGGACGAGGAGTTGGCGCGTGTCCTCGTCGCCGGGCTCGTAGGCCCCGCCGCCGTACGGGTCCTTGCCGTGGGCGTCGCGGGGCGGGGCGCCCGTGCCGGCGGGGGCCGCGGCGGCGGGGGCCGCGGCGGCGGGGGCCGCGGCGGCGGGAACCCGCGCGCCGGCGCCGGACGCGCTGGGCCGGCCGCCGGCGGAGGACCGGCCGGGCCGGCCGGCCGCCGGAGCGTCGGGAGCCGGCGTGCCGAACTCGCCGAGCGCGGCACGGGCCTGCGTGCTCCGGATGGCCTCCATCGTCATGTCGTGGCGCATCTCGGCCCGGCTCCAGGCCCGCTCCGCCAGCTCCCACATGGGCGTGAGGTGGTGCTGCGGGGTGCCCGTCACCTCGGCGAGGGCCACGACGGCTCCGCGCGGGGCGAGCAGCCGCCCGTCGAGATACCGCTCCCAGGACGTCTTGCTGTAACCCGTGCGGTCGGCCACCGCGTTGATGCTCAGCCCGCTGTGGTCGACGAGCCTGCGCAGCTGGCCGGCGAACTCCCTGATCTGCGGGTCCAGCTCTTCGGGCAGTGCCTTCCAACGAGGCATCGCGTTCCCCCCTCTTGTCCCCCGGACGTCATTGCTGTGCCCCGCTACGGCCGGTCCCCCGGTCCGCGCGTCCCCGGTCCGTCCGCCGCCGTCCGGACCGTCAGCTGGACTACCCACGAGGATGCGCGGAGCCAGGGTGTCAGTTCCTGACGAGGAGGCGCACGGAAGCGTCCGGGACGGGGTGCGTGTGTTCTCACGCGCCCCGAAGTCCGCGCCGGCCACTGCTCCGTCTGCTCCGTGCCGCTCTGTGCGCCGTGCCAGTCTGCCATCGTTGCGTGACGATCACACCGTGCCGGAATGGTCACTTCCGTGCCACAGGCCTCAGTGAGCGCTTGTTCCGGTCCTACCTGTCCATGACGCTGGAGTCGGGACGGGGCAAGGCCGCCCATCACGCCGCATACCGGGGCTTCCTGCCCGGTTGTCCCGTTCCACCGTGGTGTCCGTCCCTCCTCGGGGGTGGGGACGGACACCACGGACTGGAGGGGGCGGAACGCCCGTCGCCGGATGCCCGCTAGCGGATCGTGAAGCGGACCGCGTCCTCCAGGATCGGGACGTCGAGCCACGGCGCGGGCTGTGCGACGAGCGCGAGCAGCACGATCAACGTGCCCATCAGCCCGTACGTGACCAGGTCGGTGAAGCGGGAACGTACCGCCAGCATCCCGACCGAGGGCACCACCCAGCGCAGCACGGCACCGGCGATCAGCGCGCCGCCGATCAGGATCGTGCCGATGCGGAACGCCGGGTCGAACGGGTCGAGCACCACGATCAGCAGGCCGAGGCCCGCCGCGCAGAGCACGGTGAGCAGCGGCCACTGCCGGGCCGGGGCGGGCGCTTCGCCGGACGCGGCCCGCCCGCCGCCCTCGGGCCGGGCCGTGTCCCGCGTGAACCGCGGGAACCGCCGCGACCGGCGAGGCCGCCCGTCGGCCTCGTCCGGGGACGTGTCCGGGGCCTTGTCCGTGGACGTGTCCGTGCCCGTGGCCGTGGCCGTGTCCGTGCCGGTGCCCGTGCCCGTGGACGTGTCCGTGCCCGTGCCCTTATCCGTGGACGGAGCCGGGGCCGGGGCCTCGTCCGTGTCCGTGGAGGTCAACGGGGCAGTGTCCGTGCCCTGGGCCGTCGCGTCTGTGACGTCCGGGACCAGGTCCGGGTCCGGGCCCGGCCCGGTGGGCCCGGTGGA
>NZ_JBIRKB010000013.1:33313-196469 GCF_044329855.1 Streptomyces sp. NPDC017520
CCCCGGGGGACCCGGGGGACCCGGGGGACCCGGGGGACCCGGGGGACCCGGGGGACCCGGGGGACCCGGGGGACCCGGGGGACCCGGGGGACCCGGGGGACCCGGTGGACCCGGTGGACCCGGTGGACCCGGTGGACCCGGGGGACCCGGTGGACCCGGTGGACCCGGTGGACCCGGTGGACCCGGTGGACCCGGGGGACCCGGTGGACCCGGTGGACCCGGTGGACCCGGGGGACCCGGTGGACCCGGTGGACCCGGTGGGCCCGTCCCGCTCTTCCCGCTCGTCCGCTTCGCGCGGCTCGTCCCCCGCCCGGCCGGCCGGGGCGGGGTCGGCCGGACTCGTGCCAGCACCCATGGGGTTCCCTCCGGATCCGGCCGTCAGCCCGTTGCCGCGGCGTCGGCGGCCTCGGCGGCGGCCCGCTCGGCGGCCTCGACCACGTTGACCAGCAGCTGCGCGCGGGTCATCGGGCCGACGCCCCCGGGGTTCGGGGCGACCCAGGCGGCCACCTCACGGACCCCGGGGTGCACATCGCCGACGATCTTGCCGTCCGCGTCCCGGCTGACGCCGACGTCGAGCACGGCCGCGCCCGGCTTCACGTCCTCCGGCTTGATCAGGTGCTGGACCCCGGCGGCGGCGACGATGATGTCGGCCTGCCGCAGGTGGGAGGAGAGGTCCCGGGTGCCGGTGTGGCACTGGGTCACCGTGGCGTTCTCCGACTTGCGGGTCAGCAGCAGCGGGATCGACCGGCCGATGGTGACACCGCGTCCGACGACCACGACGTGCGCCCCGTTGATCTCCACGCCGTGCGCGCGCAGTAGCTGGACGACGCCCTGCGGGGTGCAGGGCAGCGGGCCGGTCTCGTTGAGGACGAGACGGCCGAGGCTCATCGGGTGCAGCCCGTCGGCGTCCTTCTCCGGGTCCATCAGCTCCAGGATCCGGTTGGTGTCGATGCCCTTGGGCAGCGGCAGCTGGACGATGTAGCCGGTGCACTCGGGGTTGGCGTTGAGCTCCCGGACGACGTCCTCGATCTCCTCCTGCGTGGCGGTGTCGGGAAGTTCGCGCTGGATGGAGCCGATGCCGACCTGGGCGCAGTCACGGTGCTTGCCGTTGACGTACCACCGGCTGCCCGGGTCGTCCCCGACGAGCAGGGTTCCGAGGCCGGGAGTGATCCCCTGGGCCTTGAGGGCCGCCACACGGACGGTCAGATCGGATTTGATCGCGGCAGCGGTGGCCTTGCCATCGAGAATCTGGGCAGTCATGCGCCCATCCTCGCGGATGACCCCGCCCGCATACCAATTGCCGGTGCCGCCCCCGTACCGGACATTGCACTTGCACAACTTCCGGGGCTCCGGACTGGACAAACATATGTTCTGCTTATAACGATGAGGGACGCGGTTGTACGGGGGGGCGGGCCGCTGATCGATGTCCTTCCTCCGTGTGGCCATCTCGTCCCCACACGCCTGTTGAAGGAACACCCCTTATGAGCTTCGGCGACCCGAACAACCCGTACGGGCAGCAGCCCGGCCAGCCGCCCCAGGGCCCGCCGCAGGGACAGCCCGGTTACGGCTACCCGCAGCAGGCTCCGCAGGGTGTCCCGCCGCAGGGCTACGGCTACCCGCAGCAGCAGCCGGGGTATCCCCAGCAGCCCGGCTACCCGCAGCAGCCCGGCCAGCCCTACGGCGGCGGCTACCCGCAGCAGCCCGGCCAGGGCGGCATGCCGGAACTGGCCCACTGGGGCCTGCGCTTCGGCGGGACCATCATCGACGGGCTCATCATCTTCATCCCGTACATCCTCTTCTTCGCCATCGGCGGCGCCATGGGCGACTCGGCCGGCGGCGTCATGATCATGATCGGCGCTCTCCTGGCCTGCGGCTTCGGCATCTGGCAGGTGTACCAGGAGGGCACCACCGGTCAGACGATCGGCAAGAAGGCCGTGGGCATCCGCCTGCTGCGCGAGGCCGACGGCCGCCCGCTGGGCTTCGGCATGGCCTTCGTGCGCCGCCTGGCCCACATCCTCGACTCCCCCTGCTACATCGGCTTCCTGTGGCCGCTGTGGGACGCGAAGAAGCAGACGTTCGCGGACAAGGTCTGCTCGTCGGTGGTCGTCAAGGCCAACTGATCAACGTGATCCACCTGATCAGGTGGATCAACCGCAGCACCTCGCACGTGCGAAGGCCGCTCCCGGCGAACGGGTGCGGCCTTCGCGCGTACGGGCCCGGGGCCGCCGCTGTCGGCCCTGCCGGGACGCTGTCAGTCCCCCCGGGCCCTCGGGATCTCCGCCGGCTCCGGTGACGTGCGCTCCATCACCACGAAGCTGCCGCCCCGGTGCTTGAGCCGGTAGGACGCCTCGGGGTGCAGCTGCTGGGCGTACGCCACCGGGTCCTGGATCGGACGGGACCAGCCGAAGTCCAGGTTGATGGCGACGATGTCGGGTGCGGTGCCCGGGGCTCCGCCGATCCAGTAGACGGTGCGGTCGGAGGTGAGGTGGGCCATCAGCGTGATGTCCGTCTCGACCCGCGCCCCGGCCGGGATGGCGTCGAGCGCCGCCCGGGCGGCCTGGCTGCGGGCGTCGTCGGTGCGGTAGGTCTCCGGGCGCAGCAGGTCGCGCAGCGGCAGGTGCTGGGTCATCGCGACGGCGATCGCGGCGGCGACGGGCACGGCTACCTTCGCGTACGAGGCGAGCCAGGGCCGGTGCGAGGCGCGGCTGCGGCGGACGCCGTCGGCCAGCGCGAGGAAGAGCACCGGCATGAGGATCGCGCTGTAGTGCCAGACCATGCCCCAGTGGTTGCTGTCCTGCGAGAGCAGCCGCCAGCCGAGCGTGGGAACGATCAGCAGCGTGAGCGGTGAACGCAGCGCCATGAACGCGGTGATGCCGATCAGGAAGACCAGCATCTCGATCTTGACGGAGGAGTTGAGGACGCCGAGGACGGAGTCCAGCATCGAGACGTCCTGCTCACCGTTCTTGTCGATCTTCTGCCAGTAGTCGTAGGTGCCCGCGCTGCTGGCCGCCGGGATGAGGACCATGAGCGTGACGACGAAGGCGGCGACCCCGAAGGCGGCGAGCAGCGCGCCCTGGAGGCGGCGGCCGTACACGAAGAGCAGGAAGCCGACGACCGCCACGGTGGCGCCCAGGTCCTCCTTGACCAGGACCAGGGGGAGCGACCACAGGAGCGCGGCCGTGTACCGCTCCAGGAGCAGGGCCCGGCAGACGAGGGCCAGCAGCGGTACGGCGAACGCGATCTCGTGGAAGTCGGCCTTCACCGCTTCCTGGATGCCCCAGGAGAGCCCGTACGCGACGGTGACGCAGAGCCCCGAGCGCCCGCCGAGGAGCTGCTGGGTGGTACGGCCGACGATGACCGCTCCCAGCGCGAACAGCGCGGCCTGCGCGAACAGCAGGGACTCGGCCGACGGCCAGAGCCAGTACAGCGGGGCCAACAGCGCCACGATCGGGGAGAAGTGGTCGCCGAGGATCAGATAGCCGGGGCCCTTGATGTCGACGACCGGGGCGTCGAACCCGGCGTACGCCCGGACCTCCTGCTCGAAGATCCCCAGGTCCCAGGAGGGCGAGCCGAAGCGGCTGTACTGGAAGTACGCGTAGAGGAAGTAGAGCGCGCACAGGATCGCGCCGGCGACGACGTACGGGCGCAGGGGCACGCGTTCGGTGGCGGCGTCTGCCGCGCTCGGGGCGTCGCCGGCCGGGCGGGTGCCCGGGGCGGCGTCGGGCCCCGGGTCCTGGGCGGGCAGGCGGCCCGGTCCCGGCCGGTCGTCCGTTCCACTCTTGTTCAGCTCAAGCACGGTGGCTGCTCCCGCTGGGGATGGGTACGGCCGTGGGTTGGCCACGGCCGTGTCATTAGAACAGAGCGGCGAGCGGATTCCGTACGACGGACACGGCGGTGGCCGCACCCCTGGGACGGGGTGCGGCCACCGGGGCGACCGCTGGGTCGGTCAGTGGAAGAAGTGGCGCGTGCCCGTGAAGTACATGGTCACGCCGGCCTTCTTCGCGGCCTCGATCACCAGCTCGTCGCGGACGGACCCGCCGGGCTGGGCGACGGCCTTGACGCCGGCGGCCGTAAGGATCTCCAGACCGTCGGGGAACGGGAAGAACGCGTCGGACGCGGCGTACGAACCGGCTGCCCGCTCCGCGCCCGCCCGCTCGACGGCGAGCTTCGCGGAGTCGACCCGGTTGACCTGGCCCATGCCGACGCCGACCGAGGCGCCGCCCTTGGCGAGCAGGATCGCGTTGGACTTGACGGCGCGGCTCGCCTTCCAGGCGAAGGCCAGCTCCTTCAGCTCGGCCTCGGAGAGCGCGTCGCCGGTGGCGAGCGTCCAGTTGGCCGGGTCGTCGCCATCGGCCTGGAGGCGGTCGGCGACCTGGAGCAGCGCACCGCCGTCGATCGACTTCACCTCGAACGCGGCGGTCGGCGCCTCGGGAGCGCGCAGCACGCGGATGTTCTTCTTGCGGGCCAGCACCTCGACGGCGCCGTCCTCGTAGGCCGGGGCGACGATGACCTCGGTGAAGATCTCCGCGACCTGCTCGGCCATCTCGACGGTCACCGGGCGGTTGACAGCGATGATCCCGCCGAAGGCCGAGGCCGGGTCGCAGGCGTGCGCGTTGCGGTGCGCCGTGGCGACGTCGTCGGCGATGGCGATGCCGCACGGATTGGCGTGCTTGATGATCGCGACGCACGGCTCGGCGTGGTCGTAGGCGGCTCGGCGGGCGGCGTCGGTGTCCGTGTAGTTGTTGTAGGACATCTCCTTGCCGTGCAGCTGCTCGGCCTCGGCGAGACCGCCGTCGCCGGAGGTGTAGAGCGCGGCGGGCTGGTGCGGGTTCTCGCCGTAGCGCAGGACGTTCTTGCGCGTGTAGGTGTCGCCGAGGAACGCGGGGAGACCCGAGTCGTCGGCGGCCGCGTAGCCGTCCGCGAACCAGGAGGCGACGGCCACGTCGTAGGCGGCGGTGTGCTGGAAGGCCTCGCCGGCGAGCCGGGCGCGGGCGGCGAGGTCGAAGCCGCCGGCCTGGACGGCAGCGAGGACGTCGGCGTACCGCTCGGGGCTGGTGACGACGGCGACCGAGGGGTGGTTCTTGGCGGCGGCGCGGACCATCGAGGGGCCGCCGATGTCGATCTGCTCGACGCACTCGTCGTCGGAGGCGCCCGAGGCGACGGTCTCCTTGAACGGGTAGAGGTTCACCACGACCAGGTCGAACGGCTCGACGCCGAGTTCGGCGAGCTGCTCGCGGTGGGAGTCGAGACGGAGGTCGGCGAGGATGCCGGCGTGGACGCGGGGGTGCAGCGTCTTGACGCGGCCGTCCAGGCACTCGGGGAAGCCGGTGAGCTCCTCGACCTTGGTGACCGGAACGCCGGCGGCGGCGATCTTCCCGGCGGTGGAGCCGGTGGAGACGAGTTCGACGCCCGCCTCGTGCAGACCGCGGGCGAGGTCTTCGAGCCCCGTCTTGTCGTAGACACTGACCAGGGCGCGGCGGATGGGCTTATTCACCGACATGACCGAGATGAACCTTTCGTCCCTCAATGCGATAGCCGTCACGGGCGATCCGCCCCACGGCCTCGACGAGCAGCGAGCGCTCGACTTCCTTGATGCGTTCGTGAAGGGCGGCTTCGCCCTCCGGGGTGTCCTCCTCGGTCACCTCGACCACGCCCTGCGCGATGATCGGACCGGTGTCGACGCCGTCGTCGACGAAGTGGACGGTGCAGCCCGTGACCTTGACGCCGTACGCGAGTGCGTCACGCACTCCGTGGGCGCCGGGGAAACCGGGCAGCAGGGCGGGGTGGGTGTTGACGGTCCGGCCGCCGAACGCGGCGAGGAACGCCGGACCGACGATCTTCATGAAACCGGCGGACACGACGAGGTCCGGGCGGTGCGCGGCGACCTGTGCGGCGAGCGCCTCGTCCCACTCGGCGCGGGTCACGTGGTCCTTGAGCTTGCACACGAACGTGGGGATTCCGGCCCGCTCCGCGCGCTCCACGCCACCGGTCCCGTCGCGGTCCGCGCCGACGGCGACGATCCGTGCCCCGTACGCCGCCGGGTCGTCGCCGATGGCGTCGAGCAGAGCCTGGAGATTCGTACCGGATCCGGAGACCAGCACGACCAGCCGGGCAGGAGAGGCGGAGGGGGGCGGGGAGGCCACGTCGGGGCCCTTTCTCACGTGATGACCGCAGGGTGACGCAGATGCGGCCTGCTCTTTGTAGGGTCGTACGAAAGTATCGCTTCGCCCGATACGGGGAACCCTACGAACGGGCCGACCGTCAGCAACGATACCGGCACACCCGACGGCCCCCACGGGACGGGGGCGTGACCGGGAGGTAGCGTCAGGGGACAGCGAGCCGTCCACCGGGCGGACGAACCGTCCACCGGGCGGACGAACCGTCCTACGGGCGGACGAACCGTCCGTCCCACGGGCGGACATGACGAGATGGGGAAGACGTTCACCACATGCCGGACCGACGCCGTCGCACCGACTTCCGCCTCCCCCTGCCCGAGCGGTCCGCTCCCCTGATGCGGGAAGGTTTGCCCTCTTCGCCGGACTCCTCGTCCCCGGGCTCCTCGTCCTCGGGTCACTCCTCGCCGGATTCCTCCTCGGGGTCCGCGCCGGCCTCCGGCTCCGCCGCGAAGCCCCAGGAGGACAACCCGTTCGCCGCGCCGCCCGTGGACCGCCCGGACCAGCCGTGGCAGCCGCGCCGCCCCGCCGGGTCCGACGGGTCGGAGGGAACGAACGGTTCGGACGGGAACGGTGGGCCCGACGGGGACGGCTCCGCCGGGGGCCGCCCGTCGTGGGGCAGCCAGTGGAGCAGCAAACAGCCCGGCCGGGGCAACGGCGGCTTCGGCGGCCGCCCCGGCGGGAACGGCTCCGGCGGCCCGGGAGGCAAGGGCGGACCCGAACGCGGCGGTCCGGGCGGACTGCGCTGGGACCCCACGGACCCCGCACAGCGGCGCGCCCGCTACGCGGTGCTCGGCGGTATGTGGGCCTTCTTCTTCGCCCTCTTCGACCTCTCGGAGCTCGCCCTCCTTCTGGGCGCGCTCTCGACGTACTGGGCGATCAGCGCGCTCCGCACCCCGATGAAGAGCGCCTCAGCCACGGACCGCACGGCGGCGGGCGGCACGGGAGCGTCGGGGACCGCAGCGGGGACCGGGAGCGGCACGGGGGCCACGGCGGGCGATGTCTCCGGAGCCTCGCCCACCGCACCCACGCCCGCCGCGCCGCCGAACGTCAGCAGCCGGCAACAGACCACGGCGGCGGTGAGCGGACTGGTGACCGCCCTGCTGGCGCTGCTCATCGTGGCGACCACGTTCACCGTGCAGCTCGTCTACCGCGACTACTACACCTGCGTGAACGACGCCCTGACCAAGACGGGCGCGCTGTCCTGCAACGACCAGTTGCCGAAGCCGCTGGAGCCGTTCTTCGGCGTCAAGGAGTAGGCCCCGGGCGGTCCGCTTCCGGCGCGGGACGGCCCGCGGCGAAACCGGCGGCATCAGCAGAATCGGCGGGGCCGGCCTGACCAGCGGGGTCCGCGGGGTCCGCGGGGTCGGCGGGACCAGCAGGACCAGCAGGACCAGCAGGACCAGCGGGGAAGTCGGCCATCAGGCCGCCGGACCCTCGCTTCAGGGAGGCCCAACGGGCCTCCCTGAAGTCTTTCTCATGCCAGTCTTTCTCGTGCCGGTCTTTCTCGTGCCGGTCTTTCTCGTGCCGGTCCTTCTCGTGCCGGTCCTTCTCGTGCCGGTTCTTCTCGTGCCGGTTCTTCTCGTGGTACGGGTCTGTCGGCAGGAAGTCGTACGGCTCGAACCCCGCGTCCGCCCTCCCCACCCCCGGCCCGGCCCCGCCGAACAGATCGGCGGAGTCCGTTTCGGGTCCCGTCCCGGGGGCCGGAACGGCGGACGCGGCGGGTGCCGCGGAACCGCCCTGCGCCGCGCCGCCGGACGCGCCCGCCGCCCTTCCCCGCCCGCGCCACGGCGCCCACCAGCGGCGCGGACGCCCGATGGCGGCCTGCGCCTCCGCCACCGCCTTCTCGTCGGGCGCGGTCGCTTTCGCCGTCGCATTTGTCGGCGTCGGCGTCGGCGCTGTCACCGGGGCCTCGCCCGCTTCCGGTACGTCCCTGCGCCAGGCCCAGCCCGGGGTGCGCAGGCGCCACAGCCGCAGGAGCAGGACCGCCGGTACGCCGATGCCCGCGGTCCACGCCAGTGCCGCCGGCCCGGCCAGCCACCACACCGGGCCGAACTCCCTCAGCGCCCCGGTGCCGAGCGGCCCGCCGGCCACCGCCATGAGCAGCCCCGTCACGGCACCGCAGGCCAGCGCGGCGAACAGCGTCACCAGCACCGTCTCGCGCCGGCTCCACGCCTGAGCACGGGGCGCGTCGGCGGGCGCGGCCCTGCGGGCGGTGAACCAGGCGACCGCCAGCGCGGCGGCCACCGGCACCGCCAGGGCCGCCCCGCTCAGCAAGGAGCCCGGCCCCTGGTCCGGCACGGCCGCCAGCAGGGGGAAATGGGGCGCCGCCGGAGTCCCGTCGAGGCCCAGCGGGGTGGCGGTGGCTCCCGTACCGAGCGAGAAGCCGGGCCCGAGACCGTACGAAGCTCCCCACAGTGCGGCGTTCGGCACGAGCGAGGCGGCCAGCAGGAGCACGGCGAACCGTCCCGACCAGTCGCCCGCGAGCCCCAGGAACGCGTCCTGCGCCGCCCCCGCGTTCCGGCCGAGCGCCACCGCGACCAGCAGCGCACCACCCCCGAGCAGCACCGTCACGCCCGCCGCCGCCGACCGGCACGCCGCCTTGGCCCGGTCCCGGAAGAGCGTCCGCGCGATCGCCTCCTGAAGTACCAGGGGAGACCAGGACGGCAGGGGTCCGAGCGGCCGGCCGGCCGCCGTCCACACCCCGGCCGCCGCGGCACCGGCCACCACCAGCGCCACCGGGAACACCAGCGTGTCCGGGTCCGGGCGCAGCGAACCGCCCCGCGCACCGGCCGCCGCCCCCGCCACAACCAGGAGGTATCCCGCGGTCACCGCGCAGAACGCGCCCGCCTGCGAAGGCCTGGGCCGCCCCTCCTCCGGCTCCGCCGCATCGCGCGCAGCGCGGTGCGCCAGCCAGACCGGGCCCACCACGAGCAGCAGCGGCACGATGGACACAGGGGCGGGAACGCCGCTCAGGGTGTCGGGCCGCACGAGTCCCGCGCCGTGCGCGAGCAGCCAGACCCCGGCCGCCGCGCGCAGCGCACCGCCCGGCCCGCTGTCGGGATACGGGGAGCTGATCCACAACACCATGACCAGTACCGTCAGCGACCCGAGGCCGAGCCCGGCGGCGACGGCTCCCCGCACCAGGGCGGAGGCCAGGGCCAGGGTGCGGTTCCGCTCGGCCGTCGCCTTCGGGCTGCGTTCCGTCATCTGGGTCACGCGGCCCATGCTGCCAACGACACGCGCTTATTCCGCGTAACGCGCGAACAGCCGTTGTGTCGCCCAATATACGTTTATGTACTTTTTCACTCAGTGCGGCGCTGCCGGGGGTCGTCCATGACCCGGAGCACGACCGACGAGGCCGCCGCACCGCAGCTGCCCTCCCCCAAGGAGCGCCGCAGACTGCGCGAGGCGAAATCGCTGAGCGAGGAGCAGGTAGCGGCGGCGGTCGGCGTCACGCGCGCCACCGTGCGCTCCTGGGAGACGGGGCGCACGAGCCCGCGCGGACGCAAGCGCGCGCTGTACGCGAAGCTCATCGCCCCCGAACTGGCGGCGCCCACCCCCGAACCGGCGGCGCCCACCCCCGAACCGGAGGCGCCCACCACGACGCCACCAGCGGCTGCGCCTGTGCCTGCGGGTGTGGGTGTGGCTGTGCCTGCGGGTGTGGGTGTGGCTGCGCCCGTGCCTGTGGGTGTGCCTGTGGGTGTGCCTGTGGCTGTGGCTGTGGCTGTGGCAACGCAGGGGCACCCACCCGAAGCCCCTCCCGACGCCCCTCCGGAGGCACAGGTGCCGGTGGTGGTGGCGGACACGGCGGCGGAGGGGGAGGCGGAAGAGAAGAGGGAGGTGGGCACGGAGGCGGCCGGCGAGCGGCGTCTCTCCCCCGCCGAGGCGTTCGACGAGCTGTACGCCCGGACCGCCCCCGGCCTCGTCCGGCAGGCCTATCTGCTGACCGGCCGCCGCGCCCTGGCCGCCGAGTCCGTCGAGCGTGCCTTCCAACTGGCCTGGCACCGCTGGCCGGAGGTGGCCGTCGACCGCGACCCGGCCGGCTGGGTGCGCGCGGCGGCGTACGAGTACGCGATGTCCCCCTGGCACCGGCTGCGCCGCGCGCACCGACACCCCGACGCCCCACCCACGGAACCGGGTAAACAGGCGCTGTTCGACGCGCTGCTCGACCTGCCCCCGGCCTACCGGCGCACGCTCCTCCTGTACGACGGGGTCGGCCTGGACCTCCCGGAGACCGCGGCCGAGACGGAGGCCAGCACCCCGGCTGCGGCGGGCCGTCTGATGACCGCCCGCGCCGCCGTCGCCGAGCGGCTCCCCGAACTCGCGGCCGCGGGCTCGCCCGCCGAGCAGTCGGCCCTGCTGCACGACCGGCTGGGCGGGCTCGCGCGCGCCGAGCACGTACCCGTACCGCAGCCGGCCCGTGCCGTGCGCACCGGCAGCGAGGACAGGGCCAGGCTATGGACCCGGGCCGCCATCGCGGGTGTCGCGCTGCTCATCGCCGTGACCGGACTGACCCTGCACACCGCGCCCACCCACTACGAGCCGCCGATCGCCCCCGCCGAGCGCGTCGGGGGCGTACCGCCCCGCGGTGGTCCGCAGAAGCTCACCGCCCAGGATCTGAAGCTCCAGAAGTCGCTGCGCGAGCAGCTGTCGCACGGCCCGGAGCGGCTGCTTCCGCAGCTCCGGTGAGCCGCCACGCGGACTGAGCCGTCACCCGGACGACAGGCGCGCACGCAAACGACAGGCGCGCACCCGGACGACAGGCGTGTACGCGAACGACAGGCGTGGACGCGAACGGCCCGGGCCCGCACCCCTGCATGACAGGGAGTGCGGGCCCGGGCCGTTCGCAGCGTGTCTCCGCCGCCTGACCGACTGCGTCAGGCGCCGAGGATCTCGCGTGCCAGCTTGGCGGTCTCGGTCGGCGTCTTGCCGACCTTGACGCCGGCGGCCTCAAGGGCCTCCTTCTTCGCCTGGGCAGTGCCCGAGGAGCCGGAGACGATGGCGCCGGCGTGGCCCATGGTCTTGCCCTCCGGGGCGGTGAAGCCCGCGACGTAACCGACGACCGGCTTGGTGACGTTCTTCGCGATGAAGTCGGCGGCACGCTCCTCGGCGTCGCCGCCGATCTCGCCGATCATCACGATGAGGTCGGTCTCCGGGTCCGCCTCGAACGCAGCGAGGGCGTCGATGTGCGTGGTGCCGATGACCGGGTCGCCACCGATGCCGACGGCGGACGAGAAGCCGATGTCACGGAGCTCGTACATCATCTGGTAGGTCAGCGTGCCGGACTTCGACACGAGACCGATACGGCCGGGCTTGGTGATGTCGCCCGGGATGATGCCGGCGTTGGACTGGCCGGGGGTGATGAGACCCGGGCAGTTCGGGCCGATGATCCGGGTCTTGTTGCCCTTCGCGCCGGCGTACGCCCAGAAGGCGGCCGAGTCGTGGACGGCGATGCCCTCGGTGATCACGACGGCGAGCGGGATCTCCGCGTCGATCGCCTCGACGACGGCGGCCTTCGAGAAGGCCGGCGGCACGAAGAGGACGGACACGTTCGCGCCGGTCTTCTCCATCGCCTCGGCGACGGAGCCGAAGACCGGTACCTCGGTGCCGTCGAAGTCGACGGAGGTGCCGGCCTTGCGCGGGTTCACGCCGCCGACGATGTTGGTGCCGTCGGCGAGCATGAGCTTGGTGTGCTTCATGCCCGTCGCGCCGGTCATCCCCTGGACGATGACCTTGCTGTCCTTGGTGAGGAAGATAGCCATGGTGGTCTGAGTCCCTCTTCCTTACTTCGCAGCCGCGGCGAGCTCGGCGGCCTTGTCGGCCGCGCCGTCCATGGTGTCCACACGCTGCACGAGCGGGTGGTTGGCGTCGGAAAGGATCTTGCGACCCAGCTCCGCGTTGTTGCCGTCGAGACGCACGACCAGCGGCTTCTCGACCTTCTCGCCCTTGGACTCGAGCAGCGCGAGCGCCTGCACGATGCCGTTGGCGACCTCGTCGCAGGCGGTGATGCCACCGAAGACGTTGACGAAGACGGACTTGACGTCCGGGTCGCCGAGGATGATCTCCAGGCCGTTCGCCATGACCTCTGCGGAGGCGCCGCCACCGATGTCGAGGAAGTTGGCGGGCTTCACGTTGCCGTGGTTCTCACCGGCGTACGCGACGACGTCCAGGGTCGACATGACCAGACCGGCGCCGTTGCCGATGATGCCGACCTCGCCGTCGAGCTTGACGTAGTTGAGGTTCTTGGCCTTGGCGGCAGCCTCGAGCGGGTTGGCTGCGGCCTTGTCCTCAAGCGCCTCGTGACCCGGCTGACGGAAGTCGGCGTTCTCGTCGAGAGACACCTTGCCGTCCAGGGCCAGGATCCGGCCGTCCTTGGTCTTGACCAGCGGGTTGACCTCGACGAGGAGCGCGTCCTCGGCGACGAAGGTGTCCCACAGGGTCACCATGGCCTCGGCGACGCCCTCGGCCACGTCGGCCGGGAACTTCGCCTGGGCCACGATCTCGCGGGCCTTGACGATGTCGACCCCGTCAACGGCGTTGACGGGGACCTTCGCGAGGGCCTCGGGGGTCTTCTCCGCGACCTCCTCGATGTCCATGCCGCCCTGCACCGAGGCCATGGCCAGGAAGGTGCGGTTGGTGCGGTCGAGGAGGTACGAGACGTAGTACTCCGCCTCGATCTCCGGGGACAGCTCGGCGATCATCACCTTGTGGACCGTGTGGCCCTTGATGTCCATACCGAGAATGTCGGTCGCCCGGGCGACCGCCTCGTCGGGGTCGGCCGCCAGCTTGACGCCGCCGGCCTTGCCTCGGCCACCGACCTTCACCTGCGCCTTGACGACAGACTTGCCGCCCAGCTTCTCGGTCGCCTCGCGGGCTGCCTCAGGCGTGTCGATGACTTCACCGGCCAGCACCGGTACACCGTGCTTGGCGAAGAGGTCCCTCGCCTGGTACTCGAACAGGTCCACGCGCGTCCGTCCCTTTTAGTGGTATCGCGGTTCGTTCTTCTGCGTGGGCGTGCCGCGATGGGCAACGTGACTGCGCGGTCACAAGGAAGGCGTACACGGTGTCCGAGTACGCGGCATGTCCATCCGGCAGGTTATCCCCGCGCTCCGTGTGACCCTAAATCGCAGATCCCACCTGAGCGGTGATAACGGTCACAGGGGGTGGCCCCTCCGGCCCCCGGGCGGGTCTTGCCGGGAGCCGGAAGGGGCTGGTCGGAACCGGAGCACCCGGCCCGGGTCCCCTGGGCCGAGTACTCCGATGTGGTGAAACCGTGCGACCTCTCAGCCCGCGCCGTCCGCCCCTGTCGGACTTCTCAGAGCCGACATGTCAGAGCCGACATCTCGGCGCCGACTTCTCGGCGCCGACTTCTCGGGGAGGGGGCTTCTCGGGGAGGGCTTCTCCGAGCCGGCTTCTCCGAGCGGGCTGCTCAGAGCGGGCTGCTCAGAGCCGGTTGCTCAGAGGAGGCTGCTCAGAGCGCGGGCAGCACGTCCGTCACGAAGGACGGGGCGACGGAGGTGACGCCCTGGACGCCGGAGCCCGCGTGACCGACGGCGGGGCGGGCGTCCTCACTGACCGTGTCCGCCAGACCGCCCGCGAACGGCAGAGCCTGCGCCCCGACGCCCTCGGCCAGCGGCTGGACCCGGGTGGTGACCCCCTGGACGAACGGCGCGACCGCGTCACCGGTCAGCCCCTCGGCGAGCGGCGCCACCTCGGAGGCGACGCCCCCGGCGAACGGCAGGGCCGCACCCGTGACGTCACCCGCCAGCGGCTGGACCTCGGTCGTGACGCCCCGCACGAAGGGCGCGGCCTCGTCGCCGACGACGCCCTGGGCGAACGGCGCGACCTCGCCGACGACTCCCCGGGCGAGCGTGCCGACGTCGCCGACCGCCTGCCCGACGACCGGGACCGCGACGCCGACCGCGCCCGCGGCGAGTGGCGGCAGCACCGAGTCGGACGTCTGCCCGACCACGGGTCCTGCCTCGGCCAGCGCCCCCTGGACGGCGGCCGGCGCCTGGTTCTGCGCGTAGCCGGGGATCTGCTCGATCGGTCCGAAGAGGTAGTCGATCTCGTCGGCCGGCGCGGCGGGAAGCCGCACGGCCCCGGGCACCTGCTGTACGTCGCCGAGCTCCGGGACCTGCGCGGCCTGCGCGGCCTGCGGGACCTGCGGCGCACGCACCTGTGACGGGAGGCCGTCCCGTACGTCGGCCGCACCGGCGGCCTTGCTCCCGGCCTCCGTCAGTGTGTCCTTGACGCCGTCGGTGCCGTCGATGCCATCGACGGCCTTGGGGTCCTTGAGGGCCTTGGTGCCGGTGACGTCCTTGACGGCCTTGACGTCCTTGACGTCCTCGACGATCTCCGTCGCGTCCGGGGCCTCGGCCGCCAGGTCCGGGGTGGAGAGCGGCACGGACACGGGCAGCTCGTCCGCGCTCGCCGCGGCGGTGCCGAGCGCCCACATACCGGTGGCGGTGGCGGCGACGGCTATGGATCGGCGCATGTTCTTGTGCATGGGTGTGTCAGATCCTTCGAAAATGTTCGGCAGTCCGGAGAACTCCGGACGCGGGCAGACCTGTTCCGCCCCCGCGCGGCAGGTCGAGGCGGGGAACGGCCTGCCCTAGCCGGGGAATGCGAGGATCTCGCCGGATCTGTCGGGGATCGGGGCGGCGGTCGCCGGGAGGCCCGCTCCCTGCACGGTCGCGGTGAACGGACCACTCGGGGCAGGGACCGCGTGCAGGTCGCCGCCGCGCGGCCCCTGACCGTCGGCCACCGCCGTACGCACGAGGTCGCCGCAGGGACCGAGCGGCGCACGGCCCGGAGCCGGCGGGGGCTCGGAGACCGGCGCGAGCCCGCTGTCCGGCGCTCCGGATATCTCCGGCACGACCGGGGCGGAGCTCTGGTCCGCGATGCTCCGGTCGTGGTCGGCCGCGGGCTCGGCAGAGGCGTCCGCCCCTGCGTCGGCGGGCGCCGCCGTGCCGCTCCGTGGCCCACGACCGGTGTCCGGCAGGGAAGGTGACGGTGCACCGGGTATGTCGGGTCCTCCACCGGCCACGGGGAGGACGGGGAGCACGGAGGACAGCGGGGGAAGCCCCGGCAGGGGCGGCACCAACGGCCACACCTCCCCGGCGATCCGGTCCACGGTGGATGCAAGGGCGCCGGCGGGGGCAAGGGTGTCGGCGGGAACAAGGGCGCCGGCAGGGTCAAGGGTATCGGCGGGGGCAAGGGCGCCGGCGGGGGTCGCGGGTTCGGCGGCTGGTTCCGCGGCTAGTTCGGCGGCGGGTTCGGCGGCTGGTTCCGCGCCGGATTCCCCTACAGGTTCCGCAGGGGCCTTCTGTACGGTCCACTGCTGTGCGGCCTGTTGCCGGGCGGCCCGCTCGACCGGCTTGATCACTGTCCTGACCACCGGCTGGGTCGCCGGCTCGACTGCCGTACGGACGGCGGCCTCAGAGGCTGCGACCTCCGGCACGGCGTCCGCCACGGAGGCGGTGAGCGGGCCCGGGACAGGACGCTCCCGCGCTTCCGCGTGTCCACCCGCGAGGAGACCCAGGGCCAGCAGCCCGCCGAGGAGCAGCACCGCCTGTACCGCGCGTCGCCCCGCCGTACCCCGCGCAGGGCGCGGATCGACGGCTGCGCGAGCAGCGGCGGTTGCGGTCACCTCGGTGGATCCTCTCTGGTGCACGGCTGGCGGAATGCGCCCCTCCGCGAATGACGGGTCGATGCTTGCACGAGCCCGTGGGGGTCGCGCAAGTCCCCGGTTACTGTTGGGTCTCCTTGTCCGGTATGGGCAGTGGCCTCTTCTCGATCGCCGCAGCCATGACGTCCGGGAAGAGATCCGGCGTACAGGCGAACGCTGGTGCGCCCAGCGCCCCGAGCGCCGCCGCGTGCTCGTGGTCGTACGCGGGTGCGCCCTCGTCGGAGAGCGCGAGCAGCGTCACGAACTGCACGCCGGAAGCCTTCATCGCGGCGACCCGCTTGAGCATCTCGTCGCGTATGCCGCCCTCGTAGAGGTCGCTGACGAGGACGACGACGGTGTCCGCGGGGCGGGTGATCTTCGACTGGCAGTAGGCGAGCGCCCGGTTGATGTCGGTGCCGCCGCCGAGTTGGGTGCCGAAGAGGACGTCGACCGGGTCGTCGAGCTGGTCCGTGAGGTCGACGACCGCCGTGTCGAAGACGACGAGCCGGGTCGAGAGGGTGCGCATGGAGGCGAGCACCGCCCCGAAGACCGAGGCATGGACGACCGACGCGGCCATCGAGCCCGACTGGTCGATGCACAGGACGATGTCCTTCTTGACGGACCGGGAGGCGCGCCCGTGGCCGATGAGACGCTCGGGAACGATCGTGCCCGTCGGCGGCGCGCCGTCGGCCCCCGGGACGGGGAGGTAGTTCTTGAGGTTGGCCCGGATGGTGCGGTTCCAGTCGATGTCCCGGTGGCGGGGCCGGCTGATGCGCGCCGAGCGGTCCAGGGCACCGGTCAGGGTGGCCCGGGTGCGGCTCTCCAGACGCCTCTCCAGGTCCTCGACGACCTTGCGGACGACGACCCGTGCGGTCTCCTTCGTCGTCTCGGGCATCGCCTTGTTGAGGGAGAGCAGGGTGCCGACGAGGTGGACGTCCGCCTCGATCGCCTCCAGCATCTCCGGTTCGAGGAGCAGGGCCGCCAGGCCGAGCCGGTCGATCGCGTCGCGCTGCATGACCTGGACCACGGAGCTGGGGAAATAGGTCCGGATGTCGCCGAGCCAGCGGGCGACGGAGGGCGCCGACGCGCCGAGGCCCGCCGTACGGCCACCGGAGCCCCGGCCGCCGGGCTTCTTCCCCGCGCCCCCGCCGTACAGCGCCTCCAACGCACCGTCCATCGCGGCGTCCTGGCCGGTGAGGGCGCGCGCGGCGCCGTCGGCACTGTCCGCGCCGAGCACCATCCGCCAGCGCCGCAGCCGTTCGGCGTCAGGCACGTGCGGGGCGGTGGTCCGCGCCGTCCCGGAGGTCTGTGCCGTCGTCCGCTCCATCGTCTCCCCCGTCGGGTCCGTCGCGCCGTGCCCCCTCATGCCCGAGCCCGTCGCGCTGTGGCCTGTCGCGCCGTGACCCCTCATGCCCGGGCCCGTCGCGCTGTGGCCTGTCGCGCCGTGACCCCTCATGCCCGGGCCGGTCGCTCTGTGGCCTGTCGTACCGTGGTCGGTCGTGCCCGGGTCCGTCGCGCTGTGCCCTGTCGTGCCCGGGTCCGTCGTGGTCGTCGTCATCCGGCTGCCTCACCGGCCTCCGGTCCGCGGCCGATCAGCAGGCGCAGCACCGGCTCCACCGCGTCGGCCCTGACCCGGTCGAGACCGGGTCCGAAGCCCCCGGACGCCCGAGCGGCGTCGTCCCGGCGGGCGCCCTCGGGGACGGGCCCGCGCCGGACCAGCTCGCCCAGCGCGCGCCGTACGCCCGGGTCGTACGCGGAGAACGTGCGGCGCAGCAGCGGCAGCACATCGGTGAACATCTCGGCGGGGACACCGGTCAGCCAGGCGTCGACGAGGCCGAGCAGCCGCTCGTCGTGGACCAGCAGCATGCCGCCGCCCGACGCCCCGCCCACGAACCCCTCGATCCAGGCGGCGGCGTCGGCGGGCGGCGTTCCGGGCGAGAGCGCCAGGCCCATCAGCCGGGCCGCCTCGTCCTCGGCCAGCCGTCCCTCGTCCAGGAGCAGCCGGGTGGCCCGGCCCCGGATGACCCCGGCGACCGTGTCCCGGGCCGCCAGCTTGTGCAGAACGGCGTCCCAGCGCTCCCGCAGCCCATCGGCGGGGGCCGCTCCGGCGAGCAGGAGCCCGATCGCACCGTGCACGGCCTCCATCCGACGGCGCAGCGCCTCGGCTCCGTCGCCGTCGAGGCCGGTGCAGGCGGGCGGCAGGCCGACGCAGATCCGCTCGGCGAGTCCGGCGGCGACCTCCGCGAGCGCCGCCGTGTCCGTGGAGCGCACGTCCCCGTACCGCAGGGAGCGGGCCAGGGCGGGCAGCGCGTCCGCGAGGTGGCCGACGTCCGCGTCGAGTGCGGCCCGGTCGGCGAGGGCCCTCATCACGACGGGCAGCGCGTCGGGCAGTCCGGCCAGGAGGCAGCGCTCGGCGAGTACGGTGACGTCGGCCAGCGCGGTCGCCGCCACGGCCCCCGACTCGGCCTTCGCGGTGGCGGCGGTGAGCACGGTGGTACCCCACACGCCCGCCTCCGCGACCTGGACGTGCAGTTCCGGTTCCCAGCTCAGCCGCCAGCTCTCCCGGAAGGTGCCGGTGCTGCCCCGGCCCTCGACCGGGTCGCCCCAGCCGACGTCGAGGAGGCGCAGCCGGTGCAGGAGGCGGCTGCGGGCGGCGTCGGTCTCCTTGCGCAGGTCGAGGTCCAGCTCGCGTTCCGATGCCTCCGGCTTGAGCCGGAGGGTGCGCTGGCTGCGGGTCAGGTCCCGTTGCAGCGGGACGGCAGGGGCGGCGTCCGGCACCTCACCGAGGGTCTCGCCGACGATGAGCCGGTCCCGGACGAGGGCGAGCGGGACGTCGGACCCCTCGCACATGACGGCCCGCACCGCGTCGGTCGTCTCGCCGAGGCCGGCCAGCGGGCGGCCCCGGAGGGCTGCGAGGGTCTCGGCGAGCCGGACGGCCTCGATGACATGGGCGGTGGAGACGAACCGGTCCTCCTCGCGCAGCAGTCCGGCGACCTGGGTCATCCATCGCTCGATCGGCCGGTCGGCGACGTCGAAGAGGTGCCCGTACCAACCCGGCGAGTCGATCCCCGCCCCGTATCCGCTGTGCCGGGCGAGCCTGCGGTGTGTCCAGGGCACCCAGGTGAGGTCGGCCTTGACCTTCGGGAGGCCCTTGAGCAGGGCGCGGTCGGCGGCGAGAGTGGTCCGCGCGGCGAGGGCGGGAACGTGCCAGGCGCCGCAGACGACGGCGACGTCGTCCCCGAATTCCTTGCGCGCGGTACGCAACTGGATCCGCATGTACGCCTCGCGCACCGCGTCCCGGGGCTGCCCACCCTCGCCGTACACCTCGCGGAGAGCGCTCATGGCCTCTGCCAGCGCGACGAACGGCGCGAGCGCGTCGCCCCCGTCGCCCACCTCGCCCCCATCGCCCCCACCGTTCTCGTCCGCCATGACTCCGGGCGGGCCGCCGGTGGGCGTCGCTCCGGAGGGTGTCGCTCCGGTGGGTGTCGCTCCGGTGGGTGAGCGGTGCTCGACGACGTCCTCCCACCAGCGTTCGGGATCGTCGTATCCGGCGGTCTCGGCGAGGACCCGGATCGGGTCGACGAGCGGCGTGGCTTCTTCCTCGGCCCGCTCTCCCGCCGCCGACTCCTCGCTCCCGATGCCCGGCGCGGATTCCTTGAGCGCGAGGGAGTGGGCTGCCGGGAGGTCGATGAAGCGGACCGGGACGTCGTGGTCGAGAGCCCAGCGGATGGCCACCCACTCTGGCGAGAACGCGGCCATCGGCCAGAAGGAGGCCCGCCCCGGGTCGTCCACGGCGTGCGCGAGCAGCGCGACGGGAGGACGCATCCGCGGGTCTGCGGCGAGGGGCAGCAGCGCGTCGCCCTCCGGCGGCCCCTCGATGAGGACTGCGGCCGGACGGGCCGCCGCGAGCGCGGCGAGGACCGCGCGGGCCGACCCGGGGCCGTGGTGCCGTACCCCCAGGAGCCAGGGCCCGGCGGCCACGCGGGGCCCCGGCCCGCCCGTGCCGGTCGTGGCCGGGGCTCCGGTCGCCCCTGGCGCCCCGGTCGTGGCCGGGGCCCCGGTCACCGCTGCCGCCCCGGTCGTCGTCGCTGCCGTCTCGGTCGTCGTCGCCGCCGTCCCGGTCGTCGTCGCCGCCGTCCCGGCGGGGCTCGTCATGCGGATACCTCGCGGCAGGCGCGGTAGAAGTCCTTCCAGCCGTCCCGCTCGCGGACCACGGTCTCCAGATACTCCTGCCAGACCACCCGGTCCGCCGCCGGGTCCCGCACGACCGCGCCGAGGATGCCGGCCGCGACGTCGCCGGGGCGCAGGACGCCGTCGCCGAAGTGGGCGGCGAGTGCGAGACCGTTGGTGACGACGGAGATCGCCTCCGCCGTGGAGAGCGTGCCCGAGGGGGACTTGAGCTTGGTGCGCCCGTCGGTGGTCACCCCGTCGCGCAGTTCGCGGAAGACCGTCACCACGCGCCGGATCTCGGTCAGGCCCTCCGGCGCCGCGGGCAGGTCGAGCGAGCGGCCGATCTGGTCGACCCGTCGGGACACGATGTCGACCTCGGCTTCCGGGGTCGCGGGCAGGGGCAGCACGACGGTGTTGAACCGGCGGCGCAGCGCGCTGGACAGCTCGTTGACGCCGCGGTCCCGGTCGTTGGCCGTGGCGATGAGATTGAAGCCGCGGACCGCCTGGACCTCCTGCCCCAGCTCGGGAACGGGGAGCGTCTTCTCGGACAGGATCGTGATGAGCGAGTCCTGCACGTCGGCCGGGATGCGGGTCAGCTCCTCGACCCGGGCGGTCATGCCCTCGGACATCGCCCGCATCAGCGGACTGGGCACCAGGGCGTCGCGGCTGGGGCCGTGGGCGAGCAGCTGGGCGTAGTTCCACCCGTAGCGGACGGCTTCCTCGGGCGTCCCCGCCGTGCCTTGCACGAGCAGCGTCGAGTCACCGCTGACGGCGGCGGCGAGATGCTCGGACACCCAGGTCTTGGCCGTACCGGGGACGCCGAGCAGGAGCAGCGCCCGGTCGGTGGCGAGCGTCGTCACGGCCACCTCGACGAGGCGGCGCGGGCCCACGTACTTCGGCGTGATCACCGTGCCGTCCGGCAGGGTCCCGCCCTGCAAATAGGTGGCGACGGCCCAGGGCGACAGCCGCCAACGGGCGGGCCTCGGGCGGTCGTCGGCGGCTTCGAGCGCCTTCAGCTCGTCGGCGAACGCGTCCTCGGCATGCGGGCGGAGCGCTTTGGCGCCCACCTCCGGCTCGACGGCCGCGGTGGTTTCGGACACGGTCATGGATCCCCCTCCAGATCGTTCGACCTGATGTGGTTCCCACCGTGCACCATGCCACTGACAACGGGCCCTGACCGCAGGTCAGGACCCGTTGGGAGGCGCGCGAAACCGACTCGGCCGCCCCCGCCGGACCCGCGCTCGACCAGTCACTCAGGCGCTCGGCCGCTCGGCCAGTCGGCCGGTCAGCCGGTCAGCCGGTCAGCTGGTCAGCCGGTCAGCTGGTCAGCTGGTCAGCTGGTCAGCCCACGATGGGGGAGACGGCGACACAGCCGCCCGCCGTGAGCATGCCCTCCCCCTTCGCCTCCTTGATGACCTTGCCCTTGTACGTGATGGTGCAGGTGACGTCGGCGCCGCCCGCGTCCAGGGCCATCGGCATGACGGCCGGCGGCATGATGCCGCGCAGCTCGACGGTCTTCTTCCACGGCAGGGTCGGCGAGGTGACGGTCTCCAGCTTGGGCTCCATGGCCTCCCCGCCGCCCCCGTGGTACGTGATCTCGTCGACGCTCTTGCCGGTGACCTCGTACGTGACCTCGTACTTCTCGTCCACGGTCGTGTCGACCGCCTTGCCGACCGCTTCGTCCACCGACTCGGCCGAGCAGGCGCCGAGGCCGAGCACGAGACCGGCGATCGCGAGGGCGTGGGCAGCAGCGCGTACCGGGTGGCCGGTTCTGGCGGTACGTGCGGTGCGGATGGTGCGGTTCATCTTCGGATCCCCCCTGGATCGGGCCGGGCACGGATCCTTTCCGTACGCGGAGATCGCAGAGAAACGCAAGGGATTGGCAAAGTCAAATCCCGCTTGGATCGGCTGCTTCGCAGGTCGGAGGGGTTTGTCAGTGGTGCCCCCTACCGTCGGACGCATGCTGCTATCTCACGGGGGAGAACCCTCGCCCACCGCTGGACCGGTGGCGCGCTGGTCGGTGGAACAGGTGCTGGCACTGGCTCCTGACGGCACATCACGCAAGGCGGGCACCCGGCTCGGCGCGGCCGGCCCGTGGACGGGCACGGGCCGCGACGCGGCGGGCGCGGTATGGGGCCTGTGCAAGGGGAGCGGGAGCACGCCGTACCGCACGGTGGTCGACACCACCGGCCCGGCCTACTCCTGTAGTTGCCCGAGCCGGAAGTCCCCGTGCAAGCACGCGCTGGGGCTGCTGCTGCTCCGGGCGTCCGACGACGCCGCGTTCCGGCCTGGTGAGCCGGCCGACTGGGCCGCGGCGTGGCTCGGGGCCCGGCGCGGCCTCGCGGCGGAGAAGGGCGGGCCCGCCGCGGGCGGTGACACCACGCGGGGCCCCTCCGACCCCGCCGCTGCCAGAAAGCGGGCGGAGCGCCGTGCCGAGCGCGTCACGGGCGGGGCCCAGGAGCTGGAACAGCGCCTGGCCGACCTGCTGCGCGGCGGACTCGCCGCTACCGAGCGCTCGGGGTACGGCCTGTGGGAGGAGACCGCGGCCCGCATGGTCGACGCCCAGGCTCCAGGGCTCGCTGCCCGGGTGAGGGAGCTGGGCGCGATCACCGGGTCCGGTCCGGGCTGGCCGGTCCGCCTGCTGGAGGAGTGCGGCCTGCTCCATCTGCTGGACACGGCCTGGCTCGGCCGGGAGCGGCTGCCGGACCCGCTGGCCGCGACCGTGCGGACGAGAGTGGGACTGCCCGTGTCCGCCGAGGGCGCCCCGGTCCGTGACCACTGGCTGGTCCTCGCGCAGTACGACACCCCGGACGGCAAGATCGTCGCCCGGCGGACTTGGCTGTACGGACGGGAGTCGGGCCGCACGGCTCTGCTGCTCTCCTTCGGCGCGGCGGGCCGGCCCCCGGCTCAGGCGCTGCCGGTGGGCGCGACGATCGACGCCGAGCTGACGCCGTATCCGGGCGGCGGGCAGCTCCGTGCCGAGCTCGGGGAGCAGTTCGGGGCCATGGCCCCGGCCGGGCCCCCGCCGGGGATCGCCGCGGCAGCCGCGCCGGCCATCTACGGGGACGCCCTGCGGGACGACCCCTGGCTGGACGCCTGGCCGGTCACCCTGCGCGACGTCATACCCGTGCCGACCAAGGACGGCTGGCAGGTCGCGGACGCGGGCGCCGACTCCGCGCTACCGATCGCCCCGGCCGCGCTGTCCCGGCCGGGGCTGTGGAAGCTCGTCGCCCTGTCCGGCGGTGGCCCGGTCACCGTGTTCGGCGAGATCGGCCACCGCGGCTTCGACCCGTTCGCGGCCTGGGACCCGGACGAAGCTGAGGAGAACCGGCGCACCACGGGCGGCTCGATCGTCCAACTGGTCTGACCCGCGCGCCCGGCCGCCCCGGCCCGAGCGACACCCCACCCTGCCCGGCACACCCCGACGACCCGCCCCACCTGTCCACCGCACCCGACGACTTCGCCCCACCGCCCGGCAAACCCCCACGACCCGCCCCACCGGCCCACCGCCCGCGAACTCCGACCCGTCCCCCGGCTCGCTGCCCGCCGCCCCGCCCGGCCGCACCCCTCCCGCCGCCCCGATCCACCTGCCCGGCACACCCCGCGACCGCCCCACCCGTCCGCTCGCCCACCACCGCGAACTCCGGCGCCGCCGCCCCGGACCGTCGTCCCGGCTCGCCGCCCTTCCCCCGCCATCAGCCCGCCGTCCCAGTCCGACATCCGCGCACTTCCGCCGCTGGAGGGGAAAGATGCCTCGCTCGACCAGCCCCACTGCCACCCCCACCGCCCCCGCCGCCTCTGCCGCCTCTGCCGCCGATATCGCCGCTAGCACCGCCGCTTGTGCCTCCGTCGACTCCCTCCCCTGGGAGGAGCTCGTCACCTCGGCGCTCCTGGGCACCGACCGCCGCCCCCCGGCGCCACACGGCGGCCCCGTACCGGCCGATGCGCCCGCGGCCCTGCTGGACGCTGCCGCACTGCACACCGTGCGGCAGCGGGCCGGGCTGCTGCCGGCCGTGCCGGAGAACCGGCCCGGGCCCGCCGCACCGGATCCCCGCCCGGCGCTGCCCGAGGCCGCCCGGCACCGGCTCGCCCACCTGCTGGCCGACCGGGCCGCGCCCTCGGGCAGCGGGCGCCGCGGGGCAGTCCCCGACCTCACCGAGCTGATTCCGCAGTGGCTGGCCACCGCCAACCGGAAGGGTTTCCGTGCCCCGGCGGCCCTGTTGCCGCAGCTGCTGGACGCCGCCCGCGCCCGTACGGACCTGCGCCCGCAGGCGCTCGCGTTCGCCGGGCCGCGCGGCCTGTGGCTGGCCGGACTGAATCCCGACTGGAGGTTCGCCCTACGGGGCGCGGCGAGCGGTGCGCCCCACTCCGACATCAGAGACCAGGAAGCCGTGGCCCGGTTGTGGGAGGAGGGACTGTTCGCGGAGCGGGTCGCGCTGCTCGACGCCGTACGGGCGCAGGACCCGCCCGCGGCGCTCGCCCTGCTCGCCACCACCTGGCCGGCCGAACGGGCCGAGGACCGGCTGATGTTCCTGGACTCCCTGCGGTCCGGGCTCGGGGGCGACGACGAGCCGTTCCTGGAGCAGGCTCTCTCCGACCGCAGCCGCAATGTCCGCGCCACCGCCGCCGAACTGCTGTCCGCGCTGCCCGAGTCGGCGCTCGCCGGACGGATGGCGGCCCGCGCGATGTCCTGCGTGAACCCGGACCGCACCGGGGACACCGCCTCCATAGCCGTGGAGGCGCCGCACGAGTGCGACGCGGCGATGCAGCGCGACGGCGTCGCCGCGGTTCCGCCGACGGGCCGGGGCGAACGGTCGTGGTGGCTCGGCCAGTTGGTGGAGGCCACCCCGCTCGGCATCTGGGAGGAGCGGTTCGGCGGACGTACTGCCGAGGAGATCGTGGCCCTGCCCGTCGCCGACGGCTGGGCGGACGAGCTGCACGCCGCCTGGTGCCGGGCGGCCGTGCGTCAGCGGAATCCCCAGTGGGCCAGGGCCCTGCTCGGGCGCCCCTCGGCGCCCCCGGCGAGCGGACCCGGGGCGGCCTCGATCGCCGAGCGCTCGAAGCTCCTCGCGATCCTGGAGCAGGCCGAACGCGCGTCCTGGGTCGCCGAGTTCATCGCCGCGCACGGCCTCTCGGAGGCGTTCCAGCTGCTCGGGGTGTGCACGGTTCCCTGGGCCGGGCCGCTCGGGCGTGCGGTGGTCGACGCTCTCGACATCGCGCGGGACGGCGGGAGCTATCCCTGGAGTTTCAGCGGAGTGATGGGCCTCGCGGAACGCTGTCTGGATCCGGCCGAGGCCGACCGGCTGGAGGTCCTGACGGCCGCGCAGGACGAGCAGGAGGGGGCATCGCCGGGGGCGGGCGGCTACTGGTCGGAAGCCTTCCAGCGCCTGGTCTCCACGCTGCGGCTGCGCGCCGCGATGGAGGCGGAACTGATGTCCTGACGCGCGGGAGGGGGAACGGCGCGGAGCTGCCCGCCGCCGTAGGGGAAGGGAGCTGACCCGCCCACCGCCGTGACAGACGACGAAGAAGACGCGGGCACACACGCGGGCGACCACGAGACCGCGAGCACACACCCGGGCGGCGGCAACCGCGAGCACACACGGGCGGGCGGCCACGAGACCGCGAGCACACACCCGGGCTGCGGCGACCACGAGCACACACACGCCGGCGACCACGACCGCGGGCACCCACGCGGGCGAGGGCCGCATCGATGCCCCGGGACGGCGACGGAATCGCCGTCACCCGCGCGGGCC
Organism: Streptomyces sp. NPDC017520; assembly: GCF_044329855.1. NCBI lineage: Bacteria > Bacillati > Actinomycetota > Actinomycetes > Kitasatosporales > Streptomycetaceae > Streptomyces > Streptomyces sp. NPDC017520. Next base: position 59,083 of record NZ_JBIRKB010000013.1, read on the forward strand.
CCGTACGCAGCGGGCCCGCTCCGGGGCCGGTGTTCAGGCCTGTGCGGCCTGGCGGACGTTGGCGTTGACCCACGTGACGATCTCGGTCGTCGTCGCCCCCGGGGTGAACAGCTCCGCGACGCCCAGTTCCTTCAGCGGCGCGATGTCGTCCTCCGGGATGATCCCGCCGCCGAACACCTTGATGTCCTCCGCCTCCCGGGCCTTCAGCAACTCGATCACCTTGGCGAACAGCGTGTTGTGCGCCCCGGAGAGGATCGAGAGGCCGATGGCGTCGGCGTCCTCCTGGATCGCGGTGTCGACGATCTGCTCGGGCGTCTGGTGGAGCCCGGTGTAGATCACCTCCATACCGGCGTCCCGCAACGCCCGCGCGATGACTTTGGCCCCGCGGTCGTGGCCGTCGAGTCCCGGCTTGGCCACCACCACACGGATCGGACCGGTCACACCCATCACTGCCTCCACCTGGTCTCCCGCGCCTGAAGGGCCGGGGATGTGAACGAACGTTATCCACAGCATTCCGCAAGGCGCTGTTTCACGGCAGGCGGGGAGGGGGAAATCACATGTGGGACATGTTCGCCGGGCGCCATCGACCCGTACGTGACCGATCGGACACCCCTAGGGAAGCCGCCACGAGGTTGTCGTACCACCGCGCCGCCAGCCGCACGGCACGGTGGTACGGCCCCCGTACCCGCAGATCCGCGACCGACGCGGAGACGCGGAGACGCGGAGACACCCCATGAGGGCATACGGGGACGGGAGCCGCCTCCCCGTATGCCAGTGCAGGAGGCCGGCCGTGAAGCTCCTCCCTCTCCTCTCCCTGCTGCCCCGCCTGCCCGGCCCCCGACTGTCGGCCGCGCTCCTCGGCGCCACCGCGCTGGAGCTGGCCGTCCTCGCCGGGCACCTGATCGCCTACCCCTTCGGTCTCGCCCCGGAGCGCCGCCGGTCCCCCCGCCCGCCGAACCGGCCCGCGAGCACCGGCGCCGACGGCCCGGATCACAGCGGGACCCCGCCCGAGACCACCGCCCCGCCGGTCGCGGCCGCAACCGCGCCCCCCGTCGTCCTGCTGCACGGCTTCATCGACAACCGTTCCGTGTTCGTCGTCCTGCGGCGCGCGCTGACCGGGCACGGCCACCGCCACCTGGAAGCCCTCAATTACTCACCGCTGACCCGCGACATCCCCACCGCCGCCGAACTGCTCGGGCGGCATGTGGAGGAAATCTGCGAGCGCACCGGGCACAGCCGGGTCGACGTCGTCGGGCACAGCCTCGGCGGCCTGATCGCCCGCTATTACGTACAGCGACTCGGAGGTGACCGGCGGGTGCGCACCTTGGTGACGCTCGGAACCCCCCACGGGGGCACCGCCGTCGCCCCCGGGGCGGGCATTCACCCCATCGTGCGTCAGATGCGCGGCGGTTCCTCCGTGATCGAGGAGCTGCGCGCCCCCGCTCCCGGCTGCCGGACCCGGTTCGTGAGCTTCTGGAGCGAGTTGGACCAGGTGATGGTTCCGGTCGGAACAGCGTGCGTCGACCATCCGGATCTCGACGCGGTGAACGTACGCGTCACCGGCATCGGACACCTCGCGCTGCCCGTGCACCCGACGGTGGCCGCCGCGATCCGTGAGGCTCTTGAGGCACCGGAGGCCGGAGAGGACACCGCCACCGCTGCCGGATCCTCCACCGGGGCGACTTCCGCGGCCTGAAATAGAACATCAGTCGAACGTAGGACCAAGGCTGCGCCTGCCGTCCACCGAAAGACGGACGATTGCCCGTTTCCTGCGAACGCAAAACCTGTCGAAGATTGTCGTCCTCACATACCGCCGGGTACAGTCGCGGCCACTGCTTCCCCCTGGGACTCCCCTGACCGGGACCCAGAACAGTCCTGCTGCCGAGGCGAGAGAGAAGTTGGTGAACGACCAGCACCCCCACGCCGGGCCTGTCGGGTACGACGACCGATCGACCGGCAGCTTCGCCACCGACCCGCTCTTCGGCTCCCTTCCGGGCGGCCACGACACCGGCTACGACGCGGGTCCCCCCGCTGCCGGACACGGCGACACCACCTACGGCGCCGGCTATGACACGACGTACGCGACCGGCCTGCCGGACCACAGCGGCCAGTACGACTCCTCCGCGTGGAACACCGACACCGGCGCACAGCAGACGCCCGCCTACGACGGTTACTCCGCCCAGGAGCAGGCCCCGCAGCAGTGGGACACCTCCGGGGCCTGGCAACAGGTCGCCGAACAGAACCTGACCGGCCAGTGGGCGACGGCCGACACCGGCGCGTTCCCCACCACGGGCTTCCCCGCCGCCGCCCCGTACGGCACGGAGAACACGCAGGCCACGGAGGCCTACAGCACCGGGGTGTACGGGACGGACGCCTACGACACCGGTACGTACCCGGCCGGTACCGCGTACGGAGCCGACGGCGTCCACGGCGCCGACGCCTACGAGACCGGGTCGTACCCGACCGGCGCGTACGGCACGACGGCCGTCGCCGCCGACACCGGGACGTACGCCAGCACCGCCTTCACCACCGGCACGTTCGACGCGGGCACCCACGACACCGGTTCGCATGGCTTCGGCGCCTACGAAACCGGCGCTTACGGCACCGTTTCCTACGGCACGGGTACGTACGACACGGGCGCCTACGACGCGACGGCGTGGAACTCCGGCGCCACGCCCGGGGACACCGCGTATGAACCCGAACAGACGTCGCACCCGCTGTACGAACAGCAGCCGGCCGACGCGACGGCGCCCGGGGCGGCGGCCGAACCGGACGGTACGGCCGAGGAGCCGGAGACCGCCCACCACTCCACCGCCGAGTTCGCCGCCCTCGCACCGGACGCCGTGCCGGAGCCGGAAGCCGGGGACGACTTCCCCGCCACGCACTCCGTGAACCACACCGCCGTCCGACCCCCCGCCCCCCGCAACCGGGCCCGTCGGCGTACTCCCGCCAAGCGTTCCGCCCTGCTGACCGTCGCGGTGCCCTCCGCCTGCGTGATGAGCGTCGCGGGCATCGCCGCCGCCTCGGTCGGCGGGATGCCCGGCGGCGAGGAGAAGCCGGAGGAGACGACCACCTCGCTGGCGGTGGCCGACCCCAGCACGGTCAAACCGGTCGCCGCGAACAACCGGCTGGACAGCCAGCTGGAGCAGCTCTCCGAGGGCAGCGACGACTTCCGTGAGCGCGCGAGCCGCACCCAGGAGCGCATCGACCTGCGGGAACGGCAGGCGGCGGAGAAGAGGAAGCGCGCGGAGGATGCCGCACGCCGCGAGGCGCTGCGTCCCAAGTTCGTCCTGCCGGTCAAGCAGCACGGGCTCAGCGCCTACTACGGCCAGGCGGGCGTCAACTGGATGTCCGTGCACTCGGGCATCGACTTCCCCGTCTCGTACGGCACTCCGGTGATGGCCGCGACCGACGGCACCGTACGCACGCAGCTGAACAGCGCCTACGGGGTCATGGCGATCGTGACCGCCGCCGACGGCACCGAGACCTGGTACTGCCACCTCAGCAGCACCAAGATCCGCTCCGGCCCGGTGAAGGCCGGCGACGTCATCGCGTACGCCGGGAACTCGGGCAACTCCACCGGCCCGCACCTGCACTTCGAGGTCCGGCCCGGCGGCGGCTCGGCGATCGACCCGCTGGCGTGGCTGCGCAGCAAGGGCCTCGACCCTAGCTGATACGGCATCACGAGCACGGACAGACGGAAACAGACGGAAGCGGGAGAGAGTGCCTCGGCGCTCTCTCCCGCTGCCGTCTGTCCGGCTCTGCCCCGCCCGCCTACAGCTTCTCGACCGGCGCGTACCGCAGGAGCAGCTTCTTCGGACGTTCGTCGCCGAAGTCGACCGTCGCCTTGGCCTGGTCGCCGAAGCCCTCGACGGCCGTCACCGTGCCGAGCCCGAACTGGTCGTGCGTGACCCGGTCCCCGGCCACGAGGGTGACCGTCGGCTTCTCCGCGCCGCCGCGCCGGGTCGCGAAACCCGAGGGTCCGGAGCGGGAGCGGGAGGAGGACAGCGAGGACGTGATGCCGGAGGTGGGCCCCGCGGGGGCGGCCATCGGGCCCTTGCGCCGCCAGTCCAGGTGCGCTTCCGGGATCTCCTCCAGGAAGCGCGAGGGCGGGTTGTACGAGGGCTGGCCCCAGGCGCTGCGCATCGCGGCCCGGGTCAGGTAGAGCCGTTCGCGGGCGCGGGTGATGCCGACATACGCGAGGCGGCGCTCCTCCTCCAGCTCCTTGGTCTGGCCGAGGGCCCGCATGTGCGGGAAGACGCCGTCCTCCATGCCGGTGAGGAAGACGACCGGGAACTCCAGCCCCTTCGCGGTGTGCAGGGTCATCAGCGTGATGACGCCGGAGCCGTCCTCGTCCTCGTCGGGGATCTGGTCGGAGTCGGCGACGAGCGCGACCTTCTCCAGGAACTCCGCGAGCGTGCCCGCGCCCTCCTCCTCGGCGCGCTCCTGCTCGAATTCGAGGGCGACGGCGGCGAGTTCCTGGAGGTTCTCGATGCGGGTCTCGTCCTGCGGGTCGGTGGAGGCCTGGAGCTCGGCGAGATAGCCCGTGCGCTCCAGGACGGCTTCCAGCACGACGGCGGGGCCGGCGCCGGACTCGACGATCGTGCGCAGCTCCTCCATCAGCGTGTTGAAGCGCTTGACGGCGTTGGACGAGCGGGCGGCCATGCCGTACGCCTCGTCGACGCGGCGCAGTGCCTGGGGGAAGGAGATCTTCTCGCGCATCGACAGGGCGTCGATCATCGCTTCGGCGCGGTCGCCGATGCCGCGCTTGGGGACGTTGAGGATGCGGCGCAGCGGGACGGTGTCCTCGGGGTTGGCGAGGACCCGGAGGTAGGCCAGGACGTCCCGGACCTCCTTGCGCTCGTAGAAGCGCACACCGCCGACGACCTTGTAGGGCAGACCGACGCGGATGAAGATCTCTTCGAAGACACGGGACTGGGCGTTGGTCCGGTAGAAGACGGCGACGTCGCCCGCCTTGGCGTCGCCCGCGTCGGTGAGCCGGTCGATCTCGTCGGCGACGAACTGCGCCTCGTCGTGCTCGGTGTCGGCGACGTAGCCGGTGATGCGGGCGCCGCTGCCGGCGTTGGTCCAGAGGTTCTTGGGGCGGCGGCTCTCGTTGCGCTCGATGACGGCGTTGGCGGCGGAGAGGATCGTCTGCGTGGAGCGGTAGTTCTGCTCCAGGAGGATCGTCGTCGCGCTCGGGTAGTCCTCCTCGAACTGGAGGATGTTGCGGATGGTCGCGCCCCGGAAGGCGTAGATCGACTGGTCCGCGTCGCCCACCACGCACAGCTCGGCGGGGGCGTCGGCCTCCCCGGCCGGGCCGACCAGCTCCCGTACCAGCGTGTACTGGGCGTGGTTGGTGTCCTGGTACTCGTCGACGAGGACGTGGCGGAAGCGGCGGCGGTAGTGCTCGGCGACGTCCGGGAAGGCCTGGAGGAGGTGGACCGTGGTCATGATGATGTCGTCGAAGTCCAGGGCGTTGGCCTCGCGCAGGCGGGCCTGGTAGAGCGCGTACGCCTGGGCCAGGGTCTTCTCGAAACCTCCCCCATTCTCGGCTTCGCTCGAACGGGAGGTGCCCCCTCCGGCCTGCCCGGCGAAGGTCTCCTCGTCGATGAGCTCGTTCTTGAGGTTGGAGACCTTGGCGGTGAAGGACTTCGGCGGAAACTGCTTCGGGTCCAGGTCGAGGTCGCGGCAGACCAGGGCCATCAGGCGCTTGGAGTCGGCGGCGTCGTAGATCGAGAACGACGAGGTGAAGCCGAGCTTCTTCGACTCGCGGCGCAGGATGCGGACGCACGCGCTGTGGAAGGTCATGACCCACATGGCGTTGGCGCGGGGGCCGACGAGCTGCTCGACGCGCTCCTTCATCTCGCCCGCGGCCTTGTTGGTGAAGGTGATCGCGAGAATCTGCCCGGGGTGCGTCCCGCGCTCGGCCAGCAGGTGGGCGATGCGGTGGGTGAGGACCCGGGTCTTGCCGGAGCCGGCCCCGGCGACGATGAGCAGCGGGGACCCGGCGTGCACGACGGCGGCGCGCTGCTCGGTGTTCAGCCCGTCGAGCAGGGCGGCGGAGTCGATCACCGGGCGCGCGTGACCGTCCCGGTAGTACCCGTCCCGGGGCGGCGGGGGCGCGTCGTAGACGCCCTCGAAGAGTCCCTCCGGCACCGCTTCGGGCGCGTGGTCCTCGGGGGGCGGCGGGGGGCCGTCCTCCGCGGACTGGAGGCCGGTCAGGAAACTGTCGTCAAAGAGGCTGCTCATCGCCCCCCGAGTCTAGGCGGCCGGACTGACAAGCTACTGCCGAAGGTGAGAAGGCGGCGTCGGCACCGGGGAATCGCCCGCGCCTCACCCGTACGCACGGAGAGCGGACGTCGACGTTCCGTGAAGGAGTGCCCGGTCGGAGGGGGTGTCGGCCCCCCGATCCGGAAAGGTCACGAAAATGTATCGGGCATATCGCTCATCGTCCTTCCCAGCGGCGGGGCCGGTTGGCTAGCGTGCTCGGTCAGGTGGCCCGTACCTCCCTGGGGCGAACCACGCCCGACGGGCACCTCTGCCGAATCCGTCCCGCCGCCCTGGCGGTGCGGAACCGGGGACCCACACGCGACACCGGGGTGAATCGGTCCGTGCCCTCGCATGCGGACCGTAGGACAGCCTTCCGTTCCGTCCGAACCCGACAGCTAACCCGGTAGGCGGTCCACGGAAGGAGATGCCGGTCTTGGCATCGCATCGCAAGCCGCGCACGAAGGTGCGCACCACCACCCCCGCCGTCGGGCTGACGACGGCCGCGCTGGCCTCCGTGACGCTGCTCTCCACGCAGAGCGCCACGGCCGCGCCGGCTGAGCCGAAGCCCGCCATCGAGGAAGTGCAGAAGAAGGTCGACGCCCTGTACCGGCAGGCGGGCGCCGCGACCCAGGAGTACAACCGGGCCAAGGCCGCCTCCGCGTCCCAGCAGGCGAAGGTCGACACGCTGCTCTCCGACGTGGCGAAGCGGGCCGAGAAGATCAACGAGGCGCGCCGGGCGCTGGGCTCCTACGCGGCGGCCCAGTACCGCAACGGGGGCATCGCGCCGGCGGCGACGTTCTTCCTGGCGGACAACCCGCAGGGGTACTTCGACCAGAGCCGGCTGATGGACCGGGCGACGGAGCGGCAGCAGAAGGCCGTCGCCGAGGTCCGTACGCAGCAGGCCTCGGCGGCGAAGAAGCGCGCGGAGGCGGTGAAGAGCCTGGAGACCCTCACCGAGACGCAGGCCACGCTCGCCTCCAGCAAGAAGGACGTGCAGACCAAACTCACCGAGGCCCGGAGCCTGCTGTCGAGGCTGACCGCCGAGGAGAAGGCGCGGCTGGCGGAGCTGGAGCGCAAGAAGGAGGCCGAGGCGAAGGAGAAGGCGGCGAGGCTGGCCGCCCGGCAGGCCGCCGAGGCGAAGGAGAAGGCCGAGGCCGAGGAGAAGGCCCGCGAGGAGGCGGCGAAGGAGTCCGGCGGCGGTTCGGGCACGGGATCCGGCTCCGGCTCCGGTTCCGGTTCCGGTTCCGGTACGGGAACGGGAACGGGAACGGATCCGGGCTCCGGCTCCGGCACCGGTACGGACAGCGGTTACGCCGCCAAGGCGGAGAAGGTCCTGGCCTTCGCCCGCGCCCAGATCGGGAAGCCGTACGTATGGGGCGCGTCGGGCCCCTCCAGTTACGACTGCTCGGGGCTGACGCAGGCGGCGTGGCGGGAGGCGGGCGTGACCCTGCCCCGGACTACCTGGGACCAGGTGGAGGTCGGGACGCGGGTCGCCACGTCCGATCTGATCCCCGGAGACCTGGTCTTCTTCTACGACGACATCAGCCACGTCGGCATCTACAAGGGCGACGGGATGATGATCCACGCCCCGAAGCCGGGTGCGAACGTGCGCGAGGAGTCGATCTACTCCATGCCGATCTACGGAAGCGTGCGACCGGCGTGACGCGTGCCGGGGGCGGCCCTTGGGCGGCCGCCCCCGGGGAGACTCAGGTCCAGACCGTGGCGATGAAGATGTTGGCGGCCGTCAGTCCGCCGACCGCGGCGAACGCGCCCTTGTCCACCGTCTCGTCGTCCCGCTTGACGTAGACGAGGGCGAGGATCACGACCAGCAGCGCGAGCTTGATGCCGATCTTGACGTTGTTCACGGTCTGGTCGTCGGCCTGGTTGAGCCCGACCAGGGCGATACCGGTGACGAGCATGGTCAGCGCGCCGTGCAGCATGGCGGGGGTGAAGCGGGCGGTGCCCGCTCCCATGGCCTTCATCTGCGTCAGGAAGCCACCCAGCAGGGAGGCGATGCCGATGATGTGCAGGGCGACGAAGACATTGATGAGTACGTCCATGGCTCCGGAGCCTAGCCAGGGCCAAGGATGTGCCTTTCAGTGAGGCCCCCCTTCCTTGTGCGCTTCCTCCGAAATTGAATGCATTGCCCTGATATATGGGCGTATGAGTGATCACCCATGGCCGATGAAACGTCACATCAGGGCAATAGCAGTCATGCCGACTCTTTTCCCGGCACCGGGATTAGCGTCCTTCACGGACCCGCCGGTATTCCCCCGGCGGACAGCCGACAGGAAGGATGCCGCCCCCGTGGCAGCGCACCGCAGGTCAGCTCACCGAAAACCCAAGCAGCGCCCGCTCACCGGCTCTGCTGCCCGCACCGCCGCCACCCTGGCGCTCGCCGGGGCCGCCACCGCGGGGTCGGTCACCGGGGCGGGCGCGGCCCCCGCCGAACCGGCCCCCACCGCCTCGCAGGTCAAGGCGGAGATCGACCGGCTGTACCACGACGCCGAGGTCGCCACCGAGAAGTACAACGGGGCGAAGGAAGAGGCGGCCACCGCCACCCGCGCCGTCGACGCCCTGGCCGACGAGGCCGCCCGTCGCACCGCCCGCCTCAACACCGCCCGGCACGCCCTGGGTTCGCTGGCCACCGCGCAGTACCGCGGCGGAACCCTGGACCCGGCCCTGCAACTGGCGCTCTCCTCCGACCCCGACGCCTTCCTGCAACGCGCCTCCTACCTCGACCGGGCGGGCGACCGGCAGAGTGGGCTCCTGCGCGGCATCCGGCGACAGGTCTCCCAGATCACCCGCGTCAAGGCCCGCGCCGACCAGGAGACCGAGCGCCTCGCCGCCCGCCGCGCCGAGCTGCGCGAACACCGCACCGCGATCCGCACCAAGCTGGCCGACGCCCGCAGGCTGCTGGACACCCTGACCGCCGACGAACGCGCCGCCCATGAGCGCTCCGCCGACGCCCGGCACGGCGGCGGCCCGGCCCACGCCGACCGCTCGTCCGTCCGCAGCGGTCCGGTGGCGGCCCCCGGCTCCCGCGCCGCCCAGGCCATCGACTTCGCGTACGGCGCGATCGGCAAGCCGTACGTCTGGGGCGCGACGGGCCCGAACGCCTTCGACTGCTCGGGCCTGACCCAGGCGGCCTGGAAGGCGGCGGGCGTGAGCCTGCCGCGCACCACCTACACCCAGATCAACGCCGGATCCCGGGTCCCCCGCTCCGAACTGGCCCCCGGTGACCTGGTCTTCTTCTACTCCGGAATCAGCCATGTCGGCCTCTACATCGGCGGCGGCCAAATGATTCACGCCCCGCGCCCCGGAGCACCGGTCCGCATCGCGCCCGTCGATGAAATGCCTTTCGCCGGAGCGACCCGGGTGGCATAGTCCGCCGCGCACGTCCCGCTCTCCCGCCGAAGGAATCCCCGTATGACGTCGATGGCGACCGCCGTCCAGGACTATGCCCGGGCGCTCGCGCTGCTCTCCCCCGACCACTACCGGGTGGGCCCGTTCACCGTCCGGCACAACCCGGGCTGGGAACTGAAGTACGCCAACTACGCCATCCCCGACCGGGAGGCGGAACCCACGGCGGACGACGTGGCGGCCCTGGTCGACGCGTTCGGGAAGCACGAACGGCTTCCCCGCCTGGAGTTCCTGCCCGCCTGGGCCCCGGCCGTCGAACCGGCCCTGCTCGCGGCCGGTTTCACCGTGGAGAACCGCGCCCCGCTGCTCGCCTGCGGCCGCGAGGACCTCCGGCCGCCGAAGCCGGTCGACGGCCTCCGTATCGGCACACCGGCCACCGAGGCAGAGTTCACCGAGGCCGCCCGCGTCCAGCACCACGGCTTCGGCGGAGAGGGCGAGCCCGATCCGGGGGCGACCGACTGGCTGCGCGCGGCCGCCACCGGCGACGGGGTCGCCGCACTGGCCGTGCTCGACGGCGCACCGGCCGGCGTCGGCGGCTGCTCGGCCGCGATCGACGGCCTGAGCGAGCTGGCCGGGCTCGCCGTCGCCGCTCCCTTCCGTCGTCGGGGCGTCGGGGCTGCGCTCTCGGCCTGGCTGACGGAACGGGCCTTCGCCCAGGGCTGCCGGACGGTCTGGCTGGAGCCCGGCGACCCCGGCGTCGAGCGGGTCTACGCGAGCATCGGCTACCGCCGGATCGGCGAGAAGGTCAACATCTCGCTGGAGCCGGCCGACGGGTGAGCAGCGGTCTCAGACCAGCCGCCGAGCCGTCGCCCACCGGGTCAGCTCGTGCCGGTTGGAGAGCTGGAGCTTCCTGAGGACCGCCGAGACGTGCGACTCGACCGTCTTCACCGAGATGAACAGCTGCTTGGCGATCTCCTTGTAGGCGTAGCCGCGGGCGATCAGCCGCAGCACCTCGCGCTCGCGCTGGGTGAGGCGGTCCATGTCCTCGTCGACCGGCGGGGCGTCCGTGGAGGCGAAGGCGTCCAGGACGAAGCCGGCCAGGCGGGGCGAGAAGACCGCGTCGCCCTCCTGGACCCGGAAGACCGAGTTCACCAGGTCGGTGCCGGTGATCGTCTTGGTGACGTAGCCGCGCGCACCGCCGCGGATGACGCCGATGACGTCCTCCGCGGCGTCCGAGACGGACAGCGCGAGGAAGCGGACCGGGTTCTCGGCCGTGCCCATCATGGGGGCGCAGCGTCGGAGCACCTCGACGCCGCCGCCGCCCGGGAGGTGGACGTCGAGGAGGACCACCTCGGGGCGGGTCGCCGTGATGACGGTGACCGCCTGGTCGACGTCGGCGGCCTCGCCGACCACCTCGACGCCGGTCTCCTCCGTGCGGCCGATCTCGGCCTGCACCCCGGTGCGGAACATCCGGTGGTCGTCGACGAGCACGACCCGTACCCGTCGCTCCGGGCCCCCGGTGGCTTCGGTGTTCTCGGTCATTCGCTCGCCCTCTCCATCTCCAGCTCGACCTCGGTGCCCCCGCCGGGCACCGAACGCAGCCGGGCGCTGCCGCCGTTGCGCTGCATCCGGCCGATGATTGATTCTCGTACGCCCATCCTGTCCCCGGGAACCTCGTCGAGGTCGAATCCCGGGCCCCGGTCCCGTACGGAGACGAAGACCGTGCGGCCCTCGACCTCCGCGAAGACCTGGACGGCGCCGCCCTCGCCACCGTACTTGGCGGCGTTGACCATCGCCTCGCGCGCTGCCTGCATCTGTGCGGTCAGCTTGTCGTCGAGGGGGCAGTCGCCGACCACGACGACCTCCAGCGGGACGCCGTGCTTGTCCTCGACCTCGGCGGCGGCCCGTTTGACCGCCTCCGCCAGGGTCTCCGGCTCGTCGTCCTCGTCCTTGCCGGTGCCCTCGGGGTTGTAGAGCCAGTTGCGCAGCTCGCGCTCCTGGGCGCGGGCGAGGCGTCTGACCTCGCCGCCGTCGTCGGCGTTGCGCTGGATCAGGGTGAGGGTGTGCAGCACGGAGTCGTGGACGTGGGCGGCGACCTCGGCCCGCTCCTGGGCGCGGATGCGCATCAGGCGCTCCTCGGAGAGGTCCTGTGTCATCCGCACCAGGTAGGGGCCGGCGAGCAGGGCGATGCCGGTGAGGACGGCGATGGCCGCGGTGAGCACGTTGCCGAGCTGGGCGGCCGAGCCGCGCACCACCATGAACACGGCGAGGCCGAGGCCGACGAGGGCCACCCCGGCGAGGCCGCGGGCCAGGTGCAGCAGCTTGCGGTTGCGGCCGGTCTCCATCCAGCGGGCGCGGCGGGCGTTGTCCGCCTGCCGCCAGACCAGGACGGAGCCCGCGCCGATCAGGAGGGTGGGCCAGATGTAGCGGTCGGCCTCGCTGCCCATGTCGACGTTGACGACGAACGCGACGGCCCCGATGGTCAGGGCGACCAGCGCGAAGACCTGGCCCCTGTCCGGTTTACGGAGCTTGCGGCGGCCGTCCGCCGACGTCTCGAACACGGAGCGCGGGGCGTCGACGCCGCCGACGCCGAGCGGCACGACGATCCAGAACACCGCGTAGAGCACCGCGCCGAGGCCGTCGGTGAAGAACAGCCCGAGGAAGAGGAACCGCACCCAGGCGACGGGCAGCCCGAGGTGTCCGGCGAGCCCGCGCGCCACGCCGCCGAGCAGCCGGCCGTCGGCGCTGCGGTAGAGCTTGCGCGGTGCGGGCTCCTCCGGGTCGGCGGTGACGGAGCTGGCGGCTCGGGCGGTGGCGGCTGGCATACCCCGATCGTCACACGTGCGGACGCTGGGCGGCATCAGGGTCGGCCCCCGAAGTGACCCTGATGCTGTCCCCAGCGCACGCCTGACGACAGCTCCCCTCCCCCGCTCGGCCCTGTCGTCGAACTCCCGTCGTCGCCCGGAGGGCGGCCCTGCGGGGTCAGGTGCGTGCTCTCGGCGTGCCGGGCTCACGTCCGCGTACTGGACGTACTCGGGCGTGTGCCCGGTGCGGCGAGAGTGCGTGCATGGCGCCGCGGGGCAGACGGGAGTTCGACGACAGGGCCTAGGCCCGGCGCGTGCGCCCCGGCCCCTCAGGGGCGTACGCGGGCAATATCAGGGACCGGCCAGGGTCGGAGCGGGTCCCGGCGGGCGGTCCGGACCGTCACCATGGAGGCATGACCGCTCCCTCGGACGCCGCTCCCGGCGTCGCGCCCCCCGAAGCGCCGAAGCCGACGCTGCGGCGCACCCCGCGACAGAAGGTGGTCGCCGGGGTGTGCGGCGGACTCGGCCGGTACTGCGACGTGGATCCGGTGATCTTCCGGATCGTGCTCGGTGTGCTGTCGGCGACCGGAGGCATCGGTCTGATCTTCTACGGCTTCGCCTGGCTGCTGCTCCCCGCGGACGGCGACGACGAGAACGAGGCGCGCAAACTTCTGTCGGGGCGGGTCGACGGGGCGTCCCTGGTGGCGCTGCTGCTGGCGCTGATCGGCTGCGGGCTGTTCCTGTCGATGCTGCACAACCGGAGCATGCTGGCGTTCGCCGCGCTGCTGACGCTGGCCGTCGTCGGCTTCTCCGTGTGGACGCAGAACCGGCGGGCGGCGGCGGCTCCGGAGGACCCGGCGGCCACGTCCGGCGCGTCGGCGGCCCCGCCCGGTCCCGTACACACGGGCGGGCTCGGCACGCCGCCGCCGGAGGTGAAGGCCCCGCCGACACCGGGCAGTCCGTCGTGGTGGCGGGACCCGATCGTCAAGGACGGCACCACGGGGCCGGCCGGCCCCGGCTATCTGTGGGGTCCGCCGGACACCGAGGTGGGCGCGGCGCACGCCGGGGCGAAGGCCGGGCGCCCCACGCCGGACGCCCCGTTCCTGAGGCCGCAGCCGTCGCCCGTGGAGCGCGGGCCGCGTTCCATCGGCGGTCCGGTCTTCCTGACGGCGCTGGTGGCGGGCGGTCTGGGCACCGGGCTGAGCTGGGAGCAGCAGCCGCTGGGCACCGCTCTCCAGATCGGCCTGGTCGCCGCTCTCGCCGTCTTCGGGCTCGGCCTGCTCATCGCCTCGTGGCTGGGGCGGACCGGTTTCGGCACGGTCCTGATGGCGGTGGTCACGGCGGGTCTGCTGGCGGGCGCGGCGGTGCTGCCGAAGGACATCGACACCTCGTGGGCGCGTCAGGAGTGGCGGCCGGCCTCGGTGGCCGCCGTGCAGCCGCGGTACGAGCTGAGTACGGGCGACGCCCGGCTGGACCTGTCCGGACTGAAGGTGGCCAAGGGCGAGACCGTGCGCACGGGGCTCGACGTGGCGGCGGGGCGGGCGGCCGTCGTCGTCCCGGAGAACGTGACGGTGAAGGTGCGCGCCGAGGCGGGTCTCGGGGAGATCCGGCTGGAGGAGGGGCAGCGGGTCCGGGTCCGGATCAACAGCGACGAGGCGAAGCGGCGGACGCTGCCGCCGCCCGCGGGCACGAAGCCCGGCGGAACGATCGAACTGGTGCTGGAAGTCGGCATCGGACAGGTGGAGGTCACCCGTGCTGCGTCATGAATTCCGGCCCGGCCGCGCGGTGGCGGGCCTGGCGATGCTGGGCCTCGCCGGCGGGTACGCGGCCGACGCCGCCGGGGCCTGGGAGGTCCCGTGGACGTTCTTCCTGCCGCTGTTCCTCGGCGGGCTGTGGCTGGCCGCGACCGTGACGTGGGCCGCCTACATGCTGCGGCGGCGCGAGGCGAGGAAGGCGTCGGCGGAGAACACGGTGGCGCCCGCGAGTACCAGCGGCAGCCACGCCATCAGATAGGGCAGGTCGTTGCCGTAGTAGTACGGGGTGGCCTGCCAGCTCACGGTCAGCCAGAGGCTCAGCGAGATCAGCGCGCCGCCGAGCGCCGCGAGCCGGGCCCAGAGCCCGACGAGGGTGCCGAGTCCGACGAGGAGTTCCCCGATCGCGATGGCGTAACCGAAGCCCTCGGGGCTCTTCAGCGCCAGGTCGACGAGGGCGGGGATCGCGGAGGAGTCGCGCACCCCGCGCATCATCTCGCCGATGGAGCCGGTGCCGGTCGCGGAGAGGAACGCGCTGTCCGTGAGCTTGTCGAGGCCCGCGTACACGAAGGTGACGCCGAGGAAGACGCGCAGCGGCAGCAGGGCGTACGTGCCGGCCTGCTCCCTCAGTGTCCTGCGCTCGCCCAGACCGTACGATCCGCCGCCGTAACCGTTCATCACCGCTGCCCTGCTTCCCGAGATCCCGTCACCTCGACCATACGTACGCCCTCGGCGCGCTGCTCACCAGGGCTGGGACGCGATCGGCGGCAGAAATCCGCTCGGCTGTGGGGTGCCGGTCAGTCCGTGACGTCGATCGGGCAGCGGTTGGTCTCCACCCCGGCGGCGGTGATGACCTGGACGTCCACGGTCCCCGGTTCGACCTCGACCGGGACGGGCACGGTGAGAACGGTGTCGGTCGGGTTGGCGAAGCCCCCGGCGACCGGGATCAGCGGTACGTGGACATGGACCGTGCCGATCCGTACGACGAGCCGGGCCAGCCGGTCGGGCCCGCCCGCGCCGGGCGGTACGAAGCCCGCGCCCCGGATCTCGATGTCGTCGCCGGTCCGGATGGGGGCGTCCAGGTCCCCGGCCTCCCGGGCCCGCACGACGGACAGCACGACGGGCCGGCCGCCCTCCGCGTACTTCCCGGCGAAGTAGGTCGCCGCCGAGACCGCCACCAGCAGCGCGAGCCCCCACGGCAGATCGGGCAACTGCTCGGGGCGGCGGGCCAGCCGCACCGCGGCGAACAGCACGGCGACGGCGCTGACCAGCACGTACTGCACATCGGTGAAGGAGCCGCGCCCCGAGTCGTCGGTGAGCAGGTCGGCGGCGCGCGGCCGGTCGGCGCGCAGCTTCTGGAGCCGCTGGCCCAGCACCCGTACGGTCACCACGCGGCGCACGACGACGGCGACCGCGCACACGAGCGCCAGCACGGCCACGACCCCGGCGGAGCGCACGAGGTCGAGCCCCTCGATCAGCGCGTCCCTCCTCTCCGGGTCGGAGGCCCCGGCCAGTTGCAGCGCGAGCACGAGAACGGCGAAGGCGGCCAGCAGCACCCAGACCCCGGCGACCGTCCGGGAGGTGGAGAGCCGGTTGTCCTCCCCGATCAGCGGAGCGAGGAGGCCGCCCCGGGCGCGGTGGAAGCGGGCGGCGGCGGTGAGCAGCCCGGCCGTGAGGAGGGCGGCGATCAGCCCGGCGGTACGGGCGGTGGACCAGCCGGCCCCGATCGCGGTGAGGCTCGCACCGACGAGGAGGGCCCCCGCCGCGCCCCAGACGGCGAACAACGTCCCCCGCCAGACCTGGTGGAGCCAGGCGTCACCGGCTTCCCGGGCCCGCTCGGCGACGGTGCGGGCGGACCCGGTCAGCTCGTCGGACACCCACTGCCGGGACGCGGACGGCGACTGGGCGACCCCGGCGGGAAGCCCCTTGCCCGCCGCCAGTTCGTCCCGTTTGGCCAGGAACGCGGCGACGGCGTGCCGGTGTCCGCGACGGGCTCCGTGCGGGCAGTCGCCACACGTACAGCCGCCGCTGTGCGTGCCGCTCGTCCTGGATTCGTCCAACGCCACGGAGGATTACACCCTTTCCCGCCCCGGTACAGCCAACTCAACCGCGATATCCGCGAATTGTGCCGTACCGGACGGCCAGGTCACGCATCGAGGCGGACCGGGGGCGCGTGTCGGGGCGGACCGGGGGCGCGTGTCGGGGCGGACCGGGGCCCGTGTCGTCAGAACGTTCGAGCGATCCGCTGCCACAGGGGCTGGTAGTTGATCCAGGCCACCAGGTCGCCGCCGAGGTGGTCGCGGGTGGTGACGGCGTCCCGGTGCGAGATGAGGACCGGTTTCCCGGCGGCCCGCGCCAGCAGCTGCACCTGGCAGGCGCGCTCCATGGTGAGGAACCACCAGGCCGCCGCGTCCACCGAGCCGCCGACGGTCAGCAGCCCGTGGTTGCGCAGGATCACCGCCTTGTGCGGCCCGAGCGCGGCGGCGATCCGCCGGCCCTCGTCCTCGTCCACGACGACCCCGGAGTAGGCGTCGTACAGCGCGTGGTCCTCGTAGAAGGCGCAGGATTCCTGGGTGATCGGCTCGATCGGCTCCCCGAGCGCGGCGAGCGCCCGCCCGTGCGTGGAGTGGGTGTGCGCGACGGCCACCGTGTCCGGGCGGGCCCGGTGCACCGCCGCGTGGACGGCGAACGCGGCCTGGTTGACGTGGAAACGGCCCCGGACCACCTGGCCGTCGCCGTTGACGAGGATCAGGTCCTGCGGGGCGATGTCGGCGAAGGGGGCGCCGAACGGGTTGACCCAGAAGCAGTCGGCCAGCTCGGGGTCGCGGGCGGTGATGTGCCCGGAGACCCCGTCCTCGTACCCGAGCTGCCCGAACAGCCGCAGCGCGCCCGCCAGCCGCTCCCTGCGGTACGCGCGTTCCTCGTCCGGTGAGGCGTGCACGGGCGGCATCGCGAACTGAAGCTGCTCGACGGGGATCGGGGCGGGGGCGGGCACGGCGACCGGCTCGGGCATGGCGGCTCCTCGGGTTCCCTGGGCGTACGGGACCGGAAGTTACCGCCGGGTGGGTCAGGTGGCCAGAGGCGTGACGCCCCCGGCCGGGTCAGGTGCTGAGCACCAGGTAGGCGAGCGTGAGATACGAGCGGTAGCCGCCGTAGTAGCCGGTGCGGCGGGCGTCGATCTCGGCCGTCACCTCGGCGTGCAGCGGGTGGTCCGGGTGTTCCAGTGCCCAGCGCTGCCCTCGGCCGATCGGCCCCTCGGACTCGAAGAGGTCCCATTCGCGCTCGTCGGCGACGGTGACCTGGAGCGCGCGCAGCCCGACGGACTCCGCCAGCCGGATCAGCTCCAGCAGCGACCCGAAGTCGCCGGGCTCGGCACCGAGGCCCGCCAGCGCGGCGGGGGTCGGTTCCTCGAGCCAGATCCCCTCGCCGAACAGGACCCGTCCGCCGGGACGCACGGTGGCGGCTAGGGCGGTGAGGGCCTCACGGGTCGTGCCGGGCCAGGCGTGCGAGGAGCCGATGGAGACGGCGAGGTCGTACCCGCCCTCGGTCCACTCGGCGGCGGGCACCTCGTGGAACCGCACGCGGTCCGCGAGCCCACGCCGCTCGGCGAGCTTCCGGCCGCGCGCCACGGCGGCGGGGTCGGTCTCGACACCGTCCCCGGTGGCGCCGGGCGCGGACTCGACGAGCCGCATCAGCAACTCGCCCCAGCCGGAGCCGAGGTCGGTGATCCGCGATCCGGGAGCGGGGTCGCAGGCGGCGATCAGCCGGGCGGCGTGTTCCTCGGAGAGCGGGGTGTTCCAGGTGAGGCGGTCGTTACCGGCGGCGGACACGATGGCGCGGACTTCTTCGGCGGACATGGGAAAGGAGCCTGGCACGGGGACGGGGGCCGTGCCAGTGGTTTCTAGGGGCGGCGCCTGTTGATCGCCGTGAGGTCGATGACCAACGGGAACGGAACTGTCAGTGTGAGCTTGTCGCGGTGGATACCTGTGGGCACATAGACCTCCAGCGCGGGGTCACGTTCGTAGACATAGACGATCGGCAGTCCTTCGCCGTCCGCCTCCACCCGCCAGAAGTGCCGCACTCCGGCGGCGGCGTACTTCCGGGGTTTGACGTCTCGGTCCCGCTCCACCGAATCGTCCGAGACCACCTCAACGGCGAGCACGACGTCCTCGGGGCGGAACCAGGTCTGGCGGTGGCCCGTGTTCGCCTCGACGGGGAACACCAGCACGTCCGGCTCCGGCCTGTTCTTCTCGTCCAACTTGATCGTCATCTCGCGCAGGACGTCCAGATGCGCCGGCGCCTGATCCAGCAGGGCATTCTCGAACAACCGCATGGCACGCCCATGAAAGGCGGTCCGCGGACTCATGAAGACGAGACTCCCGTCGATCAGCTCGGTGTGGGGCGGGAGGCCCGGAATCCGGTCGAGGTCGTCCGCCGTCCAGCCACCCTCCGGCGGGACAGGCCACCGCTTCGGCTGCTGCTCAAGCCTGGGATCGGGTGCGGCGCTCATAATTACTCCCATACGCCGAAGTCTCGTCTCTTCACTCAGCGTACCCACCCGATACGACAATGCCGCCGCCCAAACGAATGAGCGACGGCATCGGCGTTTGACCCGGGAGAGCCCTATGGGGCCGCCGGAAGCGGGGAGGTCACTCCCACTCGATCGTCCCCGGCGGCTTGCTCGTCACGTCGAGGACGACGCGGTTGACGTCGGCGACCTCGTTGGTGATGCGGGTGGAGATCTTCGCCAGCGTCTCGTACGGCAGACGCGACCAGTCGGCCGTCATGGCGTCCTCGGAGGAGACCGGGCGCAGCACGATCGGGTGGCCGTAGGTGCGGCCGTCGCCCTGGACGCCGACCGAGCGGACGTCGGCGAGGAGGACCACCGGGCACTGCCAGATGTCGCGGTCCAGGCCCGCCGCCGTCAGCTCCTCGCGGGCGATGGCGTCGGCGTCGCGGAGCAGGTCCAGGCGCTCCTCGGTGACCTCGCCGACGATGCGGATGCCGAGGCCGGGGCCGGGGAACGGCTGGCGCTGGACGATCTCCTCCGGGAGGCCCAGCTCCTGGCCGACCATGCGGACCTCGTCCTTGAACAGCTGGCGCAGCGGCTCGACGAGCTGGAACTCGATGTCGTCGGGGAGTCCGCCGACGTTGTGGTGGGACTTGATGTTGGCGGTGCCGGTGCCGCCGCCGGACTCGACGACGTCCGGGTAGAGCGTGCCCTGGACGAGGAAGGCGACCTCCGGGCCGTCCTCCTGGAGGATCTCCAGCTGGGCCTGCTCGAAGACGCGGATGAACTCGCGGCCGATGATCTTCCGCTTCTGCTCGGGGTCGGAGACCCCGGCCAGGGCGTCGAGGAAGCGCTTCTGCGCGTCGACCACCTTGAGCTTCGCGCCGGTCGCGGCCACGAAGTCCTTCTCGACCTGCTCGGTCTCGCCCTTGCGCATCAGGCCGTGGTCGACGTACACGCAGGTGAGCTGGGAGCCGATGGCCTTCTGGACGAGGGCCGCGGCGACCGCGGAGTCCACGCCGCCGGAGAGGCCGCAGATGGCGCGCTTGTCGCCGACCTGCTCGCGGATGAGGGCGATCTGCTCCTCGACCACGTTGGTCGTGGTCCAGTTCGGCTCGATGCCCGCGCCGCGGTAGAGGAAGTGCTCCAGGACCTGCTGGCCGTGGGTCGAGTGCATGACCTCCGGGTGGTACTGGACGCCGTAGAGCTTCTTCTCGTCGTTCTCGAAGGCGGCGACCGGTACGACGTCGGTGGAGGCGGTGACGGTGAAGCCCTCGGGCGCCGCCGAGCAGGCGTCGCCGTGCGACATCCACACCGGCTGCTCGGTGGGCGTGCCCTCGAAGAGGGTGGAGCCCGCCTTGGAGACGTGCAGCGGGGTGCGGCCGTACTCACGGGCCCCGTTGTCGTCGACCGTGCCGCCGAGCGTGGTGGCCATCAGCTGGAAGCCGTAGCACATGCCGAAGACGGGCACCCCGGCCTCGAAGAGCGAGCGGTCCAGGCTGGGTGCGCCCTCCGCGTACACCGACGAGGGGCCGCCGGAGAGGATGATCGCGCGGGGGTTCTTCGCCAGCATCTCGGCCACCGGCATGGTGGACGGGACGATCTCGCTGTAGACCCGGGCCTCACGGACACGGCGGGCGATGAGCTGGGCGTACTGCGCGCCGAAGTCGACGACGAGGACCACGTCGGCCGTGGCGTCGGGGGCGGCGGGGGGTGCTGCTGGCACGGGGGCGGCCTTCCGGCGGTGGTGAAGGGGGTCGGTTCTTCCAATTCTACCGGCCGTGCGCGAACCCTCCGCCGGGTCGGGGGGACGGGGCCGACGCCTCCAGGCCGGTGTCCGTCGCGTCTCAGGATCCGGGCCCCGTTTTGTGGGGGCCGCCGGGCCGGGGCCATACTGTCCCCCATGCGTCAGCACACGACCTTCGTCTTTACCTATGGCATCCGGCCCGCCGGCTGCCATGGTCGTGCTGCTTGAGCTACTGACAAGCAACGTTCCAGGCGCCCCGGGCCAGCAGGCCCGGGGCGTCTCGCGTGTCCGGGTCCGTAGCTCCGGGGGGGCCGTCACCCCACCGGGAGTCACCACCATGAGCAGCAGCACCACAGACACCACCGCGGCCACCGGCGCCCGCACGGACGAGGCCGCCGCCCTGATCGGCGGCGCCCGCGAGCGCATCGACGCCCTCGACGACCGGATCATCGGCCTCGTCCAGGAACGGATGGCCGTCTCGGCGGTGATCCAGGAGGCCCGGATCACCTCCGGCGGCCGGCGGGTCAACCTCTCCCGGGAGACGGCCGTGCTCGGCCACTACAGGGACGCGCTGGGCAAGCCGGGCACCGCTCTGGCGATGACGCTCCTGGAGCTGTGCCGCGGCCGGGTGTGAGACGTGTGCGGCCTGGTGAGCGGTGCGCGGACGGAACGGTTCTCCGCCTGCGGCACCCGGCCGTATCTGCGTTCGGACCCCGTCTCACCCGTACGGCGCGTGACCAGGTGCGCGGTGCCTTCGTTGATCCTGATGTCCGTGCCAACCAGGGGCGGCATCGGCAGGAAACCACGCGTGGCTCCGCCGGGACGTGTGACGTACCGCAGGTGCGTCGTGGGACCACATCCCGGCGAAAGTGACCGGTCCGCAGGGGACAGCAGCCCGGTCACCCCATATGCGGCCGTACCCGGGGACGCCCGGGTCGGCCGCATCGGAACGTTCGGGCGGAGGCCCTGTTCCCCCTCCGCCGTCGGTCAGGCGTCAGACGTGCTGCGCGGCAGCCCGTCGCCGTGCCGCCATGAACAGCAGCAGGCCCGCCGCCAGCGCCGCGGCCGCCGTGCCCGAGGCGATCAGGGCGGTCGATCCCGTCGAGGCGAGGCCGCCCCCGCCGCCGGAGCCGCCGGTCGTACCCGCCGCCCCTCCGTCGGAGGTCGTGGACGCCGAGGGCCCGGGGGTGCCGGACGGGCTCTCCTCCGGGTCCGGGGCCGAGGTCGGCGGGGTGGACGGTTCGCCGGAGCCGCCGTCCGTCGTGCCGCCGGAGTCCGAGCCGCCGCCCTCGCCGTTCAGGACCAGAAACGCGGTGTTGTTGGCCGGCTTCGGGTCGAACGGCAGCGCCGGGTTCTGCGGCCGGGTGTTGCGTACGGTCACCTCGCCGCTCGCTCCGATCAGGGCCTCGTCGATCCGCAGCTCGAAGGGCAGGTCGAGACCCTCGTCGTCCCGCACGGTCATCGAGGTGTCGCAGACGTAGCGCGGCGCGGGGCTCTGCTGGTCCTCGCGGTACTTTCCTTCGGCGGTCACCGCACGACAGCGGTCCGGCTTCGCGGTGACCGACGCGCCCTGCGGGACGGTGAAGTCGACGGTGGCGACGGGCTCGCCGGAGCGGATGTAGCCGATCCACGCCGGGCCCTCGTTACGGAAGCCGATGTCAGCCTTCACCGTGGTCCCGGCGGCCCCGGATGCCTCGTCGCCGTACGCCACGAAGTCGGCCGTGTTCTTCGTACGGAAGTCGGCCTCCTGCTGGTTGTCGGACGGATTCAGGTCGCCGCCCCGGGCGGTCGCGCCCTTCCGTGGAGCCTTCGCCGGGACCGCCTTCAGCACGGGGCCCGCGCCCCGGGCGAAGGAGGCGCCCGCACGCTGGGCGGTGCGCTGGGCGGCACCGTCCTCGTGGATGCGGTAGACGAAGGTGTCGTAGAAGGCGCGGGTCGTGGCCTCGATGGTCAGCGGGGTCGCCAGCGTGTACGTCGCACCCGCTTCGAAGGAGCCCTCGACGGAGCAGAGGG
This sequence comes from Streptomyces sp. NPDC017520, assembly GCF_044329855.1. Taxonomy (NCBI): domain Bacteria; kingdom Bacillati; phylum Actinomycetota; class Actinomycetes; order Kitasatosporales; family Streptomycetaceae; genus Streptomyces; species Streptomyces sp. NPDC017520. The sequence continues at coordinate 81,544 of NZ_JBIRKB010000013.1, forward strand.
CCGTGGTCCAGCCGATGCCCGGGACGTCCGGGTCGTCCTCGGCGTACTCGCAGTTGGCGTAGCGCTGCGGAATGTCGAGGCCTCGGGTGTACATGAGGGTGAGCAGAACGCCGTCGGCGTCCCGGCTGCCCCGGTTGGAGAAGGTGATCGGAGCCTGCTGCTCGTCGCCCGGGTTCAGCTCCTGGTCGAAGGGGAGCTCCTCCATGACCAGGTCGGTGCCGCCGACCGTGAGCCGGGTGGTGAACGGGGTGAAGGTCGCACCCTCCGCCTCGCCGGTCACCCTGATCGTGCCCGTGTCCCCGGCCCGGCTGCCCTCGGCGGCGGTGACCAGGAGGTCGGCGGCGCCCTGGAGGCCCGGCCAGATGCCCCAGTCCTCGCAGACCGCCTTGGTACCGGTGACCTCGCAGTCCGCGCTGTTGGACTCGCCGTCGAACGCCACGTCGGCGACACCGTCGATACCGCTGAGGTCGAAGGTGAGCGTGAAGTTGCCTCCGTAGCCGCCGTTCTCCTCGTCCTGGGACGGGTTGTTGACGGTGATCCCGACCGTGGAGTGCCGGGGCTCGCCGCTCTCCGGGTAGGGGTGCAGACCCGTCTCGGCGGGGCCGCCGAGGGTGAACACCGGGGCATCGGCGGCCTGTGCCGGGACGGCCGCCCCGGCGAGCGTGGCCGAGGCCAGCAGGCCTGCGGCGGCGAGAGAACCCGCTGCGCGGTGCAGCACGGTTCTCGGGGAGATGCGTGTCATCGGGGACCTCTGGGACTCGGCAGGAGCTGTGTGACTGCTGTGAGGCAGTACGGGTTCGACCGCGCAGCCCTCCGAACAGTTGCCCAGGAGAAGATCACGGATTGGGTACGGGGGTGTTGCCGACGCCCTTCACGTCCGCCCCGGCCTCCGCCGTTCCCTTCGGCGGCACCACGGGGATGCCCAGGAACGGCAGCTTCAGCGCGCCGAACGCCTCCTTCGGCACGGCCGGCGCGAGCGGCTCGACGGGGGTGAGCCGCTCGTAGGCCTGGCCCTGCTCCGGGCGCGGGTCCGCCTCGCCCTTGTTGGGCCACAACGACATCGCGCGCTCGGCCTGGGCGGTGATGGTCAGCGAGGGGTTGACGCCGAGGTTGGCGGAGACGGCTGAACCGTCGACGACGCTGATGCCGGGGTGGCCGTAGAGGCGGTGGTACGGGTCGATGACGCCCTCGTCGGCGTTCGCGCCGATCGGGCAGCCGCCGAGGAAGTGGGCGGTGAGCGGGGTGCCCATCAGTTCGCCGACGTTGGAGCCGGCGAAGCCGTTGATCTCCTCGGCGAGCAGGGTGGCGCTGTGGGTGGCCTCCGGTATCTGGGTCGGGTTGGGCGCGCCGTGGCCCTGGCGGGCGGTGAGCAGGCCCTTGCCGATGCCTCCCGGTTTGCGGTATGTCGTCAGGGAGTTGTCCAGCGACTGCATGACCAGGCCGATGATGGTGCGCTCGGACCAGTGGTGGTTGGAGAGCGAACGGGCGGCCAGAGTCGGGTGCTTGACCATGTTGGCGAGCCAGCCGCGCACCCGGTGGGCGCCGTAGGGGACCTGGAGTATCGACATCGCGCCCATGGCGTTGGAGCCCTTGCCGTAGCGGACGGGCTCGATGTGGGTGTTGTCGTCCGGGTGGATCGAGGAGGTGATCGCGACGCCCTGCGAGAAGTCGGCCTTCGCGGTGCCGTGCTTCTTGCGGTAGCGGCGGTCACTGGTCTGGGAGCCGACCAGCGCCTCGGAGTTGGTACGGGTCAGCTCGCCGAGCCGCGCGGAGAGCCGGGGCAGCAGCCCCAGGTCCTTCATGGTGTGCAGCAGGGTCTGGGTCCCGTACGTGCCCGCGGCGACGACGACCTTCCGCGCGCGGAGCTTCGTGGGCTTCGCCCTGCGGCGGCGGCCGGTGGGGACGGTGAGGACCCGGTAGCCGCCCTCGGGGTCGTCGGTGACCGCGACGACGGAGGTCATCGGGTGGATGACCGCTCCGGCTTTCTCGGCGAGGTGGAGGTAGTTCTCGTTGAGGGTGTTCTTGGCGCCGTGGCGGCAGCCCGTCATGCATTCCCCGCACTCGGTGCAGGCCCTGCGGGCGGGGCCCGCGCCGCCGAAGTAGGGGTCGGGGACGGTGGCGCCGGGCTTGGCCCTCGCGGTGCCGTCGGCGTCCTTGCCGTCGCCGAAGAAGACGCCGACCGGGGCCAGGTGGAAGGTGTCGCCGACGCCCATCGCCTCCGCGGCGGCCTTGAGGTGGACGTCGGAGGGGGTCATGGTCGGGTTGAGGCGGACCCCCAGCATGCGGCGGGCCTGGTCGTAGTACGGCTTCAGCTCGTCCTGCCAGTCGGTGATCGAGGCCCACTGCCGGTCCTCGAAGAACGGGGCGGGCGGCACGTACAGCGTGTTGGCGTAGTTGAGCGATCCGCCGCCTACCCCGGCCCCGGCGAGCACCATGACGTTGCCGAGGAGGTGGACGCGCTGGATGCCGAAGAGGCCCAGCGCGGGGGCCCAGAGGTAGTTCTTCAGGTCCCAGGAGGTCTTGGGGAGGGTGCCGGGGGTGAAGCGGCGGCCCGCCTCCAGGATCCCGACCCGGTACCCCTTCTCGGTCAGCCGGAGCGCCGACACCGCACCCCCGAAGCCCGATCCGACGACCAGGACGTCGTAGTCGTACGCGGCGTCGTCCTCGGCCGGGACCTGGCTCACCGGCGCGGGGCTCACGGCCTGTTTCTGGGCAGGGCTGTCCTGGGACATGGCACTCCTCGGAACGGATGCGGTACGAAAAGGGCGGACGTCGCTGGGTCTCCGGGCGGTCAGCGCAGCCGGAACGCCTTCATCGCCTTGAGGCTGCTGGTCATGAGCGCGGCGTACTTCTCGTCGTCCAGCCCGAAGGAGGGAGCGAGCGGCATCACTCGCTGCTGGGCGACGGTCTGGGCCTCGGTGTACTTGAGGATGCCCTCGGAGCCGTGCCGTCGGCCGAGGCCGGAATCCTTCATGCCGCCCATGGGGGCCTGGACGCTGCCGTAGGCGGGGGCGAACCCCTCGTTGATGTTGACGGTGCCGGTGCGCAGCCGGGCCGCGATCTGGTGACCGCGCCGGGAGTCGGTGGTCCAGACGCTGGAGTTGAGGCCGTACGGGGTGGCGTTGGCCAGGGCGATCACCTCGTCCTCGTCGCTGAAGCGGTAGATCGAGACGACCGGTCCGAAGGTCTCCTCGGTGCAGACGGTCATCGGGGCCTCCACTCCGTCGAGGATGGTCGGCTCGTAGAACAGCGGGCCGATGTCGGGGCGGGCGACGCCGCCGGCGACGAGCTTCGCGCCCTTCTCGACGGCCTCGTCGACGTGGCGCTTGACGGTCTCCAGCTGGCGTTCGCCTACGAGGCAGCCCATGTCGGCCCCGTAGGCGAGGGCGCTGCCGAGCCGCATGGCCTTCGTCCGGGTGGCGAAGCGCTCCACGAAGTCGTCGGCGACGGACTCGTGGACGTACAGCCGCTCGATGGAGATGCAGAGCTGTCCGGCGGAGGAGAAGCAGGCGCGGACGGCTCCCGCGGCGGCCTTCTCGACGTCGGCGTCCTTCAGTACGAGCATGGCGTTCTTGCCGCCGAGCTCCAGGGAGACGCCGACCAGCCGGGACGCGGCGCCGACGGCGACCTCGCGGCCGGTGCGGGTGGAACCGGTGAAGGAGACGTAGTCGGCGCGGCTGACGACCTCGGGTCCCACGACGGGTCCCTCGCCGAGGACGACCTGGAAGACCTCGGCGGGCAGTCCGGCCTCGATCAGCAGGTCGCGGGCCCACAGGGCGGTGAGCGCGGTCTCCGTGTCGGGCTTCATCACGACGGCGTTGCCGGAGACGAACGCGGGCAGCGCGTCGCCCACGGAGAGTTCGAGCGGGTAGTTCCAGGGGGCGATCTGGCCGACGACGCCGCGCGGCTGGCGGAGTTCGGTGACCTTGGTGAGGACCGGGACGACGCCGGTGTGGCGGCGGGGCTTGAGGTAGGCGGCGGCCTTGCGCCCGTAGTGGCGGGCGGCGACGGCGACGGCCTGCACCTCCTCGTGGGCGTGCAGGCGGGCCTTGCCGGTCTCCAGCTGGATGAGGTCGAGGACCTCGGACTGGCGGCTGAGGACGAGGTCGTGGAAGCGCAGCAGGACGGCGGCCCGCTGCCGTACGGGGACGGCGGCCCAGACGGGCTGGGCGGCGCGGGCCCGGTCGAAGGCGGTGGCGACGTCCTCGGGGGCGGACTCGGGCAGATCGGCCAGCTTCTCCCCGGTGAAGGGGGTGTGGTTGGCCGTGCGGCCCGACCCGAGGACGCCACGGGTCAGCTGGGCGATCACTTCGGGGGTGACCACGTCGGCGGCGGTACGCACACCGGCGGGGGCGGCCGCCACGGGGTTCGTACCGAGAGGGGCGTCAGGGGCCTGCGAGTCCGTCATGAGGCCGAGAGTATGTCCAGCCGCAGCCTTTGGGTACCCGTGGGTAACAGTTTTTCACAGGACCCGCCACCTCCGCCGGGCACCCCCCTCGAACGAGCCAGTGATCGCTGGCGACATAACCGCTGATCAGTGGCTATGCGGCCGACCGTCGACCGGACGGTCGGCCCGCGGCACTCAGGAAGCGTGAGTCCCGCCGGGTGCCGTGCTCACTGCTGGGGTTTCGGGGCGCTCCAACTCCGCAGCATGATGTCGAACTTCTCGCGGCTGGCCTCCCAGCCCTCCTGCGGGGCCGTCAGATACAGCGCGTACTCGGGGCCGCCGGGGCCGCCGTAGTACATCTGGTCGATCCCGTGCCGGGGCCCCGGGTGGTCCTTGGTCTCGTTCCAGGTGAATTCCCAGAGGGCGCCCGGCCGGTCGCGGAAGGTGTTCTTCTCCATCCCGATCCGCTGATAGCCCGGCAGCCGCTCGGAGAGCTGCTCCTCCATGTTCTCCATGTGCAGGTACGGATGCTCGAAGTCCGGGTCCGGGTCGACGCTGATGCGGATCCGGTGGGCCCCGCCGTCCGGCGTGTAGTCGATCTGCCCGTCCTGGACCTGCCGGGTCCAGTCCACCGGCACCACCAGGCTGAACCCCGCCGGGTCGTCGACCCGGTGCCAGCCGTCGGGTATCTCCGGTGTCCCCTCCGATGAGACGGCCGGATCCGGGGAGGTCTGCTCCGTGGAGGTCCGCCCCGGGGACGGTGTGCTGCCGGCGACCGTGCCGCCGGCCGTGCTGCCGGGGGCGTCCGATCCCTCCCCGTACTTCATCGCGAACAGCCCGGCCGCGCCCCCCAGGACGGCGGCGGCGACGACCACGACGAGCACTGTGCGCCCCCGGGACCCGGCGCGCCGGGTCACCGGGGCGGAGGCGGGGCCGGTGACCGGGGCGGCGGCCCCCGGGCCGCGGGCGGGCGGTGAGGTCATGGAGGGGGTTGCTCCGGGCAGCCGGGCGGTGGCGCCGTCGGAACCGTCGGCGCCGTTCGGGCTGCCGGAATCGTGCGGGCCGCCGGGACCGCCGTCCGTGTCCTGGTAGGCGTACCGGGCGTTCTCGGGGAAGCGCTGGGTCGGCACGTGCGCCTGCGCGGCTCGGGGCTCACGGCCGTCCATCGCGTCCAGCAGCATCTGCTCGGTCTGGGCGGCGGTGGGCCGGTCGTCCGGGTCCTTGCGGAGCAGCGCGGTGATCACGGCGCCGAGCGGGCCCGCGTTGAGCGGGGCGGGCGGCTCCTCGGTGACGACGGCCTGCATGGTGGAGATCGGGGACGTACGGCGGAACGGGGAGGTCCCCTCGACCGCCGTGTACAGCGTCGCCCCCAAGGACCAGAGGTCGGAGGCCGGTCCGGGGTCTCCGCCGCGTACCCGTTCCGGGGCGAGGTAGTCGATGGAGCCGACCAGTTCGCCGGTCCGGGTGATGGTGGAGTCGCCCTCGATCGCGGCAATCCCGAAGTCGGTCAGCAGCACCTGACCGTCGCGCGCCAGCAGCACGTTGCCGGGCTTGACGTCGCGGTGCAGCACCCCGGCCGCGTGCGCGGCGCGCAGGGCGCTCAGCACGTGCAGCCCGATGCGGGCCGCCTCGCGCGGGGCGACCTCGCCGCTCTCCTTGGCGGAGTCGGCGAGCGAGGGCCCGTCGACGTACTGCATGACGATCCAGGGGCGGTTGTCGTACTCGATCACGTCGTGGACGGTGACGACGCCGGGGTGCGTGATGCGCGCCGCCGCCCGCGCCTCCTTCTGCGTCCTGGCGTGCAGGACGAGCCGGTCGGCCTCGGCGACGTACAGCCCGGCGGTCAACTCCTTGACGGCGACCGTGCGGTGCAGCACCTCGTCGTGGGCGCGCCAGACCTTGCCCATGCCGCCCCGGCCGAGGACGTCGCCCAGCCGGTAGCGCCCCGCCAGCACCAGTCCCGCGTCCGTGCTCTGTGATCGATCCACGTGATGTCCCCGCCCCGTTCCTCGAATGGCCAGATTACGGAGGCGCGACGGCGGGGCGGAACCGGGGATCGCCCACGAGACCGCACTGTGATGGTTGTCGGCACCGCACAACGCCCCTGGCGCGGGCGAGGCGGTGACGCGCGATCAGGCGCGCGGGACGGACGGTCACGTGCGCGCGATCGGGCGTGACCGGCGGTCAGGTGACCCGGTGACAGTGTGACCGGCGTCAGGTGACCCGGTAGCAGTGTGACCGGCGGTCAGGTGACTCGGTAGGAGGCGATGGCCTGCTCGTAGATCTCGGTGACCTTGTCCCGGTCGCTCTCAGGCCCGATGACCTGGATGACGTGGTACCTGCCGTCGACGATCATGGCGAGATTACGGACGTACACCTCGCGCCCGCCGCTCTCCTGCCAGGTGAACTGCCCCTCGGCCATGGCCTGCCGGCCGACGTCGACCCGGCGCAGTCCGGACGAGGAGGACCAGGAGGAGTCGCGGAACGGCTGGAGCTCGGGCTCCTTGTCCCGCTGGTAGGCCAGCGGATCGCCGCCCCCCGCCTTCACCGTGTCCCGGCCGGGCACCACGAGGAGGGTGAACCCGTCGCTGCCGTAGCGGATCTGCCGGTCCGCGTTGGCGGGGCTGCGCTGCCAGTCCTTCGGTACGCCGACCTCGAACCCCTCCGCGTCCTCGCGGAGCGCGTAGCCGGGGGCGAGCGCCACGGCCGACCGGCTGGTCTGCGGCTGCTGCGAGCCGGGATCGGCGGACCCGCCCGCCGAGCCGGACGGCTCGGGCTCCCCCGAGGCGGCGGGCGGTGCGGCGGAGCCGGCGGGCGACGTCGGCGCTCCGCTGTCCTTGCCCGGCTCCTGCTTCGGCAGGAACATCACGGCGTACGCGACGGCGGCGGCCATCAGCAGCAGGATGAGGACGAGCAGCAGCCGGCCCAGCCTGCGTGGCGACGAGGACTCCTCGCCCCGGCGCGACGGTTCCCGCAGCACCCGGGGGCCCTTGGGCGCACGGGGTGCGCGGGCCGGGCGCTCCTCCTCCCAGCTCTCCACGGGCATCCGCACGGACCGGTCGGGCGGCAGCAGCGACTCCTGCCGGTCCCGCTGCTCGCCGTCACCGCGCCGCTTCGGCGGCTGGTGACGCTTCCCCTGGCGGTGTCTGCCGTGCGCCGAGCCGCCGCCGAAACGGCCCCGGCGCCTGCGGACCAGCTCGCCCCGGCGGCGCACGATGGGGAGCCGGGCGGCGTCGGGCGCGGGGAGGGGCACGACGTCGGCGCCCGCCTCCGGCTCCGGCGCGGAGCGCACCAGCGAGCGCAGCCAGCCGCGCAGCTCCTCGAAGTCCGGCCGCTCCGTGGGGTCCTGGCGCAGCAGCGACTCGACGACGGGCCGCAGCGGGCCGCACTCCTCCGCGAAGGCGGGGGGCTCCCCGCACACCATCTGGACGAGCTCGGCCGCGTTCTCCTCGGGGTAGGGGGCGTGGCCCTGGACGGCGCGGTAGAGCAGCGCGCCGAGCGCCCACAGGTCGGTGGAGGGGCCGATCGGGGGCGCGAGCTGCCAGTTCTCGTGGACGGGACCCGCCTGCTCGGGGGCCCAGCGCTCGGTGACGGCTCCGACGACGGCGATGCGTGCCTGGCGGGCGCGTTCGGCGGCGAGCGGGGTGGCGGGGCCCCGGTAGACGGCGGGCTCGTCGCCGCCCGCGACGGCCTCCTCCCAGGCCCCGGGGGCGGTCCGCCCGTCCCGGGGCGGTGCGGTGCGGGCGAGCTGCTTGGGGGCCGGGGCCGCCGTGCCGGGCCGCCGGGAGTCGGCGCGCAGCGCGTCCTCGCCGGAGCCGCCCGCGGAGACGGGCCGCGCACCGGGTCCGTCGTCCCAGGTCCCGGCGAGGTGCACGCGGCGGCCCGGCGGCCGGGGGCCGTCCTCGTCGTCCTCGTCGTCCTCGTCGTCGTAGGGGTCCTCGGCGGGCATGCCCCAGGGGGAGGTCAGTCCGGGGGTCACGGGGGCGTCGGGGGCCGGGGCGCCGGGCGCCGGGCGCTGCGGCGGGAGGATGCCGGTGTCGGCGTCCGCGTCGGCTCCGGTTCCGGTTCCGGTTCCGGCTTCGGTCCCGGCTCCGGCTCCGGCTTCGGTTCCGGCTCCGGCTCCCGTTCCGGTGATTCCGCTGGTGCCGCTGGTGCTCGGGGCGGGCGCGTGCCCTTCCGGCGGCGACTTCGTGAGGTCGGCCGGGGGCCGGTCGGTCTGCTGCCGGTCCTCGGTGACCCGGGCGGCGGCCCGTGCGCCCGCCCGGTAGGCGGCGATGGCTCCGGCGCGCGCGGCCCGCAGCTGGGCGGCGCTCGCGGCGCCAGGCTCGGCGGGGGGCGGCACGGTGGTGTACGGGACGGCGGGGGCGGCGGGGCGCGGGACGATCTCCTGGCCGGCGCGCGACGCGAAGGGCTCGGCTTCCGGGCCGCCCGGCGGCAGGTCGTACCGGTCGCCGGACCGGTCGTCGTGCTGGTCGCCGGACCCGTCGTGGGGTCGGTCGCCGGACTGGTCGTGGGGCCGGTCGTCATAACGGTCGTCGTCCCGGTCACCGGGCCGGTCGCCGAACCGGTCCTCGGCCCGGCCGCCATCCCGGTCGTCGTACCGGTCGTCGTACCGGCGCGGCGCGTAACCCTCCGGCAGCGACGGAACGGGAAGCCCCTGGTCCGCCCGGTACGGCCGGTCCGCCCGGCCGCCGCCGTCGTACTCCTGGACGTCCGCGTACTCCTGGACGTCCGCGTCCGCGTCCGCATCCACGTCCGCGTACTCCGTGTGCTCCTCGACGGCCGCGTAGCCCTGGCCGCCCTCGACGGAGCCGTAGCCCTCGAACGGCGCGTACTCCGTTCCGCTCCTGGCCGGCGGGAGCGCGTAGGCCCCGTCGAGCTCTCTCGGCGGGGCGGCCTCGACGGCCGGGACGCCGTACGTCGTGGGGCCGGCCACCGGGTCGGTGTCGGGCGCCGGTCCGGGGGCGTATCCGCAGAGCGCCTCCTCGGCGGCGCCCGCCGCGAGACCGGTGAGCACGACGCGGCCGTCGTCGCACACCAGGACCGTGCGCACGGTGATGTTGCGATGGGTCCAGCCGTGGGCGTGCAGCACCCGCAGAGCGGTGAGCACGTCGGAGCCGATCTCGGCCGCCCGGTAGGGGTTGAGGGGGCGTTCGGCGAGGAGGGCGGCGAGCGGACGGGCCGCGACGAGCTCGCTCACTATCCACAACGAGCCCGCTTCGGCGAACACGTCGAAGACCTGGTCGAGCCGGGGGTGATCGGGCACCTGGGCGGCGGCCTGCGCGGCCTCGATCGCCCTCCGGACCGCCGGGTCCGTGCTGCGGCGGACCGCTCGCCCGGGGGCGCGTCCGGATGCGGAGGGCCGGCCGTCGGCGTCGAGCACCTCCGCGTCCACGATCTCCGGCAACGGCACCTGGCGGACCAGGACTTCCTGCCCGCTGTAGGTGTCGAACGCCCGGGTCTCGGCCAGTTCGTACCCATCGGACGGGGGCAGCGGAAGGCGGTAGCGGTCGGCAAGCACCCGACCCGCGTAGTCGTCCACGACGCCTCCCCAGAGCGCGCTCTTCCCCCGGTCACCGGAGGCGCACTTATCCGTCGGTCACGGTCATTCGGCGGACAATTGACCCGCTGTTCCGGCTGCGTACGGTCCCCGGCCTCTTACGATACGTGGCAACACGGGCCGCCGGGCCGGGTCGCGCCAACCCGGTTCGCACAAACGTTTCCCACCGACCGCTCCGGGACGTTCCCGACCGGTCGACGGGCACGCCCAGCGCTCAGCCGGCACGTGCCCAGCGGTCGGCCGGCACGTGCCCGGGCGGTCAGTCAGTGGGCGTGAACGTGGCGAACGCCGTCTCGCGCAGCGTCCGGCACTCGTCGCCCTCCCACTCGTCCACCTTGCAGCTGATCATGATCGAGTAGCCACGCTTGGCGTCCACCTTGAATCCCCGGTTGAGCACCTTGACCCGGACGCCGTTGTGGTTGCGTTCGAACGTCCAGTCCGCGACGGTCGGATAGCCGTTGTACTCGACCTTCTTTATGCTGCCGTGCTTGTAGCCGTCGCTGAGGACCTTGACGCTCCCGACGGCCCCGCGCCAGGCGGCCGCCGCGTCGTCCTTGGGCGAGCTGTTGAAGTCGACCTGGACGCGGGGGAAGCTGCCCCGCTTGTCGTTGTAGATGCCGCCGGAGTTGCTGCCCGCGATGGCGGTGCGCTTGAAGCCCTCGGGCATCGCCATGGTGAAGTGGAACCGGGTGTCGGTGACCGGCTCGTACCCGGCGGGCAGGGCGTCGCCGGGGGCCGCCCCGTCGTCGTCGGCGTCGTCGGAACCGGAGTCGTCGGTGTCGGCGGAGTCGTCGGCGGACGGGTCGGCGGAGGCCCGGCCGTCGTCCGTGCCCTGGCCCTCCTTCTGACCGCCGCCCTTCTCGCCGGACGAACCGCCGCCGGTGTCGCCGCCCTTGTCGTCGGCGCCGCCGGCCGAGGCTCCGGCCGAGGCCGCCGTGTCGCCGCCCTTGCCCGCGTCGTCGCCGCCGAGCGTGAGCGCGAGGACCGTGCCGAGAATGGCCAGGGCGACGACGGCCGCGATGATCGCGAGGGTGCGGCGGGGCACCACGTCGGTGATCGAGGCACGCGTGGACGCGACCGAGGACGGCGGACGCTGCCCGGGTACGAACCCACTCGCCGCCGCGGACTTCGGGGCGCCGGCGGGCGCCGCGACGGCTCCCTTCCCGGTCGCCGGGGCGGACGCGGCGGGCTTCGCACCCGGGGCGGACGTCCCGGGCGGGGACGGAGGCTTGGGCGGGGTGACGGGCGGGCCGCCGGCCGCCGCGGCCGGAGAGCTCGCCGACGCGGCGGTCGCACCCGCGGCGGCTCCCGCGGCCACCGCAGGGGTCTTCGCGTTGCGCACGGAGCGCAGGGCTCCGCGCAGCCGGTCGCGGGAGCCGCCGCCGGACTCGCCCGACCCGGTGGACTGCTTCGGCGGCTTCGGGGCCTTGGGCGGCTTCGGCGTCCTCTTGACGAGGGGGTCGGCGGCGGGCGCCGGCGGCAGCGCCATGATCTGGGTGGAGTCCGCGGGGGCCGGAGCGGGAACGTCGGGGGCGTTGATGACGTCGTTGAGCAACGCCCGCGCACCGGCGTCGTCGAGGCGCTGGTCGGGGTCCCGGGCGAGCAGCCCGTAGATGACCTCGGTGAGCGGGCCGGCGTTCTTCGGCGGGTCGAGCGGTTCGGTCATCACGGCCGTCAGGGTGGCGATGGCCGAGCCCTTGTCGTACGGCGGACAGCCCTCGACGCTCGCGTACAGCAGTCCGCCGAGGGACCACAGGTCCGCGGGCGGGCCCGGCTTGTGACCGCGGGCGCGCTCCGGCGAGATGTACGAGGGTGCGCCGACGAGCATGCCGGTGGAGGTGACCGACGGGTCTCCCTCGACCTGGGCGATGCCGAAGTCGGTGAGCACGACGCGCCCGTCCTCGGCGATCAGCACGTTGGACGGTTTCACGTCGCGGTGCAGGATGCCCTCGCGGTGCGCCGAGCGCAGCACGTCGAGGATGGCGAGCCCGACCTCGGCGGCCCGCCTCGGCGTCAGCGTGCCGTCCTCGCGGATCGCCTCGGCCAGCGACTTGCCCTCGATCAGCTCCATGACGATCCACGGGCGGTCGTCCTCGTCGACCACGTCGTAGACGGTCACCGCGCTGTTGTTGCGGATCCTCGCGATCGCCTTCGCCTCACGCAGGGTGCGCGTGATCAGCCGGCGCTTCTCGTCCTCGTCGATCGCCCCGGGGAACCGCAGTTCCTTGACCGCGACCGTGCGGCCGAGCGTCTCGTCGTCGGCGCGCCAGACCGTACCCATGCCGCCTCGGCCGAGCACCTCACCGAGCCGGTAGCGCCCCGCGAGGAGACGACCGTTCTTGTCCCGTTGGGGCTCCCGTGCCTGCTCCGCCTCCGACATGCGTCCCCTCTGCGATCAACCCGCCCTGGCAGAGCGTTCATTGTCCCTCACCCCGGGACCGGTCCTGGTGCCGGGTCCGGGGTCCGCCGCGCCGCGGCGGGAAGAGGGAAGTCCCCACAGCCTCCTACCAACCCGGCCTCCCCGTCCAGGCCGGACCGGGCCGCCGCCCCGGCTCCACCGGGGCGGCGGAGCCCAACTGGCCCGGTGAAGGCGGGCGGTGACCACGGCGCGGAGACTCACGGGTCCCGGAACGGCGTGTCCTAGATCGGCACAATGTCCGGTGCGCCGAGCCGGGCCGCGTCCGCCGTGAGGTCGTCGGGCTGGCGCTGCGACTCGCGTTCGGCCTCCACCCGCTTCTCGTAGTGCTCGACCTCCCGGTCGATCCGCCCCTCGTCCCAGCCCAGCACCGGCGCCATCAGCTCCGCGCAGAGCCTGGCGCTGCGGGTGCCCCGGTCGAAGGTCTCGATGGAGATCCGGGTGCGCCGGGTCAGCACGTCGTCCAGATGACGGGCGCCCTCGTGGGAGGCCGCGTAGACGATCTCGGCGCGCAGATAGTCGTCGGCGGCGGGCAGGGGTTCGCCCAGGGTGGGGTCGGCGAGGATCAGTTCCAGAATCTCCTCGGTCATTGAGCCGTACCGGTTGAGCAGATGCTCCACCCGGGCGACATGGAGTCCGGTCCGGGCCGCGATCCGGGCGCGCGCGTTCCACAGGGCCTTGTACCCCTCGGCCCCCAGGAGCGGGGTGTCCTCGGTGACGCAGGCGGCGACCCGCTGGTCGAGTCCGTGCACCGCCTCGTCCACCGCGTCCTTGGCCATGACCCGGTACGTCGTGTACTTGCCGCCCGCCACGACGACGAGGCCGGGCGCCGGGTGGGCCACCGTGTGCTCGCGCGACAGCTTGCTGGTGGCGTCCGACTCGCCGGCCAGCAGCGGTCGCAGTCCGGCGTAGACGCCCTGGACGTCGTCCCTGGTCAGCGGGGTGTTCAGGACGGAGTTGACGTGCTGGAGGAGGTAGTCGATATCGGCGCTGGAGGCGGCCGGGTGGGCCTTGTCCAGGTCCCAGTCGGTGTCCGTGGTGCCGATGATCCAGTGCCGGCCCCAGGGGATGACGAAGAGGACGGACTTCTCGGTGCGCAGGATGAGGCCGGTGGAGGAGTGGATGCGGTCCTTGGGGACGACCAGGTGGATGCCCTTGGAGGCCCGGACGTGGAACTGTCCGCGCTCGCCGATGAGCCCCTGGGTGTCGTCGGTCCACACGCCGGTCGCGTTGACCACCTGCTTGGCCCGGATCTCGTACTCCGTGCCGCCCTCGACGTCCCGCACGAGCGCGCCCACGACCCGCTCGCCCTCGCGGAGGAAGCCGATCACCCGGGCGGCGTTCGCCACCTGGGCCCCGTAGGACGCGGCGGTGCGCACCAGCTCGGTGACGAAGCGGGCGTCGTCCATCTGTGCGTCGTAGTACTGGAGGGCGCCGACCAGGGCGTCCTTCTTCAGCGCGGGGGCGACCCGCAGGGCGTGCTTGCGGGAGAGATGGCGGTGGACGGGGAGGCCGCGACCGTGGCCGGAGGAGACCGACATCGCGTCGTACAGTGCGACGCCGGAGCCGGCGTAGAGCCGCTCCCACCCCTTGTGCTGCAAGGGATAGAGGAAGGGCACGGGCTTCACCAGGTGCGGGGCCAGCCGCTCCAGGAGCAGCCCACGCTCCTTGAGCGCCTCCCGGACCAGGGCGAAGTCGAGCATCTCCAGATAGCGCAGACCGCCGTGGATCAGCTTGCTCGACCTGCTCGATGTGCCGGACGCCCAGTCGCGCGCCTCGACCAGGCCGGTCGAGAGGCCTCTGGTGGCGGCGTCCAGCGCCGTGCCCGCGCCAACCACGCCCGCCCCCACGACCAGCACGTCCAGTTCGCGCTCGGCCATGGCGGCAAGCGCGACGGTGCGCTCGGCGGGTCCCAGTGTCGCTGTCCTCACTGCTGCCTCCCGGTGGATCGGGGTGGTCGGACACGGGAGTGCCACCCGGCCGAGGGGCCGGCCGCCCGTGTCCACCCCTCGATTCTGTCCGCGCTCCCCGAGTTCAGCCACCGCCTGTGGACAACACCCGGGCGACCGGAGCCACACAATGCGACATATAGGTCATATTTACGCCTAGTCTGACATTGCGCTGTCCACAGCAGTTGCGATCTTCGCTCTCCGCATTTAGGGGGTCTTCCTGTATGCCCGCAGACCTCGCCGTCATCGGACTCGGTCACCTCGGCCTGCCCCTCGCCCAGGCCGCCGTGACCGCCGGGATCGACACCGTCGGCTACGACCCCGACCCACGCCCCTACGCGGACCTCGGAGCGGGCCGCAGCCCGGTCGAGGGCACCCTCACCGCGTCCGAGATCCGCCGCATGCTCTCCGGCGGCTTCCGGCCCACCACCGACGCCGCCGAGCTGGGCCGGGTCCGTACCGCCGTGATCTGCTCCCCCACCCCGCTCGGCCCCGACCGGGGAATCGACCTCACCGCGCTCCGCGACGCCGCCCGCGCACTGGCGGCCCGGCTGCGCCCGCACACCACCGTGCTGCTGGAGTCCGCCGTGCCGCCCGGCACCACCGAGAACATCCTGCGCCCCCTGCTGGAGGAGGGGTCCGGGCTCGTCGCCGGACGCGACTTCCACCTCGCCTGCTCGCCGAGCCGGCTCGACCCCGGCAACCGCACCCACGTCCTGGCCAACACCCCCAAGGTCATCGGCGGCCTCACCCCCGCCTGCACCGAGTCGGCCGCCGCCTTCTACGGACGCCTCACCGACAAGGTCGTCCGGGCCCGCGGACCGCGCGAGGCGGAGATGACGAAGGTGCTGGAGACCAACTTCCGGCACGTCAACATCGCGCTGGTCAACGAGATGGCGGTGCTCTGCCACGACCTCGGCGTCGACCTCTGGGACGTCATCCGGTGCGCCGAGACCAAGCCGTTCGGCTTCCAGCCCTTCCGGCCGGGACCCGGCGTCGGCGGACACGGCGTCCCGGTGGACCCGGGCTGCCTGCCCTACAGCACCCGCACCCCCGGGCACCCGCTGCGGATGGTCTCGCTGGCGCAGGAGATCAACGACCGGATGCCCAGTTACGTCATCCAGCGCTGCGCCACCCTCCTCAACGAGCACGGCAAGTCCGTCCGGGGCGCGCGCGTCCTGCTGCTCGGCGTCACCTACAAACCGGACAGCGCCGACCAGGAGGCCGCCCCCGCCCGCGAGATCGCCACCCGGCTGATGGACATGGGCGCCCAGATCGGCTACCACGACCCGCACGTCCTGGACTGGCGGGTACGCGAACGCCCCGTCCCGCGCGCCGACTCGCTGTACGAGGCGGCGGCCGCGGCCGACCTGACCGTACTGCTCCAGCAGCACCGCACCTACGACCTCCAGGGCCTCGCGGTCAAGGCCCAACTGCTCCTGGACACCCGGGGGGCCACTCCCGCGGGGGCCGCGCACCGACTCTGAGACGGGAACGGGAGGCCGAAAAGGATTGCCGGTGACCGAATCCGGTACGTACTGCTACCCTGCGGCGTCACAGCGCGCACAGTTGTGCGCAACCGCACACTCGTGCGCAGCCATCCCAGGGGGAGCCCCACCGTGAGTCAGCCCGTGCAGCCGCCGAACCAGCCCCAGCAGCCCTACGGCGGTCAGCCCGTCGACGGCAACCCGTACGCCGGCCAGCCGGGCCAGCCGGGCCCCGCCGCACCGACCGGCAACCCCTACGGGCAGCCCGCCCCCTCCGCACCGGCCGGCAACCCCTACGGCCAGCCCGCCCCCTCCGCACCGGCCGGCAACCCCTACGGCCAGCAGCACCCGGCCCCGACCGGCAACCCGTTCGCGGGTCAGCAGCCCGGCCAGAGCGCCCCGTTCGGCGGCGGCGCGCCCTTCGCCCCGGCGCCGCCGGCCCGCAACAACAACATCCTGCTCGGCGTGCTGGTCGCCCTGGGCGCGGCCGTCGTCGCGGGCATCCTGTACGGCGTGATCGCGGGCTCGATCGAGCGCGAGGTCGGCTACGCGGCGGTCGGCGTCGGCTTCCTGGTGGGCTTCGCGTCGAGCAAGGTCGGCGGCTCCAACCCCGCGGTCATCGGCGCCGCGGCCGTCTTCTCGATCGGCGCCGTCTACCTCGGGCAGCTCGTCGGCATCTCGATGGTCCTCTCCGACCTGGCGCAGATCCCGTTCTCCGAGGTCATCGGCGACCACTTCGGCACCGTGACGGACGCCTGGTCGCAGGAGGCCGACTTCATGACCTACCTCTTCCTCGCCCTCGGCGCGGCCGCCGCCGTCGGTGGCGCCAAGAAGGCCGGCTGACACCTCGCGGCATCATGCGGAAGGGCCCGGACCGTCCTGGTGAGACGGTCCGGGCCCTTCCGCGTACGTACGGGAGGTCAGCGGCGGTGCTGCGAGTCCGCCACCGTCACCTCGACGCGCTGGAACTCCTTGAGGTCGCTGTAGCCGGTGGTGGCCATCGCGCGGCGCAGGGCGCCGAAGATGTTCATCGAACCGTCCGGGGTGTGCGAAGGACCGGTGAGGACCTCCTCCGTCGTCCCGACCGAGCCGAGGTCGACCAGCTTGCCGCGCGGCACGTCCTCGTGGACGGCCTCCATGCCCCAGTGGCGGCCACGGCCGGGCGCGTCCGTCGCGCGGGCCAGCGGGGAGCCCATCATCACGGCGTCCGCACCGCAGGCGATGGCCTTCGGCAGGTCGCCGGACCAGCCGACGCCGCCGTCGGCGATGACGTGCACGTACCGGCCGCCGGACTCGTCCATGTAGTCGCGGCGGGCCCCGGCGACGTCCGCGACGGCGGTGGCCATCGGGACCTGGATGCCGAAGACGTTGCGCGTGGTGTGCGCCGCGCCGCCGCCGAAGCCGACGAGGACACCGGCGGCGCCGGTCCGCATCAGGTGCAGGGCGGCGGTGTACGTGGCGCAGCCGCCGACGATGACCGGGACGTCCAGCTCGTAGATGAACTGCTTCAGGTTCAGCGGCTCGGCCGCGCCCGAGACGTGCTCGGCGGAGACCGTCGTACCGCGGATGACGAAGATGTCGACGCCCGCGTCGACGACCGCCTTGGAGAACTGGGCGGTGCGCTGCGGGGAGAGCGCGGCGGCGGTGACGACGCCGGAGTCGCGCACCTCCTTGATCCGCTGCCCGATCAGCTCCTCCTGGATGGGGGCGGAGTAGATCTCCTGGAGCCGGCGGGTCGCGGACTCGACCGGCATCTCGGCGATCTCGTCCAGCAGCGGCTGCGGGTCGGCGTGCCGGGTCCACAGGCCTTCCAGGTTCAGCACGCCCAGACCGCCGAGCTCGCCGATCCGGATGGCGTGCTGCGGGGAGACCACGGAGTCCATGGGAGCGGCCAGGAACGGCAGCTCGAAGCGGTAGGCATCGATCTGCCAGGCGATCGAGACCTCCTTCGGGTCCCGGGTGCGACGGCTCGGAACGACAGCGATGTCGTCGAATGCGTAAGCCCGGCGGCCGCGCTTGCCGCGCCCGATCTCGATCTCAGTCACGATGTGTGGCCTTTCCCTCTACGTCTGCGCTGACCAGTATCCCCGACACGTGCCTGAGGGGCGGTACCGGGAACTCCGGTCCGCCCCTCACCTGCGGTGATGTCTTACTTCCTGCTGTAGTTCGGCGCTTCCACCGTCATCTGGATGTCGTGCGGGTGGCTCTCCTTGAGACCCGCCGAGGTGATCCGGACGAACCGGCCCTTGCTCTCCATCTGGTCGACGGACGCGGCGCCGACGTAGCCCATGGTCTGGCGGAGGCCGCCGACGAGCTGGTGGAGGACGTTGGCCAGCGGGCCGCGGTAGGGCACCTGGCCCTCGATGCCCTCGGGGACGAGCTTGTCGTCCGAGGACACCTCGGCCTGGAAATAGCGGTCCTTGGAGTAGGACCGGCCCTGTCCGCGGGACTGCATCGCGCCCAGCGAGCCCATGCCGCGGTACGACTTGAACTGCTTGCCGTTGATGAACATCAGCTCGCCCGGGGACTCCTCGCAGCCCGCGAGGAGGCTGCCCAGCATCACGCTGTCGGCACCGGCGGCCAGCGCCTTGCCGATGTCGCCGCTGTACTGGAGGCCGCCGTCGCCGATCACCGGGACGCCCGCGGCCCGGGCGGCGAGCGCGGCCTCGTAGATCGCGGTGACCTGCGGGACGCCGATGCCGGCGACCACGCGGGTGGTACAGATCGAGCCGGGGCCGACGCCGACCTTCACGCCGTCGACTCCGGCGTCGATCAGGGCCTGGGCGCCGTCGCGGGTGGCGACGTTGCCGCCGATGACGTCGACGCCGACGCTCGACTTGATCTTCGCCATCCAGTCGAGGGCGTTGCTGTTGTGCCCGTGCGAGGTGTCGACGATCAGGAAGTCGACCCCGGCGGAGGCGAGCGCCTGGGCGCGGTCCAGCGCCTCGGGGCTGGCGCCGACGGCCGCGCCGACCAGCAGACGGCCTTCGGCGTCCTTGGCGGCGTTCGGGTACTGCTCGGCCTTCTTGAAGTCCTTGACCGTGATGAGGCCCTTGAGGATGCCCGCCTCGTCGACCAGCGGCAGCTTCTCGATCTTGTGGCGGCGCAGCAGCTCCATGGCCTCGACGCCGGAGATCCCGACCCGCCCGGTGACGAGCGGCATCGGCGTCATGACCTCGCGCACCTGGCGCGACCGGTCCGACTCGAACGCCATGTCGCGGTTGGTGACGATGCCGAGAAGCTTGCCCGCCGGGTCGGTGACCGGCACGCCGCTGATGCGGAACTTCGCGCAGAGCGCGTCCGCCTCGCCGAGCGTGGCGTCGGGGTGCACGGTGATCGGGTCGGTGACCATGCCGGACTCGGAGCGCTTGACGAGGTCGACCTGGTTGACCTGGTCCTCGACCGAGAGATTGCGGTGCAGCACGCCGACGCCGCCCTGACGGGCCATGGCGATGGCCATCCGTGCCTCGGTCACCTTGTCCATGGCGGCCGACAGCAGGGGGATGTTCACCCGTACGTTGCGCGAGATGAGCGACGAGGTGTCGACCGCGTTGGGCAGGACCTCGGACGCGCCGGGCAACAGCAGCACGTCGTCGTAGGTCAGCCCGAGCGTCGCGAATTTCTCGGGCACTCCGTCGACGTTTGCAGTCATGACACCTTCCCCAAATGGCCTTGATCGGTGCGGATGTCCATGCTAACGGGCTCCACGGGCGTCTCATTCCACGATCAAGATCACTTGGCTGGTCTGTAGCTTCCTACAGCGCCTCCGGCGGGAGCCGGCGAGGTGCCCCTACTGCTCTGCGAGCGCCCGGAGCCGGCTGAGCGCGCGGTGCTGGGCGACCCGGACCGCGCCCGGGGACATCCCGAGCATCTGGCCGGTCTCCTCCGCGGTCAGCCCGACCGCGACGCGCAGGACCAGCAGCTCACGCTGATTGTCCGGGAGGTTGGCGAGGAGCTTCTTGGCCCAGGCGGCGTCGCTGCTGAGCAGGGCGCGTTCCTCCGGGCCCAGGGAGTCGTCGGGCCGCTCCGGCATCTCGTCGGAGGGGACGGCGGTCGACCCCGGGTGGCGCATCGCGGCGCGCTGGAGGTCGGCGACCTTGTGCCCGGCGATCGCGAAGACGAAGGCCTCGAAGGGCCTGCCGGTGTCCTTGTAGCGGGGCAGCGCCATCAGCACCGCGACGCAGACCTCCTGCGCCAGGTCCTCCACGAAGTGGCGAGCATCACCGGGAAGGCGGTTCAGCCGGGAGCGGCAGTAGCGCAGGGCGAGGGGGTGTACATGGGCCAGCAGATCATGGGTGGCCTGCGCGTCGCCGTCGACGGCCCGGTGCACGAGGGCACCGATCACCGTGGTTTCGTCATCGCGCATCGGACCATGGTGCCCTGAGGCCGTCCGGTCCGCTCCACCGCGTCCCGAGTTGTGCACCGAAGCGTTATGAGCGGGTGCGCCGGATGTCATGCCCTGCGCCCTCCCCTTCCGCTCGACCGAATCGTTCCTGAGGAACTCCACGACTCAAGGATGCGTCATCGGCCGGGAAGCGTCACATGGCGCCGCTGAGCGGACGCCCGGATACGGGGTGTGGAGCCGATGGCCCGCTCCGTGACCCCGTCCGCCGGTCCGCGGACGGGGCGCGGCCCGGGCCGCCCGTCAGCGGACCAGGCCCCAGCGGAATCCGAGGGCCACCGCATGGGCCCGGTCCGAGGCCCCGAGCTTCTTGAACAGGCGCCGGGCATGGGTCTTGACCGTGTCCTCGGAGAGAAACAGCTCACGGCCGATCTCCGCGTTGGAGCGGCCGTGGCTCATCCCTTCGAGGACCTGGATCTCCCGCGCGGTGAGCGTGGGGGCCGCCCCCATCTCGGCGGACCGCAGTCGGCGCGGGGCGAGCCGCCACGTCGGATCGGCCAGCGCCTGGGTGACGGTGGCCCGCAGCTCGGCGCGCGAGGCGTCCTTGTGCAGATACCCGCGGGCCCCGGCGGCGACCGCGAGCGCGACGCCGTCCAGGTCCTCGGCGACGGTCAGCATGATGATCCGGGCCCCGGGGTCGGCGGAGAGCAGTCGCCGGACGGTCTCCACACCTCCCAGACCGGGCATGCGTACGTCCATGAGAATCAGATCCGAACGATCGGCACCCCAGCGGCGGAGGACTTCCTCGCCGTTGGCCGCCGTCGTCACGCGCTCGACGCCGGGCACGGTGGCCACCGCGCGACGGAGCGCTTCTCGGGCAAGCGGGGAGTCGTCGCAGACGAGGACGGATGTCATGACCGTCCTCCGCAGCTGATGCGCGTCACCTTGAGCCTCCAGGCTGATACAAGTCGTCACCTGTGCGGTTGACCCCCTCGGACATGTGCCCGAGCCGGATATCCGTCAACCGCATCCGTTCCCTTAACGACGGTCACTCGAAAGAGTTACGGGCCGGGCGGCCGGGTTCGGCACTCTACGTGAAGGGCCGTATACGGAGGAGAGCGGCGCGGGTGATTCACCCGTCAACCGAATCTTCACTCGTCGGCATGCCCTATTCGGCACCATTTCTTCCCTTTTGAGGGTGTCTGTGGCTAGATTCGCAATCAGTCATATTTACATCTACTAACACCGCAGATGTACGGTCGAGACTTCGGTCACACCGATCACCGACGGTCCGAGCATCAGAGGCCGTCGATCACAGACGGTCGAGGATGCCGCTTCCGACGCAGCACAGCTCCGAGGGGACAAGCAATGGCAGATTTCTCCCGCCTTCCCGGACCCAACGCCGACCTGTGGGACTGGCAGCTGCTCGCCGCCTGCCGAGGCGTGGACAGCTCCCTGTTCTTCCACCCCGAGGGTGAGCGCGGTGCGGCCCGGAGCGCCCGCGAGACCTCCGCCAAGGAGGTCTGCATGCGCTGCCCGGTACGTGCCGAGTGCGCGGCCCACGCCCTGGCCGTGCGAGAGCCCTACGGAGTGTGGGGCGGCCTGACGGAGGACGAGCGCGAAGAGCTGATGGGCCGGGCCAGGACCCGGCTGATCACCGCGGCGCCCGCCGCCGGACCGGGCCCCGGCGCCACCTGACACCCCTACGCGGCAACCGAAAGCAGAAACGTTTCTTCGACATCTTCAGCCATCCGGACCGCGACCAGCCGCAGCGGGGCCGGACCCCTCACCGTCCGTGGGCCGCGGGGCCCGGCGGGCGCCGCGGCCCCGCGCGGTCTCAGCGGGCGGCCGTGCGCGCCAGCTGGTCCAGGGTGGCCGCCACCGCCGGGACCCGGGCCAGGTCCGGCAGGGTCAGCGCGACGATCTCCCGCTCGATCGCGGGCTCGACCGGCACGGCCCTGGCCCCCTTGGGGCGTACCGACTCGACGGCCAGTTCCGGCAGCACCGCCACCCCGAGCCCGGCCCCGACGAGCCCCATCACCGCCGGGTAGTCGTCCGTGGCGAAGTCGATGCGCGGGGTGAAGCCGGACTCCTCGCAGACCTCGACCAGCTGCCGGCGGCAGCGCGGACAGCCCGCGATCCACGACTCGTCGGCCAGCTCGCCGATGGAGACGCTCGACGCCTCCGCCAGCCGGTGCCCCTCCGGGACGAGACCGATCAGCCGGTCGGTGAGCAGCGGCCGGACCACCAGGTCGTCCCATTCGCCGCCGGTGCTCCCGTAACGGAACGCCAGCGCGATGTCGCAGTCGCCCTCGCGCAGCAGGTCCACCGAGCGCGGCGGCTCGGCCTCGACGAGCGACACCCGGGTGCCGGGGTGTTCGGCGCGCAGGGCGGCCAGCGCCCCCGGGACCAGGGTGGAGCTGCCGCTGGGAAAGGAGACCAGCCGGACGCGGCCGGCCCGCAGTCCGGCGATGGCGGCGACCTCCTCCTCGGCGGCGGTCAGCCCCGCGAGGATGCCGGAGGCGTGCCGTACCAGCGCCTCGCCGGCCTGGGTGAGGCGCATCTCGCGTCCGGTGCGGATCAGCAGCGTGGTGCCCGCGGAGGACTCCAGGGCCTTCATCTGCTGGCTGACGGCGGGCTGGGTGCAGCCGAGTTCGCGGGCTGCGGCGGAGAACGAGCCGGTGGTGGACACGGCGCGCAGGACACGGAGGTGGCGAGCTTCGATCACCCAGCCAGCATAAGGAATTCTTGGGGGCTAGGCGAATTCACGAGAGGAACCTTTGGGATCAAGGCTAGGTCCTCGGCCCCGGGCCCTGGGGCAGCGGCGGCAGCGGACTGGCCGGGGAGCGGGGGCTGGGCGGCCGGAGTCCCGAGGCGCTGCGCAAGGCGCGGGAGCACGCCGCGCGGCAGGGCTGAGGGCCGGGCGGCCGGTCCCGTACGGAGGGAGCGGACGTCCGGTCCGGGGGGGGAGGAGCGGCCGTCCGGCCCGGGGGGAGCGGCCGTCCGGTCCGGTGACGTGGCGTCATTCGCCCCGGGTATCGCGGATGTTGCGGCGGGAACTGCATCGGTGTGCGGCGCGTCCACCACCAGTGAACTGTGCCCGAGGAGAAGTCTTCGAGCCGAGTGGCGTCGCAGGGGGAAGACCATGCCCGACTCGCAGCAGCCCTGGTACTCCCCGGGCCCGCCGCAGCAGCCCGTTCCCGGCAACCCGTACGCCTCGGAGGGCGGCGCGCCCCAGGGGTTCGGGCCGCCGACCGTGCCGGCACCGCCGCCGCCGCCGACGCGTCGCCGGTTCGGCCGGGGGCCGGTCGTCGCCGCGGTCGTCGCGCTGGTGTTGGTGGTCGTGGCGGGAGGGGTATACGCGCTCTCCGACCAGTGGCGGGACGAGCCCGCGAAGCCCGTGGCGAAGGAGTCGCCCGGCCCCTCCGGACCGGCTTCCCCGTCCGGTGCCCCCGCGGCGGGCGGCCCGGAGCTGAGCCACATCCCGACGACGAAGGAGGTCGCCGCCGCCCGGAAGCCGGACGAGTCGGCGGCGTGGATCGTCGACGACAGGACCGATCTGCCGAAGCAGATCAACAAGGTCCACGATCTGTGGATCGTCGGCGACACCGCCGTCCAGGCCCTGCACCGGAAGGTCACGGCCTACCGGCTCTCGGACGGCGCCGAGGTCTGGAACGTCGACCTGCCCTCCTCCGTCTGCGAGACGCCGGCCAACCCGACGCCCGACGGCAAGGTCGTCGTCTTCCATCACGAGCGGCCGGACAACGAGCGGGGCAACCAGTGCAACCAGTTGCGGATGATCGATCTGAAGACCGGGAAGCAGGGCTGGCACAAGGAGCTCGACGAGCCCGGTGACCGGGACAACACGTTCATCGTCCACAGCGCCATCAGCGGGGACGTCCTGTCCGTCGCCCGGAACATGCAGGCCATCACCTATCGGATGGGCGACGGGAGCAAGCTCTACGAGATCCCCCGGGAGAACAGGGACAAGTGCGTCCCCGACGACGTGGCGGGCGGCGTCGCCCGGCTGCTGGTCAGCTCCAACTGCATGATCGCCATCGACCGGAGCAAGAACTACGGCCAGGTCCGCGAGCTCGACCCGCGTACCGGCAAGGTCCTGTGGCGTTACCGGCTGACGACCGGCTGGAGCTTCGGCAGTCTGATCTCCATGGACCCGGTCGTCTTCACCGCCTACAACAACGAGGACACCGCGAGGGACTGGCGGATCACGGTCCTGGACCCCGGAGGCAAGCACCGCGTCACCTTCGACGCCCGGGGCAAGGGTTTCGAGGAGTGCGCCGGGGACGGGTCCGGCGGGGACATCCAGCCCTGTCGGGGCACCGGGGTGGGCAAGGGCCTCATCATGCTGGGCGGCCAGGACCAGGTCGGCGCGTACGACGTGAAGACCGGGAAGTTCCTGTGGGGGATCAAGTCCGACGAGATGCGCATGCTCTACCCGCTCCGCGCGGAGGACGGCACGTCGATGCTCATCTACGAGGCGGCCGGCTCGCGCAACCCCGGCCGGACCTTCCTCATGGGCCCGCGCGGGGCCGGCACGGAGACGAACGTCGTGAAGCACCCGGTGGCGACCGCGCCGTGGGAGTACGGGATGTTCTCGGCGCGCACGGCGTACGTCGACGGGCGGCTCGTCCTGACGTCGACGACCGTGAGCGGCGACGAGAACCGGAAGCCCGTGCGCGAGGCCCGCATGCTGTCCTTCGCTCCCGCCGCACCCTGACCGCCCCGCCCCACCCGGCCCCGCCCCACCCTGACGGGACGTGAGGGGTCACCCCCGGCCGGATCGCAGGGGATCTCGCCGGGTGAGCGGGTGGAGGTCGTCGTGACGGTGCGGCCGGGCGGGCGGGTGAGGTCCCGGACCGCGCGGGGCACTAACGTGCCGCGTATGACGACTGCACTGATCACGGGCGCGACGGCGGGCATCGGGGCCGCGTTCGCGCGGCGGCTCGCGGCCCAGGGGCACAACCTGGTGCTGGTGGCACGGGACATCGCGCGGCTGCGCGAGCAGGCCACCGAACTGCACGACCGGCACGGCATCGAGGCCGAGGTACTGAGCGCCGACCTGTCCACGGAGAGCGGGCTCGAAGCGGTGGAGAAGCGTCTCGCGGACCGCACGCACCCGGTCGATCTGCTGGTCAACAACGCCGGGTTCGGCAACAAGGGGCGCTTCCTGGAGGTGTCCATGGCCGACGAGCTGACGATGCTGAAGGTGCACTGCGAGGCGGTGCTGCGGCTGACCTCGGCGGCTGTCGCCGGTATGAGGGAGCGGGGCCGGGGCGGGGTCGTCAACGTGGCGTCGGTCGCGGCGTTCGTGCCGCGCGGTACGTACGGGGCGTCCAAGGCGTGGGTGGTGCAGTTCACCCAGGGCGCGGCGCGGGATCTGGCCGGGTCGGGGGTGCGGCTGATGGTGCTGTGCCCCGGGTTCGTGCGGACGGAGTTCCACGAGCGGGCCGGGATGGGCACGGACAGCATCCCGAACTGGATGTGGCTCGACGCGGACAAGCTGGTGGCGTCCGCGCTGACGGATCTGGCCCGGGGGAAGACGGTGTCGATCCCCGACCCGCGCTACAAGGCGTTGATGGGGCTGGTGAAGGTCGCCCCGCGTGGCCTGCTCGGCGGGGTCACGTCACGGACGGGGCGCAAGTACGGTCCGCGGTAGCGCCGCTCCCGTTGCTGTACGGCGTACGGATGCGGTACGGGTGTGCTGTACGGGAGCGGTTCCCCCCTGGGCGGGGAGGAACGCACCGAGGCCCGGCACCCCCGCGACGGGGGGTGCCGGGCCTCGGGCGTACCGAACGGCGTGCCGAACGGTGCGGGCCGTACTAGTGGGAGTGGCCGTGGCCGCCGTGACCGGCGTCGGCCTCTTCCTCGGCCGGCTTCTCGACGACCAGGGTCTCGGTCGTGAGCAGCAGCGACGCGATGGACGCGGCGTTCTCCAGGGCGGAGCGGGTGACCTTGACCGGGTCGATGACGCCGGCCTTGACCAGGTCGCCGTACTCGCCGGTGGCGGCGTTGAAGCCCTGGCCCTTGTCGAGCTCGGAGACCTTGGAGGTGATGACGTAACCCTCCAGGCCGGCGTTCTCGGCGATCCAGCGCAGCGGCTCGACGGCGGCGCGGCGGACGACCGCGACACCGGTGGCCTCGTCGCCGGTCTTGCCGAGGTTGCCCTCCAGGACCTTCACCGCGTGGACGAGGGCGGAGCCACCGCCGGAGACGATGCCCTCCTCGACGGCGGCGCGGGTCGCCGAGATGGCGTCCTCGAGACGGTGCTTCTTCTCCTTGAGCTCCACCTCGGTGGCGGCGCCGACCCGGATGACGCACACGCCGCCGGCCAGCTTCGCGAGGCGCTCCTGGAGCTTCTCGCGGTCCCAGTCGGAGTCCGTGGACTCGATCTCGGCCTTGATCTGGTTGACGCGGCCCTTGACGTCGTCGGAGTTGCCCCCGCCGTCGACGATGGTCGTGTCGTCCTTGGAGACGGTGACGCGGCGGGCGGTGCCCAGCACGTCGAGACCGGCGCCGTCGAGCTTGAGGCCGACCTCCTCGGCGATGACGGTCGCACCGGTGAGGGTGGCGATGTCACCGAGCATGGCCTTGCGGCGGTCGCCGAAGCCCGGGGCCTTCACCGCCACGGCGTTGAAGGTGCCACGGATCTTGTTGACGACGAGGGTGGAGAGCGCCTCGCCCTCGACGTCCTCGGCGATGATCAGGAGCGGCTTGGAGGCGCCGGCCTGGATGACCTTCTCCAGGAGCGGGAGCAGCTCCTGGATGGAGCCGATCTTGCCCTGGTGGATCAGGATGTACGGGTCGTCGAGGACGGCCTCCATACGCTCCTGGTCGGACACCATGTACGGGGACAGGTAGCCCTTGTCGAAGGCCATGCCCTCGGTGAACTCCAGGTCCAGTCCGAAGGTGTTGGACTCCTCGACGGTGATGACACCGTCCTTGCCGACCTTGTCCATCGCGTCCGCGATGAGCTCGCCGACCTGGGTGTCCTGCGCGGAGAGCGCGGCCACGGCGGCGATGTCGGACTTGTCGTCGATCGGGCGGGCGGTCGCGAGGAGCTCCTCGGACACGGCCTTGACCGCGGCGTCGATGCCCTTCTTCAGGGCGGCCGGGGAGGCGCCGGCGGCGACGTTGCGCAGGCCCTCGCGGACGAGCGCCTGGGCCAGCACGGTCGCGGTGGTGGTGCCGTCACCCGCTACGTCGTTGGTCTTGGTCGCCACCTCCTTGACGAGCTGGGCACCGAGGTTCTCGTACGGGTCGTCGAGCTCGACCTCGCGCGCGATGGTGACACCGTCGTTGGTGATGGTCGGAGCGCCGAACTTCTTGTCGATGACGACGTTGCGGCCCTTGGGGCCGATCGTCACCTTGACCGTGTCGGCAAGCTTGTTGACGCCGCGCTCAAGGGCGCGACGGGCGTCCTCGTCGAACTTCAGAATCTTCGCCATGGGCTGTGTTCCCTCTCAAAATGAACTGCGCCCCTCGCCACCCGGCTAGTTATTTCGCAGGGGGCCAGGGGCGCAGAACACAAGCAAACGTGGGTGAATTACTTCTCGACGATCGCGAGAACGTCGCGGGCCGAGAGGACGAGGTACTCCTCGCCGTTGTACTTCACCTCGGTGCCGCCGTACTTGCTGTACAGGACGACGTCGCCGGTCTTGACGTCGAGCGGAAGCCGCTCGCCGTTCTCGAAGCGGCCCGGGCCCACGGCGAGGACGACGCCCTCCTGGGGCTTCTCCTTCGCGGTGTCCGGAATGACCAGGCCGGAAGCCGTGGTCTGCTCGGCGTCGAGCGGCTGGACCACAATGCGGTCCTCAAGCGGCTTGATCGCAACCTTGGAGCTGGTGGTCGACACGATCCGGTCTCCCCCTTCGGAGATCTCACGGGGTTTAGCAGTCAGTGGGCGGCGACCTGACCGGCCCGTCGTCGCGGGTGCCGGACCTGCCCTGTCGCGCAAGGTGGTGCTGGCACTCTCCAGGGGGGAGTGCCAGCCCTGAGACTATGACCGTGATTAGCACTCGGTCAAGCGGAGTGCCAATTCACCACCCTCGCGCCGCTCGATCGGGGCTCCGTCGGGTCTCCTTCCGGACAGCGTGGGGGGGAGCGTCGCGTTCCGTACGACGGTACGGAGATGACGCGCCCCGAGAGCGGGTGCGGGGAAGAGCGCGGATCAGACGTAGTCCTCCAGCTTCGCCACCGCGTATCCCTTGTCGGTGATGGTCTTCATGACCCGGCGGATCATGTCGGGCATCGAGCCCTTCCAGTCCTCCTCGCCCCGGAAGTGGGTGAGGACGATGTCGCCGGGGTGCAGGTCCCGGTCCCACTCGCGCCATTCCATGTGGTCGGGGAAGGCCTCGGAGGACCACAGGGGCACGGCGGTGATCCCGCAGGACTTGGCGGCGACGAGGGTGTCGCGGTTGTAGTTGCCGTAGGGCGGGCGGAAGAGGGTGGGCCGCTTCCCGTAGTGCTTGAGGATCTTGTCCTGCTGGCCGCAGATCTCCCGCTTCTGCTCGGCGGCGGAGAGGCCCGGCAGATAACGGTGGTTGAGCGTGTGGTTGCTGATCGTCACCCCGCGCTTCTGCATCTTCTTGAAGTAGCCGTAGTCGTCGTTGATGACGTAGTCGCTGAGGAACGCGCTGTACGGGATATCCAGTTCGGTCATCATCCGCAGCAGCTCGGGGTCCTTCTCCGCCCCGTCGTCCATCGTCAGGAAGACGATCTTCTCCTTGGTCGGGACGGTGGTGAAGACGGGTGGCAGCCCGGCGTCGTCCCGGACCTCGAACCCCTCGCGGGTGGTGATGCGCGGCTTCACCTTCGGCGGCTCGGGGGCCGCGAGCGGCGTCTTGGCCAGTCCCCACTTCTTCGCGGCGACGGCCCGCGCCGCCTGCTTCTTCCTGAGCGCCTCGGCGTAGGTGTCCAGGGCGCGGGCGGGCCCGGCCTTCGGAGCGGCCTCGCCCGGCTGGCCGGCGGCGGGCTTCGCGGGTCCGCCGGGAGGTCCCGCGCCACCGCCGCCCGTCTCCGCCGCGCACCCGGAGGCGACGGCGGCGGCCAGCAGGGCCGCCAGCACGACGATGCCCGGCCTGTGCCACTTCATGGCTGCTTTTTCGTTTTGTCGTACTAGCTGCATGGCGCCGCATCCTGCCAGCCGTCGGCCCGCCTCCCGCCCCGACACCGCGAGCGGACCGGCGCCGTCCCCCGGCCGGCCCACAGCGGCCGCCGGCCGCGCGGGAAACGGCACCCGGCGCAGCGGCCACAATGGACCGGGTGAACGCAACGACCCCCTCCGCCCCGGACGACGACCCCGCCCGCGCCGCCTTCGCGGCGCTGCGCACCCCCGAGGGCGAGCAACTGCTGGCCGAGCTGCGCGACCACGACCCCGCCGACGAGCTGGCCGCCGCGACCCGGCTGCGCCGCACGCACCCGGCGGAGCTGGTCTCGGCGGCCCTGGGCCAGGCCCGGCTGCGGCAGCGGGCGGTGGCCAAGTTCGGGGCCGAGGACGCCTACCGGATGTACTTCACGCCCAACGGGGTCGAGCAGGCCACCCGCACCTCCGTCGCCGCCCACCGCGCCGCCCGGTTCGCCGGGCTCGGCGTGCGGAGCGTGGCCGACCTGTGCTGCGGCATCGGCGGCGACGCCCTCGCCCTGGCCCGCGCCGGGATCTCCGTCCTGGCCGTGGACCGCGACCCGTTGACCGCCGAGGTGGCCCGCGCCAACGCCGAGGCGCTCGGCCTGGAGGGGCTGATCGAGGTGCGGTGCGCCGATGTCACGGAGATCGACACCGCCCCGTACGACGCGGTGTTCGTGGACCCGGCCCGGCGCGGCGGACGGGGCCGCATCTTCGATCCGGAGGCGTACTCACCACCGCTGTCCTGGGCGGCGGCCGCCGCGCTGAAGGCCCCGAGGGCGGCGCTGAAGATCGCGCCGGGCGTGCCGCACGAGGCGATCGGCCCGGAGGCGGAGGCGGAGTGGATCTCGGACGGCGGCGATGTGAAGGAGGCGGTGCTCTGGTACGGGGAGGGCTTCGCGCCCGGCGCGTTCCGGGCCACGCTGCTGCCCTCCGGGGCGACCCTGGCCGCCCCGGCCCCGCTGCCCGCCCCGCCCGTGGGCCCGGTCGGGCGCTATCTGTACGAGCCGGACGGCGCGGTGATCCGGGCGCATCTGGTCGCCGACATCGTCGAGCGGTGCGGCGGGCGGCTGGTGGACGAGACGATCGCGTACGTCACGAGCGACACGCGGTACTCCTCCCCGTACGTCTCCGGGTACGAGATCACCGACCGGCTGCCGTTCAACATGAAGAAGCTGAAGGCTCTGCTGCGGGAGCGGGAGGTCGGCGTACTGACCGTCAAGAAGCGCGGCTCGGCGGTCGAGCCGGAGGAGCTGCGCCGCCGGATGAAGCTGAGCGGTCCTCACGCGGCGACGGTGTTCCTGACCCGGGTGGCGGGGGCTCCGACGATGCTGATCGGGCATCCGCTGGAGTGAACCGGGGCGTCAGCGGCGGGACGGGGTGTCCAGCGGGGTGGGGCGTCAGCGGCGGACCGGGGTGTCCAGCGGGGCAGGGCGTCAGCGGCGGACCGGGGTGTCCAGCGGGGCAGGGCGTCCAGCCGGGCGGGGGGCGGGCGCCGTCAGGACGCGCAGCACCCAGCGACGGTGCGTCAACGCCTTGACGGCGCCGATGAGTCCGGTGAGCCAGGCGACCATGCCGAGGCCCATGATCAGGGCGACCATGCCGTACGTGTCGTCGCCGGGCCGGGCGCTCGCCGGGCCGATCACGCAGAGCGCCAGCCCGCCCGCCGCCAGGAGAGACGACAGCAGCAGCCAGACCAGGCTCATCCCGGGCAGCCGCAACTCCCGGTCGCGCTCCGGATCCCGGTCCAGCGCGCCCCACTCCGCCAGCAGCGCGCGGATCTCCCGGTCCCGGGCGACGTAGAGGGAGGCGAGGACGACCGCCGGTATCAGCGCCCCGGCCCCGAGGAGCAGGGACAGGATTCCGGCGATCCCGCTGAAGAAGTCCGCCGACGCCTGCTCGAACATGACGAGTCCGGAGCCCACGAGCAGCCAGCCGAACGCGGCGAGCCCGGCCCACATCACCAGCACACCCAGCCGCCCCGGTCCCAGGTGCATGCCCACCAGCGCGCGCAGGATCAGCGCCCGGTCGGCGAGCATCGCCTCGCGGTCCGGCCAGGTCCGGATCTCCACGGGGGGCGGGGGCGGGGGCAGGGAGGGGCGGTGTGACATGGACCAGACACTATCGGGAGCGGGCCCGTGGTCCGGGCGAGCCCGGCGGCTCAGGCGTCCCGCAGCGCCTGGATGTCCAGCTTGCCCATGCCGAGCATCGCCTTCATGGTCCGGTCCGCCTTCGCCGGGTCGGGGTCGGCCAGCAGACGCGGCAGCTCGTTCGGCACGATCTGCCAGGAGACCCCGTACTTGTCCTTGAGCCAGCCGCACTGGCCCTCTTCGCCGCCCTCGGAGAGCGCGTCCCAGAGCCGGTCCACCTCAGCCTGGTCCGCGCAGTCCACGGAGAGCGAGATCGCCTCGGTGAAGGGGAACTGCGGCCCTCCGTTGAGCCCCGTGTAGTCCTGGCCCGCGAGCCGGAACTCGACGGTGAGCACGGAACCCGTCTCGCCCGGGGCGGACTCTCCGTAGTGGGTGACCTCCAGGATGCGGGAGTCCCCGCCGAAGATCGCGACGTAGTGCTCGGCCGCCTCCTCGGCCTTGCCGTCGTACCAGAGACAGGGGGTGATCTTCTGCATGGTCTTCTCCTCGCCGAGCTGTCCACACGTCCGGGCCGGCCGGTCCGGACGTCGTGGAAGGTAGACCCGGTCCACCGCCCGAACTCATCGGACACGCCCCGGCCCCGCCGCCCCCACCCGCGCGGGCTCAGCGGGATGCGGGGGCGGCACGGACTCAGCGGGAAGCGGCGTCGCCCTCCCGCTCGGCGCCCCGGCCCCGCCCGGCGCCCCGGTCCAGCCCGGCGCCCCGGTCCCGCTCCGCGCCCGTCGGCCCGCCGAGGGCCTTCCGCTCCGCCGGCAGCAGGACGTACGCCGCCAGCGCGGCCGTCGCCAGGAGTCCCGCGGCGGCCCAGAACGCGGCCGCGTACCCCGAGGACAGCTCGGTGCGCCCGGCGGAGCCACCGGTGACCCGGGCGGCGACGGTGACCAGGACCGCGAGGCCGAGCGAGCCGCCGACCTGCCGCGAGCTGTTGAGCAGCCCCGAGGCCATGCCGGTCTCGCCGGGGGCCACGTCGGTCGTCGCGGCCGTGCCGAGCGGGACGAAGCAGAGCCCGATGCCGAAGGAACAGACCAGCGACGGGCCGAGGACGGAGACGAGGAAGCCGCCGTCGACCGTGGCGGTCGCCGCGAACCAGGCCATGCCGAGCGCGGCCAGCGTCGCGCCCACCGCCATCAGCCGCCGGATGCCGAGCGCGGCGACCGCCCGGGGGGCGAGGACCGCGCCGGCGACGACGCCCCCGCAGAACGGCAGGAACGCGAACCCGGCGGCCGTCGGCCCGAACCCGAGGACCAACTGCATGTAGAGCGAGACGAAGTAGAACGCGCCGAACTGGGCCGAGGCCAGCAGCAGACAGAACAGGTTCGCGGTCAGCACCGGCCGCCCCCGCAGCAGGCCGGGTCTCAGCAGCGGGGACGCGGTCCGCAGCTCGACGGCGACGAAGGCGGCCAGCAGGATCACCGCCGCGCCGAGGGAGGCGAGCGTGACCGCCGAGGACCAGCCGTGGTCCGAGGTCCGCACCAGACCGAGGACCAGCAGCGTCGTCCCGGCCGTGACCAGCAGCGCCCCCGCCACGTCCAGCCGCGCCCCGGACCGGCGTCCCCCGCCGACGGGTCCGGTGCGCGCGGCGGCGGCCAGCGCGAGGGCGACGATCGGCACGTTGACCAGCATCACGGACCGCCAGCCCGTCGCGTCGGTGAGCACCCCGCCCGCCAGTACCCCGACCGCGCCGCCCGCCGCGCCCGCCATGCCCCACAGCCCGAGCGCCCGGGACCGGGCGGGCCCGGCCGGGAAGGCGAGGGTGATCAGGGCGAACGCCACCGGGGCGAGGGCCGCCGCGCCGACGCCCTGGACGGCCCGCGCCGCCACCAGCGACCCGGGCGACCAGGCGAGCCCGCCGGCCAGGCCTGCCAGGCCGAAGAGCACCAGGCCCGCCGTCAGGACCCGGCGCGGCCCGGCCAGATCGGCGAGCCGGCCGCCGAGCATGAGGAGCCCGCCGAA
Organism: Streptomyces sp. NPDC017520; assembly: GCF_044329855.1. Classification (NCBI taxonomy): domain Bacteria; kingdom Bacillati; phylum Actinomycetota; class Actinomycetes; order Kitasatosporales; family Streptomycetaceae; genus Streptomyces; species Streptomyces sp. NPDC017520. The sequence goes on from NZ_JBIRKB010000013.1 coordinate 114,930, forward strand.
GGCGAGGGCGTAGGCATTCACGACCCACAGCAGCCCGTCCCCGCCGAAGCCGAGGTCGCCGCGGATGTCGGGCAGCGCGACGTTCACCACGGACATGTCCAGCGACACCAGGAACTGCACCGTGAGCGCCACCACCAGCAGCCACCGCGCGTGCCGCTCCCCCGCGCCTCCGGCGGCCCCCGCGCCTCCGGCGTTCCCCACGTCCGGCGCGCCCGCCGCCCCGCCCTCGGGGCCTCTGCCCGTCCCGCTCTTCCCCGCACCGCCCATGACGTCCCCTTCCCTTCGCGCTTCCCTCGGTCAGGAATTAACATACACGTATAGAAAATAGAGGCCGGAGCATCGGGAGCGTCCCGCGGCGGACCGGAGCAGGGCCCCGGAAGGAGAGAATGCCCAGGTGTCAGGCACCGAGAAGACCGAGAAGACGAAGAAGATGAAAAATCCGGTGACAGGCGGCAAACCGGGCACGCCCGGGCAGCCCGCGGGACGGCCCGTGGGGCAGCCCGCGGGACGGCCCGTGGGGCAGCCCGCGGGACGGCCCGTGGGGCGGCCCGTGGGGCGGCCCCGCCGGCTGGACCCGGAGGTGATGGTCGCCACCGCGCGTCGCATCGTCGAGGAGGAGGGCGTGGCCGCCCTGTCCATGCGACGGGTGGCGAAGGAGCTGGGCAGCACACCCATGGCGCTCTACCACTACGTGCGGGACAAGGACGAGCTGCTGATGCTGACCCTGTCCGGAACGGCGGCGGCGTTCCCTCGCCCGGAGCTGCCCGAGGACCCGCGCGAGCGGCTCGTGGCGGTGGCCGCGCACATGCACGACATCATCGGCCGGATCCCCTGGGTGCTGGACATCCTGGCGCTGGGCGAGCTGACCGACCGCAACGCGCTGTGGATGGTGGAGGAGATCATCGACTGCGCGCTCGCCTGCGGCCTCTCCCCGGCCCGCTCGGTGCGGGCGTACCGGACGATCTGGAGTTACGTCTACGGGGACCTGGTCTTCCGCAGGGCGGCGGCCCGCCGGGCGGAGAACCCGTCGCGCCGGGAGTTCTTCCCGGAGATGGTCACCGAGAAGGACGCGGCGGAGCTGCCCCGGCTCACCGAGGTCAAGGACCGCTGGCGGGAGTACGCCGCCGACTACGAGACCGTCGAGGAGCTCGACGCGATCGTGGACGGCCTGCTCAGGCGCGGGTCGCGGGGCGCGAAGGCCTGACCGGGCCGCCGGGGCGCAGGGTCGCGGTGCCCCCCGCCCGTTCCCCGCGCGTTCAGCCCACCGCCTCGAAGCGCCAGCGGTGCACCGGGCGGGTGATCAGGGCGGCGTCGGGCTCGGGAAGTTCGGGAAGGTCGTCGCCGTACGAGGCGTCCTGCCACCACGTCATCACCAGCACCCGGTCCTGCGGGGCGCGGAGCAGTTCGCTGCGGTGGGGTTCGCGGGCCAGCTCGGCGGCCCGTGCCCGTGCCCACTCCAGGAGCTCGCCGCCGCGTCCCTCGGCGGCGCGGGCCTCCCACATCAGGACGATGGTCGCGGCGCTCATGAGTACAGGTTGTCCTTGCTGATCTCGTGCACGTGGTCATGCGTGTGCTCATGGTGGGCCCCCGGCACATGCGGCTCCGTGACCGGCAGCGAGGAGTCGGCCGACAGCTCCAGATCGGAGGGGCGGCGGTTGCGGGCGACCATCTCCGCGCCGAGCGCCGCGACCATCGCCCCGTTGTCGGTGCAGAGCCCGGGGCGCGGCACCCGCAGCCGGATGCCGGCCCGCTCGCAGCGTTCCTGGGCCAGGGCGCGCAGCCGGGAGTTGGCGGCGACGCCGCCGCCGATCATCAGGTGGTCGACGCCCTCGTCCTTGCAGGCCCGGACCGCCTTGCGGGTGAGCACGTCCACCACGGCCTCCTGGAAGGACGCCGCCACGTCCCGGACCGGCACCTCCTCGCCCGCCGCGCGCTTCGCCTCGATCCAGCGGGCGACGGAGGTCTTGAGCCCGGAGAAGGAGAAGTCGTACGGGGCGTCGCGCGGGCCGGTCAGACCGCGCGGGAACGCGATGGAGGCCGGGTCGCCCTCCTTCGCGAGCCGGTCGATGACCGGGCCGCCGGGGAAGCCGAGGTTCAGCACCCGGGCGATCTTGTCGAACGCCTCGCCCGCCGCGTCGTCGATCGTCGCGCCGAGCGGCCGGACGTCGCTGGTGATGTCGGGGGCCAGCAGGAGCGAGGAGTGGCCGCCGCTGACCAGCAGGGCCATCGTCGGTTCGGGCAGCGGGCCGTGCTCCAGCTGGTCGACACAGATGTGCGAGGCGAGGTGGTTGACGCCGTAGAGCGGCTTGCCGAGCGCGTACGCGTACGCCTTCGCGGCCGAGACGCCGACGAGCAGCGCTCCGGCGAGCCCGGGGCCCGAGGTGACGGCGATCCCGTCGAGGTCGCGGGCGCTGATCCCGGCCTCCTTCAGGGCCCGCTCGATGGTGGGGACCATCGCCTCCAGGTGGGCGCGGGAGGCGATCTCCGGGACGACGCCGCCGAAGCGGGCGTGGGTGTCGACGCTGGAGGCGACGGCGTCCGCGAGCAGGGTCGTACCGCGCACGATGCCCACGCCGGTCTCGTCGCAGGAGGTCTCGATGCCGAGTACGAGGGGTTCGTCGACAGCCATCATTCAGTCCCGGTCTCTGGTGCGTGCTCGTGCACTGCTTGCTCTTGCATGGTCAGGCGCATGACGAGGGCGTCGATGTTCCCCGGCTGGTAGTAGCCGCGCCGGAAGCCGATCGGTTCGAAGCCGAAGCGCTCGTACAGCTTCTGCGCCCGGGCGTTGTCGACCCGGACCTCCAGGAGGACCGTGGCGCACTCGAAGTCGGTGGCCGCCTTCAGCAGATCGGCGAGGAGTTCGGAGCCGAGGCCGGTGCCCCACGCCTCGCGGCTGACCGCGATCGTCTGGACGTCGGCCAGGTCGCCGAGGGCGGCGAGCCCGGCGTAGCCGACGATCCGCCCGGTGGCGGGGTCCTCGGCGACGACGTAGTGGCGGGTGGCGCCGGGGCCGCGGGCGTGGGCCAGCTCGGACCAGAACATGCCCGGCGACCAGGCGTCGTCCGGGAACAGCGCGTGTTCGAGGTCGAGCACCGGCGCGATGTCCCACCAGCGCATCTCGCGCAGTCCGGCGGCGGTGGCGGTGCTCACGTGGGGGTGACCACCTTGTAGTTCTTCGGGACCTGCGCGTCGGGCCTGCGCAGATAGAGCGGCCGGGGCTCCAGGAGCTCCTGTCCGGCGGCGAGGCGTTCGGCGGCGAGCCCGGCGAGCGCCCCGGCGGCGACGTGCTCGGGGCCGCGCGCGTCCGGGAAGGCGTCCGGGTAGAGCACCGAGCCCGCGCCGACCACGGGGAGCCCGGCCAGCGCCCCGGCGATGTCGGCGGGCCGGTCGACGGCGGGTTCGCCCGAACGGGTGCGGGCGTCCTCGTACCGCGCCCAGTAGACCTCCTTGCGGCGCGCGTCGGTCGCCACGGCGAACGGCCCCTGGAGGCCCTCCAGTCCGGCGGCGTACGCGAGGCCGTCCAGGGTGCACAGTCCGTGGACCGGCACGGAGAGGGCGGAGCCGAAGGTGGCGGCGGTGACCAGGCCGACCCGCAGGCCGGTGTACGGGCCGGGGCCGACGCCCACGACCACGGCCGTCACGGCGTCGAGTTCCGTCCCGGCCTCGGCGAGGATCCGGTCGACGGCGGGGAGCAGCAGCTCCCCGTGCCTGCGGGCGTCGACCTGCCCCGAGGAGGCGATGACGGAGGTGCCGTCGTGCAGGGCGACGGTGACGGCGGGCGTGGCGGTATCCATGGCGAGCAAGAGCACGCAAACAGCCTACGGCTCCGCCGACGGCGTTACGGCGTCCGTACGGCGTCCCGGCCCGCCCGGTCCCTGCTGCTACCGTCACCGGGTATCCGCGGGTACGACGTAAACGCTTGTACGACATGCGGCAACGGCAGTCGAAAGGGGATTTCACGGTGGCTAGGGGAAGCTCGGGAATCGTGGCCGGGCTCACTGCGGCGGCGGTCGCCGCGGTCGCCTTCCTCGCCTACCAGGCCTCGGCGAACGCCCCCGCCTCGGTGGCGTCCACGTCCGGCGCGAAGCCCACTGCCTCGGCCTCGGCCTCGGCACAGCCCTCCGCCAAGCCGGAGCCCACGGCCGACCCGCTGGCGGTCCCGGCGGCGTCGGGCGAGGGCGAGCGCGTCGTCTACGCGCTGAAGGACCGCCGGGTGTGGCTGGTCGACGCGTCCGACGAGGCGATCCGCACCTTCACCGTGATGCCGAGCCCCGTCAGCCCGCCCCCCGGGGTCCACCAGGTCACGTCGCGTTCGGGCAAGGTCCAGGGTTCGGACGGCGTCCCGATCGAGCACGTGGTCCGCTTCGCGAACGTGGACGAGGTGGCGATCGGCTTCAGCGCGGCGCAGGACGGCTCGATGGCCAGCCCGGACCCGACGTCGAAGACCGGCGGTGTCCGGATGAAGCGCGCGGACGGCAACGCCATGTGGACCTTCGCGACGGTCGGCGCGAAGGTCGTCGTCGTCCCGTAGGGCGCCCGGGGCTTCGGCCCTCAGGCGGCCCTGGGGTCGCGCCTGGCCGGCGGGGGAACCACGGCGCGGGCGTCCGTGCCGTCCGCCTCCGCCGCCTCGTCGTTCGGCGGGGTGGAGACCGCGGTGGCCGCGGCGCACGAGGCCAGCAGGTCCTTCATCGACAGGGCGGACGGAGTCGGTCGCGGCTGCGGTCGCGCTTCGCGCTCGGGCGTCGGCATGGATGCCTCCTTGGTGCTCCGATGGAGGGCGAGGTTAGGTAAACCTAACTACACCTCGCGCCCATGTGACCACGACCACGGGCCCGTGCGCAACAATTTACCGACGCCCTGTCGGGAAGGCTACTCCCGGAGCGTTACGCCAACTCCGCCCGCAGCCCCGCCCAGCGCGTCCCGATGCCGACCAGGGTCACCTCGCGCCGCTCGTCGTCGGTGTCGCCCGTCGCGCGGTCGATGAGGACCCGCAACCGGTGGTCGGCCAGCTCCTCGACCTTGCCGTCGCCCCACTCCACGACCACCACCGACTCCGGCAGCGACACATCGAGGTCCAGGTCCTCCATCTCGTCGAGCCCGCCGCCCAGGCGGTACGCGTCGACGTGGACCAGGGCGGGGCCCCCGGTCAGCGAGGGGTGGACGCGGGCGATGACGAACGTGGGCGAGGTGACCGCGCCGCGCACGCCGAGGCCCTCGCCGAGGCCCCGGGTCAGCGTCGTCTTCCCGGCGCCCAGCTCCCCGGTGAGCATGACCAGGTCGCCGGGGGCCAGCACCCGGGCGAGCCGACGGCCCAGGTCCCGCATCTGCTCGGGTGAGGTGACGGTGAGCGTCACCGTCACGGCCTCGGGTACGGCCCCGGCGGGCTCGGGAGCGGTCGTTCCCGCTGTCTCCGGAACGGTCTCAGCGGGCTCGGGGGCGGTCGTTCCCGCTGTCTCCGGAACGGTCTCAGCGGCCGGGTGGCTGTGCGGTGCTTCCATGTCCGCCAACGTTAGCGCCCGGCACGGTACCGCTGCGTACGAGCAGGTCGGCCAGCCGGTCGGTGACCGTCTCCGGGTGCTCCAGCATCACCAGGTGCCCGGCGTCCGGCACGATCACCAGCTCGGCGTCGGGCAGCACGTCGGCGATGGTCTCGCTGTGGGAGCTGGGGGTGACCAGGTCCTTGTCCCCGGCCAGGACCAGCACGGGCACGTCCCGGAACGCGGGCAGCGCGCCGCTCTTGTCGTGCTCGGTGAAGGCCGGGTAGAACTCGGCGACCACATCGATCGGGGTGGACTCGATCAGCCGTTCCGCGAACCGGGCGACCGCCGGGTCCACGTCCCGCGAGCCGAACGAATACCGCTTGATCAGCCCGGCGAAGAGGTCCGCGGTGGCCCGCCGCCCCTTCTCGACCAGCTCCGTCTGCGAGCCGAGCGCCTTCAGTACCCCGGGCAACACCCGGCGCACCGCGTTCACGCCCGCCACCGGCAGCCCGAAGTTGACCTCGCCGAGCTTGCCGCTGGAGGTGCCGACCAGGGCGACGGCGGCGACCCGGTCGCGGATCAGGGCCGGGTACTGGTCGGCCAGCGCCATCATCGTCATGCCGCCCATGGAGTGCCCGACCAGCACCAGCGGGCCCTCGGGGGCCGCCGCGTCGATGACCGCCCTCAGATCGCGGCCGAGCTGGTCGATGCCGACCGGCACCCCGTCCGCCTGGGCCCGGCCGCGCCCGGAGCGGCCGTGGCTGCGCTGGTCCCAGTAGACGGCGCGTACGAGGCCGCGCAGGGCGGCCCGCTGGAAGTGCCAGGAGTCCTGGCCGAGGCAGTAGCCGTGGCTGAAGACGACGGTGACGGGGGCGGGGGCCTTGCGCCCGAAGAGCCGGCGGCGGCGGGTGCCGGTGGCGTTCCCCTCGGAAACACCGGACGCCTCGTCGTCCACCTCGTCGATCTCGTAGTGCAGTTCGGTGCCGTCGTCGGCGACGGCCCGGCCCGGCGTGCCGCGCAGCGAGCCGTAGGGCCCGGTGGCGTCCAGCGCGAGGCGGGCCTTCTTGCGCATGCCCCGCCCGACGGTGAGCCGCTCGACGGCGACCCCGGCGGCCGCTCCGGCGGCGAGCACCCCTATGGCGGCCCCGGCGATCCCGGCCCGGCGCCAGCCGGCCGCGCCGGCGGCGCTCGCGGCCACCACGGCCCCCGCGTCGCTCCCGCTCACCGCGGCACGCTCCCGGCCGGTTCGCCGGCCGTCCCGTTCACGTACACCCGGGGCACCCGGGAGCCGATGCGGGTGACGATCTCGTACGCGATGGTGCCGGCGGCCTCCGCCCAGTCCTGCGCGGTCGGCTCGCCCCGGTCGCCCGGGCCGAACAGCACCGCGTCCGCGCCCGGTTCCGGCCGGTCGCCGCCGAGGTCGACGACGAACTGGTCCATGGCGACCCGGCCCGCGACCGTGCGCACCTTCCCGCCGACCAGGACGGGTCCGGTGCCCGACGCGTGGCGTGGGACGCCGTCCGCGTAGCCGACGGGGATCAGGCCGAGGGTCGTCTCGGCGGACGTCGTGTAGTGGTGGCCGTAGCTGACGCCGTGTCCGGCCGGGGCGTCCTTGACCAGGGCGACGGAGGCGGCGAGCGTCATCACGGGCCGCAGCCCGAGGTCGGCGGGCGTGCCCAGCTCGGGGGCGGGCGAGATGCCGTACATCGCGATGCCGGTCCGCACGAGGTCGAAGTGCGACTCGGGGATCGTGAGCGTGGCCGGGGAGTTGGCCAGGTGCCGCACCTCGGGCTCCACGCCCTCCTTCTCGGCGTACGCCACCATGTCGCGGTACACGCCGAGCTGGGCGGCGATCGAGGGGTGGCCGGGCTCGTCGGCGCAGGCGAAATGCGACCAGAGGCCGGTGACCTTCACCCGTCCGGCCCGCTCGGCGGCCAGCGCCTCGGTGACCAGCTCGGGCCAGTCGGCGGGCTGACAGCCGCTCCGGCCGAGGCCGGTGTCGGCCTTGAGCTGGATCCTGGCCGGCCGGCCGGCCCCGGCGGCGGCCGCGACGACCTCGCGCAGGGCCCACATACCGCTGACCGACACGTCGATGCCGGCCTCGATCGCCTCGCGCCAGGGGCCTCCGGGCGTCCACAGCCAGCACATGATCCGGCCGTCGAGTCCGGCCGCGCGCAGGGCGAGGGCCTCCTGCGGGGTCGCGGTGCCCAGCCAGGTCGCCCCGGCCTCGCGGGCGGCCCGCGCGCAGGGCACGGCCCCGTGCCCGTAACCGTCGGACTTCACCACGGCCATGAGCTGCGCCCCGGCCGCGCGCTCGCGCAGGACGCGCACGTTGGCGCGCAGCGCGGCGAGGTCGATCTCGGCACGGGCTCTCAGGGACGCTGTCTCGTTCATCGCGCCCAGTCTCTCAGAGGCGCCGGCCGCCTCCCCGGCGGTGCGCGCCGATATCCAACCTTATGTACGTTACGTACGTTTCTGTTTCATCACATGGGTCAGGTGGTCGACCAGGACCGGGACATGGCTGTCGTCCACGTCCTTCACGGCGGTGATCAGCGTGACGGGCCCGCCCTCGCGCACCAGGCCGACGAGCCGCTCGACGGCCTCCGTGTGCGCCGGGTCGTCCAGTTCGGTGCGGTAGCGCTCGACGAAGCCGTCGTGGCGTGCCCCGGAGCCGCCCTGGTGGTACCAGGAGCGCAGCTCGTCCGATGGGGTGACGTCCTTCAGCCATACGTCGATCGCGGCCCGCTCCTTGGAGACACCCCGGGGCCAGAGCCGGTCGACCAGGACCCGGGTGCCGTCGCCGTCCTCCGGCGGGTCGTACACCCTGCGTACGCGTACGGGTTCGCTCACTGCCAGGACCGCCCTTCTGCGGGGCTTCCAGCATGGCCCCCTCCTCACCCCGCCCGCACGTCGCGCCAGGCGGCCTGGATGCCGTCCGCGACGTCCTGCGCGGAGACCGGGGCCCCGTCCGAGCCGTGCCGGGCGGCGAGCCCGTGCAGATACGCGCCCACGGACGCGGCGTCGCGCGGGGTGAGTCCGGCCGCGAGCAGGGACCCCGTGAGACCGGAGAGCACGTCGCCGCTGCCCGCCGTGGCGAGCCAGGAGGTGCCGGTCGGGTTGACCCGTACGGGGGTGTCGCGGGCCTCCGCGATCAGGGTGGTGGAGCCCTTGAGGAGCACGGTGGCGCGGTAGCGGGCGGCCAGTTCCCGCACCGCGGCGAGCCGCCCGGCCTCGACCTCCTCGCGGGCCGCTCCGAGCAGCGCCGCGGCCTCCCCCGCGTGCGGGGTCAGGACGGTCGGGGCGGTCCGGGTCCGTACGGTCTCCGCGTCCAGCAGCCGCAGCCCGTCCGCGTCGACGAGCACGGGGACGTCGGCGGCCAGCACGTCGGCGACGGCCGCCTGGGCGCTCCGCCCGTCGCCGAGCCCGGGCCCGACCACCCAGGCCTGCACGCGTCCGGCCTCCGACGGCGGCCCGGCGTGCACCAGCGCCTCGGGGAAGCGGGCGATCACCGCGTCCGCGCCCGGCCCGACGTACCGCACGGCCCCGGCCCCGCCGCGCAGCGCGCCCGCGACCGCGAGGACGGCCGCGCCCGGATAGCGCTCGGACCCGGCGACGACGCCGACGACCCCGCGCCGGTACTTGTCGCTCTCCGGGCCCGGCGCCGGCAGCAGCGCGGCGACGTCCGCGTACTGGAGGGCCTCCAGGTCCGGCGGCTCGGGCAGTTCCGGGCCGAGCCCGATGTCCACCAGCCGCAGGGCCCCGGCGTGTTCGGCGGCCGGGTCGATCAGGAGTCCGGGCTTGTAGGTGCCGAAGGTGACCGTCGCGTCCGCCCGGACCGCGTCGCCGTGCACCTCCCCGGTGTCGGCCTCCACCCCGCTCGGCAGGTCGACGGCCAGGACCGGGGTACGGTCCCGGGTCACCGTGTGCAGCAGAGCGGTGGTGTCCTCGCGCAGCCCGCCGCGCCCGCCGATGCCGGTGATGCCGTCCACGACGAGGTCGAGCACGCCGAGCCCGTCCGGCCCGTCGACGACCCGCCCCCCGGCCGCCAGCAGCGCGGCGAGGCCGCCGGGGTGGGCCCGGTCGGGGGCGAGCAGCAGGGCCCGGACGCCCGCGCCCCGGCGGGCCAGGCGGGCGCCCGCGTACAGCGCGTCGCCGCCGTTGTCGCCGCTGCCGACCAGGAGCAGGACCCGGGACCCGTACACCCGGCCGTTGCGCCGCAGCAGGTCGCCGCAGGCCACGGCGAGCCCGGCGGCGGCGCGTTGCATCAGGGCGCCCTCCGGCAACCGCTGCATGAGGGCGGCCTCGGCGGCCCGTACGGTCTCCACGCTGTAGGCACGTCGCATGGGTCCCACCCTCCGCGATCACGGGGGCCGACGCCACCCCCGTAAGGCCGTGGCGGCTTGTTCGGCGGGGCCTCACGGGGGCCGACGCCACCCCCGTAAGGGCCGTGGCGGCTTGTTCGGCGGGGCTCACCCCTCGGCGATGACCACCGCCGACGCCACCCCCGCGTCGTGGCTGAGCGAGACGTGCCAGCCCCGGACGCCCAGTTCGGCGGCGCGGGCGGCGACCGTGCCGCGTACCCGCAGCCGGGGCTGCCCGCTCTCCTCCACCCAGACCTCCGCGTCGCTCCAGAGCAGCCCGCCGGGTGCGCCGAGCGCCTTGGCCAGGGCCTCCTTCGCGGCGAACCGGGCGGCGAGCGAGGCGATTCCGCGCCGCTCGCCGCTGGGCAGCGTCAGCTCCCTTTCGACGAAGAGCCGGTCGGCCAGCTGGGGCGTACGCTCCAGCGCCGCGCCGAAGCGCTCGATCTCGGCCACGTCGATGCCGACCCCAATGATCACGAACCCACCCTTGTCACCTCGTCCCCGGGCGCGCCCCGGGTCACTCCACGGTCACGGACTTCGCCAGGTTGCGCGGCTGGTCCACCTCGTTGCCGCGGGCCGTCGCGAGCTCGCAGGCGAAGACCTGCAGCGGCACGGTGGCGACCAGCGGCTGAAGCAGCGTAGGCGTTGCGGGGACCGTGATGAGGTGGTCGGCGTACGGGACGACGGCCTCGTCGCCCTCCTCGGCGACGACGATGGTGCGCGCCCCGCGCGCGCGGATCTCCTGGATGTTGGACACGATCTTGTCGTGGAGGACCGAACGGCCGCGCGGTGACGGCACGATGACGACGACGGGGAGGCCCTCCTCGATGAGCGCGATCGGCCCGTGCTTCAGCTCGCCGGCCGCGAAGCCCTCGGCGTGCATGTAGGCGAGTTCCTTGAGCTTGAGCGCGCCTTCGAGGGCCACCGGGTAGCCGACGTGCCGGCCGACGAACAGCACGGTGTCGTGGTGGGCGAGGGACCGGGCCAGCTCGCGCACGGGCTCCATCGTCGTGAGGACCCGGTCGACCTCGCCGGAGATCGCGGAGAGCTGGCGCACCACCGTGCGGATCTCGTCGCCCCATTTGGTGCCGCGCACCTGGCCGAGGTAGAGCGCCACGAGGTAGCAGGCGACGAGCTGGGTGAGGAAGGCCTTGGTGGAGGCGACGGCGACCTCGGGCCCGGCGTGCGTGTAGAGGACGGCGTCGGACTCGCGCGGGATCGTCGAGCCGTTGGTGTTGCAGATGGCGAGCACCTTCGCGCCCTGTTCGCGGGCGTGCCGCAGCGCCATCAGGGTGTCCATGGTCTCGCCGGACTGGGAGATGGCGACGACGAGGGTGCGCTGGTCCAGGATCGGATCCCGGTAGCGGAACTCGCTGGCGAGTTCGGTCTCGCAGGGCAGCCGGGTCCAGTGCTCGATGGCGTACTTGGCGATCATCCCGGCGTGGAAGGCGGTCCCGCAGGCGACGATGACGACCTTGTCGACCTCGCGCAGGTCGGCGGCCGGGATGCGCACCTCGTCGAGATGGAGCGCGCCCTCCCCGTCGACCCGGCCGAGGAGGGTGTCGGCGACGGCCCGGGGCTGGTCGGCGATCTCCTTGAGCATGAAGGAGGCGTGGCCGCCCTTCTCGGCGGCGGACGCGTCCCAGTCGACGTGGTACTCGCGCACCTCGGCGGGATCCCCGTCGAACCCGGTGACGACGACGCCCTCACGGCTCAGCTCGACGACCTGGTCCTGGCCCAGCTCGACGGCGGACCGGGTGTGCGCGATGAAGGCGGCGACGTCCGAGGCGAGGAACCACTCGTCCTGCCCCACGCCCACGACGAGCGGTGAGTTGCGCCGGGCGCCGACCACCACGTCCGGCTGGTCCGCGTGCACGGCGACCAGGGTGAAGGCCCCCTCCAGCCGCCGGCACACCTGGCGCATCGCCTCCGCGAGGTCCCCGCCGGCCGAGAACGCCTCGGCCAGCAGGTGCGAGACGACCTCGGTGTCCGTCTCCGACTCCAGGGCGTGGCCGCGCCCGGTCAGCTCGCGGCGCAGGGCCGCGAAGTTCTCGATGATCCCGTTGTGCACGACGGCGACCCGGCCCGCGTTGTCCAGATGCGGGTGGGCGTTGGTGTCGGTGGGCGCTCCGTGCGTCGCCCAGCGGGTGTGCCCGAGACCGGTCCGCCCGGCCGGCAGCGGCCGGGCGGCGAGCTCCTTCTCCAGATTGACGAGCTTGCCCGCCTTCTTCGCGGCGGCGAGCCCGCCGTCCGCGAGAACGGCGACGCCCGCCGAGTCGTAGCCCCGGTATTCGAGGCGCTTGAGTCCTGCGACGACGACGTCCTGCGCCGACTGCATCCCGACATAACCCACGATTCCGCACATAACGGCAGCCTAAGGCCGGAAGCGCCTCGCGCGAGGAATGTCGGTCACACACAATCTCTTGCACATGACCCACACGAAGGGCGGCCGGACATGTCAGTGACCAGATCGACATAGACGATGAAGCCTTGGAGCGGGCGATGGCCCCGTCCAAGGCCCGGACGAAGAAGGAGACCGTCAACCTTGCCCTGCGCTTCCACGCGGAGCAGCAGGAGCGTGCGGCGCGGATCGGCAGCCACTTCGAGCGCGCGCGAGTGGGGCGCTGTCGAGGACGCCGAGCGGCGGCATCGGGCGGAGAAGGACGGCCGGTGATCTGCCTGCTCGACACCTCGGGCCTCGTTCGGCTGCTCTCCGACACCTCTTTGCAGTCGGCGTGATCCGATGCGATCGAGGCGGGGGCGATCGCCTCCTGCTGTCCGCAGCGAGCGGAGTTCCAGTACGGAGCACGGAGCGCACGCGAGTACGACGAGATCGTGGAGATGTTCACCGACCTCCACCCGGACGTTTCCGTGCCGAAGAGCGCCGGACGCTGGGTCGCCTCGGTCCAGCACCGCATGGCGCGCGGCGGGCGCCACCGCAGTGCCTCCGCCGTGGACCTCGTCATCGCCGCCACGGCGGCCCACCACGGACTGACGGTCCTTCATGACGACCTCGACTACCGCACGGTCGCCCGGCACGCCCCGGGTCTCGGCGAGCACAGCGTCCATGACACCGCCTGAAGCTCCGGTGCGGGCCCGTACGGGGTTCCGGCACCGGAGCGGGATCAGCAGCCCGTCAGGAGCAGTACTGCGCCATCGCCAGACGTCGTGCTGAACGACCGTCAGGAGCAGTACTGCGCCTCCTTGCCGATCGACCGGTACATGCAGTCCGCGTTCTCGATCAGCTGGAGCACCGCGTCCCGGTTGCGCGAGGTCTCGCGCTCGATGACCTCGTCGGGCGGATAGAAGCCGCCGCCGGAGGCCGAGCGCGGGTACATCTCGAAGGTGTAGCCGAAGATCTTCTGCGAGCCCCACAGCCAGTCGTCGATGGACCCGTCGGTGATGTACAGGTCACTGGACTGCTCGGCGGTGTACCCGTTGCTCGCCGCCATCTTCCGGCCCACGGCAGCGAACGCGTTGCGGTCGTCGGCGGTCATGCCGGGGGCGGTGTCGTTGTACGTGTAGCCGAAGGGCCACAGCACCAGTTCGCTGTACGTGTGGAAGTCGATGGCCGCCGTGATCTGCTGCTTCCCGCCGATCACCCGGCCGCGCACGAAGTCCGCCACGATCTTCGTCTCGGGCGCGGACTCGGCGGACCGGCCGCGGTAGGTGTCCGATGACGGGCTGGAGGAGGAGCCGCCGCAGCAGCCCCACTTGTAGGCCCAGTTGCGGTTGAGGTCGGTACCGACCGCGCTGGAGCCGGAGTTGGGCTGCCGGTTCTTGCGCCAGCTGCGGTACGAGCCGGAGGCGATGTCGTACTCGCCGCCGTCCGGGTTCATGTCCGGCACGATCCACAGCTCCCGGCCGTCGACCGCCTGCTTGATCCGGGAGTCGGAGCCGTACCCCTGGCCCAGTTCGCGGAGCAGGTAGAGCGCCATCTCGACGGTCAGGTGCTCGCGGGCGTGCTGGTGGGCGGTGAACAGGACCTCGGGCTCGGCCTCGTCGGCGGCGACGTTGTCGCTGACCTTGACCGCGATGACGTCGCGGCCCTGGTAGGTCTTGCCGATGACACGCTTGCTCATGATCGAGGGGTTCGCGGCGATGCGGGCGTCGATCGCCGCGTTCATCTCGGCGTAGTTGTGGTAGCGGGAGTCGGCGGGCGGGAAGTCCTGTACGCCGACGCCGTCCGCCGCGTGCGCATGGGCCTCCGGCGCGGGCAGGGCCGCCAGTACGTGGCCGCGCGCCCGGAGCTTCCGGGCCTGGGCCGCGTCCGCGGTGATCACGACGCCGTGGTCGTGCACCTCGTCGATCGAGACGCCCGCGCGGGCGATGTCGGTGCGGGCGGCGGGGGTGGTGCGCCCGGCGATCTCGTACTGGAGCACCCGCTCGTCGGCGGCGACGGCCGCGTCCGGGGCCGCGTTCCCGGCGGTCGCCACGGTGGTGGCGGGGGCCGCGAGGGCGAGGGCGAGCAGGATGGTCAGGGCGGCGTTGCGCCGGGCCTTCCTCGGCCGGGTTCTCGGCCGGGAGGTCCGTGGGGTGACAAGTCGCATGCTGGCATCTCCTGGGTCCGTCGGGGTGGGGGGTGGAGCTGTGCGACGGGCACAGGATGAACTCATGTCATGAGCGGGTCAAGATGCTCGTTCCGGCCATGATTCACCCGGCCGATCCGGATGAACCGTCACGTGAGGCCCATGACCGATCGCAAGACCCATGACCGGCTGACCGGTCGGGTTGCGCGAGCCCGCACAACCATTCCCGCCACCCGATGGTCATGTCCGTGCCACCCCAGTAGCGGGTGGCACATCAGCTCCGCCTCGGGACGCCCCCGAGGCGCTGGAACGTGGGGAAACGCCTTCATGCAACACCGCACCACAGTGGCGGGCCTCGCCGGGGCCCTCGCCCTGTCCGCGCTCGCGATCCCGGGGGCCGCGCGGGCGGCCGACGCCTCGGGCGACATCAGGATCACGCGTGTGGTCGTCAACGGGGGCAAGGACATCGTCCTCGGGACCACGGACGTGAAGACGTTCACCATCGCGGTGACCGCCACGGACGACTCGGGCATCCTGACCGGGAACACCTTCCCGGTCCTGTGGCACACGCCCCTCCCCAACGGCGACTACTACGGTCTCGTCGGGCCCACGGACATCGCGGGCACGTGCGTACGGCAGAGCGCCACCACGACCACCTGCACCCACAAGCTGAAGATCAACCCGCGCGTCCACCCCCAGGACAACACCACGGCCGGGACCTGGACCGTGAGGGCTCACGTCCAGGCCGACGACGGCGACTACCTCACCAAGAATTCCGCCGGCAAGGCGAAGGTCCTGCGCAACTCCAGGCTGACGGTCAACGCCTCGCCGGAACCGGTGAAGAAGAACAGGACGCTCACCGTCACGGGTGCCCTGACCCGCGCCAACTGGTCGACCTACAAGTACGGCGGCTACACCAAGCAGCCGGTGAAGCTCCAGTTCAGGAAGAAGGGCACCAGCACCTACAAGACCCTCAGGACCGTGACGACGGACAGCAAGGGCCGGCTGAGGACGACGGTGAAGGCCACGGCGGACGGCTATTTCCGCTACTCCTTCGCCGGCACGTCCACCACACCGGCGGTCACCACCGCCGGGGACTACGTCGACGTGAAGTAACACCCCGAGGAAGGGGCGGGGGGGCGGATCACCGGGAGGATCATCCGGCCTCGCCCGCCCCCGGGGCCACGCCTAAGGCCTGCCCCGGGAAGCGCGGCCGGGAAGGCCGAGGAAGAAGTCCCGGACGTCCTCGGCCAGCAGCTCCGGCACCTCCATCGCGGCGAAGTGACCGCCCCGGTCGAACTCCGACCAGTGCCTGATGTCGTACAGCCGCTCGGCCAGCGGCCGCACCGACTGCGTGATGTCGTGGGCGAACACCGCCACGCCGAGCGGCACCGGGCACGGCTCGCCCCGGCGCGCCGACTCCCGGTGCAGTCGCGCCGAGGAGGCCGCGGTGGCGGTCAGCCAGTACAGCGATACGTCGGTGAGTATCCGCTCGTCGCCGACCGGCGTACGGGGATCCGTCCACTGGGCGAAACGCTCGGCGATCCAGGCCAGTTGGCCGACGGGCGAGTCGGTCAGCGCGTAGCCGATGGTCTGCGGGGTGGCGGCCTGCAGTGCCTGGTACGGCGGCCGGTTCGCCATCAGCCGCCGGACCTTGTCCAGCCGGGCCCGGTCCTGCTCGGACAGGTCGACCCCGGCGTCCGGATCCGGCCGGGTCGGCAAGTAGTTGACATGCACCCCGACCACCCGCTCCGGAGCCACCGCACCGAGCGCCGTCGAGATGCCCGACCCGAAGTCGCCGCCCTGCGCGCCGTATCGCTCGTACCCGAGACGCCGCATCAGCTCGGCCCAGGCCCGCGCGACCCGGGTGACGTCCCAGCCGCGCTCATGGGTCGGCCCGGAGAAGCCGTAACCCGGGATGGACGGGATCACGAGGTGGAAGTCGCGCGACAGCGGCTCGATCACGTCGAGGAACTCCAGGAAGGACCCGGGCCAGCCGTGGGTGAGGATCAGCGCGAGCGCGTCCGGCTTCGGCGAACGGACATGGACGAAGTGCACGTTCTGGCCGTCGATCTCGGTGGTGAAGTGGGCCAGTTCGTTGAGCTCGGCCTCGTGCTTCCGCCAGTCGTACCGGGTGCGCCAGCGGTCGGCCAGCTCCTTCAGCCGGGCGAGCGGGAAGCCGTAGTCCCACCCGGCATCGGCGATCTCGTTGGGCCAGCGGGTGCGGGAGAGCCGGTCGTTCAGGTCGTCGAGGTCGGCCTGGGGGATGGCGATGCGGAACGGCTTGATCATGGTCGCGACCTTCCATGTCGTTGGTTACGCCAACGTTGGCTCGACCCACAATACTCGTGATCGTGGGTTCGGCCAACGAGTGGTTGGATTGCGTCCGTGGACATCGAAGAGGGGACGCCGCCGCAGCGGCTGCGCGCACTGCCGAGCAGGCTGACCAACCAGGCGGCCCTGGCCGCCAACCGGATCGTGGACCGGGCGCTCGCCGAGGCCGACGTCCGGCGCTACCACTACGCACTGCTCGCCGCGTCGGAGGAGCACGGCCCGTCCAGCCAGGCCGCCCTGGGCCGCCGTACCGGCATCGACCGCAGCGACATGGTGGCGACCGTCAACGACCTGGCCGAGCGGCGGCTCCTGGAGCGGGCCCCCGACCCGGAGGACCGCCGCCGCAACATCATCAGCATCACCGAGGCGGGCCGCCGGGAACTCGCCCACCTCGACGAACTGCTCGCCGCCGCACAGGACGAGTTCCTCGCCCCGCTGCGCGCGTCCGACCGGCGGACCCTGACCGACCTGCTCACCCGCCTCGTGGACCACCACCGCGGCGAGCGGGGCTGACCGCGCCGGAGGCGCCGGGGTGAGCGTTTGGTGAGCGCCCCGCGGATCGTCGTCCGGCAGGCCGTGATCTCGGCCTGCCGGACGATCGGGGAGCTCGCATGCGCAAAAGAATCGGGGAGCTCTCATGCGCAAGAGAATCGGGGAGCTCTCATGCGCAAAAGAAGAGAACCCCGCACGACATCCGTCACCCGCACGGCACCCGCACGCGCCCCTCGCTCCAGCCGGCTCGGGCACGGCCTCTACTCCCCTACTCCCCCACTCCCCTGCTCCCCCAGCTTCCGCCGCAGCGCCGCCCGCTCCGGCTCGGTGCCCGTCGACTCCAGCGCCGACCGGTACGCGGCCGCCGCCTCCCCCACCCGTCCGAGCCGGGTCAGCAGATCCCCCCGGGCCACCGCGTACGGCGGGTACGCGCGCAGCCTCGGCTCCCCCGCCAACGCGTCCAGCAGCGCGAGCCCGGCCCCCGGCCCGTCACGCATCGCGACCGCCACGGCGCGGTTCACCGCCACCACGGGGGAGGGCGTGAGCGTGAGCAGCACGTCGTACAGGGCCACGATCTGCGCCCAGTCCGTGGACTCCACGTCCGCCGCCTCGTCGTGCAGAGCGGCGATGGCGGCCTGCACCCCGTAGGGGCCGGCCGGTCCGCCGGTCAGGGCCCGGACCACCAGGTCACGCCCCTCCTCGATCATCGCCCGGTCCCAGCGCCCCCGGTCCTGCTCCTCCAGGAGCACCGGCTCGCCCTCCAGGCCCGTCCGCGCCTCGCGCCGGGCGTGGACGAGGAGCAGCAGCGCGAGGAGCCCGGCGGCCTCCCGTTCGGCGGGCAGCAGGCGGCGCAGTATCCGGGCCAGCCGGATCGCCTCCTCCGCCAGGTCGAGCCGCTGGAGACGGGGGCCGGAGCTGGCCGCGTACCCCTCCGTGAACACCGAGTAGACGACCTGGAGCACCCCGGGCAGCCGCTCGGGCAGCTCATCGGGGCCGGGCACCCGGAACGGGATCCGGGCCTCGCGGATCTTCTTCTTGGCCCGCACGATGCGCTGGGCCATGGTCGCCGTCGGCACGAGGAAGGCGCGGGCCACCTCCGGCGTGGTGAGCCCGGCGAGGCAGCGCAGGGTGATGGCGGTACGGTCCTCGGCGGCGAGGGCGGGGTGGGTGCAGGTGAAGAACAACTGGAGCCGGTCGTCCGGCAGTTCGCCCGCCCCGGCGACGTCCGGGGCGGGCGCGACGGTCTCCGCCCGCTCCGCGTCGGCCTGGAGGACGGCGAGCCGGGCCGCGTACGCCTGGTCGCGCCGCAGCCGGTCCACGGCCTTGCGGCGCGCCGTCGTCAGCAGCCAGGCCCCGGGGCGGGCGGGGACGCCCTCGGCGGGCCAGTGCCGCAGCGCGGCCTCGATCGCCTCGGACGTCACCTCCTCGGCCAGGTCGAGGTCGCCGAACCGGCGGACGAGAGAGGCGAGCAGCAGCCCGCGCTCCTCGCGGAACACCGCCTCGACGGCAACCCCGGCCTCCCCCGCCGAGACGCCCACGCCGGCCGCCGGGAGACCCTCCCCCGCCGGGACGTCCTCGTCCGCCACGGTTCTCAGGCCCCGAAGTCCGCGACCGGCCGGACCACGACCGAGCCGCCGTCGCGCGAGCCGGGGCAGCGCGCGGCCCAGTCGAGGGCGGCGTCGAGGTCGGGCACGTCGATCACGAGGAACCCGCCGAGCAGCTCCCGCGTCTCGGCGAACGGCCCGTCCGTCACGGTCCGCTCCCCCGTGGGCGAGACCCGCACGGTGGTCGCGGTCACCAGGTCGGCCAGCGACTCGCCGGACACGTGGATTCCCGCGTCCCGTACGGCCTTGTCGTAGGCCATCCAGTCCTCGACGGTGCATTCGGGCGCGCCGCCCTGCTCGTCGACGGCCCCGCTGTGGATCAGCAGCATGTACTTCATGGTCGGCTCCTACTCGCCTGTGTCGCCTGTGTGGTCTCAGCCCTCAGGGCTGCTTACACCATGACGACGAACGGGACCGGCTCGGATCGACGCACCGCCCGCGTCTTTTTCACGACTTCTCCGGCGCCGGCAGAACGAGGGGGATGAGGGGGACGAGGAGGATGAGGGGGACGAGGGAGATGATGACGGTCATCGGCCCGTGGCGGCGACGCTGGACGGATTCACGGCGACGGCCTTGAAGAACGTGTAGTGGAAGGTCCCCGTGGTCTGTGCGGTGCGGTGCAGGTCGGCGATCCCCCGGTCCCAGTCGCCCGCGGTCGTGAGCCCTGCTGCGAGCGCTTCGTCCCGGACGGATTCGACCATGGCGATGAAGGTGTGGCGAGTGAAGCCGTCGACCAGTGCGGGCCGGGTCCGGTCGGCGTACACCGCGCGAGGACGCACTACGACGCCGTCGTAGCCGGCCTGTGCCAGCAGTGGTTGCAGCTGTCGGCCTAGCAGCGCGTTCCCCCCGGCGGCGGACTGCAGTTGGACCTGGCATGCGATCGCGGCGCGGGCGTACGTGCTGGCCGGATGGAAGAACGCCGATCCATGGTCCCCTTCGATCACGGTGATGGTGCCCCCGGGCCGCAGCACGCGCCGCAGCGCAGTCAGCGCCTGGCCGGGGTCTGCCAGGTGCTCCAGAACGAAGCAGACGAAAACGTGGTCGAACTCCGCATCAGCAAA
Organism: Streptomyces sp. NPDC017520; assembly: GCF_044329855.1. Classification (NCBI taxonomy): domain Bacteria; kingdom Bacillati; phylum Actinomycetota; class Actinomycetes; order Kitasatosporales; family Streptomycetaceae; genus Streptomyces; species Streptomyces sp. NPDC017520. The sequence goes on from NZ_JBIRKB010000013.1 coordinate 134,791, forward strand.
GGGGAGGTCGAACAGGTCAGCGCGATAGCACTCCACATCCGCCCCCGGTGCGTGGGCCGCGACCCGGGCGCGGGCCTGTGCAAGGGAATCATCGGAGCGGTCGACCGCGGTGATGCGCGACCCCGGGCTGGACCGGGCCAGGTGGATCGTCTGGGCGCCGACCCCGCAACCGATCTCCAGCACCCGGCTGCCGGCCGGGTAGGCCGTGCCCGCGTGCAACAGCGCCGCCAAGGTGTCCGCCTGCTCACCGAGCCGAGCCGCCTCCCGTTCCGAGTACCCGTGCACGTAGCCGGCCGCCACGGTCGCTTCAGGAGATGCCTGGGCTGTATCCATATCCGTATCCATGCGTTCAACCCTGCTGCCACTATGGCTCGATGAACAGGTCCAATCCGCACCCGTCCGACCAGTCCATAATCTCCGGGTCCGACTTCCTGCAACTGAACATCGACGCCGCACCGACGGGCAGACGGTCCGACTGGCTGACCCAGCAGCTTCGGCTCGCGATATCGGACCGCCGCCTTCCGGTGGGAAGCAGACTTCCGGCCACCCGGGTTCTGGCCGGCGAGCTGCAGGTGTCCCGCGGCGTGGTCACAGAGGCGTATCAGCGACTGATCGAAGACGGGCACGCGGCAGGACGCGGGCGCAACGGAACGATCGTCGTCGCAGCTCCCGCCATGCCGCCGGAAGCGCCCCCGGCCGCGCCCGGCGCTCCACCGCCGCCAAGGGAACTGTTCGCCGCCGCACCCGGTGCGGACATCTTCGACACGATGCGAGCGGCACCCGCCCGGATCGATCTGTCCCCCGGCGTTCCCGACCTCGCCGCGTTTCCGCGAGCGGCGTGGCTGCGGGCCGAACGCTCCGTACTCGCAAGCCTCCCGGCGTCCGAACTCGGATACGCAGACCCTCGCGGGACACCGGCACTGCGTCACGCCATCGCCAACTGGCTCGCCCGCAACCGCGCGATCAGGGCGGATGCCGACGAGATACTCATCGTCGCCGGCACCGCCCAGACGCTCAGCCTGCTCGGACAGGTGCTGCGGGACGACGGGATCCCCGCGGTTGCTGTGGAGGACCCCGGATCACTTGGGGCCCGCCAGCATCTGCGCAATCAACGCTTGGACACGCCGGCGGTCCCTGTCGACTCCCAGGGCGCGCGCGTCGATGTGCTGCACCGCATGGCAGCTCCGGCTGTCCTGCTGACTCCCGCGCATCAGTTCCCGACCGGAGTAGTCCTCAGCGGGGCACGGCGTCGTGAACTGATGCGTTGGGCCACGAAGAACGACGGACTGATCATTGAGGACGACTACGACGCGGAGCACCGCTATGACCGGCCCCCGGTACCCGCCCTGCGATCCGTACTGCCCGACCACGTCTGCTACGCCGGGAGCGTTTCGAAACTCCTCGCCCCCGCACTGCGCATCGGCTGGGTGCTCGCTCCGCCGAAGTACCGCGACGCTCTCGTCGCCGCCAAGCGGTTCGCCGATCTGGGCAACGCGGTACTGCCGCAGCAGGTGCTGGCCCGGTTCATGGAATCAGGTGAGATGGAACGCCAGTTGCGGCACATGCGCACACGCCACCGCCGTCGCCGGGACGCCATGGTCGACGCGCTCGCAGCCCACCTCCCCCACGCGGTCGTACACGGTGCCGCAGCGGGCTTGCACCTGACGATCACCTTCGACGCCGAGTTCGCCGACACCGACCTCGCAGCCGCCGCGCTGGCGCGGGGCGTGAAGGTGCAGCCGGTCTCCTGGCACAGTCAACGTCCATCCCGCCCCGGGCTGGTCCTCGGCTATGCGGCGAGCGCGCCCACCGACATCAGCGAAGGGGTGGCAGCCCTGGGTGCCGCCCTGCGGCACCTGCTCTGAACAGGTCGCTACACACCCCACCGCCGGCGCCGCCGACCACGAGGACTCGCTCGCGCCCACCGGCTCGTTGGTCTGCCTACCCGAGGACACCTCCGATTGCAGGGGAGGGGGTCGCACGGACCACCCCTGCCCGCAGGCTCCCCTGCCCGCAGGCTCCCCGGCCCGGGCCGGGCCACGCCGTGGTGTTCCCTGTCGTGCTGTTCCCTGTCGTGCTGTTCCCTGTCGTGGTGTTCCCTTGGTGAGCGACCCGACGCATGCTTCGGAGTCAGGCGATCCTGACCTCTGACCTATGGGGAGTTCTCATGCGCAGCACCGCTCTCGGCAGTCTCGGCAGTCTCGGTGCTCTCGGCGCGGCCTGCGTGGCCGTGGTGGCACTCGGCACGGGCCCAGCGGCGGCGGCCCCGACCTCCACCGCTCCGCAGCGATCCGGCTGGGAACCGGCCCCCTCGGCCCCCTGGGATGTCGCGGCCGGCGAGCGGTGCGCGTTCGCCATCCACGGCGAGCCGATCGTGGACGAGGTCGTACGGCGCGAACTGCCCGCGCCCGCCGAGGGCGTGACGCGGAGCGCGTACCAGGGCGACCTCGTGGTCCGGGTGACGAACAAGGAGACCGGGGCGCACTACGACGCCGACGTGAGCGGCTCCGCCCTGGTCGACGTGTACGCCTCCGGGGCCCAGTTCTGGCGCGTGGTGGGCCCGGTGCTGCTGGGCGTCGGGGACGGCAACCTCGCGCGGGGGATGTACGTCGTCGACGGCGTCTACACGATCGGCATCAGCCCGACGGGAGCCAAGACCGTGACGGGCCCGGTGGTCACGACGGACAGCATCTGCGACCGCATCGACTGATCACGCACCGAGCAGGCACGGCACGTCGTCGGCGTACGCGCGGACGTCGCGGCATTCCCCGCAGCACCCCGGCACGGACGACCGGAAGGCCCGGTCGCAGGCGTCGCAGTTCTGGAGGGGGACGACGGGCGCGGCGGCGGGCAGGGGCGGCGGAAGGAGGGCGACGAGCCGGTGCCGCAGCAGCTTCGCCGGGTGCCGGAGGGGCACGGGCGGATCGTCGGTAAGCGCGACCCGCACGGCCTCCGGCCGCATGCCCCGCTCCAGCCAGGCGGCGACTCCGGGGGCAAGCCGCTCCACGTCCGCCTCGGAGAGGACGAACAGGGGCGCGGTGACCTGGAGCCCGGCGAGCAGGCGGGCGGCCTCGTCGAACAACGCGGCGCCGGGCCTGCGGGGGAAGGGCAACGGCGGGGGCGGCGGCTTGGGCGCGGTGCGCACCGGCACAAGCCGGGGCGCGGGCACGGACTCGGACACGGGCTCCCGCACCAAGGCGGGCTCGGACGCCGGTGCGTGTACGGGTGCGGGGACAGGCACCGCCTCCCGTACAGGCGGCTCAGGAGCAGGGGCGGGAGCGGAAGCAGGGACGGGAGCAGGGGCTGAAGTCCCCCCGGCCTCGGCCCCCGCCCGCCGGGCAGCCGCCTCCGGGTGGTTGTACGACTCCGTACGCGTGGCCACCCGCCCGCCTTGGACGCGTTCGCGGATGCGGCGCAGGAACCCGTGGTGCTCCAACTCCCGGAGCGCGGCGGCGATGCGCGCCTCGCTCTCCGGGAAGATCGCGGCGAGGGCCTTGACGCCGATGCGCCTCCCGGCGGGCAACGACTGGATGTGGGTGCCGAGGCCGATGGCCAGCAGGGACATGCCGCGATGCTGGGAGAGCCGGTTGGAGATGATCGAGTAGCCGTCGGTGAGCCGGATGTTGATGTGTACGACACCGGAGGACGGCGCGCGCGAGGGCGCGCTAATCTGCTGGGTATCCATCGGGAAGGGTGCTTTCCTTCTTGGCGGTCAGGTCCTCGATCGGGATGCCAGTCCCGGCCGGGGGCCGTCTCATGTCTGGGGTGGTGGTCAGCGTGAGCATATGCCCGCCAACAGGTCATAAATCCAGCCCGGTTGGCACACTTCACCCATGTGAGTGACGACGCGTACGCGCGCTCACGCGTTCACGCGCTCACGCGCCCGCGCGCCCTGGCGTAGCAACTGGCCCGGCCAGGGTCGGGTTGGGTTATTTCCCCAGTGCTCAAAGACACGTACTCAAAAGCTTTTACGTCGCGGGTGGCCGCGACGCGGTCCACCACGTCGCGGCCAAGCGCGTCCCGGTCCACCGGATCGCGGTCCACCGGATCGCGGTCCACCGGATCGCGGTGCACCGGGTCGCGGCAGTCACGATCCGGTGAGCGCCACCTCCGCCCAGACGGTCTTGCGCGGGAACGGCCCGTGTTCCGTGCCAGGCCTCACTCCCCGGCTGTCACGGGAATTCATCGAGAAACTGCTGGGAGAGTCATGAACAGCACCGAGCTGACCTGGTTCAAGAGCAGCTACAGCACCAACGACGGCCCTGATTGCGTCGAGGTCGCCGCCGCCCCCACCTCCATCCACGTACGCGACTCCAAGCAACTCCCCACCGGCGGCCCCCACCTCGGCTTCACCCCGGCCGCCTGGGCGGACTTCGTCACGTACGCCTCGGAGGCCTGACCATGCCCGTACCGCCGACCGTGCGGGTCAAGGACTTCGACCACCTCGTCCTCAACGTCGGGGACGTCGAGCGGGCCATCGCGTTCTACTGCGGGCCGCTGGGGCTGGAGCCCGTACGGGTCGAGGAGTGGCGGGCGGGCAAGGTGCCGTTCCCCTCGGTCCGGGTCAGCCCGACCACGATCATCGACCTGCTCGACCGTCCGCGCGGCGAGTCGAACGTGGACCACATCTGCCTCGTCGTCGACCCGCTCGACTGGCAGGAGGTCATCGACTCCGGGGTGTTCACGGTGAAGGAGGGCCCGGTCCCCCGCTTCGGGGCCCGGGGCTCGGCCACCTCGGTCTACGTACTCGACCCGGACGGCAACACGGTCGAGCTGCGCTGGTATCCGCAGGACGCCTAGAGCGAGCGGAACGGACGGGCGGTGAAACGTCTCACGGGACGCTTCACCGCCTGTGAACCTTTCCGGCCGTGAACCTTTCCGGCCGCTGCGGGCAACAGGGGTGACAGCCACACCGACCGACGCACCCCTGGAGGCGCAGTGACCGGACCACCTCCGGCCCGCCCCGACACCGAGCACGAAGGCGAGGGCACGGGCGAGGGCCGGGCGAGAGACGACGCGGACGTCATCACGCAGTCTCTCGACGAGCCCGAACTCTTCGCCGGGCTCTACGACCGGCACGCCCCGGACATCCACCGCTACGCCGCCCGCCGCCTCGGGGAGGGCGCGGCGGACGACATCACGGCCGAGACGTTCCTCATCGCGTTCCGTACGCGGGACCGCTACGACACCGCCCACCGGCTGGCCCGGCCCTGGCTGTACGGCATCGCCGCCAACCTGCTCGGCAAGCACCGCCGTACCGAGGTCCGCGCGCTGAAGGCGCTGGCCCGCACGGGCCACGACCCGGTGGCCGCGTCCTGGAGCGACCGCTCGGACGACCGGCTGGCCGTCCAGGCCCCACTGGCGGGGGCGCTGGCCGCGCTCTCCCCCGGCGACCGGCACGTCCTGCTGCTCGTCGCCTGGGCGGACCTCGGCTACCAGGAGGTGGCCGACGCGCTGCGGATACCGCTGGGCACGGTCCGATCCCGGCTGAACCGGGCCCGCCGCAAGGTCCGCGCGTCGCTGAACACCGACCCCGCGTTCACCTCGGCACTCGACCCGACGCTCGACGCATCACCCGCCACGGCCGGACAGGAGCTGAACCCGTCATGGACGAAATGACCCGGCTGCGGGAGCTGCGCGCCGACGCCCCCGTCCCCGACCGCGCCGCCCTCGCCCCCGGCCGCGAACGCCTGACCGACGCCATCGCCGGCCGGAACCGCCGGACCCGCAGGCTGTGGGCCGACTGGCGGGTCGCCTCGCTGGGCGCGGTGGTGGCGATCACCGCGGCGGCACTTTTCGTCGCCCAGGTCGTGGCCCCCTCCTCGCCGCGGCCTGCGGGTCCGGCAACCGTCGCGGGCGACCTCGACCTGTCGAGTCCCGCCGCCGCCCTGGGCGGGGCAGCGGACTTCCTGGAGCGGCAGGAGGTGCCGCCGGAGCCGCGCCCGGACCAGTGGATCTATCTGCGGGAGGAAGATCCCGACCAGAAGAGGCAGTGGGAGGAGGTGCCCGCCGAGATCCGGGAGCAGATGGACATGACGTACAGCCCCGACTCCTGGATCCCGTACGACGACAAGGCCGCGGAGAACGACGAGTCCGACTCCGACTACCGGACCGCCCGCGAGTCCTACCGGATCGCCGCGGGCCTCCCCGAGGCCCCCGAGGCGCTCCTCGCGAAACTGCGGGAGGTCTTCCCCACCGGCAGCGGCCCCGACGGGCCTCGCGAGAAGAAGGACGACCACAGCTTCCGCGCCCTGACCGTCCTGCTCCAGTCGTACCCGCTACCGCCGGGCGCGCTGGCCCGGATCTACCGGGCGCTGGCCACGGTCGAGGGCGTCGGCGTGACGGACCACCTGATCCGGGACGCCTCCGGACGCCAGGTCATCGCCGTGACCCGCGAGAACGGCCAGGACAACAGCCGCAGGGAGATCCTCGTCGACCCGGTGGACTACAGCTACGCGGGAGAGCGCGAGGTCGTCACCAGGGCACACGAGATCTCCGGCCCCGACGGCACCGAACCCATGGTCCTCAAGCGCGGCGACGTCCTGATGGACATCGCGAGGACCAAGGCGGCCGTCGTCGACGCCAAGGGCCGGAAAACCTGACCGTACGACTCGTACAGAACTCGGGCGCGGGCCCGGTGTCCGGCACAGGGGAGCGGACACCGGGCCCGCAGCCGCCCCTGCCCTCGGCAAACGTCGACATCCGGGCAACGCGAGGGCGATGACGGCGTACAGCCCGCCATCTCGCCCGGCCCGGTGGGGTGATCTCTGCATCTCGATGCGGATAACGGAGCGACAAGACGAAGTGGTCGGCAATGAGCGCTGTATCGCCGAGGCCGGCAGTGCCGCACGTACAGCATCAAAGGCTGGGACGTACTCGGTCCCCTAGCAGTCCTTGCACAGTGGTTACAGGTTGTCCTTACAGCTTGATCTCTCAAGTTGACTCTCTCAGGCACCCGCTCACGCGGACGGGTGGCGAGGAGCTGAACTGGTTGTTCTCCCAACGGCAGTTCGTCTAACTTCGGCGGCATGAAGACGATTTCGCTCACCGAGCGGGACGTACAGGCGGTGAAGGCGACCGGCCGTGACACCCGCACGGCAATCCTTCGCCGCTCGATCCGCGCCAATGTGCCCCTGCGCAAGGCATTCGTACAGGCCCCCCGGACCGCTGCAAGTCGGCACGGACCGCTGTGCGAGTTCGTAACCGGTCGGGACCTGCGCGGGCTGAAGGCGTACCTCCTCATCGTGGCCGCATGCAGCAACGGCACTGCTGGCTGGACGACAAGGCACGACAGCGCCGTATGGGCACGAATGATGGACATCGACCGAACCGCCACCGAGCAGGCCGCCCGCACGGGCGCCTGGCGGGCTCTGCGTCGGCTCCAGCAGCGAAACCTGATCAGCTGCGGCCGTTCCGGCACGACGATCACAGTCACTCTGCTACGCGAGGACGGGAGCGGCTCCCCCTACGAGCGGCCGCTGGGCAAGACAGAAGAGGACCTGTACCTGCAGATACCCTCCGCCTTTTGGACCAGGGGCTATGACGAGCGTGTCGACCTGCCGTCCCTTGCGTTGCTCCTGGTGATTCTGCGCGAGAAGAACTGGTCGAAGTTCCCCGCCGAGAAGGCTCCGAAGTGGTACGGATGGTCGGCCGACACCCACGAGCGTGGTTTGAAAGGTCTTCTTGGACTCGGTCTCGTCGAGCGCCGAAAAGAGTTCAGGAAGGCCCCGCTGGCGCCCAGCGGCTTCACCATGGCCTACCAGTACCAGCGGGCGGCCGTCATGCGCCCCCGCAAGCTCCGTAAGCAGGCGGCCGCCATGGGCCTCACCGGCAGCGCGAGCGGAAATGGCGGGTTCAACGGACCCGAGGAATCCGCGGCTGCGGCCACCCGACGGGGAAGGTGACCCCATCGGCACTTTCAGGGGGGAACGTCCGCGTACCCACAACGGCAACGAGGAGGGAAAAACCGCCTGGCTGGACGAGTCTTTCCGCGAGCACGAGTCCGACGGCTTCTACATCATCGCCGGCACGATTCTCGATCCTGCCTCCGAAGCCAACGCCCGACTGGCCATGCGGAGTCTGAAAGGACCGCGTCACACGGCGAAGCTGCACTGGACCGAGATGGACCGCACCGAGCGCAAGGACGCCGCTCAGATCGTGGCTGCCCAGAAAGGGCTGCACGTCGTCTCGATCGGCGCACCCGTTCCCCGGCGCAGGCAGGAGAGAGCTCGCAGCAAGTGTCTGAGCGCCCTCGTCGTGGAGCTTCACGGCTTCGGCATCTCTCGTCTCTGCCTGGAAGCACGACAGGAGGAACTCAACGCCCGGGACGTTCGCACCATAGCCGCGGTCCGGCAGACCGTGCTCCCCAGGGGCACCGTCATGCGAGCCGAACACATTCCCGGCGCCAAGGAACCATTGCTGTGGATCTCGGACATCGTCGCGGGAGCCGTACGCACCCAGCGGCTGGGTGACAGCTGCTACACGGATCTTTTGGGCGAGACACTGATCGACTTCGACGTGTCCACCGACTGCTGAGGGAGGGAGCTCAGAAAGACGCCGAGCCAGGCTCCCGGTCTGCCCCAGGTCACCTGGCTCCACTTCCAGCCGCCCGCGGCGACCAGCTTGCCCCCACGGTACCTCTTGGTGTATTGCACTGCAAGGTGATTCACGGTAGTCCCGCGTCTGGTGGTCATGACCGCAAGCAAGAGGTGCAGACACTGCCTCTGCATGGCCGCGCAGCGCCTCGGGCAGCGTTTTCCGGACCGATGGTCGCTGGTCGGGGCGCCTCGCGCCTTTCGGTGCGGGGGCGCCACCCACGTGACCGACCCCACCCCCCACTCCGTTCAAACTCCCGCAACAATGAACAGGTGATCACCTCCCCCGCACGGAGCCCCCACCGTCGCCCCGAGCACGCGCCGACCCCCTACGTCGACCTCTCGCGCGACGAGTGGAGCGCGCTGCGGGACAAGACGCCGCTGCCGCTGACCGCCGACGAGGTGGAGCGGCTGCGGGGGCTCGGGGACGTCATCGACCTGGACGAGGTGCGGGACGTCTACCTGCCGCTCTCCCGGCTGCTCAACCTGTACGTCCAGGCCACCTCCGGGCTGCGCGGCGCGCTGAACACCTTCCTCGGGGACGCGGGGAACGGGCACGGGGCGCAGCGCGGCACCCCGTTCGTCATAGGGGTCGCGGGCAGCGTCGCCGTGGGGAAGTCCACCAGCGCCCGTATCCTCCAGGCGCTGCTGGCCCGCTGGCCCGAGCACCCGCGCGTCGAGCTGGTGACCACGGACGGGTTCCTGCTGCCGATGAAGGAGCTCAAGGCGCGCGGGCTGACCTCCCGCAAAGGGTTCCCGGAGTCCTACGACCGGCGTGCCCTGACCCGCTTCGTCGCCGACATCAAGGCGGGCAAGGACGAGGTGACCGCACCCGTCTACTCACACCTGATCTACGACATCGTCCCCGGCGAACGGCTCACCGTGCGCCGCCCCGACATCCTCATCGTCGAGGGCCTCAACGTCCTCCAGCCCGCGCTGCCCGGCAGCGACGGCCGCACCAGGGTCGGGCTCGCCGACTACTTCGACTTCAGCGTGTACGTGGACGCGCGCGCCGAGGACATCGAGACCTGGTACCTGAACCGCTTCCGCAAGCTGCGCGCCACCGCGTTCCAGGACCCGTCCTCGTACTTCCGCAAGTACACCCAGGTCTCCGAGGAGGAGGCGCTGGACTACGCGCGCACCATGTGGCGGACCATCAACAAGCCGAACCTGCTGGAGAACGTCGCTCCGACGCGCGGCCGTGCCACCCTGGTGCTCCGCAAGGGCCCGGACCACAAGGTCCAGAAGCTGTCCCTGCGCAAGCTCTGACCGCTTCGCGACGGGGAGACCGCCCACGTGCTGCACCTGCGTCTGATCGTGCCCGCCGACACCACGGACGAGGTCGTCGCCCTGCTGGAGTCGACCGCCGGCACCGCCCACCTGATGGTCCTGCCGGGCGTCGCCCGCTCCCCCGCCGGCGACGTGGTGATGTGCGACGTGGCGCGCGAGGCCGACGACGAGCTGATCGGTGCGCTGCGCCGCCTCGGCATCGACCGGACCGGGTCGATCACCATGGAGAACATGGAGCTGACGCTCTCCGACCACGCCGACCGGGCGGAGGAGGAGGCCCCGGGCGACGGCGCCGACGCGGTGCTGTGGGAGGAGCTGACGGAGGCGACGCACGAGGAGTCGACGTTCTCCGTCACCTACGTCTCCTTCCTCGCCCTCGCCACCATGCTCGCCGCCTGCGGGGTGATGCTCGACAACGCGGTGCTGATCGTGGGCGCGATGGCGGTCGGCCCGGAGTTCGGTCCGCTGGCCGGGATCTCCACGGCCGTGGTGCAGCGCGCCCCGCGCCTGGCGGCGCGGTCGCTGTGGGCGCTGGTCGGCGGATTCGCCCTGGCGATGCTGATCACCGCGGGCTTCGCCTGGCTGATGGACGCCTTCGGCCTCTTCGACAGCGGGATGATCGACAAGCCCCGGCCCAATACCGGGTTCATCTGGCATCCGGACTGGATGTCGTTCGTGGTGGCGTTCCTCGCGGGCGTCGCCGGGACGCTCTCGCTCACCTCCGCGAAGTCCGGGGCGCTGATCGGGGTGGCGATCTCGGTGACGACCGTCCCGGCCGCCGCCAACGCGGCCGTCGCGTTCAGCTACTCCGACTACCAGCAGACCATCGGCTCCGGACAGCAGCTGCTCGCCAACCTCGGCGGGATCATCCTCGCGGGCACGCTGACGCTGCTGCTCCAGAAGGGTCTGTTGAAGGTCCGGCGTGCGCGGAAGCCCCCGGCGAACACGCCCGGCGCCGCCGTACGGGCCTGACGCACCGGGCCGCCCTCACCTCCCTCCCTCCGCCACCGGCCCGACCCGGTCGCGGCCCCCCGTTGCGCGACCGGCCCTCCCGGGGCTCCCCGGCGGCGCGGCCCGCCCGCGCTGCCGGTGCGGGCCCCCCGGGGCCGGTGTAGAGAGGAGGCATGTCCGAGCGCCGCACAGGTCCCCGCCCCCGGTGGGCGCTGGCCGCCATCCCGATCGCGTGGATCGTCGCGGTGTCCGTGGTCGATGTCCTCGCCCCGCCCGATATCCATCTCGGTCCGCTGCTCGTCGCGGCCCCGGCGATCACGCCGTCGTTCGGCGGGCCCAGGACGGTGGGCCTGGTCGCGGCGCTGGCGGTCGTCGCACAGACGCTCATCGGGGTCATCCGCGACCCCGACGATCTGCTCTCGGCCAACCACGAGGCGCAGATCATCTCCCTGGTCCTGGTCGGCACGAGCCTGGTGGTCTTCTGCGTCCTGCGGGAACGTCGCGCGAAGGAGCTGACGCAGGTGCGGTACGTGTCCGAGGTCGCCCAGCGTGTGGTCCTGCCGCCACTGCCCGGGAAGCTCGGCCCCCTGCGCGCCTCCGCCCTCTACCTCGCCGCCGAGGCCGAGGCCCGGATCGGCGGGGACCTGTACGCGGCGGCCCGGACCTCCTCCGGGACCCGGCTGATCGTCGGCGACGTACAGGGCAAGGGGATGACCGCGGTCAACGACGCGGCCCTGCTGCTCGGAGCGTTTCGCGTCGCCGCCCACCGCCGGGCGGACCTGGACGAGCTGGTGACCTACCTCGACCGGAGCGTGTGCTGGGACCTGGTGGAACCGGGCGAGACGAGCCGTTACGGAGAAACGTTCGTCACGGCCATCGTCCTGGACATCCCCGACCGGAACGGCCCGGTCCGGATGATCTCCTGCGGGCACCCGCCGCCGGTGATCCTGCGCGCCGGCCGACCGACGACGATGGACGTCCGTCGCCCCGCGCCCCCACTGGGCCTGGGCGAACTGGCGCATCCCCGCTATCACGTCGACAGCTTCCCGTTCGAGCCGGGAGAGCTCCTCCTGCTGTACACGGACGGCGTCACCGAGGCCCGCGACACCGCTGGCGTCTTCTACCCGCTCACCGAGCGCATCACCGGCTGGAACGAGAGCGACCCCGACGCCTTTCTCGACCGCTTCCGGCGCGACCTGCTGCGCCATGTCGGCGGACACCTGAACGACGATGCCGCGATGGTCGTCGTCACCCGCCCCGCCCTTCCCCCGGCGTAGCTACGCAACGACCACCCGGCACCGCGCGCGGAAGCCCCCGGCGACCACATGGATCCACGTGATCGCCGGGGGCTTCCGCAGACGGCTGGATCAATCGCCGAGGGCTTCCGCAGACGGCTGGATCAATCGCCGAGGGCTTCCGCAGACGGCTGGATCAATCGCCGAGGGCTCTCCACAAGCGGGTGGATGAGGGCAGGTGGGTCCCCGGGGCTCAGCCCAGCGCGGACTTCACCACATCGGCCAGCCGGCCCGCGACGGCCCGCGCCTGCTCGATGTCGGCGGCCTCGACCATGACCCGCACCAGCGGCTCCGTGCCCGACTGGCGCAGCAGTACGCGCCCGGTCTCGCCCAGCTCGCGCTCCGCCTCGACGACCGCGGTGGCCAGCTCGGCGGAGGTGTTGACCCGGGTCTTGTCGACGTCGGGGACGTTGATGAGGACCTGCGGCAGGCGCTGCATGACGCCGGCCAGCTCGGCGAGGCTCCGGCCCGTGGCGGCGACGCGGGCCGCCAGCATCAGGCCGGTCAGCGTGCCGTCGCCGGTCGTGGCGTGGTCCAGGACGATGACGTGCCCGGACTGCTCACCGCCGAGCGCGAATCCCTCGGCCTTCATCGACTCCAGGACGTACCGGTCGCCGACCGCCGTCTGGACGAGCCGGATGCCCTCGCGCTCCATGGCCAGCTTGAAGCCGAGGTTCGACATCACGGTGCCGACGACGGTGTCCTTGCGCAGCTGACCGGCGTCCCGCATCGCGAGGGCCAGCACGGCGAGGATCTGGTCGCCGTCGACCTCCTCGCCCGCCGCGTCCACCGCGAGGCAGCGGTCGGCGTCGCCGTCGTGCGCGATGCCGAGGTCGGCCCCGTGCTCGACGACGGCGGCACGCAGCAGCTCCAGGTGGGTGGAGCCGCAGCCTTCGTTGATGTTGAGGCCGTCCGGGTCCGCCCCGATGGTGACGACCTCGGCCCCGGCCCGCGCGAACGCCTCGGGCGAGACCCGGGCGGCGGCGCCGTGCGCCTCGTCCAGGACGACCTTGAGCCCGTCGAGCCGGTTGGGCAGGACGCCGATGAGGTGGGCGACGTACCGGTCGAAGCCCTCCGTGTAGTCGGTGACCCGGCCGACGCCGGCGCCGGTCGGGCGGCTCCACGGCTCACCGGTGCGGTGCTGCTCGTAGACCGTCTCGATCCGGTCCTCCAGCTCGTCGGCGAGCTTGTGGCCGCCACGCGCGAAGAACTTGACGCCGTTGTCGGGCATCGCGTTGTGACTGGCGGAGAGCATCACGCCGATGTCCGCGCCGAGCGAGCCGGTCAGATACGCCACGGCGGGCGTCGGCAGGACCCCGACGCGCAGCACGTCCACACCGGCGCTGGCCAGGCCCGCCACGACGGCGGCCTCCAGGAACTCTCCGGAGGCCCGCGGATCCCGTCCGACCACGGCGGTCGGGCGATGGCCCGCGAAGGTGCCGGCCTCGGCGAGTACGTGCGCCGCCGCGACCGAGAGGCCGAGCGCGAGCTCGGCCGTCAGATCGGCGTTGGCGACACCGCGTACTCCGTCCGTACCGAAGAGTCGTCCCACTGGTGTCCTCCGAAGTGCTCCGAAACCACAAACAACCACTGCACAGCAAACGAAACGAACTGAGCAACCAAACAACGAAAGCAAGGGAAAAGCGCAAAAAGGCACGCCGGGCGGCATGGCGCGACCGACCTGCCGCCGGATGCGCGACGGCGCTCATCGGGCCGCGCTCCCACCCGGTCCGATGAACGTCTTATGCCGTTATACGCCCACGAGCGCCGATAAACGAACGCCCCAGCAGCACAGAATGTGCTGCCGGGGCGAACGTGACAGTCGAGCAGGCGATATTTAGCGCTTGCTGTACTGCGGGGCCTTACGGGCCTTCTTGAGACCGGCCTTCTTGCGCTCGACCGCACGGTCGTCGCGGGAGAGGAAGCCGTTCTTCTTCAGGATGGCGCGGTTGTTGTCCACGTCCGCCTCGTTCAGCGAGCGGGCCACACCGAGGCGCAGGGCGCCGGCCTGACCGGAGACACCGCCACCCGAGATGCGGGCCACGACGTCGTAGCGACCGTCGAGCTCGAGAACCTTGAAGGGCTCGTTGACTTCCTGCTGGTGCACCTTGTTGGGGAAGTAGTCCTCAAGGGTGCGACCGTTGATCTTCCACTTGCCGGTGCCCGGGATGATCCGGACACGGGCGATGGCGTTCTTGCGACGGCCAAGGCCGGCCGCGGGCTGCGGGTCGCCGAAGCGGCCCGCGAGCGACTCGGAGGTGTACTCACCCTCGACGGGGACCTCCGACTCGAAGGTGGTCACCTCGGCGAAGGTCTCCTCGCCCTCGGTGCCCGCCGTGTCGTCGGCGGTCGTCTCAACAGTGGTCTCGGCCACGATTCTCCTCAGATCTTTCTGTATGTCTTAGGGGGTGGCCGGTACTACTGCGCGACCTGGGTGATCTCGAACGGGACCGGCTGCTGAGCAGCGTGCGGGTGCTGGTCGCCCGCGTAGACCTTGAGCTTCGAGAGCATCTGACGGCCCAGGGTGTTCTTGGGGATCATGCCCTTGATGGCCTTCTCGACGGCCTTCTCGGGGTTCTTCGCGAGCAGCTCGTCGTAGCGCACCGAACGGAGACCGCCCGGGAAGCCCGAGTGGCGGTACGCCATCTTCTGGGTCTTCTTGTTGCCGGACAGGTGAACCTTGTCGGCGTTGATGATGATGACGAAGTCGCCCATGTCCATGTGGGGGGCGTAAATCGCCTTGTGCTTGCCTCGGAGGAGGTTCGCAGCCGTGGTGGCCAGACGGCCCAGGACGATGTCCTGAGCGTCAATGATGTGCCACTGGCGCGTGACATCGCCGGGCTTGGGGCTGTACGTACGCACTTCGCAGCCTTCGCTTCTTCAGTGGATGGGATCCAGACACACGGCACCTCTGAAGCGATCATGCAGCTGGGGCTCACAATGCCGGGGACGCTGCCCGTATGCGAGCCACTGGTAACTGCTCCAGGGAACCTACGTAAGGCCCTTCGCGTGAGAACGACGAAGCCAATACGTATAACAAACCGAGAGCCTACCGGGGACCCCCCGCACGGGTCAAAACGCCCCTGTCCCAGCCCCACACCTTCCCAGCCCCGCCGGCGCTTGAGGCGACCGTTCCAGCCCCGCCCCACACCAACCCAGCCGGCGTTTAAGGCGACCCTTTCCAGCCCCGCCCCACACCACCCCAGCCCCACCGGCGCTTGAGGCGACCGTTCCAGCCCCGCCGGCGCTTGAGGCGACCGTTCCAGCCCCGCCGGCGTTTGAGGCGCGGGGGCCCGGGGGCAGCGCCCCCGCAACGGTGCCGCACGGCCCACACTCCGCACCCCGCGCCCATCGGCACCCGGACCCCGCCCCCCGCCGCCGACCGCCGACCGCCGACCGCCCAAGGTCACCGCACCCGCTGAACCCTCCGCTCGTCCCACACCGGCTCCGCCGTCTCCCGCACGACCCCGTCCGACCCGAAGACCAGATACCGGTCGAAGGACTTCGCGAACCACCGGTCGTGCGTGACGGCCATCACCGTGCCGTCGTACACCTCCAACCCGTCCTGCAACGCCTCCGCCGACTCCAGGTCCAGGTTGTCCGTCGGCTCGTCCAGCAGCAGCGCCGTCGTGCCGGCCAGCTCCAGGAGCAGGATCTGGAACCGCGCCTGCTGCCCGCCGGACAGCTTCTCGAACGGCTGGTCCCCCTGCCGCTCCAGCTCGTAGCGCCGCAGCACCGACATCGCCCCGCCCCGGTCCTTGGCGTGCTCGGTCCAGAGGATCTCCACCAGCGTCTTGCCGAGCAGCTCCGGATGCGCGTGCGTCTGGGCGAAGTGCCCGGGCACGACCCGCGCCCCGAGCTTCCACTCCCCCGTGTGCGCCACCGGCTCACCGGCCAGCAGCCGCAGGAAGTGCGACTTGCCCGACCCGTTGGAGCCGAGGACCGCGACCCGCTCCCCGTAATAGATCTCCAGGTCGAACGGCTTCATCAGCCCGGTCAGCTCCAGGCCCTCGCAGGTCACCGCCCGCACACCGGTCCGCCCGCCGCGCAGCCGCATCCTGATGTCCTGCTCGCGCGGCGGCTCCGGCGGCGGGCCGGCCTCCTCGAACTTCTTGAAGCGCGTCTGCATCGCGTGGTAGCGGTTCGCCATGTCGGGGCTGTTCGCCGCCTGCTGCCGCATCCGCAGGACGAGCGCCTTCAGCCGGGCGTGCTCCTCCTGCCAGCGCCGCAGCAGCTCCTCGAACCGGGCGAAGCGCTCCTTGCGCGCGTCGTGGTACGTGGCGAAGCCGCCGCCGTGCACCCATACGTCGCTGCCCGCCGGGCTCGGCTCGACGCTGACGATCTTCTCGGCGGCACGGGACAGCAGCTCCCGGTCGTGGGAGACGAAGAGAACCGTCTTACGGGTCTCCTTCAGCTTCCCCTCCAGCCACCGCTTGCCGGGCACGTCCAGATAGTTGTCCGGCTCGTCGAGCAGCAGGACCTCGTCGGGCCCGCGCAGCAGCGCCTCAAGCACCAGCCGCTTCTGCTCACCGCCGCTGAGCGTGCGGACCTCGCGCCACTGCGCCTTCTCGTACGGGACGCCCAGCGCGGCCATGGTGCACATGTCCCAGACCGTCTCGGCCTCGTAACCGCGTGCCTCCGCCCAGTCGCTCAGCGCCTGCGCGTACGCCATCTGCGCGGCCTCGTCGTCGACGGTGAGAATGCGTTCCTCGGCCGCGTCGACGGCCTTGGCGGCCTCCTTGATCCGGGGCTGGGCCACGGAGACCAACAGGTCCCGCACCGTCCGCTCGTCCCGCACCGAGCCCACGAACTGCGGCATCACGCCGAGCCCGCCGCTCACCGACACCGTGCCGCCGTGCGGCTGGAGCTCACCGGCGAGCAGCCGCAGCAAGGTCGTCTTGCCCGCCCCGTTCGCCCCGACGAGCGCGACGACGGCCCCGTCGGCCACCCGGAACGAGGCATCGCCGAGCAGCACCCGCCCGTCCGGTAGGTAGTACTCCAGGTGGCCTGCTTCGAGATGTCCCATACAGAGCATTGTCACGGTCCGCGAACTCCTGGCCCAACCGGTTTACGTCACCCCCTAAACTGCGCGCATGAGCTTTGGGCAAGGGGGGGCCTCCTGGGGGCCCGGGGGCGACGGGACTCCGGACTGGGCGGCGCTGGCGGAGGAATCCGCGGCGCGCGCCCGCCGGAAGAAGCTGATGATGATCGGCGGTGGCGCGCTGGCCACCGTGGCGATAGGCGCGATCGTGACGACGGCCGTGGTCACGTCGAACGGCGGCGGCACGGGCAAGGCGGACAAGAACGCGAGCCAGTTGCCCGCACCCGCCGAACTCCCCGAGGACACCTCGGCGCCCGCGCCCTCGTTCTCCTCGGTCGCACCGCCGCCCCCGCCGGATCCCAAGGACTACATCTCCAGCGCCGAGAAGGACAAGGCGCCGATCACCGTGGAGGGGTTCTTCCCCGGCAAGAAGCTCACCATGGGCGACCGCGTCCACCTCAAGGGCGCGACGAGCACCTCCGCGAAGTGCGCGACGGGCACCCAGGGCGCCCTCGGCCCGGTCCTCACGAACAACGGCTGCGGGCAGCTCATCCGGGCCACCTACCGCAAGGACGGCGTGGCGGTCACCGTCGGCATCGCCGTCTTCGCTTCGGAGGCCCGCGCGAAGAAGGCCGTCGACCAGAGCTCGGGCGGCATCGCCTCCCTCAGCGGCGGCGGCGTCGACACCTTCTGCCGGGGCGGCACGGTCTGCCTGCGCACCGCCAACTCCTACGGCCGCTACGCCTACTTCGCCGTCTCCGGCTTCGTGAACGGCAAGCGGGTCACCACCGCCGACAAGGACGTCTACGCGGTCAACAAGGACCTGACGAACTTCACCTTCCGCCAGATCCACCGCCGGGGTCAGCTCCAGGCCTCCCAGGCCGCCGCCGCGCCCAACGGCTGACAGAGGAGCCGCCACCCTCGACTCCGAACTCCCGCCCGGCGAACGGGAGTTCACGCCGGGGCAACGCTCAGCAGCAGCCCGCCCCCGGCAACGTCCGCACGTTCCGCGCCTCCACGGCACGGGCCGCCAGCAACGCGTCGGCCGGGTACGCCACTTCCTCCAGCGTCAGCCCGTGCGGGCGCACCACGTGCACCCCGGGGTCGCGCACCTTCGCGGCGAGCACCTCGGCGGGCCACCCGGCCGGCCGCCGCCCGTCGCCGACGAACAACGCCGCCCCGATCAGCGCCCGCACCATGTTGTGGCAGAACGCGTCCGCCTGCACGGTCGCGGTCAGCACCCCGGACGCCGGGTCCCGTACCCAACTCAGCTTCTGGAGCGTGCGGATGGTCGTCGCGCCCTCACGCTTCTTGCAGTACGCGGCGAAGTCGTGCTCGCCCACCATCAGCGCGGCCGCCTCGTTCATCGCGTCCACGTCCAACGGCCGGTCGTGCCACAGCACATGACCCCGGGTCAGCGGATCGACACCGCCGGGCCGGTCCCCCACCCGGTACGCGTACCGCCGCCACAGCGCGGAGAACCGGGCGTTGAACCCGGCCGGTGCGGGGGCCGCGCGCCAGATCCGTACATCCAGCGGCAGCCGGCCCGCCAGCCGCCGCAGCAGCTTCTCCTCGTGCTCGGCCCACACCGCCTCGGGCAGGTCCACGTGGGCCACCTGACCGCGCGCGTGCACCCCGGCGTCCGTCCGGCCGGCCACCGTCAGGTCGTACGTCACGGCGGAGCGGGTCACGGTACGCAGCGCGTCCTCGATCTCGCCCTGCACCGTGCGCCGGCTGGTCTGCTTCGCCCAGCCGGAGAAGTCCTTGCCGTCGTAGGCCAGGTCCAGCCGCACCCGTACGAAACCGGGCTCCGCCTCGTCACTCACCGCGTCATCCTCTCGACTCCCCTGGTCAGCAGAACGGGCCCGCACCGCCCCGAAGGGAGATGCGGGCCCGTCCCGTGGTGTCTCAGAACGCTCAGGCGTCCTTGGACTCCGCGTCGTCGGCCGGCTTGGCGTCCTCGACGGACTCGGCCGCGGGGGCCTCGTCCTTCTTGAGGGCGTCTTCCTTGACCGCACGCTTCGTCGCGGCCTCGGCCTCACCGGTGGCCTGCTGGGCCACGGTCAGCGCCTCGACCAGCTCGATGACCGCCATCGGGGCGTTGTCGCCACGACGGTTGCCGATCTTGGTGATACGGGTGTAACCACCGGGGCGGTTCTCGTATCGGGGAGCGATCTCGGTGAAGAGCGTGTGGACGATGCTCTTGTCCGTGATCGTCTGGAGCACCAGGCGACGGTTGTGGATGTCGCCCTTCTTCGCCTTGGTGACGAGGCGCTCGGCGACCGGACGCAGGCGACGGGCCTTGGCCTCGGTCGTCGTGATGCGGCCGTGCTCGAACAGCGACTTCGCCAGGTTGGCGAGGAGCAGACGCTCGTGCGCGGCGCTGCCGCCCAGACGGGCACCCTTTGCGGGACGCGGCATGGTGATTCTCCTTGTGTGCTGCACCGGCCGTATCAGGTACCGGTGTCAGTTCCCGCGAGGCGGACGCCTCCCGGAAGTCGTAGCTGCCGTCAGGGCGCGGAGTCCGGCATCAGCCACACTCCAGCCCGTCCGGCGTTCGCCGGACATCAGCCAAGATCAAGCCCGTCCGGCGATTGAGGACAAAGCCTCGGCCCCGGCCCGGGGGCACCCTGAAAACCGGGGCACCCCTGCCGGAGGCGACTCAGTACTGCTCGGTCTCCACGAAACCGGCGTCCGCGTCGTCGTCGGCGCCGAAGGCGTCGGCGGCGGCGGTCGGGTCGAAGCCGGGAGGCGAGTCCTTGAGCGCGAGGCCCATACCGGCCAGCTTCGCCTTGACCTCGTCGATCGACTTGGCGCCGAAGTTGCGGATGTCGAGCAGGTCCGCCTCGGAACGGGCCACGAGCTCACCCACGGAGTGGATGCCCTCGCGCTTGAGGCAGTTGTACGACCGAACGGTGAGCTCCAGCTCCTCGATCGGCAGGGCGAGATCGGCGGCGAGCGCGGCGTCCGTCGGGGACGGGCCCATGTCGATGCCCTCGGCGTCGATGTTGAGCTCGCGCGCCAGACCGAACAGCTCGACCAGGGTCTTACCGGCCGACGCCATGGCGTCACGGGGACGCATGGCCTGCTTGGTCTCGACGTCGACGATCAGCTTGTCGAAGTCGGTGCGCTGCTCGACACGGGTCGCCTCGACCTTGTACGTGACCTTGAGCACCGGCGAGTAGATGGAGTCGACCGGGATCCGGCCGATCTCCTGGCCGACCTGCTTGTTCTGGACGGCGGAGACGTAGCCGCGACCGCGCTCGACGGTCAGCTCCATCTCCAGCTTGCCCTTGCCGTTGAGCGTGGCGAGAACGAGGTCGGGGTTGTGCACCTCGACACCGGCCGGGGGCGCGATGTCGGCGGCGGTGACCAGACCCGGGCCCTGCTTGCGCAGGTACATCACGACGGGCTCGTCGTGCTCCGAGGAGACGACCAGCTGCTTGATGTTGAGGATGAGGTCGGTCACGTCCTCCTTGACGCCCGGCACGGTGGTGAACTCGTGCAGGACCCCGTCGATCCGGATGCTGGTGACAGCGGCACCGGGGATCGAGGAGAGGAGGGTGCGGCGGAGGGAGTTGCCGAGGGTGTAGCCGAAGCCCGGCTCCAGCGGCTCGATCACGAACCGGGAGCGGAACTCGTCGACGACCTCTTCGGTCAGCGACGGACGCTGAGCGATAAGCATGCGGTGATCCTTCAGTCGTGGGCACCCACTATTTGATGCCCGACAGATGTAACAAGGGTACGGGCGGCACGCCCCGTAAGAGGTGTACCGCCCGGACCGAACGCTACTGACGCACGGCCGTCACCGGCCGCGACGCATCAGACGCGGCGACGCTTCGGCGGACGGCAGCCGTTGTGCGGCGTCGGGGTGACGTCCTGGATCGAACCGACCTCCAGGCCCGTGGCCTGGAGGGAGCGGATCGCGGTCTCACGGCCGGAGCCGGGACCCTTGACGAAGACGTCGACCTTGCGCATGCCGTGCTCCTGCGCGCGGCGGGCGGCCGACTCGGCGGCCATCTGCGCGGCGAAGGGGGTGGACTTGCGCGAGCCCTTGAAGCCGACGTGGCCGGCGGAGGCCCAGGAGATCACGTTGCCCGAGGGGTCCGTGATCGAGACGATGGTGTTGTTGAACGTGCTCTTGATGTGCGCGTGGCCGTGAGCGACGTTCTTCTTTTCCTTGCGACGCACCTTCTTGGCTGCGCCCTGACGACCCTTGGGGGGCATGTCTTGACTCCAGATGGAGAGGGGAGGTGATCGGTCCTACAGCGAAGACCGCTGGTTGCTGCGGGTTCCGGAGAACCGGAGGTCCGCAGTGCGTCCGCTGAGGACTACTTCTTGCCCGGCTTCTTCTTACCGGCGATGGCGCGACGCGGGCCCTTGCGGGTACGCGCGTTCGTGCTGGTGCGCTGACCGTGGACCGGCAGACCACGGCGGTGACGAATGCCCTGGTAGCAGCCGATCTCGATCTTGCGGCGAATGTCGCCCTGGACCTCGCGGCGGAGGTCACCCTCGGTGCGGAGGTTGGCGTCCACGTACTCGCGGATCTTGACGAGGTCTTCCTCGGCAAGGTCGCGGACGCGGGCGTCCGGGTTTACGCCGGTCGAGGCGAGGATCTCCTTGGATCGGGTGCGCCCGATACCGAAGACGTAGGTGAGGGCAACCTCCACGCGCTTTTCGCGCGGGATGTCAACACCTGAAACGCGTGCCATTCAATGGCTCCAGTTGTTAGATCGGGGGTCTTCCGCAGTGCCACTCCCGACCGCCGACCGCTCACGAGGAGCAGTGGTACGTCCGGGTCCCCGGCCCCCGCCGGAGGTGTCGTCAGCCGTGGCTTGGACGGGCTCTGCGTATGTACGTATTACGTGCGTCGCGCGAAGAGCTGCGAGATGCAGGCGGTCGTGCGTCAGCCCTGGCGCTGCTTGTGGCGCAGGTTGTCGCAGATGACCATGACCCGACCGTGACGGCGGATCACCTTGCACTTGTCGCAGATCTTCTTGACGCTCGGCTTGACCTTCATGGGATGTCAGGTTCTCCGGGTCAGTGCCATCACCCGCCGAAACGGGGTGCCGGCAAGATCTACTTGTAGCGGTAGACGATCCGGCCACGCGTCAGGTCGTACGGAGAGAGCTCCACCACGACCCGGTCATCCGGGAGGATGCGGATGTAGTGCATCCGCATCTTGCCGCTGATGTGCGCCAGGACCTTGTGACCGTTCTGGAGCTCCACCTTGAACATTGCGTTCGGGAGGGACTCGATCACGGTGCCCTCAATCTCGATGGCACCTTGCTTCTTGGCCACGCTTCGCCTTTCGAATCGGCTACCTTGATCGGCTCTTGATTGTCGGTGTGCTGATATGCGGGCACACTGATGCACGAGAGCCGACGAGTCAGTCTACGTCAGCGGACTCCAAAAGACGAATCCGTCAAGTTTGCCCAGCCGGGGTGATCCTTAGACCTCCCGGAAGGGTCACATCACCCGAGCGGGTCGGGCGCCGCCTCCACGCCGTACTCCGCGAGCTTCGCCCTGCCGCAGTCCGGGGCGGTCAGGACCAGCGGGCCCTGCTCGGTCAGCGCGATGGAGTGCTCCCAGTGCGAGGACCAGGTGCCGTCCGTCGTGATGACCGTCCAGTCGTCGCTCAGGGTCTCCGTCCGCGCCGTGCCGAGCGAGACCATGGGCTCGATCGCCAGGCAGACGCCCGGGACCAGCTTGATGCCCTTGCCGCGCTTGCGGGAGACGTAGTTCAGCAGATGCGGGTCCATGTGCATCTCGGTACCGATGCCGTGGCCGCCGAAGTCCTCGATGATCCCGTACTTGCCGGTCGCCGGGCGGGGCTGGCGGCGGATGTAGGACTCGATCGCCCGGGAGATGTCGACGAGGCGGTTGTTCACCTTCATCGCGGCGATCCCGGCCCACATGGACTCCTCGGTCACCCGGGAGAGCTCGATCAGCTCCGGAGCGTGACCGGTGCCCACGAAGGCGGTGTAGGCCGCGTCGCCGTGCCAGCCGTCGACGATCGCGCCGGCGTCGATCGAGATGATGTCGCCGTCCTTCAGAACCGTCTTCTCGTCCGGGATGCCGTGGACGACGACCTCGTTGACCGAGGTGCAGATGGTCGCGGGGAACCCGCCGTACCCGAGGAAGTTCGACTTGGCGCCGTGGTCGGCGATCACCTTGCGGGCGACCTGGTCCAGGTCGTGCGTGGTGGCCCCGGGCACGGCCGCCTCACGGGTGGCGGCGTGGATGGCAGCGACCACCAGGCCCGCCTCGCGCATCTTCGCGATCTGCTCGGGGGTCTTGATCTGCACCATTGCTCGGCGCCTCTCTGCATCGACGGTGACGGGGTACGGCTCGGCGTGTTCAACGATACGGGCGCAAGCAGTCGGCCGCGGCGCCCTGAGAGGCGCCGCGGCCGGCTTGCACTACGGGTGGTGCGGGGGTGACGCTCAGCCCTCGCGGGAGGCCTTCAGCGCCTCCATGGAGCGGGCGGTCACGTCCGCGACCTCGCCCAGCGCGGAGATGGTCACCACGAGGCCCTGGGCCCGGTAGTAGTCGATGATCGGCTCGGTCTGCGTGTGGTAGACCTCCAGCCGCGTACGGACCGTCTCCTCGCTGTCATCGTGCCGCTGGTACAGCTCGCCGCCGCAGACGTCGCAGACGCCCTCGGTCTTCGGCGGGCTGTACGAGAGGTGGAAGACGTGCGCGCTGTCCTTGCGGCAGACGCGGCGACCCGCGATCCGCTTCACGACCTCGTCCTCGGGGACCTCGAGGTCGAGCACCGCGTCCAGCTTCACGCCCTCGTCCTTGAGCATCACGTCAAGGGCTTCGGCCTGGCCCACGTTCCGCGGGAAGCCGTCCAGCAGGAAGCCGCCCACGGCGTCCGACTGGGCCATACGGTCCTTGGCCATCCCGATGGTGACCTCGTCCGGCACCAGCTGTCCCGCGTCGATGTACTCGCGGGCCTGCTTGCCAAGGTCGGTGCCCTGGCTCATGTTGGCGCGGAAGAGGTCGCCCGTGGAGATGTGCGGAATCGAGAGGTTCTGAGCAAGGTACGCAGCCTGCGTTCCCTTGCCGGCACCCGGAGGCCCGACGAGGACGATTCGCATCAGCGGAGGAACCCTTCGTAATTGCGCTGCTGGAGCTGACTCTCGATCTGCTTCACGGTTTCCAGACCCACACCCACGATGATGAGGATGCTCGTCCCGCCGAAGGGGAAGTTCTGGTTAGCCCCGCCGAAGCCTGCCAACGCCATCGTCGGCACCAGAGCGATCAGGCCCAGATACAGCGAGCCCGGCCAAGTGATCCTGTTGAGCACGTAGCTCAGGTACTCGGCAGTAGGTCGACCTGCCCGGATACCCGGGATGAAGCCACCATACTTCTTCATGTTGTCCGCGACTTCGTCGGGGTTGAACGAAATAGCGACATAGAAGAAGGCGAAGAACACGATCAGGACGAAGTACGTCGCGATGTAGTACGGGTGGTCACCGGTCACGAAGTTGTCCGTGATCCAGGTCGCCCAGCCCGCCTGCGAGTTGGAGAACTGGACGATCAGCGCCGGGATGTAGAGCAGCGACGAGGCGAAGATGACCGGGATCACACCCGCCTGGTTCACCTTCAGCGGGATGTACGTGGACGTACCGCCGTAGGACCGGCGTCCGATCATGCGCTTCGCGTACTGCACCGGAATGCGGCGCTGGGCCTGCTCGACGAAGACGACGAGGCCGACCATCACGAAGCCGATGAGGATGACCGTGCCGAACTCGATCCAGCCGTCGGCCAGCTTGCCGCTCTCCTTGATGGCCCACAGGGCGCCGGGGAACGTGGCCGCGATCGAGATGAACATGAGGATCGACATGCCGTTGCCGATGCCGCGGTCGGTGATCAGCTCACCGAGCCACATGACGGCGGCCGTACCGGCGGTCATCGTGAGGACCATGATGATCGTGGTGAAGATCGACTTGTCCGCGACGATCTGGCTGCCCACGGAACAGTTCTGGAAGAGCGCACCGCTACGGGCGGTGGCGACCAGGCCGGTGCCCTGGAGGATGGCCAGCGCGACCGTCAGATAACGCGTGTACTGCGTGATCTTCGCCGTGCCGGACTGCCCCTCCTTCTTCAGGGCTTCCAGGCGCGGGATCACGACGGTCAGCAGCTGGAGAATGATGCTCGCCGTGATGTACGGCATGATGCCGAGCGCGAAGATGGTGATCTGCAGCAGGGCGCCACCGCTGAACATCTGCATCAGACCGAGGAGGCCACCCGAGTCGGCCTGGTCGATGCACTGCTGCACCTTCGAGTAGTCGACTCCAGGGGCCGGGACGTGCGCCCCGAGCCGATAGATCACGATGATGCCGAGCGTGAAGAGCAGCTTCTTGCGCAGGTCGGGCGTCTTGAACGCTCGGGCGAACGCGGTGAACACGGTGCCTCCTGCGACCCCCGCGCTATGCGTCAGAGGCGACGGGTCTGGATGGGACTGGATGGGATCGGATACAAGGCAGCCCTACATCGTAAGGAGGCCACAAAAGATTAACGGCGCCACCCTACCCGGCCCAGGACTGAGCAGGAAACACGCGCCGCACACCGGTGTACGGTCCGCTTCCCGGCCCGCGCCGCGAAAGACCGGCCAAGCCACACCATTTGGGACGTGAACGCCCCTCCGCTCCCCCACCGCCGGTGCGGTGGACACCCGTTCAACCTTTCCCGAGCCTTTACGGTTCCCGTACAGCGGCACAAACGCAGAAAAGCCTGGCCGGCCACCTCCGAAGAGGCAGCCGGCCAGGCTCAGTTCTGTCCCGCGGCTCAGACGAGCTCGGTGACCGTACCGCCGGCGGCGGTGATCTTCTCCTTGGCGGAGCCGGAGACGGCGTCAACCGAAACCTGCAGTGCCACGGAGATCTCGCCCTGTCCGAGGACCTTGACGAGGTGGTTGTTGCGCACAGCGCCCTTGGCGACCAGGTCGGCCACCGTGACCTCTCCACCCTCGGGGTAGAGCGTCGCGAGCTTGTCCAGGTTCACGACCTGGTACTCCGTGCGGAACGGGTTCTTGAAGCCCTTGAGCTTCGGGAGACGCATGTGGAGGGGCATCTGGCCACCCTCGAAGCGCTCCGGAACCTGGTAACGAGCCTTCGTACCCTTGGTACCACGGCCTGCGGTCTTACCCTTGGACGCCTCACCACGACCCACACGGGTCTTGGCGGTCTTGGCGCCCGGGGCAGGCCGGAGGTTGTGGGCCTTCAGCGGGCTGTTCTCCGCCATGTCAGTCAACCTCCTCAACCGTCACGAGGTGGCGGACGGTCTGAACCATTCCGCGGAACTCGGGGCGGTCCTCCTTGACAACCGAGTCGTTCAGGCGCTTGAGCCCGAGCGAACGCAGGGTGTCGCGGTGGTTCTGCTTGCTGCCGATGTACGACTTCGTCTGCGTGATCTTGAGGCGAGCCATTACGCACCCGCTCCCGCACGTGCACGAAGCAGAGCCGCGGGGGCGACGTCCTCGAGGGGCAGACCGCGGCGGGCCGCGATCTCCTCGGGACGCTGCAGGCCCTGGAGGGCCGCCACGGTCGCGTGCACGATGTTGATCGCGTTGGACGAACCAAGCGACTTCGACAGGATGTCGTGAACGCCTGCGCACTCGAGCACGGCACGCACCGGGCCACCGGCGATAACGCCGGTACCGGGGGACGCCGGCTTGAGCAGGACGACGCCCGCGGCCTTCTCGCCCGTGATCGGGTGAGGGATGGTGCCCTGGATGCGCGGGACCTTGAAGAAGTTCTTCTTGGCCTCTTCGACACCCTTGGCGATGGCCGCGGGAACTTCCTTGGCCTTGCCGTATCCGACACCGACGGTGCCGTCACCATCGCCCACCACGACCAGCGCGGTGAAGCTGAAGCGACGACCACCCTTCACAACCTTGGCGACGCGGTTGATCGCGACGACGCGCTCGACGTACGCGGTCTTCTCGGCGGCGCTGGCGCCACCGTCACGGCCCTTCCGGTCCCGCCGCTCGCCGCCACCGGCACCGCTTCCGCGGCGCTGGGGTCCAGCCATTGGAATTACCTCTCTCTGTTACGGACGCTGTGCGTAGGAACCGGGGCTTAGAACTTCAGCCCGGCTTCACGGGCGGCGTCAGCCAGAGCGGCAATCCGCCCGGCGTACTGGTTACCACCGCGGTCGAACACGACGGCCTCGACGCCTGCGGCCTTGGCACGCTCGGCGACCAGGGCGCCGACCTGCTGGGCCTGGGCGCTCTTGTCACCCTCGCCACCACGGATCGAGGTGTCCAGGGTCGACGCCGACGCGAGCGTGTGGCCCGCGATGTCGTCGATGACCTGGGCCACGATGTGGCGGTTGGAACGCGTCACGACCAAGCGAGGACGCTCCGGCGAACCGGAGATGTGCTTGCGGACGCGGATGTGGCGGCGCTTGAGAGCGGCACGCTTGTACGCGTCGCCCTTGGCGATCTTCACACCGTATGCCATGGCTACTTACCAGCCTTTCCGACCTTGCGGCGGATGACCTCGCCCGCGTACTTGACGCCCTTGGCCTTGTACGGGTCGGGCTTCCGCAGCTTGCGGATGTTGGCGGCTACCTCGCCGACCTTCTGCTTGTCGATGCCCTCGACGCTGAGCTTCGTGGGCGACTCGACCTTGAAGGTGATGCCTTCCGGAGCCTCGATGAGGATCGGGTGGCTGTAGCCCAGGGCGAACTCCAGGTTGGAGCCCTTCGCCTGGACGCGGTAACCGACACCGCTGATCTCGAGCGCCTTGGTGTAACCCGTGGTCACGCCGGTGATCATGTTCGCCACCAGCGTGCGGGACAGGCCGTGGAGGGCCTTGTTCTGACGCTCGTCGTTCGGGCGGGAGACGTTGAGCACGCCGTCCTCACCCTTGGAGACCTCGATCGGCGCGGCAACGGTGTGCGTGAGGGAACCCTTGGGGCCCTTCACCGCGACCGTGCGGCCATCGATGGTGACGTCCACACCGGCGGGAACCTGGATGGGGAGCTTGCCGATTCGCGACATGAGCTTTCCTTCCTTTCCCGACTACCAGACGTAGGCGAGGACTTCCCCACCTACGCCCTTCTTGCCTGCCTGCTGGCCGGTCAGGAGGCCGTGGGACGTGGAGATGATCGCCACGCCCAGGCCGCCGAGAACCTTCGGCAGGTTGGTGGACTTTGCGTATACACGCAGACCCGGCTTCGAAATCCGCTTGATGCCGGCGATCGAGCGCTCGCGGTTCGGGCCGAACTTCAGCTCGAGGACGAGGTTCTTGCCGACCTCGGCGTCCTCGACCTTCCAGCCGGTGATGAAGCCCTCCTGCTGGAGGATCTCCGCGATGTGCGACTTGATCTTGCTGTGCGGCATCGAGACATCGTCGTGATATGCCGAGTTCGCGTTACGCAGACGCGTGAGCATGTCTGCGATGGGATCAGTCATGGTCATGAGTTGGCCTTCGGCCTCTCTCGCCGGGGTTTCCTGTATGCGCCATCCCTCTCCCCACTCAGTGGCGGGACGGGTGCGGTGCGGGGACCTACGGCGTAGTAAGTCGGTCTTGGGCGGCAGGCGCCCAACCCTTCAAGCCTACGGCATGAAAGGACGGGCTCCTGCCGACCCAGATGCTTACCGAGAGTCTCCGGAACTTCCCTTTGCCCGAGGGCAGAGGGGAGTTACCAGGAGCTCTTGGTCACGCCCGGCAGCTCGCCACGGTGAGCCATCTCACGAAGGCACACGCGGCACAGACCGAACTTGCGGTAGACGGAGTGGGGCCGGCCGCAGCGCTGGCAGCGGGTGTACCCGCGCACGCCGAACTTCGGCTTACGGGCGGCCTTAGCGATCAGAGCCTTCTTCGCCACGGTCAGTTCTCCTTGAACGGGAAGCCGAGGTGACGAAGGAGGGCACGACCCTCGTCGTCGTTGGTCGCCGTGGTGACCACGGTGATGTCCATGCCCCGGACCCGGTCGATCTTGTCCTGGTCGATCTCGTGGAACATGACCTGCTCCGTGAGACCGAAGGTGTAGTTGCCACGGCCGTCGAACTGCTTCGGCGACAGGCCACGGAAGTCGCGGATACGCGGAAGCGCGAGCGACAGCGTACGGTCCAGGAACTCCCACATCCGGTCACCACGGAGGGTGACGTGGCAGCCGATCGGCTGGCCCTCGCGCAGCTTGAACTGCGCGATGGACTTGCGGGCCTTCGTGACGGCCGGCTTCTGGCCGGTGATCGTGGTGAGGTCCTTGACGGCACCGTCGATCAGCTTGGAGTCGCGGGCGGCGTCGCCCACACCCATGTTGACCACGATCTTGACCAGACCGGGAACCTGCATGACGTTCTCGTACGAGAACTCCTCACGCAGCTTGCCGGCGATTTCCTCGCGGTAGCGCGTCTTGAGACGCGGCGCAGTGGTGGCAGTCATCAGATGTCCTCACCGGTCCGCTTGGCAACGCGGATCTTGTTGCCCTCGTCGTCAAAGCGGTAGCCGACGCGGGTGACAACCTTGTTGCCGTCCTTCTCCACGACCAGCTGCACGTTGCTGATGTGGATCGGGGCCTCGGTGGTGACAATGCCACCCGTCTGCGAACCGCGAGCCGTCTGACCGGCCTTGGTGTGCTTCTTGACCCGGTTGACACCCTCGACGAGGACGCGGTCCTGCGTGGGATAGGCCACGATGACCTTGCCCTGCTTGCCCTTGTCCTTACCGGTGATGACCTGAACCAGGTCGCCCTTCTTGATCTTCATGCTTACAGCACCTCCGGCGCGAGCGAGATGATCTTCATGAACTTCTTCTCGCGCAGCTCCCGGCCCACCGGGCCGAAGATGCGGGTGCCGCGGGGGTCGCCGTCGTTCTTCAGAATGACGGCGGCGTTCTCGTCGAAGCGGATGTACGAGCCATCCTGACGACGACGCTCCTTGACGGTGCGAACGATGACGGCCTTGACGACGTCACCCTTCTTCACGTTGCCACCGGGGATCGCGTCCTTGACGGTGGCGACGATGACGTCACCGATACCCGCGTAGCGGCGACCCGAGCCACCGAGAACACGAATGGTGAGAATTTCCTTCGCACCCGTGTTGTCGGCGACGCGCAGTCGCGACTCCTGCTGGATCACGTCTATCTCCTGATCGTCTGCCGGTTCCCGGCGGGTGCCTCTCCGTTACCGGGGAGGCACCCCACCGAGCCTGGCGGAACTGACCTGAGGGGAGAATCCCTCAGGAATTACTTGGCCTTCTCGAGGATCTCGACGATGCGCCAGCGCTTCGAGGCGGACAGCGGACGCGTCTCCATGATGATGACGCGGTCGCCGACGCCGGCACTGTTCTGCTCGTCGTGGGCCTTGAGCTTGTTCGTACGGCGGATGACCTTGCCGTACAGCGCGTGCTTGACGCGGTCCTCGACAGCGACGACGACGGTCTTGTCCATCTTGTCGCTGACGACCAGACCCTCACGGGTCTTGCGGAAACCGCGGTCGGTGTTCGTCTCAGTCACAGTCTTCTCGCTCATCAGGCGCTCTCCACCGTCTCGATGCCCAGCTCGCGCTCACGCATCAGGGTGTAGATCCGGGCGATGTCCTTACGGACGGACTTGAGCCGGCCGTGGTTCTCGAGCTGGCCCGTCGCCGCCTGGAAGCGGAGGTTGAACAGCTCTTCCTTGGCTTCGCGGAGCTTGTTGAGGAGCTCCTCGTCGCCCAGCTCGCGCAGCTCGGACGCCTTGGTACCGGCCGACATCACGACTCACCTGCCTCGCGCCGAACGATCCGGCACTTCATCGGAAGCTTGTGAGCAGCGCGGGTGAGCGCCTCACGAGCAATCTTCTCGTTCGGGTAGGACAGCTCGAACATCACCCGACCCGGCTTGACGTTCGCGATCCACCACTCGGGAGAACCCTTACCGGAACCCATGCGGGTCTCGGCGGGCTTCTTCGTCAGGGGACGGTCCGGGTAGATGTTGATCCAGACCTTGCCGCCACGCTTGATGTGACGGGTCATCGCGATACGAGCGGACTCGATCTGACGGTTCGTCACGTACGCCGGGGTCAGCGCCTGGATGCCGTACTCGCCGAACGCAACCTGCGTGCCACCCTTGGACATACCGCTGCGCTTCGGGTGGTGCTGCTTGCGGTGCTTGACCCTACGGGGGATCAGCATTTCGGTCAGGCCTCCGTTCCGGTGCTCTCAGCAGCCGGAGCAGCGGCGGCGGGGGCGTCGGCCTTGGGGGCCTCGGCTGCCGGCGACTGCTGCGGCTTACGGCCGCGACCGCCACGCTCGCCACCACGGCCGCCACCACGGCCGGCCGGGCGGTCGGTGCCGCCACGAGCCGGACGGTTGCCGGCGCGGGCCGCGGCGTTCTCGGCGCGAACCTCGGCGATGTTCTTGACGTCGCCCTTGTAGATCCAGACCTTCACGCCGATGCGGCCGAAGGTCGTCTTGGCCTCGAAGAAGCCGTAGTCGACGTTCGCGCGGAGCGTGTGCAGGGGCACGCGGCCCTCGCGGTAGAACTCCGAGCGGGACATCTCGGCGCCGCCGAGGCGACCGCCGCACTGGATCTTGATGCCCTTGGCGCCGGCCTTCATCGAGCTCTGCATGCTCTTGCGCATGGCACGACGGAAGGAGACGCGGGAGGAGAGCTGCTCGGCGACGGCCTGGGCCACCAGCTGAGCGTCCACCTCGGGGTTCTTGACCTCGAGGATGTTCAGCTGGACCTGCTTGCCGGTCAGCTTCTCCAGCTCGCCGCGGATGCGATCGGCCTCGGCGCCACGGCGACCGATGACGATGCCCGGACGGGCGGTGTGGATGTCAACGCGGACGCGGTCGCGGGTGCGCTCGATCTCGACCTTCGAGATGCCGGCCCGCTCCATGCCCTTCGTCATCATGCGACGAATGGCGACGTCTTCCTTGACGTAGTCCTTGTACAGCTTGTCGGCGTACCAGCGGGACTTGAAGTCCGTGGTGATGCCGAGCCGGAACCCGTGCGGGTTTACCTTCTGGCCCATTACCGGGTTCCTTCCTTGCTGCTGACGACCACGGTGATGTGGCTGGTCCGCTTACGGATCCGGTAGGCACGGCCCTGAGCACGCGGACGGAACCGCTTCAGGGTCGGGCCCTCGTCCACGTACGCCTCGCTGATGACCAGCGAAGAGGCGTCAGGGTGGTCGTAGTTGTGTGCAGCGTTGGCGATGGCGCTGTCCAGCACCTTGCCAACCGGCACGCTCGCGGCCTGCGGGGCGAAACGCAGGACCGCCTGAGCCTCCGTGGCATCCATGCCACGGATGAGGTCCACCACTCGGCGGGCCTTCATGGGCGTGACGCGGATGTACCGCGCCTGGGCCCTGGCTTCCATGGTTGTCCCTTCGGTGTGAGTCATAGTCGTTTCCACCCCGCGCTAGCGGCGCTTCGACTTCCGGTCGTCCTTGACGTGGCCGCGGAAGGTGCGAGTCGGCGAGAACTCGCCGAGCTTGTGGCCGACCATCGACTCGGTGACGAACACCGGGACGTGGATCTTGCCGTTGTGCACCGCGATGGTGTGACCCAGCATGGCCGGGACGATCATCGAGCGACGGGACCAGGTCTTGATGACGTTCTTGGTGCCTGCCTCGTTCTGTACGTCCACCTTCTTGATGAGGTGGCCGTCGACGAAGGGCCCCTTCTTGAGACTGCGCGGCATCTAAACCCGCTCCTAGCGCTTCTTGTTCGTCTTGCGGCGGCGGACGATGTACTTGTTGCTCGCCTTCTTGGGAGAACGAGTACGACCCTCCTTCTGACCCCACGGCGAGACCGGGTGACGACCACCGGAGGTCTTGCCTTCACCACCACCGTGCGGGTGGTCAACCGGGTTCATCGCGACACCGCGGACGGTCGGGCGAACGCCCTTCCAGCGCATGCGGCCGGCCTTGCCCCAGTTGATGTTCGACTGCTCGGCGTTGCCGACCTCACCGATCGTCGCGCGGCAGCGCGCGTCGACCAGGCGGATCTCACCCGACGGCATACGAAGGTGGGCCATGGTGCCCTCCTTCGCCAGCAGCTGCACGGAGGCACCCGCGGAACGGGCGAACTTCGCGCCGCCGCCGGGCCGCAGCTCGATGGCGTGGATGGTCGTACCGACCGGGATGTTGCGCAGCGCCAGGTTGTTGCCGGGCTTGATGTCGGCGGTCGGACCGTTCTCGACACGGTCACCCTGCGACAGGCCACGGGGAGCGACGATGTAACGCTTCTCGCCGTCCGCGTAGTGCAGCAGCGCGATGCGCGCGGTGCGGTTCGGGTCGTACTCGATGTGCGCGACCTTGGCCGGCACGCCGTCCTTGTCGTGACGACGGAAGTCGATCACGCGGTAGGCGCGCTTGTGGCCACCACCCTGGTGGCGAACGGTCACACGACCGGCGTTGTTACGGCCGCCCTTGCTGTGCAGAGGGCGGACCAGCGACTTCTCCGGCGTGGACCGCGTGATCTCGACAAAGTCGGCGACGCTGGAGCCACGACGGCCCGGGGTCGTCGGCTTGTACTTGCGGATACCCATTTCTCAGTCCTCGTCCGATTCCGGACGACACGACCTCCGTTAGGAGGTCGGGCCGCCGAAGATGTCGATACGGTCGCCCTCGGCGAGGGTCACGATGGCGCGCTTCGTGTCGGAGCGCTTGCCGAAGCCGGTCTTGGTGCGCTTGCGCTTACCCTGCCGGTTGATCGTGTTGACCCCGGTGACCTTGACCGAGAAGACCGCTTCCACGGCCTGCTTGATCTGGGTCTTGTTGGAGCCGGGCGCGACGATGAACGTGTACTTGTTCTCGTCGAGCAGCGCGTAGCTCTTCTCGGAGACCACGGGCTTGACGAGAACGTCACGCGGGTCCGAGTACGTCTTGCTGGTAACGGTCGCCTCGCTCATCAGGCGTCGCTCCCTTCGGTCTCAGCGGTCTGGGGGCCAGACACGAAGGACTCGAAAGCGGCCTGGGTGAAGACCACGTCGTCAGAGACGATCACGTCGTACGTGTTGAGCTGGCCCGGCTCCAGGATGTGCACCTGGGGCAGGTTGCGCGCGGACAGCCACGCGGCCTCGTCGGCGCGGTCGACGACCAGGAGCAGGTTCTGGCGCTCCGAGATCTTGCCGAGCAGCGTCTTGGCGGCCTTCGTGGAGGCGGCACCCTCGACCACGCCGGTGACGACGTGGATACGGGAGTGACGGGCCCGGTCCGAGAGGGCACCGCGCAGGGCGGCGGCCTTCATCTTCTTCGGGGTCCGCTGCGAGTAGTCACGCGGCTGCGGGCCGTGGACGACGCCACCGCCGGCGAACTGCGGGGCGCGGGTCGAACCCTGACGGGCGCGGCCGGTGCCCTTCTGGCGGTAAGGCTTCTTGCCACCACCGCGGACTTCGCCGCGGCGCTTGGTCTTGTGCGTGCCCTGACGGGCAGCCGCCAGCTGAGCGACAACGACCTGGTGGATCAGCGGAACGCTGGTCTTGGCGTCGAAGATCTCCGCGGGGAGGTCGACGGTACCGGCCTTGTCGCCTGCCGGCGAAAGGATGTCAATGGTGCTCATTACCTCAAGCCCCCTTGGCCGCGGTACGGACCAGGACGAGGCCGCCGTTCGGACCGGGGACCGCGCCCTTGATGAGGAGCAGACCCTTCTCCGCGTCAACCGCGTGGATGGTCAGGTTCTGGGTGGTGACGCGCTCGTTACCCATACGGCCCGCCATGCGCATGCCCTTGAAGACACGCCCAGGGGTGGCGCAGCCACCGATGGAACCGGGGGAACGGTGCTTGCGCTGGGTGCCGTGCCCGGCGCCGAGGCCCTTGAAGTTGTGACGCTTCATGACACCGGCGAAGCCCTTGCCCTTGCTCTTGCCCGTGACGTCGACCTTGACGCCGGACTCGAACACCTCGGCAGTGACCTCCTGGCCCAGCGTGTACTCGCTGGCGTCAGGGGTGCGGAGCTCCACCAGGTGGCGGCGCGGGGTGACGTCGGCCTTGGCGAAGTGACCCTTGAGGGGCTTGTTCACCTTGCGCGGGTCGATCTCGCCGAAGGCGATCTGCACCGCTTCGTAGCCGTCGCTGTCGTTCGTACGGACCTGCGTCACGACGCACGGACCGGCCTTGACGACGGTCACCGGGACAACCCGGTTGTTCTCGTCCCAGACCTGGGTCATGCCGAGCTTCTCGCCCAGGACGCCCTTGATGTTCTTGCTCATCTCGGCCCGTCCCCTCAGAGCTTGATCTCGATGTCGACGCCCGCCGGCAGGTCGAGGCGCATCAGCGAGTCAACCGTCTTCGGCGTGGGGTCGAGGATGTCGATGAGGCGCTTGTGGGTGCGCATCTCGAAGTGCTCGCGAGAGTCCTTGTACTTGTGCGGCGACTTGATGACGCAGTACACGTTCTTCTCAGTGGGCAGCGGCACCGGGCCCGCGACCGACGCACCAGTGCGGGTCACCGTCTCGACGATCTTCTTCGCCGAGGAGTCGATGACCTCGTGGTCGTAGGCCTTGAGCCGGATGCGGATCTTCTGTCCCGCCATGGCTACTAGTAGTCCTGTCTCTCGTAACGCTCTGGAACCCGGGGGTTCTCTGGACTCCTCCTCCGACCCACGCGGTCGGGCGTGTCGCATCCCCTCTACGAAAATCTCCCGAAGGAGATCCCAACCAAGGGGGTGCGGACCCTGAGACCGCGGAACCGGGGGCGGAACACCCACCGGGTGCCTGGCCGGCGCCCTGCGTTGCTTCCCGAAAGATTCCCGTACGTCCGGCCCTGGGGGCCGACGAGTACTGTGGGACTCGCTTCCGGTCCTCCCGGCGGGAGGCGCGCAGCATTGACACTCAACCGAGCAACCTGGTCAGTGTGCCATACGGGGCGCGGGCCTGGCCAATCGAGTCGGGAATCCTACCCCGAGCGAGCGAGTGTTCAAACGCGGGCGCGGATCCGGCGGGGCGGCGGGGCGCGCTCCGCGCGCGGTACGCGTGCGTGAGGGCACGTGCACGCGGGGTCGCGAGGCCCGGACGCGTGGGGGCGGAACGGGGGCCGGCGCGTTCCCCCGGTCGCGGGCAGGGGCGGCTCGGCGGTGGCGGGCGGCTCGCGGGTCACGCCTCTCCCGGTACGTGCCCGGAGAGGGCCGGACCGAGGTCAGCGGGGATTCCGCTTCGCGCCGGGCAGGCCAGGCGCGCCGCTTCGGTCCTTCTCGGGCGCACCGCGAACACAACTCCCTTCGGGAGCAGCGCTGTTCCACGGACAGCCCCTCGCGCGGGGGAAGCCCCGGGCCCGCCGCTTCCCGCGACACCACGGCGTCGGTCTCAGTAACGATTCCGATTCGGAACACTCAAATGATGTCCACGAGGAACAACGGGCGACTTCCGCTTCATAGGATCTGCCCGTGCTCGCAGGGCACTTGAGACTGATTTCGCGGCTCTCCCACCACATGCCTCGTGTGACGCGCGCGTTTGTCGCGCCCTTGAGGACGAGCCGCGCCGGAGGGGACTTCTGTGTTTTCAGCCTTTTCATCCTCAGCCGCGCCCGGGCGGAGAAACACCGGTCGCCGGATAGCCGCGGTGGCCGCCACGGTCGGTCTGCTGACCCTGGGCTCCCTGGCAGGGGCCGGCAGCGCAGCGGCCGACGGGGACGACACCCATCACCAGGGAGGCGCTACCGCCACTCTGAACGGATTGAAGACGTTCGACTCGGCCCGCATCGACCTGGGTAACGGCAAGTCAAAGGACATCTCCGCGGGGCTGTTCGAGATGACCGTCGATGGCGGCGGCCAGCTGCAGACGTACTGCATCGACATCCACAACCCGACCCAGAACAAGGCCAAGTACCTCGAAACCCCCTGGGGCCAGACGTCGCTCGGCACCAACAAGGACGCCGGAAAGATTCTCTGGATCCTCAAGAACTCGTACCCGCAGGCCGGTGACCTCGCGGCGCTCGCCCAGAAGGCGGGCGCCGGAGAGCTGTCGGCCAAGACGGCTGCCGCCGGCACGCAGGTCGCCATCTGGCGCATCTCGGACGGGGCGAAGGTCGAGGCGAAGAACGAGCAGGCCGAGAAGCTCGCGGACTGGCTGGAGGCCCAGGCTCAGAACCTCCAGGAGCCGAAGACCTCCCTGACGCTGGACCCGAACGTGGTGTCCGGCAAGTCGGGCAGCAAGCTCGGCCCGGTGACCGTGCACACCGACGCCGGCCAGGTGTCCGTCGCCGCCAACGCCACCGCCGCGGCGGCCGGCGTCAAGGTGACCGACAAGGACGGTAAGCCCGTCACCTCTGCCGTCAACGGCACCGAGCTGTACTTCGACGTGCCCGCGGGCACCGCCGACGGCACGGTCTCGCTCACGACCAAGGCGACCACGCAGGTTCCGGTCGGCCGCGCGTTCGCGAGCCCGAGCAAGAGCCAGACCCAGATCCTGGCCGGCTCCACCGAGTCCACGATCACCGCGGACGCGACCGCGAACTGGGCCACGAAGGGCGCCATCCCCGCGGTCACCGCGGAGAAGAACTGCGACAAGAACGGCGTCGACGTCACGGCGTCCAACGAGGGCGACTCCCCCTTCACCTTCAAGCTGGCCGGTGCCGAGCACACGGTCGGTGCGGGCGAGTCCAAGACCGTGACCGTCCCGGTCGGCGAGGACGAGGCCTACGACATCACCGTGACCGGCCCCAACGGCTTCTCGGAGCGTTTCCAGGGCGTCCTGGACTGCGAGACCCAGGGCACGCCCGCCCCGGGCACGAGCGGTGGCGGGGAGACCCCGTCCACCAGCCCGAGCCCCAGCGAGGACGGCGGCACGACCGGTGCCACGACCGGCGACACCACGACCGGCGGCACGACCGGCGGCGGTGACCTCGCGGCGACCGGCGGTTCCAGCGCCACTCCGGTGATCGCCGGCATCGCGGTGGCCCTCGTGGTCGCGGGCGGCGCGGCCGTGTTCATCCTGCGCAAGAAGAAGGCCGCAGGTCACTGACCTGTAGGCAGGTGAGTGAGGGGCCCGGTACGCGCCATGCGTGCCGGGCCCCTCCGCGTTCGGGCGCGGCCCGGCGGACCCGGCGGCCCGGGCGACCCGCCGGAGCGCGCCGGACGCCGCGCGCCGGGTGCGGCGTCCGGCGCGGAAGCGGACGCGTTCGGCCCAACTGCCGCCCCATAAAGCCGCGTTATGCCCAAACGTTAGTACCCCGGCCTCGTCGCGCTCCGGCACCCTGTTGCCCACCATCCCCCACGGACACGCACACCCCAGCGTGTCGCGCGAAACGAGGAATCATGCGTATATCCAGGCTCGTGCCCGCTGCCGCCGCCGCAGCGGCCTGTGTCCTCGCCCTCTTCGCACCGTCCGCCTCGGCAGCTCCCGAGGCCCCGCTCCAGGACGCCCCGCCCCCGACCACCCAGATCATCGGCGGCGGCTACGCCCAGAACGCGCCCTGGGCCGCTCGCCTCTTCTCGAACGGCAGAGAGACCTGTTCGGCGACGATCATCGCGCCGACCTGGATCCTCACCGCCAAGCACTGCGTCACCGGCGGCGGTCTGTCGTTCCGCATCGGCAGCCTCGACCAGCACAGCGGCGGTGTGGTCGCGAACGGCGCCCAGACCTACACCCACAGCTCGGACCTGGCCCTGGTCCGGCTGGACCGCTCGGTGCAGGCCACCTACTCCCGTCTCGGCCAGCCCGGCTCGGTGCGGGTCGGGCAGGGCGTGCAGGTCTGGGGCTGGGGCGCCACCTCGCGATGCGGCTCCGAGGCCAACTGCCAGTCCCGCTACCTGAAGGTCGCCAACGTGACGGTCACCGGAGGCTGCGGTGACGCGTACGGCGGCTCGGCGATCTGCGCCCGCCGCGGCGACGGCATCACCGCCGGCGGCGACTCCGGCGGCCCGATGACGGCGAACGGCATCCAGGTCGGCGTCGCGTCCACCAGTGACCGGCAGACCACGACCGCGTACACGAACGTCACCGCGTACCGGTCCTGGATCCAGTCGATCGCGGGCGTCTGACCGACCCCACCACCCGGGGCGCCGGGCACCTGACGGACCCGTCGCCCCGTGAACCGTAGGGCCCCTACCTCACCGCCCTGAGGTACCGGGGCCCTACACCCATCCCTGGTCCTTCGCTATCCGCACGGCGTCGACGAGGGTGGGGGCGTGGAGCTTCCCGACCGCCGACGAAAGCCTGTTGCGGACGGTTCCCACGCTGAGGAACGGGTCGGCGGCGATCTCCCGGGAGTGCGCCCCGCCGGCGGCCGGCCGGAGGGCCTCGGCCTCCTTGTCGGTGAGCGGGCCGGGGCCTGCCCGCTCCTCCCCGCGGGCCGGACCGGTCCGACGAGCACGGGCGTCGGGCGGTGTGCTGCGGATCCGGGCGCGGAATCCGCGGCACACCGCAGGTCAGGCGGCGGTCAAGGCCCTCTCCCAGGGAGCCAGCTCATCGTCCGGCCTGGTGTCCCGTCCCGCTGAGTAGGTGGCCGAGCCCACCCGGACCTCCAGCAGGTGGGAGGAGGAGAAGAAGAGGAACTTCTGCCTGCTGAGCGTCGCCTGCCCGGAGAAGACCCGCGTGAGGAGGGAGCCGACATCGCCGGCCGCCACCTGCTCGAAGGTCCAGTCGTCCAGGAGGATCCGCACCGCTTCCGCTTTCGGCGCCCCTCCCATGAGGCCGATGTACACCTCGGACCCGGCGAGCATCCCGACCCAGTCCGCGAACCAGCTGCCTTGCTCGACCTCGCGCTCCTCGAACGCGGCGGCCCGCGCGCCGCAGGAGGTCAGGGCCTCCTCGGCCAGGGCCACCGGAAGAGGCTTCCCTCCGTGCCGGAGCGTCATGACAAGAACCTCCCCACTCTCCAGTCCCAGTGCCGTTTCTTGCCGAACTTCACGCGGAAGACCGTGCGGGCCTTCTTGACGCCGAGCACCTTCTCGAACCCGACGGCGCTCCAGCCGACTCCGTAGTTCTTCCTGTTGAGGGTCCCCTGGAACCCTCCCACGGTTGATCGGAAGATATCTGCTCCGGCACGGTGCACCACTCTCTGTCGTCGGGCATGAACAGAGGAGCTCCAAGCAAGCGGGCCGGGGCGGGAGAAGTGAAGATCTCACGTAGGCCCGGGAGTTCACTTGCCCTCCGTCGCGGAGGCGTGGGGCCGTCGGCCCCGGCCCTCCTCGGTACGGGACAGTGCCCCGTACACGAACGGTGACGGGGAGAGAAGGCCTGGGGGACGGATGAGCCTACGCGCACGCCTGGGCGCGGGTGTGCCGCAGGGATGCGGAGTGGCCGTCGGAGCACTGGCCGTTCTGGTGGTCGGGTCGCTCGCGCTCGTCGCCCTGGAGGTGGCGTCCCCGCCGCTCGGCAGGCGTACGGTGGTCGTCGGCCTGACCGTGCTGGTGTTGATGCCCGCCATCATGCTGGGCCAGTACGCCCCGCCGCCGTACCGGCTGCCCCACCGCGGGCGGTGGGCGCTGCTGCTCGTCCAGGCCGTGCTGACCTACCTCCCGCTGCTCTTCCACCACCAGTGAAGAGCCTGCTGGGCTTTCTCGCCGGGGCCGTCCTGCTGCCCCTGCCGCCGAACGCCTCCGTGCCCATCGCCCTGGCGGTCGGCGTCAGCGGACCCGTGCTGTCGACCACCGACCTGATCACCACCGACCGCAGCCCGCTCAGCATCCTGCTCAGTACGGCGATCACCGCGAGCACCGTCTTCGCCGTCGCCCACCTGGCGCTCCTCGCGGCCCGGCCGGGCGCCAACAGGGAACACACCGCGCACCCGGCGGAGCAGCGGGAGCGGGCCCGCATGCAGCAGGACCTGCATGATCTGGTCGGCTCGTCGCTGACGGCGATCGTGCTCCAGGGCGAGGTGGCCCTGCGCGGCGACGGTACGCCGGGCTCCTCGTCGCCCGGACGCGAGCGGGAGCGCGGTGCGCTGACCGAGATCATCGCCCTGACCCGGCGGCTCCACGACGAAGTGCGGTCGATCAGCCGGCCGGACGGCGGCGACCTCTCCCTCTCCGACGAGCTCGCCCACGCCCAGCGAGTCCTCGCCGCCTCCGGTGTGACCCCGACGGCTCCGCACACGGCGAAGGGCCCCGCACCTCTTTCGAGGTGCGGGGCCCTTCTTGCGACTCAGTGAGCCACCAGGTCCAAGGACCAAGCAGAAACTACTTGATGATCTTGGTGACCTGGCCGGCGCCCACGGTCCGGCCACCCTCACGGATGGCGAACTTCAGGCCCTCTTCCATGGCGACCGGCTGGATCAGCGCGACGTCCATGAGGGTGTTGTCACCCGGCATGACCATCTCGGTGCCCTCGGGAAGGGTCACAACGCCCGTCACGTCCGTGGTACGGAAGTAGAACTGCGGGCGGTAGTTGTTGAAGAACGGGGTGTGACGGCCACCCTCGTCCTTCGACAGGATGTAGGACTGCGCCTGGAACTCGGTGTGCGGCGTGACCGAGCCGGGCTTGATGATGACCTGGCCGCGCTCGACGTCCTCGCGCTTGATGCCACGGAGGAGCAGACCGACGTTCTCACCGGCCTGGCCCTCGTCGAGCAGCTTGCGGAACATCTCGATGCCGGTGACCGTGGTGGTGGTCTTCTCGGTCTTGATACCGACGATGTCGACGGTCTCGTTGACCTTCAGGACACCACGCTCGATGCGGCCGGTGACGACCGTACCGCGACCGGTGATCGTGAAGACGTCCTCGATCGGCATGAGGAACGGCTTCTCGACGTCACGCTCGGGCTGCGGGATGGACTCGTCGACGGCCTTCATCAGGTCGAGGACGGTCTGGCCCCACTCCTTGTCGCCCTCGAGCGCCTTGAGCGCCGAGACCTTGACGACCGGAAGGTCGTCGCCCGGGAACTCGTACTCGGAGAGGAGCTCACGGACCTCGAGCTCGACGAGCTCCAGGATCTCCTCGTCGTCCACCATGTCGGCCTTGTTCAGCGCGACGACGATGTAGGGGACGCCGACCTGGCGGGCCAGGAGGACGTGCTCCTTCGTCTGCGGCATCGGGCCGTCGGTGGCCGCGACCACGAGGATGGCGCCGTCCATCTGCGCCGCACCCGTGATCATGTTCTTGATGTAGTCCGCGTGACCGGGGCAGTCGACGTGCGCGTAGTGACGCGACTCCGTCTGGTACTCGACGTGCGCGATGGAGATGGTGATACCGCGCTGGCGCTCTTCGGGAGCCTTGTCGATCTGGTCAAAGGCCGAGGCCTCGTTCAGGTCCGGGTACGCGTCGTGCAGCACCTTGGTAATGGCGGCCGTGAGGGTCGTCTTACCGTGGTCGATGTGACCGATGGTGCCGATGTTGACGTGCGGCTTAGTCCGCTCGAACTTTGCCTTCGCCACTGGGGTCCTCCTGAGTGGTTCTGTACGCCTTGCTTCATCGGCGCCAGGTGATCTTTGCTGGGGTGCCGGCGCCGGGGGCATTCCGCACAGTGCTGACGCGCTGTGCGGAATGCCCGCCCGGCTCCGGTGACAAGCCTAAAGCGTGAGCTCGGGAGAGTTACTCGCCCTTGGCCTTCGCGATGATCTCCTCGGCGACGTTCCGCGGAACCTCGGCGTAGGAGTCGAACTGCATCGAGTAGCTTGCGCGACCCGAGGTCTTGCTGCGGAGGTCTCCGACGTAGCCGAACATCTCCGAGAGGGGCACGAGGCCCTTCACGACGCGAGCGCCGCTGCGCTCCTCCATGGCCTGGATCTGGCCACGGCGGGAGTTGAGGTCGCCGATGACATCGCCCATGTAGTCCTCGGGCGTGGTGACCTCGACGGCCATCATCGGCTCGAGGAGCACGGGAGAGGCCTTGCGGGCACCCTCCTTGAACGCCTGCGAACCGGCGATCTTGAAGGCGAGCTCCGAGGAGTCGACCTCGTGGTAACCACCGTCGAGAAGGGTGACGCGGACGCCGACCATCTCGTAACCGGCCAGGATGCCGAACTGCATGGCTTCCTGAGCACCCGCGTCCACCGAGGGAATGTACTCACGGGGGATGCGGCCACCGGTGACCTTGTTGACGAACTCGTAGGAGGCGTCGCCACCCTCGATGGGCTCAAGGGCGATCTGCACCTTCGCGAACTGGCCGGTACCACCAGTCTGCTTCTTGTGCGTGAAGTCGATGCGCTCGACGGCCTTGCGGATCGTCTCGCGGTACGCGACCTGGGGCTTGCCGACGTTCGCCTCGACGCGGAACTCGCGCTTCATGCGGTCGACGAGCACCTCGAGGTGAAGCTCGCCCATACCACCGATGATGGTCTGGCCGGTCTCCTCGTCGGAGTGCACCTGGAAGGAGGGGTCCTCCTCCGAGAGGCGCTGGATGGCGACACCCAGCTTCTCCTGGTCGCCCTTGGACTTCGGCTCGATGGCGACCTGAATGACCGGCGCCGGGAAGTCCATGGACTCCAGGATGACCGGGTTCTTGTCGTCGCACAGCGTCTCACCGGTGGTGGTCTGCTTGAGACCCATGACGGCGATGATGTCGCCGGCGCCCACCGATGCGATCTCCTCACGCTTGTTCGCGTGCATGCGGTAGATCTTGCCGATGCGCTCCTTCTTGCCCTTGACGGAGTTCAGCACCGCGGTGCCGGCCTCCAGGCGACCGGAGTAGATCCGGACGAAGGTGAGCTTGCCCAGGTGCGGGTCGCTCGCGATCTTGAACGCCAGGCCGGAGAACGGCTCGTCGTCCGAGGGCTTGCGCTGGATGACCTTCTCCGGGTCCTTCACGTCGTGGCCCTCGATGGCCTCGACGTCCAGGGGGGAAGGCAGGTAGCGCACGACCGCGTCGAGCAGGGGCTGGACGCCCTTGTTCTTGAACGCGGTGCCACAGAACACCGGGGTGACGGTGACGGAGTCGGCACTGCCCTTGGAGGCCAGCGTGATGCGGCGGATCGCCTCGTGCAGCTGCTCCTGGGTGGGCTCGGTGCCCTCCAGGTACAGCTCCATCATGGCGTCGTCGTTCTCGGCCACGGCCTCGA
Organism: Streptomyces sp. NPDC017520; assembly: GCF_044329855.1. NCBI lineage: Bacteria > Bacillati > Actinomycetota > Actinomycetes > Kitasatosporales > Streptomycetaceae > Streptomyces > Streptomyces sp. NPDC017520. The sequence continues at coordinate 178,848 of NZ_JBIRKB010000013.1, forward strand.
GGAGCTTCCCGCGCCACTCGGCGGCGGACTCCTGGAGGTTGTCCGGGATCTCGACGGTGTTGTACATCTCGCCCTTGGCGGCCTCTTCGGGGTACACGAAGGCCTTCATCGACACGAGGTCGACGACGCCGGTGAAGTCCGCTTCGGCGCCAATGGGGAGCTGCATGACGATCGGGGTCGCGCCGAGGCGGTCGATGATCATCTGGACGCAACGGAAGAAGTCGGCACCGGTGCGGTCGAGCTTGTTGACGAAGCAGATACGCGGCACGCCGTAGCGGTCCGCCTGACGCCAGACGGTCTCGGACTGCGGCTCGACGCCGGCCACACCGTCGAACACGGTGACGGCGCCGTCGAGGACGCGGAGCGAACGCTCCACCTCGACGGTGAAGTCGACGTGACCCGGGGTGTCGATGATGTTGATGGTGTGGTCAACATCGTTGAGCGGCCAGTGGCAGGTCGTCGCGGCGGACGTGATCGTGATGCCGCGCTCCTGCTCCTGCTCCATCCAGTCCATCGTGGCAGCGCCGTCGTGGACTTCACCGATCTTGTAGCTCACACCGGTGTAGAAGAGGATCCGCTCAGTGGTGGTCGTCTTCCCCGCGTCGATGTGGGCCATGATCCCAATGTTGCGGACCTTGGCCAGGTCAAGCGAAGTGGTGGCCATAAGGCTCAATCTTCTCTCGGTCTCGATGGGGGTAGCGACTACCAGCGGTAGTGCGCGAAGGCCTTGTTGGACTCGGCCATCTTGTGGGTGTCCTCACGCTTCTTGACCGAAGCGCCGAGGCCGTTGGAGGCGTCGAGCAGTTCGTTCATGAGGCGCTCGGTCATGGTCTTCTCGCGGCGGGCGCGGGAGTAGCCGACGAGCCAGCGCAGAGCGAGGGTGGAGGCGCGACCGGGCTTGACCTCGATCGGCACCTGGTAGGTGGCGCCACCGACACGGCGGGACTTGACCTCGAGCGAGGGCTTGACGTTCTCAAGCGCGCGCTTCAGCGTGATGACCGGGTCGTTGCCGGTCTTCTCGCGGAGGCCTTCCATGGCGCCGTACACGATCCGCTCGGCGGTGGAACGCTTGCCGTCGAGGAGGATCTTGTTGATCAGCGAGGTGACAAGAGGAGAGCTGTAGACCGGGTCGATGATGACCGGGCGCTTCGGGGCGGGGCCCTTACGAGGCATTCTTACTTCTCCTTCTTGGCGCCGTAGCGGCTGCGGGCCTGCTTGCGGTTCTTGACACCCTGGGTGTCAAGGGAGCCGCGGATGATCTTGTAACGAACACCCGGCAGGTCCTTCACACGGCCACCACGCACGAGCACGATGGAGTGCTCCTGCAGGTTGTGTCCCTCACCCGGGATGTAGGCCGTGACCTCGATGCCGGAGGTCAGACGCACACGCGCGACCTTACGGAGGGCCGAGTTCGGCTTCTTCGGGGTGGTCGTGAACACACGCGTGCAGACGCCACGCCGCTGGGGCGAACCCTCGAGCGCGGGCGTCTTGTTCTTCTCGACCTTGTCCTGCCGGCCCTTCCGGACCAGCTGCTGGATCGTAGGCACTACTTCTCCGGTTTCTGTGTGCCGTTCGTGAAACTAACCTGGAACATCGCCGACCCACGCGGTCGGGTGTGTCGAATACTGCGGACTTCCACCCCGAGGGCGTCGGTCGGCACAGATTGCGGTGGCTACTGACGGACTCGCGGTGCGGTTGAGGACACGCACCCGAGCCCAGGCACACCCCAGGCACAAGGCTTGAGCGTACCTACCTCACGGAGCTGGGTCAAAACAAATGCTGGTCACGCCGACACGCCGGGGCGTCGGAGCCCGCCGACGGGAGGGCCGCGACGGGCCCGGCCGCGCACACCGGCCGCTCTCCCCCAGGGTTTCGCCGTGTTTCACGGGGTTTTTTCGTGTTTCGTAAGGTTTCTTCGTGTACGGGGCTCCTTTTCCGGACACGGACGCAGACCCCGGGAGCGTTCCTCCCGTACGTGTGTCACGTACGGGAAGAACGGTCCCGTACGTACCCCCTCAGCGGGTCAGGTCGTCCGGGGCCACGCCTTTCCCTTCCTCCTCCCGCCGCCGCAGCCTCGGCGTCGGGAGCGTGGGAATGGTCGGAACGCGGGAGCTGCGGCTCTTGCGCACGAGTGCGGGTTCGGGCCCGGTCGCGGTGCGCGGCGGCCGGGGCGGCCGGTCCGTCCGCTCATCGGTCTCGGGGCGGTCGCGGCGGCGCCCGGCGCCGGTACTGCGACCTCGTTCAGCCGTCCCGTCCGGCCGGGAGGCGCCGCGGGCCGCCCCCTCCCCCTCCCCGGCCCCGCCCTCCTGCCGCCGGAGCTCGTCGCCGCGCTCTTCCTGCCGGAAGGGGATCACCGCGGCCTGCCCCGGCGTACGCGTGGACTCCACCAGCCTCAGGGTTCGCCGGCTCGCGGCCCGCGCCGCCTCGACAGCGGGCTCGTAGTGGGCGGCGGCGTCGCGCCAGCCGTGGGAGTAGGCCAGCATCTCGCGCCGCTCCAGCTCCGCACGCAGGAGAACGACGACCTCGTGGGGTTCGTGGCCGTCGAGGAGAACGCCCAGTTCGGCCAGGAGCGCCGCGTACGTCTCCGGCACCGGTGTCCCGGCGCGCGGGGCGGGTGGTTCGGGGGCGTCGCCTGCGGTCCGGGAGCACCCTTCCCGCTCGACCATGCGCCCCCCTGCTTACCGCCCGTTACCGCCTGCGCGGCTCGCCCGCGCCGGGCGAGCACCCGACCGTTCCCGCCGGTCGGGCGCTCTCGCTCCGCGCGGCGCGCCCGGCGGGACGCGTCCACGCACTGTCGTCCATGAACCTGCGGCGTCGTTCGCACCTGCGCTGGGGCGGGGGGACAGGCCGGAACAGCTTACGGGGCAGGCCGGGAGGCCGGTCTCCCGGCCCGGCACACGATCGAATCGCCCGTGGGCCCCGACGTCCGGAGCCGCGCGGAGTGCCGGCGGGGCCGGACGCGCCGGCAGAAGGGGCCCGGTGCCGGTCCGGCCCGACAGCGGAAGGGGCGGGGCGGGGACGATCGTCGCCCGTTCGCCCGTCAGTCGGAGGCGAGGGGTACGCGCCGCCGCCCGGCCTCGACCGCCGGAGCGGGCAGGAACTGACCGGCGACCCGGACGAACATCTCACGCTGGTCCGCCGGTACGCCCAGCGCGACGGCGGCTTCCTCAAGGGTGAGCGGACGGCCGTCCGCCGAGGGCGCTCCCGTCGGCACGGACGGGAGCGGCAGGTCCTCCTCGGTGAGGCGGCCGGAGCGGATGAGCATGTCGCGCACCGGGACCTGGAGCACCTGGGCGAGACGCCGGGTGGTCTCCAGGTCGGGCATGCTCTGGCGCTGGAGGAGGCGGGTGATGGCGGCCCGGTGGACCCCGGCCTCGTCGGCGAGGCGGGACTTGCCGCCGCCGCGTGGACTGTCGATGTCGAAGCCGCGCCGACGGATCAGTTCCTCGATCCAGGTCGCGAAGCTGTCGAGTTCGCCCGTGGTCATGGGGCACTCGCCTCCCTCCGAAGCACGTTCACACTATCGCGCTTGCGCGCAAGGAATTACACCTCCGCACATACCGTTTGGGCAGATTCTGTGGAGATAAAGGCCCGGTAGGCTGTCAAACAGTCTTGCGCGCGAGCGCGCAACATGCCAGTGTGCGGACTCGCAACACCCTGTGCGGGGAGAAGGGGATCGCCATGACTGCACCGAACACATCCACACCGACCACATCCACACCGACCACGCGACAGTCGGCCGGAGCACGGGCCACCGCCCGGAAGCCCGGCCGCGAAAGCCTCAGGACCACGGACTCCGCGGTCGCGGACGCCTCCGCGAGCGACGCTTCCACGGCAGGCACCTCCGGGGCGGACGCCTCCGCGGCGGACGCCACGGTCGCGGACGCCATGCTCTGGATCGAGCTGCTGCTGTGTCAGTTCCCGGAGCTGCTTGTCGAACTCGCCCCCTCCTACCGCTCCCCCTCGGCCCCGCCGGCCATCCCGTCCGGCTCCCCCACCACCCCGGCCGGCCCGACCCGCGCCGAGCGCGAGGAGGCCCTGCGTACCGAGCAGGCGCACGGGCTCACCCCGTCCGGCTCGCGTACCTCCCCCGTGCGACTCCACATCTCCGACGCCGTACGGGACATCACGGATGGCGTGATCGAGCTCGACGAGGCCGTGCACGACCGGCTCCGGCTTCCGCGCCCCCGTCGCGACCGGGTCACCGGACGACTGCTGCGCATCGCGGGGCTGCTCGACCGGACCGCCGACGACGACGTACTCCTCGCACACATCCGGGACGAGGCCCGCCGGATGGCGCGGCGCTGCACCCGGGCGCTGGGCGGCGCCGAACCGGTGGTGCGGGTGAGCGGGCGCTGCCCGTGGTGCGACTCGGTCTCGTTGCGGGCCTTCCCCGCCCGCCGGGCGGTGCTCTGCGTCAACCCGGCCTGCCGCTGCGCGGACCGCGCCTGCGACTGCCGTACGGATCCGGCGCACCGGCACGCGTGGAGCGAGGGTGCGTGGACACGGCTCGCGGCCGAGTCCGGCGGCGACCTCGCCGAACTCACCGCCTCGGCGGAGGACACCGCGCGCCGGGAGGGACGGCGATGACGGCCGCGACCCTGGTGACCGGTGCTCTCGCCGCACACGAGGCGGGCGTGCGCCCCGCGACGATCCGCAAGTGGGTCCAGTTGGGCCACCTCAGCCCCGCCGGCCGGGAGGGCCGTGCGCACGTGTTCCGTCTGGAGGACGTCTTCGCGGCGGAGCGGGCGGCCCGGCGGAAGGCTCCCGAAGCGCGCTGAGGGACACGGCCGGAGAGGGATGGCAAGGACAACAGATACGCAGGAAGGGGCGGCCCGTTCGGGCCGCCCCTTCCTGCGTGTCCCCCGCCTACTTCTCGGGCGTGGACGACATGCGGAGCACCTGGGCCCCGCCCTCCGCACCTCCGGACGCCAGCGCGATCGCCTCGCTCCAGCCGCTGCGGAACCCCCGCGTCTCCGCCTCGACGGCGACGCGGGCACCGACCTTGCCGACGACGGCGGTAAGCGTGTGGGCGACCTCCGCGGTGTACGTGCCCGACTCCCCCGACTCCGCGGCCACTTCCACCGCGGCGGCCACGACATCGGCCAGCCGCTCCTGGGCACTGATCACCGGCTCACTCCCGTCCACCCGCTCCCCGTTCCCTCGTTTCCCACACGCCTCGTCAGGACGCTCTCCCCTTCAGGATCGCCACCTCTCGAATACTTGTTCGATAGCCGCAGACTAACGCACCCTCGGCGGCGATGCGGGGAGGCGGGAACGGGTCTCGGCCACGTGTCCGCCGGGTGCGACCGCCCCTGGGCCCACTCCTCAGTAATTGCACTCCCGCACACGTAGTTGCGTGCGCGCACGATCTGAGTCACAATAAGTGCAGCGGCGGAGCTGCGCCCACCCTCCGGGCGCGGCTCCGCCGTCCGCGTCCCCGTCCCTTCCCCACCCTCGACGAACAGGAGTGATCGCCCTGTCATGACCTCACCTCCGAGTACCTTCCCCGACGTGGAGGCCATCGTCGTGGAGCTCCTCTCCGACCGCCCGGATCTCGCGGACGCGGTCGTGGACGAGACCACGCCGCCGGGCTTCGACGGCACCCAGCAGGCGGTGATCGTCTCCCGCCGCGGTGGCGCCTGGGTCGACGACCTCCACCTCGACCAGCCGCTCGTCGAGCTGGAGGCCTACGGGCCGGACAAGGCGACGGCGCACCGCCTGGCGAACGCCGCCCGCGCCGAGCTGCTGTCGGCGGCCGGACGGACGTACGGAACGAGCCTCGTGATCACCGATGTGGTCGAGGCCGATGGTCCGCGCTGGCTGCCCGAGTTCCTCCACCCCGCGGCCAACCGCTACGTCTGCGTCCTGCGCGTGTCGCTGCGCATCGGCTGAACCGCCGGCACCCGCCCGGCGGCCGTCCACGCACCACCCGTACCGACCCGGCGCCTCCGAGCGCCCCACAGACAGGGCCCCGTCACCGGCGGGGCCTTCGCCGTACCCACGGCAGGCACCACCACCACCACCCACGGAAACCACTGAAGGAGCCATTCATGGCAGGCAACAACGCGTCCGAGATCCGCGTGGCCGGAACCGGCCGCATCCTCATCGCGGACGTCAACGCCCCTCTCCCCGACGTCTTCTCCGACGACCCGTCGGCCGACTGGGGCGCGGGGTGGACCGACCTCGGCTACACCTCGACGGACGGAGTGGCCTTCTCCAAGAAGGACAAGCTGGACCCGGTCGAGACGTGGCAGTCGATCAGCCCGGCCCGGTTCGTCTACGCGGACCGTGACCTGACGCTGAAGTTCTCCATGCTGCAGTTCAACGAGGACACGCTGCCCTTCTTCCTGGGCGGCGCGGCGGCGGACATCCGCCGGGACGCCACCAAGCCGGACATCGTCCAGTTCGACGTTCCGGACGGCCCGACCTTCGACGAGCGCGCCCTCGGCCTGGAGTTCACCGACGGCACGGCGGTCACCTACCGCTTCGTCATCCCGCGCGGCCAGGTCACCGCCACCGACGACATCAAGCTCGCCCGCAAGGCCGCCGCGATGCTCGGTGTCACCTTCACCGCGCTCTCCCCGGGCGACGGCCAGGCACTCGCCACCTTCGTCATGAAGGACGCCGCCTACAAGGTGCCGACCGGCGCCTGATCCCCCGCCGGGCGGGTCCGGAACGTTCCGGACCCGCCCGGCACCCCCGGGGCCCGTAACCGCCCCGGCCCACGCCACCTCTGCCCTGCTCTGCGTAAGGAGACCCACCACCCATGGCTTCGTTCGACGTCAACGCAGCACGCGCCCAGCGCCTGGAAGCGCTCGGCCGCTCCTGGTCCTTCGACCTGGACGACGACACCTTCGAACTGCCCACCGAGCTGGGCCGCGCCACGGCCAAGGCGCTCCGCGGCCTCGACGACAACGACGTCGACGGCCTGCTGAAGCTCCTGCTGGGCGAGGAGCAGTTCGCGCGCTTCGAGCGCCACGACATCACCATGCAGGACATCGCCGCGATCCTGGAGGCGTACGGCAAGGAGACCGGGCTCGGCCTGGGGGAAGGCTGAGCCTCGACGCGTTCGCCGAAGAACACGCCGAGGCCCTGGAAGCCGACCTGCTGCGGCACTACGGCGTGGACCTGCTCGACTGGCACCGCGGCCGGCTCTCCTCCCGCCGGCTCGCGGTGCTGGTCAAGCACCTGCCACGCGACAGCGCCACCACCCAGCAACTCCACGGCGAGAGCGCCGAATGGACCGTCACCGACTACCTGCTCGCCGCCGTCGTCGACCATCTCGCGGCCGCCAACTGGATGTTCGCCTCGGTCAACACCGACGAGGACTCCGACCCTCCGGAGCTGCCCGTGCCGGTGCCGAGGCCGGGGGACGTGGCCGCCCCTGACGAGCCCCCGGAGCCGCCGGAGGCGCCCAGCCCGAGCGATCTGGCGCGCTTCTTCTCCTGAGCGGGGCGCCCCGTCACAGCACCGGATCACCAGCGCGATCACGGATACGACCACCAGGCCGACGCACCCGCCGACCTCGCAGTAACGAGGCGTCCAGATCGTGTTGATTGCGCCCTGGGAACGGTGAACTCCAGCCGGTAGCTCTTTCCGACCGTGCCCGGAAACGACCAGGATAAATAACACGCCGCTCAGCATTTGCGTGCTCCGCAGGGCGTCGGACCGGAGCACCAAGAGTACAGAATGAGCTTATGCGTTTGGCGGACAAGTTCCATGCGAACGCGAACGCGAATAGCATTCACCCGCGACAGCAACACGGAAAGCGCGACGGGCGAGGTACTGGGCGAACACGCCGCCCCCGAAACCTACAGGTCCGCGCGAACACTCAGATCGTCAAGTGCGCCCTGTGCGCCCTGGCCCGGTTCGCGGCCGGCGAGCGCGGACTGTTCGCGTGGCAGGTTATTCGGAAACGCGGTCTACCACATGCCGCTCCCCAGGAACCAGACAAGTGTGAGTCCGATCCCGCAGAGCAATCCGCCGAGGGGATAGGAACCGATTCTCCGCTTCTGATCGTTCACGATCGGAGTCGCAGCATGCAGAGGGTCATAAAGAACAGGTGCGGATTGACCTACCTCCACCAGCACCAAACTGGTCGGTGCAGACCAGGCCATGAGCTGACGTCCCTCCTCGTCCGCATAGCGGACACCGCTGGAAACCATTCCGCCCGATGTCCAGCGCAGCCGCTCGCAGACCCCCGTCACCCTGCACCCTCTACCGCTTGAGTAAAAACGATTCTGCCGAAACCGCAAGTGTATGAGGCGCAATCCTAGAGCCATAGGGGCGAGCCCAGCCATGAGGACGAATAGCGTCACTGGATTGATATTCACGCCGCAGACAGTACCACCGGCGCGGACCCCGCCGACCGACTCCCCGGCCGCATGCCGAAAGGGGCAGAACCGTTGAGCAACGACGAGGACACGCAACGCCTCAGTAAGGCGATCGAAGACATACTGACGCTCACCGAAGACCTGAGTGCCGCGCGCAACAGAATTCGGTCACTGGAGAATGACAACGCACACGAACGAATCACTGCACTTGAGGATCCGCCCCCTGCCCCTAGAGATGTATCCAAGATACTGATCGACGAAAGCGCGGGAAAGGAATGGGCGGACGAACACGCGGCCATAGCGGATCAGCAGCTCTACTGGAGCACTCAGGCCATCAAGTTCGACCCCAGCATCCTCACTGTCGCTCCGGATCTTCTGGAAATCACGCCTACGGGTATCGAGATCCTCGGCGTCAACATCACTCCGGGATGGAAGAACGCGGTCGAAGGTTTCATAAGCGGCCTGCTTCCGTGGGACGCGGGAGGTAACGGTTCGCCAGCTCCGGGAAATTCTCCGGACGGTGGCCGATCCGCCGAGAACGAGCTGGGAAACCTGCGCGAGCGACAGCAGGAGATCGATGACAGGACGACAGCCAATACCCGGCAGCTCCGTCGCCACGAAAGTGCCATCAAGGACCTTGCACGGGGTCAGCGACACACGTCGGCCGCCGCCCGGACTGACGTCTCCGCCCGCGCCGGCAGGGCTGAGCGAAGCGCGCGTTTCAGTCCGGTGAGGCGGCAGGCTCATGCGGCCGAAGCTCGCGAACTGCGCCAGGCGGAACGAGATCTGCAAGCCGTTCAGCGGAGGGCCGCGGAGCTGGAGAACACGCTCGGCTGAGAGTTGCGGGCGCGTAGGAGGGGGGAACGGCCTCGATCAGACATCGAACCGGATTTCTTCTCTCCGATCGAAAACCATGCAGAAACCGACCGGCACCGCAGCCGGAGCGACATCCGGGCCCTCGTTCGAGAGCCATCGCGAGCAGTCGACGGGCGTCCCCCGGAAGACTGCCGCCCCGGACCGGGGCCGTCGCACCAAGGATGGGAATCAACGTGTCTCTTGTACGGTCCCTGGGAAGAGCTTCGAGTTCCCTGCGGGGATTCACATCAGGAATGTCCTCGGCAGGCCGTGCCGCCGACGGACTCAAGCAGAAGGCGAGTACCGGCTCCCGGGAACTGGGGAAGATCCGCACCTCCGCCCAGGCATCCGCCCGCGAACTGACCAAGGTCCAGAAGGCCGCCGACAAGGCCGAGCGCTCGATGGCCAAGGCCGGCCGCACCGCCAAGAAGAGCGGGCCCCAGGTCGGGACCTTCAAGTCCGGTGCCGACAAGGCGTCCAAGGGCATGAAGGGGCTCAACAAGTCGATGAAGGGCAACCTCATCGGCCAGTTGTTCTCCCTGCTCGCCCCGCTCGTCGAGAAGGTGGTCGAGATGGCCACCCGCTCGAAGACCATGCAGAAGGTCCTCAAGGCCGCCTTCGCCGCGATCAAGAAGGTCATCAGCTCGGTCATGAAGGTCGTCGGGCCGATCATGAAGAAGGCCGGCGCGCTGATCAAGAAGGTCTGGGACGGCATCAAGAAGGCGATCACCGTCGTCATCAAGGCCGTCGCCAAGGTCATCACGACCTACTTCAACGCCTGGAAGAAGATCATCACCACGGTGATGAACGCCGTCAGGAAGGTCATCTCCAGCGTCTGGAACGGCATCCGGAAGATCATCACCCCCGTCGTCAACTGGATACGCAACGTCATCCCCCAGGCCTTCAGCCGCGTCAAGGAGAGGCTGTCCAGCATCTGGGGCGGACTGAAGGGCATCGCGAGCCGCGCCTTCAGCAGCATCAAGGGGGCGGTCAAGGGCCCCGTCAACGCCGTCATCAGGCTCATCAACTCCGCGATCGGCAAGCTCAACCGCATCAAGGTGTCGATCCCCGGCTGGGTCCCCGGCGTCGGCGGGAAGACCTTCGGCATCAGCCTGCCGAAGATCCCGCAACTGGCGGCCGGCGGCATCGTGGCCCCGCGCAACGGCGGCGTCCACGCCATCGTCGCCGAGGCCGGTGAGGCCGAGGCCGTGCTGCCGCTGTCCAAGCTGGACCGGCTGCTGCGGCACACCGCCCGCCGGGCCAAGGCCGACTCGGTCAACGCCACGGCCGGCGCGATGGCCGGCTTCCAGATCGAGAACTACTACGAGGCGTCCTCCGCCGACCTCCAGGAGACCGCCACCGCCCTGCTGTTCCTGTCCAAGGCCCGCGGATGAGCGCCGCGGCCCTCCGGGCCGGCGCGGACCCGCTCGCGAGGGTCGCCGGAGCCCTGAACACCTTTCGCACCAGGCTCACCGCGGCCGGACGGTCCGTCGGCTCCGCCGCGCGAACCCTGGGGCAGGCAGCGACGGCGGCCGGCCGGATCAAGGGCACCGCCGCCTCCGCGAGCACCCAGCTCCGGCAGATGAAGACCGGGGCGGACGCGGCCGGCAGGTCCCTCACGAAGACGGGCCGGACAGCCGGCCGTACGGCGACCCAGCTCCGTACCGGCAGCGCCAAGGCCCGCCCCGCCGTCGCGCCCCTGAACTCGATCGCCACCGAGGGAGCCGTGTTCAGCGGAGCCGTCGGCGTCCTGGGCAAGGGCTCGGGCACGGTCTCCAAGCTCATGGGCTTCTTCGGCGGCGCGCTCACCGTCGCCTCCGGCGCGATGACCGCCGTCAACGTCGCCATGCGCGCGAACCCCTTCGGGTTCGTCCTCGGCCTGGTCACTCCGCTGATCGGCTTCCTGATCGAGTACGCGCTCAACTCGCAGGCCGGGCAGAAGATCATGCAGCAGGTCTTCGACCAGGTCCGCAAGGTGTTCCAGACGATCTGGAAATTTCTCGGCCCGGTCCTCAAGGCGTACGCCACCGTGATCTCGGCCTACTTCAAGGCAGCCATCAAGGTCATCACCACGGTCCTGTCCGTCGTCGGTCCGCTCCTCTCCAAGGGCTTCCACTCCACCCGGAGCGCCGTCACCTCCGCCACCCGCGCCCTCTCCGGCCTCGTCCGCCGTGCCTGGAGCGGTTTCAGCGCCGTGATCCGGCCCGTCCTGAGCTGGATCACGCAGAAGATCCCCAGCATGTTCACCCGGGTGAGGAGCGCCCTGTCCCGGACTCTGAGCGGCATGGGCCGCTTCATCAGCACCGGCATGCAGGGCGTCATGGCTGCCGTCACCGGGCCCGTCAAAGCACTGATCTCCTTCGCCAACTGGGTCATCGACGGCCTCAACAAACTGAGCTTCAGCTTCTTCGGGAAGAAGTTCGGCGTCGACCTGCCCAAGATCCCCCAGCTCGCCGAGGGCGGCATCGTCCGGCCCGCCGGTCCGGACGATGCCGCATCCGCCGTGCTGCCGCTCTCCTCGCTCAGCCGGCTGCGCCCCGCCGAGACGGAACCGCGCACGGCCGGCCCCGCCCGCCCCACGGACCGCACCCGGCTGCACACGTACCACGCGGCCGAGGGCAACGGCCCGCTCGCCGTCGCCGACGACCTGCTGTTCCTCCACGGGGCGGCGGCGTGAACACCCACCCGCCCCACGACTGAAGCGAGGTGACGGCCCGCATGGCCGAGACCACAACCACATATCCCCACGAGACCCACGAGACCGCACCCGGCTCACTGATCACCCGCGACGGGCAGATCCAGTGGGCCGGACTGCTGATGGGCCCCGGAACGCCGTACGAGATCGACCGCACCGGCATCACCGGCTGGGACGATCTCCCGGTCCTGGACACCGGCGACGTCTCCCGCCCCGACCAGCACGGCGCCTGGCCCGGCGCCCGCTGGGCCCAGCCCCGCATCGTCGGGGCCTCCCTCTGGCTGCTGCCCCGCAAGGCCGAACAGTCCCTCGGCGTCCTCTCCGCCTTCCGCACGGCCACCGGAGCCGACGGCGGCGAACGCTGGCTGGCCGTACGGCTGCACGGCCAGACGCTCGCCGTCCGGGCACGGGTGAGCCGCCGCGTCGTACCGCAGGACCGGTCCTTCGTCGTGCACGGCACGTCCAAGACCAGCATCCAGTGGACCGCGACGGACCCGCGCCGCTTCGGAGCGGTACTGCGCGAGACCCGGACATCCCTGCCCGTGCAGGAACCGGGCCTGGACTGGCCCGCCGAACCCGGTGCCACCGGCCTGGGGCTCCAGTGGCCGCTGGAGTGGGGCAGGACCGGCACCGCGGGCACCTGCACCGCGGTCAACGACGGCGGAGCGGCGGCCCTCCCTGTCGTCGAGTTCCGGGGGCCGCTCCGACGGCCCACGCTGACCCGGCTCCGTGACGGCAGGCAACTCCAGTACGACATCGTGCTCGGCCCCCAGGACGTCCTGAGCATCGACACCGAAGCGGGCACCGTGCTGCTCAACGGCACCGCCTCCCGGCTCTACACCGCGACCCCCTCCTCCGCCCCCGAGCAGCTGTTCCACCTGCCGCCCGGCGCCACGGAGCTGGCCTTCCGGGCCGAGGACGCCACACCCGACCCGCGGGCATCGGTCACCCTGCGCTGGCGCGACGCCCACTGGTGACCCTCCCGCGGCACCCGACCGACCCACCACCCCTTCCCAGGAGGACAACATGCCTGTACGCAGTGCCTGGCTCATCAACCGCACCGAGACCGAGAGCGGTCAGAGCCGCGCCGACACCCGGCTCGCCCCGCTCGGCACCATGGCCCCGAACGGAGCGCTGACCGGAGCAAGCGGTGTGATCCCCGGCTCCGTCGGCGGCGAGCACCTGATGTCCGGGCTCTACGTCTTCGGTGAGAGCGCCGGCATGAGGGTGACCGTCGCCCCCGGCCGTGCGGTGATCCAGGGCCAGGAGGCAGCCGGGGCCTACCCGGTCGTCCTCACCGACTACGCGAGCCTCGTGCTCGAGGACGGGAACGCCTCCAACGACCGTATCGACCTCGTCGTGCTGCGCGTCCGCGACGCCCAGCACGACGGCGGCGACCGTACCGAAGCCTCCCTGGAGGTCATCACGGGCGAGGCCAAGGCGACCCCCGAGCAGCCGCAGACCCCGCCGACCTCCCTCCCGCTCGCCCGGATCACGGTGCCCGCCGGGGCCTCCGTCGGCACGGGCGGCATCGTCTGGGAGGAGGCCGTCTACGACCTGCGCGTACCGACCGTGGCGGTCGGCGGCATCCTGGTCGAGTCCTGGAACCGCGACGTCACCGGCGGCTACCCGGGGCAGTACCGCGACTCCTCCGCCGCCCTGCAACGGTGGGACGGGGCACGCTGGGCGAGCTACCCCCGGCAGACCGGAGGCATCGCCCCGCAGGGCGCGCTGGCCGCGGGCGAGTACACCGGCCAGTACCGCGACGAGAACGGGCAGTTGCAGCGCTGGGACGGCACCCTCTGGCGCCCGGCCGTACCGTCCACCGCCTGGGCGCACAACACCGACGGCGGGTACTGCACCGCCACCTCCTGGGTGGAGGCGGTCACCGACACCACCGGCCCCACGGTCACCGCGACCTTCACCGTTCCGGTCACCGGCGCGGTCCTGGTGACCGTCGGCTTCATGGGACACACCGGCGTCGACGGACAGTGGTCCCGCATGGGCGTCAACATCCGCAAGGACGGCGTCCTGGTCCTCGAAGCGAACGACGCCCGCTCGGCGACGGTCGGGTCCAAGGCCATGACCTCGGTATCCGCCACCTTCCGCATCGCGGGACTACAGCCCGGCGCGGTCTACACGGCGGTCTCCGCCTACACCACGTCGGCGACCAGCAACCGGGGCTGGTTCGACAACCGATTCGTCCGCGTCGACCCGCTCGTGTGAGGCAGCCGATGACCGCGTCCGTCACCACACCCGTCTACCGGGCACTCTTCTGCGACCTGCGCACCGACCGACTGCTGGACGTGCTGCCACTCACGGAGACCAAGTTCGACGACTACATAGGCAAGCCCGGCTCGCTCTCCGCCAAGATCCCCCTGCCCTCGGGCGCGCTGGCGGCCCGGGCCCGGGCGGCGCTCCAGCCCGGCCGCACCGCGGTCTGGCTGGAGCGCGACGGTGACATCTGGTGGGGCGGCGTCCTGTGGACCTGCACGCCGGCCGCCGACGAACAGGGCCGGATCACGGTGCAGTTCCAGGCAGGCACGTTCGACTCGTACCTGGACCACCGCATCCTCGCCCACGATCTGGCCGGCACCGGCACGGACCAGTTCGACATCGCCCGCACCCTGATCGCCCACGCGCAGGAGCAGTCCGGCGGCGACATCGGCATCGAGCCGGGCCACGGCCGCTCCGGGGTGGTCCGGGACTACGCCTACGCCTACACCGCACTGGCCCGCGTCCGGGAACTGCTCCACAACCTCGGCCAGCTGAGCGACGGCTTCGAGTGGCGCGTCCACTGCTACCGGGACGCCGAGGGCCGCCGGATCAAACGGCTCCAGCTCGGCCACCCGCGGATCCGAACGGGCCGCACGGACATCGTGCTCAACCATCCCGGCCAGGTCCTCGCCTACAGCCTGCCGACGGACTCCACCGTGCAGGCGAACGTCTGGGTGGCCCGTGGCGACTCCGTCAACACCGACCAGTCGCAGGACTCCCAGCCGCTCACCGCCCGCGAGGCGGCCCCGGACGACCTGGCCGCGGGCTGGCCCCGCCTGGAGCTGACCTCCGACCACAGCGGCGTCACGGACGAGGAGACCCTGCGCTCGCTGGCCCGTGCCGAACTGGCCCGGCAGAACCGCCCCGAGGTCATCCCGGAGCTGACCGTGCTGCTGGACGGGCAGATCACCCCGGCGCTGCTCGGCGCGCGCATCCGGCTGCGGATCCACGACCTGTGGCACGACGAGGGCCTCGACGCCGCCTACCGGATCGTCGGTATCGCCGTCACCCCGCCCCAACGCACCAAGGCGGAGACCGCCGTCCTCTACCTGGAAGGAGCCTGACCCGTGGCCATCATCCCCACCGATCTCCTCGACCGTATCCGCGCGCTGGAACGCCAGGTCAGGGAGCTGATGGGCAGCGCCAACACCACTCCGGCGCTGAACCGGATCATGGGCGGCGAGGTCGTCATCGGCGACCAGGGCCGGCTGCGCGTGCGCACCTCGGGCGACGAGGACCTGCTCTACCTGGGCCGGGTCCAGCCGGACCGCGGCGAGAACGAACCGCAGCAGGGCTTCGTCGTACGCCGCGACGACGGGTCCCTCGCCCTCACCGTGTGGACGGCGGCCCCGGACACGCTGCCCGTCCAGCCGGTGCAGATCCTCGACCGCCGGGGCAACGTGGTCGTCGCCGACGACGCGATCCGCGGCGGGCTGGCCCGCCCCTACATCCCGTACCCGCTGCCGGGCCCGGCCGACACCGCCCGCTGGGAGTCCACCGGGTCCACGGCCTGGACCACGCTCTACCGGGGCCCCGGCATCGCCCAGCACCCCCGGCTGCACTGCGTGATCGCCGCCGACGGCAGTGCGGGCGCCGAGGTGCGGCTGCTCGTCGACGGCGTCCAGCTCGGCCCGCTCGGCGGGCCGGGGGACGGGCTGGCCTTCGCCGAGCGGCTGCCCGCCGACTTCGGCGCCACGGTCTCCTTCGAGATCCAGGCCCGGGTGGCGACCGCCGGCGACACCCTGCGCTGCCGCCCCCTCGCCCTGTACGGCGTCCAGTCCTGAGCTCCACCGCGCCCCACCTGCCGACCGCAGCGGCCCGTCAACCACCGAAAGGGGCACCCGCGTGCTGCCTGAGAACATCCCCACCGTCACCGTCACCGCCCGCTACATGACCCCCGACGGACGCCCGATGAGCGGAACCGTCGAGTTCCGCCCCCCGGCCCTCCTCACCCACGCCGAGGAGGATCTCTTCCTGGGCGGCCCGACCCGCGCCGCCCTCGACGCCGAGGGCCGCGTCAGCGTCGTCCTGCCCGCAACCGACGCCCCCGGCTGGAACCCGGCGGTCTGGACGTACACCGTCACCGAGAAGCTCGCCGGTCTCGCCCGCGGCGGCCGCACCTACCAGATCGCACTCACGGCCGGGCAGTCGGCGGTGGACCTCGCCGACATCGCCCCGGCCGATCCGGCCGCCCCGCAGTACGTCGCCGTGCCGGGGCCGCCCGGCCCGGCCGGGGAACTGGGCCCGCAGGGCCCGGCGGGACCGGCCGGCGCGGTGCACTCCGTCAACGGGCGCACCGAGGCCGACATCGTGCTGGGCGCCGCGGACGTCTCGGCGCTCGCCGCCGACGCGGCGGGCGCGCCGGGCGGGGTGGCCACCCTCGGCGCCGACGGGCTGGTCACGCCCGCCCAGCTCCCGGCGGGCGGCGGCGCCGTCGCCTCCGTGAACGGGCAGACCGGCGAGGTCCTGCTGACGGCGAGCGACCTGGGGGCCCTGACCCAGGCGGCGGGCGACGCCCGCTACCTGGCGCTCGGCGGCGCGCCCGTCACCTCGGTCAACGGCCTCGTCGGCGGGGTCGTCCTCGGCGCGGCGGACGTCTCGGCCGTGCCGGACGGCCAGGCCGTGCTGCTGGCGGGCGACCAGACCGTCGACGGGGTCAAGACCTTCACCACCCCGCCCGCGACGGTCGCGGCTCCGGTCACCGCCGACCAGCTGACGCGGCGCGGCTACGTCGACGCGGTCGCGGCCTCCGGTACCTGGACCCCCTCGTCGATGGGGTTCAGCGGCTGGGCCTTCGACCCGGCGGCCGGCTCATCGCACTCCGTGCAGTACTGCATCAACGGCTGGGTGTACCTCATCGGAATCCCCCTGCACGCACCCACGACGGTGCGCAACGTCGTGTTCTACGTCGCGGGGTACGCCGGCGGCACCCTGAGCACCTCCTCGTACGCCGGTCTCTACACGGGCGCCGGAGTCCGGGTCGGGGTGACCGCCACCCTCAAGACCGCCATCCCCCAGACCGAGGGCGAGACGGTCGTCTGCCCGCTCACCGCCCCGTTCGAGGCGGCGGCCGGCACCTACTGGGTGGGGCTCGTCGTCAACGGACCGAACCCGACCAACAGCGGACCCGGCTTCCTGCGCGGCGCCAGTGTGGGCGTGGCGCCGGGCGGCAGCGCCAGGATGCCCGGCAAGTTCATCCGCCACGGCCGGCTCAGCACCACCGGCCGGACCTCGCTGCCCACGTCCTTCTCCCCCGGCGACGTGGTGGCCGACTCCAACGCCGTCTGGGCGGCCCTGGCCTCCTGACCGCACACCTTCGGGGGGGGGGGCCCCCCCCCCCCGGGGGGGGGGCGCCCCCCCCCCCCCCCCCCACCCCCCAGAACCCCCCCCCCCCCCCCCCCCCCCCCCCACCCCCCCCCCCCCCCCCCCCCCAGCACCCCCCCCCCCCCCCCCAAAACC
>NZ_JBIRKB010000014.1:0-186305 GCF_044329855.1 Streptomyces sp. NPDC017520
GCCTGTTCGCCGCCCTGGACATCGCCTCCGGCTCGGTGATCGCCCAGCACTACCGCCGCCACCGCCACCAGGAGTTCCTCCGCTTCCTGAAGGTCGTCGACGCCGCCGTCCCCCAGCACCTCGAACTCCACCTGGTCCTGGACAACTACGCCACCCACAAGACCGAGCCGGTCAAGAAGTGGCTGCTTCGACACCCTCGCTTCCACCTGCACTTCACCCCCACCTCCGCGTCCTGGCTCAACCTCGTCGAGCGCTGGTTCGCCGAGCTGACCAGCCGCAAACTCCGGCGTTCGGCCCACCGCAGCGTCGTCGAACTCGAACGCGACATCCGCGGCTGGATCAACGAGTGGAACAAGAACCCCAAGCCGTTCGTGTGGACGAAACCCGCCGACGAAATCCTCGACACCCTCGCCGCATACTGCACACGAATTAACGACTCAGGACACTAGGCGCAGTACCGGATCGACTGTCTCCGCGGTCGATCCGGCCCGCGACCGTGGTCGTGGAAGGGAATCCTTTGAAGTCAGACTGTCCGCTGTCTCATCTGGTCGGACGATTGTCACGCTTGGAGCAGAGGAGGCTCTACGCCCTTCCCTCAAGTCTGCGAGGCTCGCGCTATGCGGCCAAGTCGAATAGCGCTGCGGTGTCTCCCCAAAAGAGGCGTTGCCCTACTGGTTGAGCAAGAGCCACCTCAACGCCTGACCGCGTGCGGACGTCCGCCCGACGAAGCTGAACCTGTGCCCCCACCACCCCATCCCGCCAAGCACCGCTGCGAACAAGATCTCGAAGCCAAAGACTCAGCGCCCAGGATGTCGACCGCATGAAAACAGGTCCGATCTCCGGCACGGCCTGAAGGCTGAACAGGAACGCCGCCTGCGGAGCCTCTCCTCGGCTGATATGCATGATCGACTTACGGCAGATACCGCCGAAGTGGCAGCCGCAGACGCATCCGTACCGCTCGCTCGATCCAGCGTCTCCGCCACTTCGACAAGGACACGACTCACCCACTCCCTCCTCGATTCCCGCTCGGCCGATAAGCACGGCATCTGCGTCTGTGATTCGCACCATTACCTCGTCGACCAAGAGAGTCCGTCCCAACTCGCCCGATTCGACAGCACCGAGACATCGTTCCGTCGGCAATGCCTCTGCGATCGCTCGGTCAATCTGCCGATCGCAGGACTTGATCAACCACTGCACACCGGAGGTGGTCTTCTCGACCTTCAGTTCTGCCACTGCCTTGTCTCGCATCCACCGCTCCCCCGTTTGAGTCACATCACTCACCTCGTCGCTGTACATCACGCCGAGAGAATCCCGGATTAGGTCGGCTTGCACCGGCCGACATCAGCCTGTATGGATGCATGTCGCTGATCGACCGCCGACAGCCCGACGATGACTCCCCCGGACAGCGCGCTCAGCGCCACCCAGGCGCGCCTTCCCTAAAGCAGGGCCATCGGGTCCTGTTCGGGACCGTGGAGGAAACCGGGCGCCCAGCGAACGGGAGCACTGGCCGGGAAGAGCGTCACCCGTACGCCGAAGTCGATCAGGATTTCCTTTCGCGCCTGTACATCCGCAGCACGGAACCAACGGTCGGCGACCGTCTCGCCGGTCGGCCGCCGGACCATGCCAGGCGCCCGCCGCGGCTCAGCCTCCAGAGCGGCCAGCTCCCGCCCCAGCGCGGCATACCGGTCCCGGAACCACGCGGCGTCGTCCGGGGCGTCGTACAGCCCGGCTTCACGGTCGGCTCGCAGCCGTTCACGGCTGGCTCGGGTCTCGACCACGCGCTCCGCGATGCCATTGCCCGGGTCGTACACCGTCTCGTAGATCATGCCGTCACCCAACTCTCGGAGGAACCAGTCCTCGACGTAGGCGTCAAGAAGATGAGCGTTGATGAGCGGTGCGGGGCGGCAGTGCTGCGCCTGAAGCCAGCCCTTGTTCCGCGCCGTACATGTGTAGCGCGGTGGGGCGTCCTTCGACGTCTGGGTGTAGAGACGCGTATGGCACTGCCCGCACAGGGCGACCGTGGTCAACAGGTATTCGCGGTTGGATCGGCGGATCCAGGGAGCCTTTCGGGACAGGATGGCGCTCCTGAGCGCCTCGTGTGTGGCCCGGTCCCACAGCCCCTCGCAGAGCCGTACGGGGTGACCGTCCTCCCTCCCCAGGACGGGCTTGTTGCGGTGCATCAGGTACCCGAGGGTCGCCTCTGACAGAAGGATGTTCTTCAGGCTCTGGGGAGACCACGGACGGCCCCCCGCCGGCTTGCCGTACATCACGGCCAGGTGATCCGCAGGTGAGAGTTCCCCGGCGCGATTGAGACGCGCGGCCTCGCTACTGCAGGTGACGTTGTCAGGATCGGCCAGGATGCGGCGGGCGACGTTCCGCAGTACTTCCGAGGCATGCGGATGCAGTTCGACCTGGTCGATCTTCCCTCCCATCACCTTCCGGACGTACTGGCAGCCGTACGACGGCTTGCCTTTCGGGCGGCCGGCGGCGCGGGTCTTGACGGTGGCGTCACGGTTCCTGCGCTGGATCGCGCGCAGTTCCATCTGCGCACCCCAGGCTTCCATGGTGAAACGGTTCTCGTCGGCGGGGTCGTCGAGGTTCCAGGCACCGTCGTGCCCGTACGTGACGAGCATCTTCTTCTCGTCCCGCATCTTGTAGCCGGTGTTCAGGCAGTCGACGACGTTGCGGCCGAGCCGGTCCACCGCTGCCGCTACCAGGCCGTCGTACGGTCCCCTCTCGTCACGGAGCCACGGCCCCAGACTGGGACGGGTCACGGGATCCGTGGCGCCGGAGACCTCCCAGTCGTCCGCCCAGCCGATGATGTGGGCCCCGACGGAGGCGGCGGCAGTGAGCACGTTCTCGCGCTGGCGCTCAGGCGAAGACGTCGCCAGCTTCACGCGCGACAGTCGCCGCACTCCGAGCAGGCACTTGCCGCATCCGTCGTAGGGCCGTTCGATCGTGTTGAGGTCCGTACCGCGCATTTCTTCTCTCCGTTCGAGCGCGCATCGTACGGAGAATCGGCGGCCACGCCCCCGCTGAACGATCTTGGTCAGCTGAGGAAGCTCAGACGAACCTGACGGTTGTCTTTAGAAACGTTCGTGTCCACCAGGCAGACCGACTGCCAGGTGCCCAGCTCCAGCCTGCCGCCGATCACCGGCAGCGTGGCGTGGGGCGGGACCAGGGCGGGGAGCACGTGGTCGCGGCCGTGGCCGGGGCTGCCGTGGCGGTGTTGCCAGCGGTCGTCGGCGGGCAGCAGGCGGTGGAGGGTGGCCAGCAGGTCGTCGTCACTGCCCGCGCCTGTCTCCAGTACGGCGATGCCGGCCGTGGCATGGGGGACGAAGACGTTGAGCAGCCCGTCGCGGCCGGGCGCGGTGCGGGTGAGGAACTCCTCGCAGGCGCGTGTCAGATCCGTGATGCTCTCGGACGTACCCGTGGTGATGTTCAGGACCGTGGTGGTGAAGGAATCGGACATGCCTCCATCTTCGCCCCACAGGCGTGAGATGACGCGTCCATGCCCCGAGACACCCATGACCGTGTCTCGACCGGATGACTACATTGAGCGCCATGTTCCGATCGGCCCTGCTCACCTCTCGCGGTCACATCGACCTGCTGCGAGTGGCTTCCGCCGCGTGTCGTCGCGGCTGCTGACGTTCTCTCGGCGGCTTCTGGAGAGTCTTCTACCGCATGGCTGTACGCCTGCGGCACTCCGTCGCTCGCTCTTCCTAGTCGCGTAGGCGCATGGTCGCGTAGGCGCATGGCCGCGTCCGGGCCCGTGCCGCACGGCGACCGCTGAGCACTCCGCGACCTCTCCCGCCTTCCGCCGCCGCCCTCCGGTAGGTGAGGGCGCGTGAGTTCGGAGTGCCCCGGCATGCTGGAGATCGCGCCGAATCTCTGGGCGGGTGGCGGTCTGGTGCGCGGCGGGGCCGGGACCGCGCTGGTGGGCGGCCATGCCGGGGTCGCGGACCAGATCGAGGAGTACCACGCGCTGGGCGTGGAGCACTTCGTGCTCTCCGGGTATCCGCATCCGGAGGAGGCGTACTGGTTCGGCGAGGGGGTCGCCCCCGAGCCGGCCCGGCACGGGCTCCTGCCGACCGTGCCCGCGTCCCCGCTGCCGGGTGCGAACGGCACCGGGCCCCGGCCCACCATGGCTCCGGGTGGAGCGCCCCTGCTGGTCGCAAGGGGCGCTGAGCCTCGCGGTGCCGCTTGTCGGGGGCCCGGGAAGATCCCGGACCCCCGACGAGTTAGTAGAAGCGTGAACATTTCTGGGGTGCGTGAGCTGGACGTGGTCGTGATCGGCGCGGGTCAGGCGGGGCTGTCCGCCGCCCACCACCTGCGCCGCGTCGGACTGGAGCCGGACGTCGGCTTCGTCGTCCTGGACCACGCGCCCCGGCCGGGCGGCGCGTGGCAGTTCCGCTGGCCCTCGCTGACGTACGGCAAGGTCCACGGGATGCACGCGCTGCCGGGCATGGAGCTGACCGGAGCCGACCCCGACCGGCCCTCGTCGGAGGTGATCGGCGCGTATTTCGCCGCGTACGAGGAGCGCTTCGGGCTGCGGGTGCACCGCCCGGTGGAGGTGAGCGCCGTACGGGAGGGGAGCGGCGGGCGGCTGCTGGTGGAGACGTCCGAGGGGACGTACGCCCCGCGGGCCCTGATCAACGCGACCGGCACCTGGGACCGGCCCTTCTGGCCACGCTACCCGGGTCAGGAGACGTTCCGGGGGCGGCAGTTGCACACGGCGAACTACCCGGGGCCGGAGGAGTTCGCGGGGCAGCGCGTCATCGTCGTGGGGGGCGGCGCCTCCGGTACGCAGCATCTGATGGAGATCGCCGGGCACGCGGCCAACACCTTCTGGGTGACCCGGAGCGAACCGGTCTTCCGTGAGGGGCCGTTCACCGAGGAGTGGGGGCGGGCGGCCGTGGCGATGGTGGAGGAGCGGGTGCGCAGGGGGCTGCCGCCGCGGAGCGTGGTCAGCGTGACCGGGCTGCCGATGACCGATGCGGTGCGGCGGGCCCGGGAGCAGGGGGTGCTGGACCGGCTGCCGATGTTCGACCGGATCACGCCGAGCGGCGTGGCCTGGGACGACGGTCGGGCAGTCGAGGCCGATGTGATCCTGTGGGCCACCGGGTTCCGGCCCGCCGTGGACCACCTGGCACCGCTGAAGCTGCGCGAGCCGGGCGGCGGCATCCGGGCCGAGGACACCCGCGCCGTACGCGACAGGCGTGTCCATCTCGTCGGATACGGTCCGTCCGCCAGCACCATCGGCGCGAACCGCGCGGGCCGCGCGGCGGTCCGGTCGGTCATGCGGCTGCTGAAGGAGACGGGCGAGGAGCGCGGCGAGGAGCGGGCGCACCGGGAGGCCGACGGCGGGCGGACGGACCGGGGGACCGGGGCGGTCGTCGCCGTCCCGGTCTCCGGGAGCTGAGCGCACCGCGGGCGGAGGCCCGTCAGCTCGTGGCGGCGGACGCGCGGGCGCGGTTGAACTCCTCGACGTTCTTCTGCTGCTCGTCGTAGCTGTCGGTGAAACGGGTGTCGCCGGGGCCGACCGTGACGAAGTACAGCCAGGGTCCGGGCGTGGGGCTCACGGCCGCGCGCAGCGCCTCCTCCCCCGGGTTGCCGATGGGCGTCGGCGGCAGCCCCTTGGCCAGGTAGCTGTTGTACGGGCTGTCCAGCTGGGTGTCGGCGGTCGTCGTGTCCAGGGTGGAGCGCTTCAGGACGTAGTTGATGGTGGAGTCCATCTGCAACGGCATGTCCTTGAGCAGCCGGTTGTAGACGACCCGGGCCACCTTGCCCATGTCGGACGCGGTGTCGGCCTCGGCCTGGACGATGCTGGCGATCGTGATCGTGTCGTAGACGGAGACGTTGTTGCGCTGGGCTCCCGCCGTGACATGGTCCGCTCCGAAGTGCTTGCGGGCGGTGTCCGCCATGTAACGCAGCAGGCCCGCGGGCTCGGTCGCGGCGTCGAGCGGATAGGTGGCCGGGAAGAGGTATCCCTCGGGGTTGCCCTCGGCCTGGGCCGGCAGAGCGAGGTCCACCGTCGTCGCGGCCTTCCGCGTGCTGCCGGGCTTCAGGCCGAGCGCCTGGTCGACGGCCTCGTACACCTGCGAGGCGCGACGGCCCTCGGGGATCATCAGGGTGCCCTGCGGGCGCGCCTTCTCGGGCCCGCCCCCGTCCGATCCGGTCAGGGCCAGAGGGATCAGGACGGCGGCCGACACGACGAGCAGGGCGACGGCGGCCAGGACGACCTTTCCGCGACGGGTCGGGCGGAGTCTGCGACGGGGCCGGGCGTCCGGGGACTCGTTCACCATGCGGGCACGGTAACCCGGGGCGTCGGCCTCGGCCGGTAGCTCGGCCACGGCGTCGGCTCCGGCGACACGAACGCCGTACCGGGCCGGCCAGAACGTACGACATACAAAACACACGGCATACGGAACACGCGAACAGGGAATCGGGTGTTCGCTGGAACGTGTGATCGTCAGTGGATTCGTTGCTGTTCACCCGTCCGGGGGGTGATGATTGCAGAGCGCAGTCAACGGGCTGCAGACCGCTACTGCGCAGTCCCACAGATGCACCACGTACAAGGAGAAAGACCAGATGAACTTCCTGACCAACCTGCTTGCCGGCGTCGTCCACTTCGTGGGTTGGCTCGTCTGACCATTGCTCCGCCCGGCGCCGCCGCTCCCCGTCCCACGGGAGCGGCGGCGCCGCCGCGTGTGCGGCGTCGGCCGCTTCAGCCGTTCGCAGCCGCCGGTCCGGTGAAGGGCGGCAGTGCGGTGAACCCGGGATCCACGGTCACCGCCGTCGCGAGGGTGTCGAGCGTCCGGCGGACCCGGGTGAGCGGGTGGTCCGGGAATTCCGCGTCCCACTGGGCGTGGTCCGCCGCGTGGAAGGGCAGCCCGCCCTGGACCTCGGGGGCGTAGGGATGCGGCCGGAAGTACTGGTCGGGGCCGAGCCTGGCCATCACCACGGCTTCACGCATGCCCGTCATGCCGCGCTCCGCCGCCTGGATCTTCACCACGGTGCTGCACCCGGCACGCGGCACGGTGAAACTGCCGATGAACGCCTGTCCGCTGCGCTGTCCCGGCAGCGGCAGTTTGAGTATCTGGCGCAGGGCGGGCAGCTTACCCAGCCGCTTCACCGACGCCTCGATGAGTCCGCCGCCGGCCCGGGCGGTGAAGTGGGTCAGACCGTGGCGCAGGGCGGGGCCGTCGTCCAGCGCGGCGGGCAGATCCGGCGGCAGGTCGAAGAAGTGCAGTGACAGCACATCACCGTGGTCGTTCAGCCAGGTGTCGGTATCCACGGTCCGGTAGCCGGGGAGTTCCACCCCGAGGAGAGCTCTCATGCGCGGCGATCATGCCGTACGCGCGTCGCGCCGGTGACCTCAGGGCTGTCTCATCACCCTGGCGCCGGGGCCCGCGGACCTGCCGGCCGGTCAGGGGGCCGGAGCCGGGGCCGGCTGGGTGTCTCGGCGGATCAGGGCGGCGTAGCGGCCGTCGCGGTCGAGCAGTTCCTCGTGCGTTCCACGCTCGACGGCCCGGCCGTTCTCCAGGACGACGATCTGGTCCGCGTCGCGGACGGTGGAGAGGCGGTGCGCGATGGTGAGCGTGGTCCGTCCGGCGGAGAGGGCGTCGATCGCCTGCTGCACGGCCTGTTCCGTACGGGTGTCGAGCGCGCTGGTCGCCTCGTCGAGGATCAGCACCGGCGGGTCGCGCAGGATCGTGCGGGCGATGGCGAGGCGCTGCTTCTCACCGCCCGAGAAGCGGTAGCCGCGCTCGCCGACCAGGGTGTCGTAGCCGTCGGGCAGGGAGACGATGTGGTCGTGGATCTGCGCCGCGCGGGCCGCGGCCTCGATCTCCGCCTCGGTGGCGTCCGGTTTGGCGAAGCGCAGGTTGTCGGCGACCGATGCGTGGAAGAGGTAGGTCTCCTGGGAGACGACACCGACCGCTCGGGCGAGGGTGTCGAAGTCCAGATCGCGAACGTCTACCCCGTCGAGCGTGACCCGGCCGCCGGTGACGTCGTACAGCCGGGGCACGAGGTAGCTCAGAGTGGACTTGCCGGAACCGGTGGATCCGACGACCGCGAGGCTGCCGCCGGCGGGAACGGTGACGTCGATGCCGGTCAGCGTCGGGCCGTTCTTCTCGTCGTAGCTGAAGTCGACGTCCTCGAAGGCGATCTCGCCGCGGATCTTCTCCAGCCGAACCGGCTTCTCCGGTTCGGTGATGTCCACCGTGAGGTCGAGGTACTCGAAGATGCGCTGGAAGAGGGCGAGGGAGGTCTGCATCTGCACACCGGTGGAGAGCAGGCTGACCGCCGGGCGGAACAGCCCTTGCTGGAGCGTGACGAAGGCGACCAGCGTACCGATGGAGACGGCGGCCGCTCCGGACGCGAAGGTGAGACCTGCCGCCCAGTAGATGACGGCGGGCATGGCGGCCATCACGATGCCGATCGTCGACATCCGCCAGCGGCCGGCCATGCTGGAGCGCACTTCGAGGTCGACCAGGCGCTCGGACTCCTCGGCGAAGCCCCGGGTGAGGGAGTCGGAGCGGCCCATCGTGCGGCCGAGGAGGATGCCGCTGACCGAGAGGGACTCGGTGACCGTGGCGGCCATCGCGGCCATCTGTTTCTGGCGCTGGGTGGTGATCCTCTTCCGCTCCCGGCCGACGCGCCGGCTGATCGCGACGAAGACCGGCAGCAGGAGCAGCGAGACGACGGTGAGCCGCCAGTCGAGGGCGAGCATGGCGACGACGGTCGCGATGACGGCCGTGAGGTTGGAGACCAGCGAGGTCGCGGTGGAGGTGACCGTCGCCTGCATACCGCCGATGTCGTTGGCGATGCGGGACTGGACCTCGCCCGTGCGGGTGCGGGTGAAGAAGGCGAGCGGCATCCGCTGGAGCTGGGTGTAGACGGCGGTGCGCAGGTCATGCATGACGCGCTGGCCGACGGTGGTCGAGATCAGGGTCTGGAGCACGCCGAAGACGCTGGTCATCACGGCGGTGAGGACCATGCCGAGCGCCAGCAGGGTCAGCAGGCCCGTGCGCCCCTGCGGGATCGCGGTGTCCAGGATCTCGCGCAGTAGGAACGGGGAGGCCACCGACACCAGGGAGGACGCGCCGACCAGCAGGCCGACGACGGCCAGCCGGCCGCGGTAGGGGTGGAAGAGGCGGAGGATGCGGCGCACCTCGGCGGGCGGCCGGTCGGTGGCGGCGGTGCGGGCATCGGGTGGGGGCGCCCACGTGGGCTCGTCGGGCTTCATGGGCTCCTTCGTCGGGCATGAGGCGTGACCGGGCGGACCCGGCCCTCGCACATGGAGAGCTTAGCTCATTGTTACCTATACTCACAATGAACAAGGTCCTGATATTGTTCCCGTATGGACGCCCCCGATTCCCCCGGTCCGCTCGGCTCCTCCCGCCCGACCGGCTCGACCGGCTCGACCGGCTCGACCGGCTCCCCCGACACCGACGGCATGCTGGCCGAGCAGTTGCTGCGGCTCACCCGCCGGCTGCACCGCATCCAGAGCCGCCAGCTGGAGCCGATCGGCATCACTCCGGCCCAGTTCCGGCTGCTGCGGACGGTCGCGGGCTACGAGGCGGCCCCCCGGATGGCGGATCTCGCCCAGCGCCTGGACGTCGTTCCGCGCGCCGTGACGACGCTGGTCGACGCCCTGGAGGCGAGCGGCCGCGTGCGCCGCGCACCGGATCCCGACAGCCGCCGGGTGGTCCGCGTCGAGATCACGGACGAGGGGCGCGCCACGCTGCGGTCCCTGCGCAGCGCGCGCCGGGCCGCCGCAGAGGAGATCCTGGCCCCATTGACCGCCGATCAGCGCGAGGTCCTCGGCGGGCTGCTGTCCGCCCTGGTCGACGGCATGCCGGAACGCCACTGCTGAACACCGCGCCTGCGGGACACCCCTGAGCCGCCGAGGAGATGGCCGACATGCCGCTGCTGGAGCCCGACCCGGAAGCCCTGCGCCCCGGAACCGCACGGGAACCCGCCCCCGACCGTGTCACCGACCGCAGTGCGGGCGGCACCCCGGAGCCGCTGCGCCGCGAGCTGACGGCCCTGCTCGGCGCCGACAAGGTGCTCTGGAAGATCTCCGACCTCGTGCGGTACGCCTCCGACGCCAGCCCCTATCGCTTCCTCCCCCGGGTCGTGCTGGTCCCCGAGGACCTCGACGACGTCTCCGCGATCCTGTCGTACGCCCA
The DNA here is from genome assembly GCF_044329855.1 of Streptomyces sp. NPDC017520. NCBI lineage: Bacteria > Bacillati > Actinomycetota > Actinomycetes > Kitasatosporales > Streptomycetaceae > Streptomyces > Streptomyces sp. NPDC017520. The sequence goes on from NZ_JBIRKB010000014.1 coordinate 10,197, forward strand.
CGGCAAGGGCCGTCACGTGGTCTTCCGGGCCGCGGGCACGAGCCTCAACGGCCAGGCGCAGGGCGAGGACATCCTCGTCGACGTACGCCGCCACTGGACCGGCGTCGAGGTACTGGACGACGGGGCGCGGGCCCGGATCGGGCCGGGGACGACCGTGCTGCGGGCCAACATCGCCCTCGCCCGGTACGGCAGGCTGCTGGGCCCCGATCCGGCCAGCGCCATCGCCTGCACCGTCGGCGGGGTCGTCGCCAACAACGCCTCGGGCATGACCGCGGGCACCACCCGCAACAGCTACCGGACGCTCGCCTCGCTCACCTTCGTCCTGCCGGGCGGCACCGTCGTCGACACCGCCGATCCGGCCGCCGACGAGGAGCTGGCCCGCGCCGAACCGGAGCTGTGCGCGGGGCTGATGGAGCTGAAGGCGGAGATCGAGGCGGACGAGGGGCTGACCGCCCGCATCCGCGCCAAGTACACGATCAAGAACACCAACGGCTACCGCCTGGACGCCTTCCTCGACGGGGCGACGCCGGTGGGGATCCTGCGGGGGCTGATGGTCGGCTCCGAGGGCACGTTCGGCTTCATCTCCGAGGTCGTCTTCGACACCCTGCCGCTCGACCGGCGGATCTCCAGCGCCCTGCTGTTCTTCCCCTCCCTCACCGCCGCCGCGGCCGCCGTGCCCCGGTTCAACGAGGCGGGGGCCATCGCCGTGGAGCTGATGGACGGCAACACCCTGCGCGCCTCCGTCAGCGTGCCGGGCGTTCCGGCGGACTGGGCCGCGCTGCCCCGGGAGACGACCGCGCTGCTGGTGGAGTTCCGGGCCGCCGACGAGGCGGGCCAGGAGGCGTTCGAGCGGGCGGCCGACGCCGTCGTCGCCGGCCTGGACCTGGTCGTCCCCGCGGTGTCGGTGACCAACGCCTTCACCCGGGACGCCGGGACGATCGCCGGGTACTGGAAGGCCCGCAAGGCGTTCGTCACGGCGGTCGGCGGGTCCCGGCCCTCCGGCACCACCCTGATCACGGAGGACTTCGCGGTGCCCCCCGCCCGGCTGGCGGATGCCTGCGGGGCGCTGCTGGGGCTCCAGTCCCGGCACGGTTTCGACGCCGCCGTGGCCGGCCACGCCGCGCACGGCAATCTGCACTTCCTGCTCGCGTTCGACGCGGCGAAGCCCGCCGACGTCGAGCGGTACGACGCTTTCATGCAGGAGTTCTGCGCGCTGGTGGTGGACCGTTTCGACGGATCGCTCAAGGCGGAGCACGCCACCGGACGCAATATCGCGCCCTTCCTGGAGCGGGAGTGGGGGCCGCGCGCCACCGAGTTGATGTGGCGGACGAAGCAGGTCATCGATCCGGCCGGGGTGCTCGCTCCGCGCATCGTCCTGGACCGGGATCCGCGGGCCCATCTGCGGGGTCTGAAGACCATTCCGAAGGTGGAGGCGGTCGCCGACCCGTGCATCGAGTGCGGCTTCTGCGAACCGACCTGCCCCAGCGAGGATCTGACGACCACTCCGCGCCAGCGGATCGTGCTGCGCCGGGAGATGATGCGCCAGGTGGACGGCTCACCGGTCGAGGCCGGTCTGCTGGACGCCTATGGGTACGACGCCGTGGACACCTGCGCCGGGGACTCCACCTGCAAGCTCGCCTGTCCGGTCGGCATCGACACCGGGGCGATGATGAAGGGCTTCCGGCACCGCAGGCACACCCCGCGCGAGGAGCGGATCGCCGCGCTGACCGCGAAGAACTTCCGCGTGGTGGAGGCCTCGGCGCGGCTGGCCGTGGCGGTGGCCGACGCGGTCGGCGAGCGGGTGGGCGACGGTCCGCTCGGGGCCGTGACGCGGCTCGCCCGCAAGGCCGTCAGCCCCGACCTCGTACCGGAGTGGCTGCCCCGGATGCCGGGGGCGGCGGCCCGGCGGCTGCCGCGTACGGACCGGGTCGGGGCGAGCGCGGTCTACTACCCGGCCTGCGTCAACCGCATCTTCGCCGGGCCGGACGGCCGCCCCGGCCTCTCCCTGGCCGAGGCGGTGGTCGCCGTGTCGGGGCGGGCCGGGAAGCCGGTGTGGATCCCCGAGGACGTCGCGGGGACGTGCTGCGCGACGATCTGGCACTCCAAGGGGTACGACGCGGGCAACAGGATCATGGCGAACCGCATCGTGGAAGCCGCCTGGGGCTGGACGGCGGGCGGGGCGCTGCCGCTGGTCGTGGACGCGTCCTCCTGCACGCTCGGCATCGCCGAGGAGGTGGTGCCCTACCTCAGCGAGGACAACCGGGCGCTGCACCGTGAACTGACCGTCGTGGACTCGCTGGTGTGGGCGGCCGACGAACTGCTGCCGGAGCTGACGGTCTTCCGCACCGCCGATTCGGCCGTCGTGCATCCGACCTGTTCGATGGAACACCTGGGTGACGTGGGGCAGTTGCGCGCGCTGGCCGAGGCATGCGCGGACGAGGTCGTGGTGCCGGACGACGCGGGATGCTGCGCGTTCGCGGGCGACCGGGGGATGCTGCACAAGGAGTTGACGGATGCGGCGACGGCCGAGGAGGCGGCCGAGGTCGGCCTCCGCGCCTACGACACCTATCTGTCGGCGAACCGGATGTGCGAGATCGGCATGGAACGGGCCACCGGAAAGCCCTACCGCTCGGCGCTGATCGAGCTGGAGCACGCCACCCGGCCGACCCTCCGCTGAGCACCCGACGTCGGGCGCCAACGCCCCTCCCGACGTGCACATATGAGCGTTCCCGGGCCCCGATTGGTTGCACCAGTCGGGGCTTCGGCGTGCCGTGAAGAAAGTCCATGGTTTGAGGACGAGAGTCCAAATACTTCTCTTGCGCACCGTCAGCCTCACCCTCCAGGGTCCTTACCGAGACCCGGCCCCCGCGCTCGTCATCCGTACGGGGACCGGACGCGCTCGCGCACCGTCTGAACCCCCAACCCCACCTGGAGGCTCGATGAACGACGACGCCCGGCCCGCACCGGAACCGCAGGACATGCCCCCGCACGGCGGCGCGGCCGACGAGGCAGCGCGGCAGGATCCCAGCCGCCGTTCGGTGCTGTGGACCACGGCGGGTGTGGCCGGCGCCGGACTCGGCCTCGGCGCACTGGGCACGGGGAGCGCGTCGGCCGCCGAGGCGACCGCCCCGCAAGCCCTCTCCGCCGCGGAAGCGGCCGCCGCCGCTCCCGCCCGGCAGGGCCGCACCATGGCGGGCGTCCGCTTCGAGGGGCGCTCCACGATCCGGGTCGGCATCGTGGGCCTCGGCAACCGCGGCGGCAGCATGATCGACCTGTTCCTCGCCGTACCGGGCGTCCAGGTGAAGGCGGTCTGCGACCCGGTCCGGGACAAGGCGGAGAAGGCCGCGGCCAAGGTGACGGCCGCCGGTCAGCCCGCACCCACCGTCTACGCCAAGGGCGAGGACGACTACGAGAACCTCTGCAGGCGCGGGGACCTCGACTTCGTCTATGTGGCGACGCCCTGGGAGCTCCACTTCCCGATGGCGAAGACGGCGATGCTGAACGGGAAGCACGTCGGCGTCGAGTGCCCGATCGCCATGCGGCTGGAAGAGCTCTGGCAGCTGGTGGACCTCTCCGAGCGCACCCGGCGGCACTGCATGCAGCTGGAGAACTGCTGCTACGGCAAGAACGAGATGCGGGTGCTGCGCATGGCGCACGCGGGTCTCTTCGGCGATCTGCTGCACGGGGCGGGCGCCTACAACCACGATCTGCGCGAGCTGATGTTCGACCCCGACTACTACGAGGGCCCCTGGCGCCGGCTGTGGCACACCCGGCTCCGCGGTGACCTCTACCCCAACCACGGGTTCGGCCCGGTCGCCAACTACATGGACGTCAACCGGGGCGACCGGGCGGTGAGCATCACGAGCATCGGCACGCCCGCCCTGTCGCTCGCCGAGTACCGGAAGGAGCACATGCCGGCCGGCGACCCCAGCTGGAAGGAGTCGTACATCGGGGCCGACCGGACGATCAGTCTCGTACAGACGGCCAAGGGCCGGGTGATCCGGCTGGAGCACGACGTGTCGTCCCCGCACCCCTACTCCCGTATCAACAGCCTCGGCGGTACGCGGGGCGTGTTCGAGGACTACCCGGAGCGCATCTACCTGGAGCCCGCGAACACGAACCACCAGTGGGACGACTTCAAGAAGTACGCCGAGTGGGACCACTGGCTCTGGAAGGAGCACGCGAACCCGCCGGGCGGGCACGGCGGCATGGACTACATGATGGTCTTCCGGCTGATGCAGTGCATGCGGCTCGGCCTGGTCCCCGACTTCGACGTGTACGACGCGGCGGTCTGGACGGCGCCCGTACCGCTGAGCCATCTCTCCATCAAGGCCAAGGGCGCGCCGCTGCCGATCCCGGACTTCACCAGGGGCGAGTGGAAGAAGGCACGGTCGGGCATGGACTCCGAGAAGCCGGCGGAGTGACGTCCCGGGGTCCCGGGGCCGCAGGGGCCCGGGACCCCGCAGGGTGGCGGAGGGGGCCGGAAAACCGGTTGCCCCGGACCGGGACGAACAGGGAACCTTGCACGTCACCCCGTTCTTCGAGGTCCGTCCGGATCTCCGTTTCACAAGCCCTGGGACGTCATGCAGATTCGCGACCTTCCGTATTCGGATCCCGGCGACCCCGATGTCCGCTCAGGCCCTCGATTCCTCTACTGGCTCGGGCGCAACCAGCTCGCGGGGCAGCTGAAGGCCCTCTCCTGGGGGCTGCTGCACCAACTGGGCATCGCCGGTCTCCCCGTCACCGTGGGACTCGCCGTCCAGGCCGTCATCGACCGCTCCGGGGGGCGGCTCGCCCTGGCCGGCGGCCTCATCGTCGCCCTCGGCGTCCTGATCGCCGTCGGCGACACCATGCTCCACCGGACCGCCGTGACCAACTGGATCACCGCCGCAGCCCGGGTCCAGCAACTGCTCGCCCGCAAGACCGCCGAGCTGGGCTCGGCGCTGACACGCCGGGTCGCGGCCGGTGAGGTCGTCGCCGTCTCGACCGGCGACGTGGAGAAGATCGGCTGGTTCGTCGAGGCGCTCTCCCGCTTCGCGGCCGCCGCCACCGCCCTCGTGGTGATCTGTGTGGGGCTGGCGTTCTACCTCCCCTCCCTCGGCCTGATGGTGGCGCTCGCCATGCCGGTGCTCGCCCTGGCCGTGCTGCCGTTGCTGCCGCGCGCCACCCGGCGCGCCGACGAGCAGCGCGAGAAGGCGGGCAAGGCCACCGAGCTGGCCTCGGACACGGTCGCCGGCCTGCGTGTGCTGCGCGGTATCGGCGGCGAGGAGCTGTTCCTCGGCCGCTACCGCCGCGCCTCCCAGGAGGTCCGCCGGGCGGCGGTGCGCTCGGCCCGGATGTGGGCGCTGATCTCGGCGGTGCAGGTGCTGCTGCCGGGCATCCTGCTGATCTCCCTGGTCTGGTACGGGGCGACGCTGGCCCGGGACGGCCGCATCGACGTCGGCCAGCTGGTCACCGTCTACAGCGCGGCCACCCTGATGCTGTTCCCGCTCCGTCACTTCGAGGAGATCGCGATGGCGTACTCCTTCTCCCGGCCGTCCGCCCAGCGTGCGGTGCGCGTGCTGTCGCTGCGCCGCAGTGCGCGGGAGGCCACCGTCGAGGGGGTGACGCCCTCCGGTGATCTGTACGACCCGGCGACCGGGCTGATGGCCCCCCGGGGGCAGTTCACCGCCGTCGTCTGCGGCGACCCGGACGAGGCGGGCCGGCTGGCCGAACGGCTCGGCGGGCACGCGGAGACCGGCGAGGAGGAGGGGGCGGAAGGCGGGGAGGCTTCGGCGACGACTCCGTCGGTGCTGCTCGGCGCGGTCGCCCTGGACGAGATCCCGCTGGACGCCGCACGGATCGCGGTGCTGGTCCAGGACAAGGACCCGGTGCTGCTGTCCGGCACGCTCCAGGAGCTGCTGGACATCCCGGCCTCGGGCCTGGTCACTGCCGAGGCGGCGTTGGAGGCGGCCCAGTGCGGTGACGTGCTGAGCGCCCTGGCACAAGCCTCCCCCGACAACGACGGGGACCCGATGCGGACCCGGATCACCGAGCGCGGCCGGTCCCTGTCCGGCGGTCAGCGCCAGCGCCTCGCGCTGGCCCGGTCGCTGGTCACCGACCCGGAGGCGCTGGTGCTGGACGAGCCGACCTCCGCGGTCGACTCGCACACCGAGGCGCGGGTCGCCGCCGGGATCGCGAAGCTGCGTCGGGGCCGTACGACGGTGGCGTTCGCCTCCTCCCCACTGCTGCTCGACGCGGCCGACCGGGTGGTGCTCGTCCACGAGGGCACGGTGGTCGCCGTGGGAACCCACCGCGACCTGCTGCGCACCGAACCCCGCTACCGGGCGGTCGTCACCCGGGAGACCGACGACGAGGCGGCCGCCGCGAGCGCGCTGAATAGCGTCGCCGAAGTCCCCGCCATGAAGAGCACCCAGGAAATCGAGGAGAGGGCATGATCGGCGTCGCACCCCCGGCGTACGACCCGGCGGCCCCGGAGTCGGCGACGACGCTGCCCGTGGGCACGCCGACGACCGTGCGGAGTTACGTACGGAGTCTGCTGCGCAGGCACCGCAGGGCGTTCGCCGTCCTGATCACGGTCAACGCGGTGGCGGTGATCGCCTCGATCACCGGACCGTATCTGCTGGGCGGGCTGGTGGAGGACCTGTCCAACGGCGTCACCGACCTGCGTCTGGAGCGCACCGCCGCGATCTTCGCGGTCGCGCTGGTCATCCAGGTCCTGTTCACGCGCAGCATGCGGCTGCGCGGGGCGATGCTGGGCGAGGAGATGCTCGCCGACCTGCGCGAGGACTTCCTCGTACGGTCCGTCGGGCTGCCGCCCGGGGTCCTGGAGCGGGCCGGGACCGGCGATCTGCTGGCCCGGATCACCACGGACATCGACCGGCTGGCGAACGCGATGCGCGAGGCCGTGCCGCAGTTGGCGATCGGCGTCGTCTGGGCCGGTCTGCTGATCGGTGCGATGACGGTGACCGCTCCCCCGCTGGCGCTGGCCGTGCTGGTCGCGCTGCCGGTGCTGATCGTGGGCTGCCGCTGGTACTTCCGCCGCGCCCCCTCGGCGTACCGCTCGGAGGCCGCCGGTTACGCGGCCGTCGCCGGGGTCCTCGCGGAGACCATCGACGCGGGGCGGACGGTGGAGGCGCACCGTCTCGGCGACCGCCGGGTGGCGCTGTCGGACCGGCGGATCACGGAGTGGACGGCCTGGGAGCGGTACACGCTGTTCCTGCGTTCGGTGCTGTTCCCCGTCATCAACGCGACGTACGTGACGATCCTCGGCGCGGTACTGCTGCTCGGCGGCTGGTTCGTGCTGGAGGGCTGGATCACGATCGGGCAGCTGACGACGGGCGCGCTGCTGGCCCAGATGATGGTCGACCCGATCGGTCTGATCCTGCGCTGGTACGACGAGCTCCAGGTGGCCCAGGTGTCGCTGGCCCGGCTGGTCGGTGTCCGGGAGATCGAGCCGGACGCGGGCGACGCCGGGGTCGGTCCGGACGGCCGGGACGTGCGGGCGAACGATGTCCGCTTCGGGTACCGGGAGGGCGTCGACGTGCTGCACAAGGTGTCGCTCGACGTGGCTCCGGGCACCCGGATCGCCCTGGTCGGCCCCTCCGGCGCGGGCAAGTCGACGCTGGGCCGGCTGCTGGCGGGAATCTACGCGCCGCGCACCGGTGAGGTGACGCTCGGCGGGGCGGAGCTGTCGCGGATGACGGCCGAGCGGGTCCGCGAGCATGTGGCCCTGGTCAACCAGGAGCACCACGTGTTCGTCGGCTCGCTCCGGGACAACCTCCTGCTGGCTCGCGACGGGGCGAAGGACGCTGAGCTGTGGGCGTCGCTGGCCGCGGTCGACGCGGACGGCTGGGCGAAGGCCCTGGAGAAGGGGCTGGACACCGAGGTCGGCTCGGGCGGGTTCGCGCTGACCCCGGCGCAGGCCCAGCAGATCGCGCTGGCCCGGCTCGTGCTGGCCGATCCGCACACGCTGGTGCTGGACGAGGCGACCTCGCTGCTGGACCCGCGGGCCGCCCGCCATCTGGAGCGTTCGCTGGCCCGGGTGCTGGAGGGCCGCACGGTGGTGGCGATCGCGCACCGGCTGCACACCGCGCACGACGCGGATGTGATCGCGGTCGTGGAGGACGGCCGGATCAGCGAGCTGGGCAGCCACGACGAGCTGGTGGCGGCGGACGGCGCGTACGCGTCCCTGTGGCGGTCCTGGCACGGGTGATCCCCCCGCGGGCGGACCGGGGATCACCGGGCCGTCCGCGTGCGGTCGGGCTGAAGGAGCTGGTCGACGGGCGCGTGGTCGTCGGTGAGGATCCGGGCGTCCCCGGTCCAGGTGGCGAGGTCGTCGCCGGTGGTGATCTTCCAGCCGACGTCCCGGGCGTCCAGGGCTTCCTGGATCGCGGGGGCGTCGACGGGCCGGCCGGAGGCGACCACCACCAGGTTGCCGCCCACGGTGGACGCGGTCGGGTCCAGCCCGATGTCCGCGGGCTTCCCGAGAAGGGCGACGTGCTCGAAGGTCGCGGCGAGGGTGGCGGCCTCGGCGCGGGCGAAGGCCAGCTCGCCGTGGTCGATGAGGTTGACGACGTACAGGCCGTCCTCGTCGAGCGCCCGGCGGACGTCTCCCAGCGCCTGCGACGTCGTGAGGTGCCACGGCACGCTGACGCCCCCGAAGGCATCGCCCACCACCACGTCGTGGCTGCCCGCCTCCAGCCCGCGCAGGCCCAGTCGGCCGTCCTCCACTTTCACGTCGATGCCGGTGGCGGTCGATGACCCCAGGCCGAACCGGTCACGGTCGATGCGCACGACTCCGCCGTCGATCTCGGAGACGGTGCTGCGGGTCCCGGGGCGTACGGCCGCGAGGTAGCGGGGGAAGGTGAGGCCGCCGCCCCCGATGTGGTGGGCGGTCAGCGGCTCACCCCGGGGGAAGGCGGTGTCGACCACCGAGGCGATGGCGCGCACGTAAGCGAACTTCAGGTGCGTCGGGTCCTCGACGTCGACGTAGGAGTGGCTCAGGCCGTCGAGGACGAGGGTGCGGCCGCTGTCCCGGTCGGGGTCCGTGACGATCTGGGCGCAGTGGTAGCGGGTCTCCGCGTCGCAGCCGCCGGGGGCGAACGCGGTGGCGAGGGAGCCCGCGACGACGGTGGCGAGGGCGACGGCCGCGGCGCGTCGCCGGCGGTGGGCCCGCCATCCGACCAGTGCGGCGCCGAGCACCAGCAGTGTGCCGAGGCCGATCAGGATGGAGCTGACGGGCAGCCGCGAGACCAGGACGAATCCGGTGAGGACGGTGCCGACGATGGCGCCGAAGGTTCCCACGCCCGACAGCCGCCCGACGACCGTGCCGGTCTCGGCGAGGCTGGTGAGCCGCAGCTTCGTCACGAACGGGGTCACCGCGGAGAGCAGCGCGCCGGGCACCAGGAGCGTCGCCGATGCGACCAGCAGGAGCAGCGCCGGCGACCACTGGGCGGTGGTGCGCAGGAGGAGCGGGGTGAGCGCGACGACCACGCCCGACACCCCGAGCGCAGGCGCGATGAGCCGGAGCGGGTCGACCTGGTCCGCGACGCGCCCGCCCAGCCAGGAGCCCAGCGCGATGGCGGTGAGGGCGATGCCGATCACCATCGTGCTGGTTTCCAGGGTGAGGCCGAGGTACGGGGCCAGCAGCCGAAGGGCGACGATCTCGACCACCAGGACCGCGGCCGATGATCCGAACACGAGGATCGCGGCGGCGCGGGGTCCCAGGCCGTGATCGTGGGGCGGGGCGTCCGCCGAGGGTGGGTCGTCGGCCACGGGCGAAGGGGGCGAGGTGGTCACCGCAGCATCCTCGCACGGGGCGCGGCAGCCGAACTCCCGCTGTTCCAGGGGACGGAGAGGGGATGGAGAGGGCGGGGCCACCGGTCGCGCGGGACGGGAACAGGTGTTCCCGGAAATTCTTGGTGCGCACGCTCCGGGGCCGGTGGTCCCATGATCCGGTGCGCGGAGATGACGGAACCACAACCGACGGAACCACGGCCGAGAAGACCACAACCGACGGAACCGCGGCCGAGAAAGCCACGGCCGACGGAACCACGGCCGAGGAAACCACGGCCGACATGCCCACGACCGTGGACCGGGGGCGCTTCCCGGACGCCGTGAGCCCCTGGGAGGACCCGGCCTGGCGGGCGGAGGCCCTCGCCTGGGTGACCGGGGGCCTCGCCGCCCACGGGCTGCGGGAGACCGGGCCGCGAACGGTGCGCCCGCGCCCCTGGTCGGTGCTGGTACGGCTGACCGTCGCGGGGCCGACACCCGTGTGGTTCAGGGCCGCTCCCCGCCGCGGCGTTCGAGGCGGGGCTATCCGAGGCCCTGGCGCACTGGGTCCCGGAGCGGGTGCTGACCCCCGTCGAGGCTCCACGCGGCTGGCTGCTCACTCCGGACGGCGGCCCGGTGCTGCGGGACGTGCTGGAAGGACTCGAAGGAGGCGCCGTCGACCTCCGGTACTGGGAGGAGCCGCTGCGCCAGTACGCCTCGATGCAGCGGGCGCTGACCCCGTACGCGGACGCGATCGAGGCGCTCGGTGTGCCGGCGGCCCGGCCGCGCTCGCTGCCTGCGCTGTTCGACCGGCTGGTCGCGGAGAACGCCGCGCTGACCCGGGAGGACCGGGCGGCCCTGGGGGCGCTGCGGCCCCGGATGGCGGACTGGTGCGAGGAGCTGGCGTCGTCGGGGGTGGCGGACTCGCTGGACCACGCCGATCTGCACGAGAAGCAGCTCTTCGCGCCCGTGGGCGGCCGGTACGCGTTCTTCGACTGGGGCGACGCGCTGGTCGGGCATCCGTTCTCCAGCCTGCTGGTGCCCGCCCTCGCGGCCCGTGAGCGCTGCGGCCCCGGGGTGCTGCCCCGGCTGCGGGACGCCTATCTGGAGCCGTGGACCGGCGGGGGCGTCACGACGGCCGGGCTGCGGCGTGCGGTGAGCCTGGCCTGGCGGCTGGCGCCGCTCGGCCGGGCCGCCTCGTGGGGGCGGATGTTCCCCGTACGGCCGGGTGGCGCTGTGCCAGGGGGCGCCGAGGCCGCGTACTGGCTGCGCGAGCTGTCGGTCGCCCCGCCCCTGTGAGCGGCCCCCGTTCACCCCTGTCAGGAGGCGGATGCCGGGGCGCCCGGTTAAGGATGAGAGGTGAATCACCCGGTAAACGGGGCAGGCGAGCGCAGAACCACGCAAGCCCGAGAAGGGACGAAGACCGTGGCACCACCCAGGATTCTCGTCGTCGGCGCCGGCTTCGCAGGCGTCGAGTGCGTACGCCGCCTGGAGCGCAGGCTCGCTCCGGGAGAGGCCCAGATCACGCTCGTCACACCGTTCTCCTACCAGCTCTATCTGCCCTTGCTCCCCCAGGTGGCATCCGGGGTGCTCACACCGCAGTCCGTCGCGGTCTCGCTGCGCCGCAGCAGCCGCCACCGGACGAGGATCGTGCCGGGCGGGGCGATCGGCGTGGACACGCAGGCGAAGGTCTGCGTGATCCGGAAGATCACGGACGAGATCGTCAACGAGCCGTACGACTACATCGTGCTGGCGGCGGGCAGCGTCACCCGGACCTTCGACATCCCGGGGCTGCTGGACAACGCCCGGGGGATGAAGACGCTGGCCGAGGCCGCCTACGTCCGGGACCACGTCATCGCCCAGCTGGATCTGGCGGACGCCAGTGACGACGAGGCCGAGCGGGCTTCCCGGCTCCAGTTCGTGGTGGTCGGCGGCGGTTACGCGGGCACCGAGACGGCCGCCTGCCTCCAGCGCCTGACCACCAGCGCGGTCCGGCACTATCCGCGGCTGGACCCGCGGCTGATCAAGTGGCATCTGATCGACATCGCGCCCAAGCTGATGCCGGAGCTGGGCGACAAGCTGGGGCAGGCCGCCCTGGAGGTGCTCCGCAGGCGCAACATCGAGGTGTCGCTCGGGGTCTCGATCGCGAAGGCGGGGCCGGAGGAGGTCACGTTCACCGACGGCCGGGTGCTGCCCTGCCGGACCCTGATCTGGACCGCCGGAGTGGCCGCCAGCCCGCTGATCGCCACGCTCGGCGCGGAGACCGTACGCGGCCGGCTCGCGGTGACCCCGCAGCTGAACCTGCCGGGCGCGGACGGGGTGTTCTCGCTCGGCGACGCCGCGGCGGTGCCCGACCTCGCGAAGGGCGACGGGGCGGTCTGCCCGCCCACCGCGCAGCACGCGATGCGGCAGGGCAAGGTCCTGGCGGACAACCTGGTCGCCTCGCTGCGTCACCAGCCGCTCAAGGACTACGTGCACAAGGATCTGGGACTCGTCGTGGACCTCGGCGGCAAGGACGCCGTGTCCAAGCCGCTGGGCATCGAGCTGCGTGGTCTGCCCGCGCAGGCGGTGGCGCGCGGCTACCACTGGTCGGCGCTGCGGACGAACGTCGCGAAGACCCGGGTGATGACGAACTGGATGCTGAACGCGGTCGCCGGTGACGACTTCGTACGGACCGGGTTCCAGTCCCGGAAACCGGCGACGCTGCGGGACTTCGAGTACACGGACGTCTATCTGACGCCCGAGCAGATCAAGGAGCACACGGCGGCGACGGTCATCAAGCACTGAGCCGTCACACACGTCCGAGCGCGTCCCGGGTTCCCCGGGGCGCGCTCACGGGTGCCGGGACAGGACCGTCTCCACGGTGTCCGCCTCCTGTGCGGTCTTGTCCTCCCGGTAGCGCAGGACGCGGGCGAACCGGAGGGTGACCCCGGCGGGGTAGCGGGTGGAGCGCTGGAGTCCGTCGTAGGCGATCTCCACGACGAGTTCCGGGCGTACGGTGACGACATGGCCGTCGTCGTCGGTCGCCAGCTCCCCCAGCCGCTCGGTCTGCCAGTCCAGCAGGGCGTCCGTGAGCCCCTTGAAGGTCTTGCCGAGCATCGCGAACGTGCCGTCGGGCCGGCGGGCGCCCAGGTGCAGGTTGGAGAGCTTGCCGGTGCGCCGGCCGCTGCCCCGCTCGACGGCCAGGACCACCAGGTCCAGGGTGTGCACCGGCTTCACCTTCAGCCAGGACGCGCCGCGGCGGCCCGCGCTGTAGACGGCGGCCAGATCCTTGACGACGACTCCCTCGTGACCGCGCTCCAGGGTGTCCGCCAGGAACGCGTCGGCCGCGGCGCGGGCCTCGGGGTCGTCCGGGTCGGCGACGAGGGTGCGCCGGACCCGAAGGCTCTCGGGGAGCAGCCGGGCCAGGGCAGCGTGGCGGTCGGCGAAGGGCCGGTCGAGCAGGTCCTCGTCATCCACGAGAAGGACGTCGAAGAAGACGGGAACGATGGGCACGTGCGCCGCGGCCCCGGCCACGTCCCGCCGTGATCCCACCCGGGAGGCGGTCTCCTGGAACGGCCGGGGCCTGCCGTCCTCCCCCAGCGCGATCAGCTCGCCGTCGAGGACGAAGCGGCGCGCGTCGAGCGCGGCGACGGCGGTGACCAGTTCGGGCAGCCGGTCGGTGATGTCGTCGAGGGTCCGGGTGTACGCGCGGATCCGGTCGCCGTCCCGGTGGACCTGCACCCGGATCCCGTCGAGCTTCTCCTCGACCGCCGCGCACGGGCCCAGCTTGTCGAGGGCCTCGCCCACCGAGGCGGCGCTCCGCGCGAGCATCGGCTGGACGGGCCGCCCGACGGTGAGGCGGAAGCCGGCGAGCGCTCCGGGTCCGTCGGCGAGGAGGACCTTGGCGACCTCCTGGAGGGACCCGGCGAGCATCACCGCCCGCCGGACGTCGGCGGGCGGTGCTCCGGCGGCGTGGGCCAGGGCGTCGGCGGCGACGGCGTCCAGGGCCCCCTGGCGTACCTCGCCGGTGAGCAGGGCCCGCAGGAAGCGCTGCTCCCCGGCGGTGGCGGCGGCGAACAGGGCGCGCAGGCGCCTTTGGCGCAGGGCCTGGGAGCCGGGGCCGGAGGTGGCGGCCAGGGCGGTCAGCTCGGCGTCGACACCGGTGACGGTGAGCGTGGGCTCGGCGGCCGGTTCCACGGGGTCCCCGAGGCTCCGCCAGCCGACGCCGATGCGGCCCTGGGGCAGCCGTCCGGCGAGGTAGGGGATGACGACGGGGACGTCCTCGGGTGCGGCGTCCCGGAAGAGGCCGGCGAGGAGCGCCGTCTTGCGGGACCGGGCGGAGGTGGCGGCGACCTCCAGGGAGACCTGGGCGAGCTCGGCGAGCAGCATGCTGCCATGGTGCTACGGGGCGGCGCGCGTCGCCCGCTCGCGCGGGACCGGCCCGGACGCCCCCGGAGGCGGCCCGGACGCCGCGAGGGGCGTCATATGTAGTTCAGGGCCGCGGCCCCGCCGACTCCCCCGAGGACCATGAAGGCCGGCATCAGTACCTTCATCTCCACCCAGCTGCCGGCCCGGAAGCGCATGAACTTGGGAGGGCCGAGCGGGTACCAGCGTTTGCGGCCGATCGGGATGGGCCACAGGATCGGGCAGCCCGAGACGGTCAGCGCGTCGCCGATGTCGTGGACCAGGGCGCCGAGCACGATGGGCAGGCCGAGCCACAGATACTCCTGGCCGGGGGCGTCGAAGAGCCAGCCGGCCCCGTTGCCCGGCTGGTCCAGGACGCCGGCGAGGATCCAGGCGCTGGTGGCGCCGAGCAGCCAGACGAGGACATCGCTGGAGACCCGGGCGGCCCGCCACAGCAGGCCCTCGACCGCCAGCACCAGGTGGACGAAGAGGATCGCGAGAACGGCCCAGCGCCCGCCGAAGATCGCCGCGGCGGAACAGCCGCCGCCGACGAGGACGGCCCACAGCCAGGTGTGGGTCAGCGTCCGGTGGCCGCCGGTGCGGCGGGGGTCGGCGGTGCTCCTGGTGGCCTTGTAGACGGCGAAGGAGAGCTTGTCGACGATCTCGCAGAGGGTCTTGGAGACGGGTCCGAAGGCGCGCGAGATGGTCGCGGACTTGTGGTCGAGGTCGGGGGCGAGCGCGGCTCCCGCGCAGATCAGCGCCCCGACGACGAGGACGGGCCAGGGCATCGTGTGGCCCGCGGCGGCGGCCGCCGCGCCCACCCCCAGCCAGGCCGCTGCTCCTGACAGAGAGTGTGCCGGTCCCATCATGGTCTTTTCCCGCCCCAGTGCTTCGTACGCCCATCACCGTTGGGGCGCGGGCAGGTTGAGACCGCAGCGTATCGTCAGTGATCTTCGTGCCGTCCGCCGGTTCCCTCATCCGGGCCGAAGACAGGCAAGATGGGGGCGTGACCCTCATCGACCAGCTGCCCAAGACACCCGACCCGGACGCCCTCTTCGAGGCCTTCTCCTCATGGACCGAGAGCCAGGGCATCACGCTTTATCCGGCTCAGGAGGAGGCGCTGATCGAGGTGGTCTCCGGGGCGAACGTGATCCTTTCCACCCCGACCGGCTCCGGGAAGAGCCTGGTGGCGGCGGCCGCGCACTTCACGGCGCTGGCGCAGGACAAGGTCACCTTCTACACGGCGCCGATCAAGGCGCTGGTGTCGGAGAAGTTCTTCGACCTGTGCAAGCTCTTCGGCACCGAGAACGTCGGCATGCTCACCGGCGACGCCTCGGTCAACGCGGACGCCCCGGTGATCTGCTGTACGGCCGAGGTGCTGGCCTCCATCGCGCTGCGCGACGGCAAGTACGCCGACATCGGTCAGGTCGTGATGGACGAGTTCCACTTCTACGCCGAGCCGGACCGGGGCTGGGCCTGGCAGATCCCGCTGCTGGAGCTTCCGCAGGCCCAGTTCGTGCTGATGTCGGCGACGCTCGGCGACGTCGCGATGTTCGAGAAGGACCTGACCCGGCGTACCGGCCGGCCCACCACCGTGGTGCGCTCCGCGACCCGTCCGGTGCCACTCAGCTACGAATACCGCTTCACGCCGATCACCGAGACGCTGACCGAGCTGCTGGACACCCGGCAGTCGCCGGTCTACATCGTGCACTTCACGCAGGCGGCGGCCGTGGAGCGGGCGCAGTCGCTGATGAGCATCAACATGTGCACGAAGGAGGAGAAGGAGAGGATCGCCGATATGATCGGCGGCTTCCGCTTCACCACCAAGTTCGGCCAGAACCTCTCCCGTTACGTACGCCACGGCATCGGGGTGCACCACGCGGGGATGCTGCCGAAGTACCGCCGCCTGGTGGAGAAGCTGGCCCAGGCGGGTCTGCTGAAGGTGATCTGCGGGACGGACACGCTGGGCGTAGGCGTCAACGTGCCCATCCGTACGGTGCTGTTCACGGCGCTCACCAAGTACGACGGCACCCGGGTGCGGACCCTGCGCGCGCGGGAGTTCCATCAGATCGCGGGCCGGGCCGGTCGGGCCGGGTTCGACACGGCCGGCTTCGTCGTGGCGCAGGCCCCCGAGCACGTCATCGAGAACGAGAAGGCCGTCAAGAAGGCGGGCGACGACCCGAAGAAGAAGCGCAAGGTGGTGCGCAAGAAGGCCCCGGAGGGCTTCGTCGCCTGGTCGGAGACCACCTTCGACAAGCTGATCCAGTCCGATCCGGAGCCGCTGAACTCCCGCTTCCGGGTCACGCACACCATGCTGCTCGCGGTGATCGCCCGCCCGGGCAACGCGTTCGAGGCGATGCGGCATCTGCTGGAGGACAACCACGAGCCGCGCCGGGCGCAGCTGCGGCACATCCGGCGGGCCATCGCCATCTACCGCTCGCTGCTGGACGGCGGAGTCGTCGAGCAGTTGGAGACGCCGGACGCCGAGGGCCGGATCGTCCGCCTGACGGTCGATCTCCAGCAGGACTTCGCGCTGAACCAGCCGCTCTCCACGTTCGCGCTGGCCGCGTTCGACCTGCTGGACGCCGAATCCCCCTCGTACGCGCTGGACATGGTCTCGGTCGTCGAGTCGACGCTGGACGACCCGCGTCAGATCCTGGCCGCCCAGCAGAACAAGGCGCGCGGCGAGGCCGTGGGGCAGATGAAGGCGGACGGGGTCGAGTACGAGGAGCGGATGGAGCGGCTCCAGGAGGTCACGTACCCGAAGCCGCTGAGCGAGCTGCTGTGGCATGCCTACGACGTGTACCGCACGAGCCACCCGTGGGTGAACGACCACCCGGTGTCGCCGAAGTCGGTGATCCGGGACATGTACGAACGCGCCATGACCTTCACGGAGTTCACCTCGCACTACGAGCTGGCCCGGACCGAGGGCATCGTGCTGCGGTATCTGGCGAGCGCGTACAAGGCGCTGGAGCACACGATCCCGGACGACGTGAAGTCGGAGGACCTCCAGGACCTGATCTCCTGGCTCGGCGAGATGGTGCGCCAGGTGGACTCCAGTCTGCTGGACGAGTGGGAGCAGCTGGCCAACCCCGAGGTGGAGACCGCCGAGCAGGCCCAGGAGAAGGCGGACGAGGTCAAGCCGGTCACGGCCAACCCCCGCGCCTTCCGGGTGCTGGTGCGCAACGCGATGTTCCGCCGGGTGGAGCTGGCCGCGCTGGACCGGGTCCGGGACCTGGGCGAGCTGGACGGCGACGCCGGGTGGGACGAGGACGCGTGGGGTGAGGCGATGGACGCGTACTGGGACGCGCACGAGGAGATCGGTACCGGTCCGGACGCGCGCGGTCCGAAGCTGCTGAAGATCGAGGAGGACCCGGCGCACGGGCTGTGGCGGGTCTGGCAGGCGTTCGCCGACCCGGCGGGCGATCACGACTGGGGCATCAAGGCCGAGGTGGATCTCGCGGCGTCCGACGAGGAGGGCCGGGCGGTCGTCCGGGTCACCGAGGTCGGCCAGCTGTGAGGAGTCCTCGGGCGAGCGAGCGGACACCGGAATGGAGAGGTACGGCATGACGAACCCGGCCGAGCGCCTGGTCGACCTTCTCGACCTGGAGCGGATCGAGGTCAACATCTTCCGCGGGCGCAGCCCCGAGGAGTCCCTGCAACGGGTCTTCGGCGGGCAGGTCGCGGGCCAGGCGCTGGTGGCGGCGGGCCGGACCACCGACGGGGACCGGCCGGTGCACTCGTTGCACGCCTATTTCCTGCGGCCGGGCCGTCCCGGAGTGCCGATCGTGTACCAGGTGGAGCGGGTGCGGGACGGCCGGTCGTTCACCACGCGCCGGGTGACGGCGGTCCAGGAGGGCCGGACGATCTTCAACCTGACGGCGTCGTTCCACCGCCCCGAGGAGGCGGGCTTCGAGCACCAGCTGCCGCCGGCCCGGATCGTCCCGGACCCGGAGGAGCTGCCGACGGTGGCCGAGGAGGTGCGCGAGCACCTGGGCGTACTGCCGGAGGCGCTGGAGCGGATGGCCCGGCGGCAGCCCTTCGACATCCGGTACGTCGACCGGCTGCGCTGGACGAAGGACGAGATCAAGGACGCGGACCCGCGGAGCGCGGTGTGGATGCGGGCGGTGGGCCCGCTGGGCGACGACCCTCTGGTGCACACCTGCGCGCTGACGTACGCGAGCGACATGACGCTGCTGGACGCGGTCCGCATCCCGGTGGAGCCGCTGTGGGGGCCGCGCGGCTTCGACATGGCCTCGCTGGACCACGCGATGTGGTTCCACCGGCCGTTCCGGGCGGACGAGTGGTTCCTGTACGACCAGGAGTCGCCGATCGCCACGGGCGGCCGGGGGCTGGCGCGGGGCCGGATCTACGACCGTTCGGGTCAGCTGCTGGTGTCGGTGGTGCAGGAGGGGCTGTTCCGGCGGCTGGCGAGCGGCTGAGGGCTGTCCCGCCGGGTTGTTCACGCGGGCTGATCGGGGGTTGGCCTCCGAGTGCGGCGAGAGTGCGTGCACGACGCGGCGGGGCAGGCGGCACTTTGGCGACAGGGCCCGGAGCACGCTTCACGTGCCGGGCAGCGGGTCCTGGTCGACCTCGTGGCGGCGGGTGCGGATGTCCGGCGGCGCCGGGTGCAGCTTGGCGTCGCAGGACGGTCCGAGGCCGGCCCGGCGCGAGCCGGTCCCGGTGAGGGGCCGGCCGCAGAGGCGGCAGCGGACGAGAGGGCGGCCCCGGTGCTGCTCGCCTTCGGCGGCGGGGTCCCCGGCGGCGGCTCCGGTGGCACCGGGCAGCGGTTCGGGAAGGGCGTCGGAAATCTGCACACGCCGATCCTGCCAGTACGTCGCCGCGGCCGGCCGCGGGTTTCGCGATGGGCAGGCGAACCGGGTGCGTCGATCCTCCACGAGGACGCATCCGTGCCCGGTATCGAGCAGCGCAGCTGGGTACAGGCACGATGGAGGTGGCGGTCGCCGGGATGACGCACACCGTGCGCACGGGGGACTGCCTCCGCTTCCGGCCGCACGCACCCTCCCGCCTCCGCCGCGCGGGCCACGGGCGGACCCGCTGCGCCCTGCTCATCCCGCCCCGGCCTTACCGCCCGTCCCCTCCTCGCCGCCAGTGACCCGTTCCGCCGTGAAAGGACCCCGCACATGACCGAGATCGTCCACGTGTCCGCCCCCGAGCTGGTCACGTACGCCGACGAGCTGGCCTGCCTCCTGGTCGAGACCGTCGATGAGGGGTCCTCGGTGGGCTTCCTCGCCCCGTTGGACCGGGAGGTGGCCGCCGCCTGGTGGCGTGAGCGGGCCACCGACGTGGAGGCGGGGCGGATCGGCACCTGGATCGCCCGTGAGGGCGGGCGGGTCTCGGGGACGATCGCCCTCGTCCGTGCTCCGCTGCCGAACGCCCGGCACCGCGCGGAGGTCGCCAAGCTGATGGTCCGGCCCTCCGCGCGCGGCCAGGGGCTCGGCGGGGCGCTGCTGGCCGCGGTCGAGGCGTACGCGGCGAGCGAGGGCATCACGCTGCTGGTCCTGGACACCGAGAGCGGCAGCCTGGCCGAGCAGGTCTACCGCAAGGCGGGCTGGACGGAGGTCGGGAGTGTGCCGGGATACGCGGCGGATCCGGCGGGCAGCCTCAAGTCGACCACCTTCTACTACAAGGAGCTCGCCGCTCCGTGAGCGGTGGGCGGCACCATGGGCACCACCACGCAATGATCAGGGAGAGTTTCATGACGCTGCACGACATTCCGCTGCGCACCCTCGCGGGCGAGCCGACCACGCTGGGCGCGTACAGCGGCCGGGCCGTCCTCGTGGTGAACGTGGCCTCCAAGTGCGGGCTCACCCCGCAGTACGAGGGCCTGGAGCGGTTGCAGCAGAACTACGGGGACCGGGGCCTGACCGTGCTCGGTGTCCCGTGCAACCAGTTCGCCGGGCAGGAGCCGGGGAGCGCGGAGGAGATCCAGAGCTTCTGCTCGACGACGTACGGGGTCACCTTCCCGCTGCTGGAGAAGATCGACGTCAACGGCGCGGACCGGCATCCGCTGTACGTGGAGCTGACGAAGCTGGCGGACGCGGACGGGGAGGCCGGGGACGTGCAGTGGAACTTCGAGAAGTTCCTCGTCTCGCCGGCCGGTGAGCCCGTCGCCCGCTTCCGGCCGGGCGCCGGGCCCGAGGCCACGGAGGTCGTGGCGGGGATCGAGGCACAGCTGCCCGGCTGAGTACGCGGGAAGGGGGCGGCTCGGTTCGTGTGTCCCCGGCCGCCCCCCTCCTCTCGCCGTCAGCGGATCGGCATGCCCGACAGGGTGCGGGCGATCACCAGGCGCTGGATCTCGCTGGTGCCCTCGAAGATGGTGTAGATGGCCGCGTCGCGGTGCATGCGCTCGACCGGGTACTCACGGGTGAAGCCGTTGCCGCCGAGGATCTGGATCGCCTGCGCGGTGACGTCCCGGGCGGTCTCGCTCGCGTACAGCTTCGACATGGAGCCCTCGGCCGAGGTGAACGGCTTGCCGGTGGTGGCCATCCAGGAGGCGCGCCAGACCAGCAACCGGGCGGCGTCGATCCGGGTGCGCATGTCGGCGAGCTGGAAGGCGATGCCCTGGTTGTCGATGATCGGGCGGCCGAACTGGCTGCGGGTCTTCGCGTAGTCGAGGGCGACCTCGTAGGCGGCGCGGGCGGTGCCCACGGCCATCGCGCCGACGGCCGGGCGGGACGCCTCGAAGGTGGCCATCGCCGCGTTCTTGACGCGTTCGCCGCCGGACTCGGCGCGTTCCCGGGCGCGGGCGAGGCGCTCGTCGAGCTTCTCCTTGCCGCCGAGCAGGCAGTGTCCGGGGACGCGGACGTCCTCCAGGACCACCTCGGCGGTGTGTGAGGCGCGGATGCCGTGCTTCTTGAACTTCTGGCCCTGGGAGAGGCCGGGGGTGTTCGGCGGCACGATGAAGGAGGCGTGGCCCTTGGAGCCGATGTCGGGGTCGACGACGGCGACGACCACATGCACGTTGGCTATGCCGCCGTTGGTCGCCCAGGTCTTGGTTCCGTTGAGGACCCACTCGTCCTTGGCCTCGTCGTAGACGGCCCGGGTGCGCATCGAGGCGACGTCCGATCCGGCGTCGGGCTCGGACGAGCAGAAGGCGGCGACCTTCACGTCGTCGGCGTCGCCGTACATCTGCGGGATCCAGGTGCCGATCTGCTCCTCGGTGCCGTTGGCGAGGACGCCGACGGCCGCCAGGCCCGTACCGACGATCGACAGGGCGATGCCCGCGTCGCCCCAGAAGAGCTCTTCCATGGCCATGGGGATGCCGAGGCCCGTAGGGTCGAAGAACTGCTGGGCGTAGAAGTCGAGGGAGTAGATGCCGATCTTGGCCGCTTCCTGGATGACGGGCCAGGGCGTTTCCTCACGCTCGTCCCACTCCGAGGCGGCGGGGCGGATGACATCCGCCGCGAAGCCGTGGAGCCACTCCTTGACCTGCTTCTGGTCGTCGTTGAGCTCAAGCGTGAACTCGGCCATGTTCCCCTCCAGGCACTGCGGCGAAAATCATGTGTTACTTCCGGTAACCACAGTCTGTTACCGGCAAGTAGGTACTGTCAACCGCCACGGAGCCGATCAGGCGCCCGCCCCGCGGAGTGTTACGTTGCGCGGGCGTGCAGAGGCGATGCGACGGCATCGCGTGGCCAGGGGTGGGAGAAGAGACGACATGGAGACCGCACGAAGCGCCGAGCGACAGCGGACCGCGGCCGAGCGCCGTCGCCGCGAGTTGCTGGAAGCGGCGGACCGGGTGGTGCTCAGGGACGGACCGCAGGCCTCGATGAACGCCATCGCCGCCGAGGCCGGGATCACCAAACCCATCCTCTACCGCCACTTCGGGGACAAGGGCGGCCTCTACCGCGCCCTCGCCAAGCGCCACACCGACGCACTGCTCGGCGCCCTGCGGGCCGCCCTGGACGCGCCCGCCGGCCGGCGTGAGCGGGTGGAGTCGACGCTCGACACCTATCTCGCCGCGATCGAGGCCCGCCCCCAGGTCTACCGCTTCCTGATGCATCCCGCCGACGGTACTGCCGCCGACACCGCCCCCTCCCCCGAGCAGGGCTTCGACGTCGGCCGGCACTCCGCCCCGCTGCTGCGCCGCCTCGGCGAGGAGCTGGGCCAGGTGATCGCCGAGCGCGTCGACCTGGGCCCGGACAGCGAGCAGATGGCCCGCATCTGGGGGCACGGGATCGTCGGCATGATGCACGCGGCGGGCGACTGGTGGCTCGGCGACCGGCCCTGCTCCCGCGAGCGGCTGGTGAGCAGCCTCGCCGATCTGCTGTGGGGCAGGCTCGCGGAGGCGGGCGACCTCCAGGGCGGCCCTGGGTTCTGACCCGCTCCGGCCGCCGGAGCCCGGCAGGCTTCAGTCCTTGCGCGCCCACGGTGCGCGGCGCGCCGCGCGCAGCGCCCGGGTGCGCCGCAGCCCGGTCAGCCGGTCGGTGTAGACCGTGCCCTCCAGGTGGTCGCACTCGTGCTGGAGGCACCGGGCGAACCATCCCGTCCCGGCGATCCGGACCGGCTCGCCGGTCATCGTGAGGCCCTCGACGACCGCGTGGTCGAAGCGGTCCGTGCCCGCTTCCAGACCGGGAAGTGACAGACAGCCCTCCGGTCCGCGTACGGTGAGTCCGTCCGCCTCGACCAGTTCGGGATTGACCACGTGTCCCAGATGGCGGACATCGTCGTCGTCCGGGCAGTCGTAGACGAACACCTTGAGCGGGACGCCGACCTGATTGGCGGCGAGCCCGACACCCTGCGCGGCGTACATCGTCGCGAACATGTCCTCGACCAGCCGCGCCAGCGACGGGCCGAAGTCCGTGACGTCCTCGCAGGCGCGGTGGAGCAACGGGTCGCCGAGCAGACTCATCTCACGGACCAGTCCGGAGCTGCCGGGGATCGGGCGGTTTCGCATGGCGGCAAGGTTACGTTCCGCCGGGGCCGGGGAGTTCCCGTGGTGCCGCGGTGCGGTCGCCGCGCCGGACATCGATAGGCTGGGCGCGGACCGATGCAAGGAGGATCTAGGACGATGGCAGGCAACACGGAGCCGTTGTCGCCGCGGGCCAAACTGGCCGTGACGGCGGGCAAGGCCGCGGCGGCGGTGTCACGCGCCGCGGGGCGGGGCAGCGGATCGGTGATCGGCGGCCGGGTGGCGCTCAAACTCGACCCCGACCTGCTGGGGCGGCTGGCGCAGCACCTGGACGTGATCCTCGTGTCGGCGACGAACGGCAAGACGACCACCACGCGGCTGATCGCCGAGGCGCTGCGGGCCGCCGGGCCCGTCGTGTCGAACGCGCTCGGCGCGAACATGCCCGCGGGCATCACCTCGGCGCTGGCCGGCGGCTCGGACGCGAAGTTCGGCGTGATCGAGGTCGACGAGAAGTATCTGGCGGGTGTCGCGCGCGACACCACGCCCAAGGCGATCGCCCTGCTCAACCTCTCGCGCGACCAGCTGGACCGCGCGGCGGAGACCCGGATGATGGCCGAGCACTGGCGCGAGGGCCTCTCCGGCTCGAAGGCCGTGGTCATCGCGAACGCGGACGACCCGCTGGTCGTCTGGGCGGCCTCCTCCTCGGCCAACGTGGTGTGGGTGGCGGCCGGCCAGGCGTGGAAGGACGACGCCTGGTCCTGCCCGTCCTGCGGCGGTGTGATGCAGCGCCCGGGCGACGACTGGTTCTGCGGGCAGTGCGGTTTCCGCCGCCCCGCCCCGAGCTGGGCGCTCAACGGCGACTACGTCCTGGACCCGCACGGTTCGGCGTGGCCGATCCACCTCCAGCTGCCGGGCCGGGCGAACAAGGCGAACGCCACCAGTTCCGCCGCCGTCGCCGCCGTCTTCGGCGTGCCGCCGCAGGTCGCGCTGGAGCGGATGTACCAGGTGCAGGCGGTGGCCGGACGCTATGACGTCGTCACCTTCCAGAACCGTGAGCTGCGTCTGCTGCTGGCGAAGAACCCGGCCGGCTGGCTGGAGACCTTCTCGCTGATCGACCCGCCGCCGACGCCGGTGATCCTCTCGGTGAACGCTCGCGGCGCGGACGGCACGGACACCTCCTGGCTGTGGGACGTGGACTACACGCAGCTGGCGGGTCACCCGATCTTCGTGCTCGGCGACCGGAAGCTGGACCTCGCGGTCCGCCTCGAAGTGGCCGGTCTCGACTTCCGGGTCTGCGAGACGCTCGACGAGGCCGTGAGTCACGCACCGCCCGGCCGCATCGAGGTCATCGCCAACTACACCGCCTTCCAGGATCTGCGCCGTCGTGTCGGCAACTGACCCCGGCCCCGGCCACCTCCGGAGAGGACGAAGCATGAGCAACAACGGTCTGCGTCTGGTCTGGGTCTACCCCGACCTGCTCAGCACCTACGGCGACCAGGGCAACGCCCTGGTCGTGGAGCGGCGTGCCCGGCAGCGCGGTCTGGACGTGCAGCGCGTCGACGTGCGCAGCGACCAGCCGGTGCCGACGTCCGGCGACATCTATCTGATCGGCGGCGGTGAGGACCGGCCCCAGCGCCTGGCGGCCGAGCGGCTGCGCCGCGACGGCGGGCTGAGCCGGGCCGCGTCCAACGGCGCGATCATCTTCTCGGTCTGCGCGGGCTACCAGATCCTCGGGCACGAGTTCGTCAACGACCTCGGCGAGCGCGAGGCCGGTCTCGGGCTGCTGGATGTGGTCTCCACCCGCGGCGAGGGCGCGCGGTGCGTCGGCGACGTACTGGCGGACATCGACCCGCACCTCGGGCTGCCGCCGCTGACCGGGTTCGAGAACCACCAGGGCGTCACCCATCTCGGCCCGACGGCACGGCCGCTGGCCCGGGTGCAGTTCGGGCGGGGCAACGGCACCGGGGACGGCACGGAGGGCGCGTACAACGACACGGTCTTCGGGACGTACATGCACGGCCCCGTGCTGGCCCGCAACCCGCAGATCGCCGATCTGCTGCTGAAGCTGGCCCTCGACGTGAACGCGCTGCCGCCCACCGACGACCGCTGGTACGACGCGCTGCGCGCCGAACGGATCGCCTCGGCGACCCAGCCCGCCTGAGGCGCTTTCCGCTCGCCTGAGCGGTGTCCGCCTGAGGTGATTTCCGCTCGGTTGAGCGGAGTCCAGCAGGCGGACGGCCGGTTCGGTCCCGCCACCCCGCGCCGGTAGGGTGGCGGGGATCCAACCGGACGACGTGGTCCGGTCGTCGACTTAACGTTGCAAAGGTTTCCGGGCCATGCGCATTGGCGTACTCACCTCCGGCGGCGACTGCCCCGGCCTCAACGCCGTCATCCGTTCCGTCGTGCACCGCGCGGTGGTGGACCACGGCGACGAGGTCATCGGCTTCCACGACGGCTGGAAGGGCCTGCTGGAGTGCGACTACCGCAAGCTCGATCTTGACGCGGTGGGCGGCATCCTGGCCCGCGGCGGCACGATCCTCGGTTCCTCCCGGGTCCAGCCCGCGCATCTGCGGGACGGTGTGGAGCGCGCCCGCGGCCATGTCGCGAACCTCGGTCTGGACGCCATCATCCCGATCGGCGGCGAGGGCACCCTCAAGGCCGCGAACCTCCTCTCCGAGGCCGGTCTCCCGATCGTCGGCGTCCCCAAGACCATCGACAACGACATCGCCTCCACCGACGTCACCTTCGGCTTCGACACCGCCGTCGGCGTCGCCACCGAGGCCCTGGACCGGCTGAAGACCACCGCCGAGTCGCACCAGCGGGTGCTGATCGTCGAGGTCATGGGCCGTCACACCGGCTGGATCGCCCTGCACTCGGGCATGGCCGCCGGAGCCCACGCCATCGTGGTGCCCGAGCGCCCCTTCGACATCGACGAGCTGGCCGAGCTGGTCGGCAAGCGCTTCTCGGCGGGCAAGAAGTTCGCCATCGTGGTGGTCGCCGAGGGCGCCAAGCCCCGCGAGGGCTCCATGCAGTTCGAGCAGGGCGTCAAGGACATCTACGGTCACGAGCGGTTCGCCGGGGTGGCCACGCAGCTTTCCGGGGAGCTGGAGCAGCGGCTCGGCAAGGAGGCCCGCCCGGTCATCCTCGGCCACGTCCAGCGCGGCGGCACGCCCACCGCGTACGACCGGGTCCTGGCGACCCGGTTCGGCTGGCACGCGGTGGAGGCGGCGCACCGGGGCGAGTTCGGAATGCTGACCGCACTGCGCGGCACCGACATCGTGATGGTCCCGCTGGGCGAGGCCGTCGAGACGCTGAAGACGGTCCCCGCCGAGCGGTACGCCGAGGCGGAGTGCGTGCTCTAGAACACCTCGCCCACCTCGTCCATCTCGTCAGGACACCGCGTCAGGACACGTCGTCCCAGAACTGCCCCCGGCCACAACCGCGACCGGGGGCAGTTCTACTCTGGACCGGACAACCGGCACGAAACGGGGACGTGTCCCCATCGGGAGTGAACAGATGGATCACAGCGGGCACGGCATGAACATGGATCTGCCGCCGTTCACGCTGGGGCGGGGGCTGGAGCTCTCCGTCGACCCGTTCTTCCTGACCGGCTGCGTCCTGGCGCTCGCCCTGTACGGGTACGGCGTGGTGCGGCTGCGTCGGCGCGGGGACGGCTGGCCGGTGAACCGGATCGTGTTCTTCACCGTGGGCGTGCTGAGCATCGCGCTGGTGATGTGCACCAAGCTCAACGACTACGGCATGGTCATGTTCAGCGTGCACATGGTGCAGCACATGGTGATCAGCATGCTGTCGCCGATCCTCCTGCTGCTGGGCGCCCCGGTGACGCTGGCACTGCGCGCGCTGCCGCCGGCCGGGCGGGGGCGGACCGGACCGCGCGAGCTGCTGCTGAAGCTGCTGCACAGCCGGTACATGAAGATCATCTCGCATCCGGTCTTCACGATCCCGCTGTTCATCGCGAGCCTCTACGCGCTGTACTTCACGCCGATCTTCGACTTCCTGATGAGTTCGAAGCCGGGCCACATCGGGATGATGGTGCACTTCCTCGCGGTCGGCCTGGTCTTCTTCTGGCCGATCATGGGCGTGGACCCGGGCCCGCACCGGCCCGGCTATCTGATGCGGATGCTGGAGCTGTTCGCGGGGATGCCGTTCCACGCGTTCTTCGGGATCGCGCTGATGATGGCGTCGACGCCGATGGTGGAGACGTACGAGAACCCGCCGGCCTCGCTCGGCATCGACGCCCTGAGCGACCAGAACTGGGCGGGCGGCATCGCCTGGGCGTTCAGCGAGATCCCCTCCGTGCTGGTGCTGATCGCGCTGGTCTTCCAGTGGTACCGCTCCGAGCAGCGCACCGCGCGGCGCACCGACCGGGCGGCGGACCGCGACGGTGACAAGGAGCTGGCGGCGTACAACGCCTATCTCGCGTCATTGCAGGCGCGCGGACAGTAGCGCGGAGGGCGCGTACGGGGTGACCATGGGGACAACGGCCGCGCGGCCGACGAGGAGCGTGCGCGCATGTCCGGATCGACGAAGACCATGGGATACATGACCGGCGGGGCCCTGTTCGCGGTGACCGCGTACACGGTGGCGCTGGGAAGCAGTGGCTGGCTCTGGTTCGGCTGGGTGGTGCTGGGTCTGTGCACCCTCGGCATGCTGGCCACGCAGGACACCTGAGCCCGCGGGACGGTCTCGGCAGCGGGTGAGGACGCCTGACGGGCCCGGAGGCGGGTACGAGCGGGGAGACCGGTTCGCTACGGTCGCACGGTGGTGCCCGGGTCTACGCTGTAGCGCCCCGGCACCACCGTGACCTGGTAGTACGCAGCCCTGAACCCGGCAGTACAGCCCTGACGCCGACCCGGCAGAGCGAGGTGCACCCGCAAGGTGTTCTATTACGTCCTGAAATATGTCGTGCTGGGGCCCGTCCTGCGGCTGCTGTTCCGGCCCCGGATCGAGGGCCTGGAGCACCTCCCTACGGGCGGTGCGGCGATCGTCGCGGGCAACCATCTCTCCTTCTCCGACCATTTCCTGATGCCGGCCATCATCAAGCGCCGCATCACCTTCCTGGCGAAGGCCGAGTACTTCACGGGTCCGGGCATCAAGGGCCGCCTCACCGCGGCCTTCTTCCGCAGCGCGGGCCAGATCCCGGTGGACCGGTCCGGCAAGGACGCCGGGCAGGCGGCCATCCGCGAGGGGCTCGGCGTGCTGAGCAAGGGCGAGCTGCTGGGGATCTACCCGGAGGGCACCCGCTCGCACGACGGCCGGCTCTACAAGGGCAAGGTCGGGGTCGCGGTGATGGCGATCACCGCGCAGGTGCCGGTGATTCCCTGCGCCATGGTCGGCACCTTCGAGATCCAGCCGCCCGGCCAGGTCATGCCGAAGATCAAACGGGTCGCGATCCGCTTCGGCGAACCGCTGGACTTCTCCCGCTACGCGGGCATGGAGAACCAGAAGGCCGCGATCCGGGCCGTGACGGACGAGATCATGTACGCGATCCTCGTACTCTCCGGCCAGGAGTACGTGGACGAGTACGCGGCCAAGGTGAAGGCGGCCGAACAGGAGTCCGCGCCGCCGAGGAAGTTCCCCAAGCTGCGACGCTGAGCGCGAATACGCCACCGGCAGAGCGCCCTCGCCCCGGCGGATCGGCTCCCCTAGCGTCGGGCCCATGAGCAAGGGACACGCATGGGTGCTGGGAGCGACGGGCCAGATCGGGCGGGCCGCGGTGCGGGCGCTGGCCGCGGACGGCTGGGAGGTCACCGCGGCCTCGCGCGGTGGCGGCCGGGACGAGGGATGGGACGCCGGGGTCCGGGCGGTGGCGCTCGACCGTGACGAGGAGGGGGCGCTGGAGAAGGCGCTGGGCGACGGCTGTGACGTACTGGTCGACATGGTGGCGTTCGGCGGCGCGCACGCCCGGCAGCTGACGGGGCTGGCCGGCCGGATCGGATCGGCCGTCGTCATCTCCAGCGGGGCGGTGTACGAGGACGACCGGGGCCGCAGCTTCGACACGCAGGCTTCGATCGACGGTTTCCCCCGCTTCCCGGTGCCGCTGCCGGAGAGCCGGCGCACGGTGGCACCGGGTGACGCCTCGTACGCGACGCGCAAGGTCCTGCTGGAGCGGGAGCTGCTGACGGCGGGCGAGGAGCTGCCGGTGACACTGCTGCGCGCGGGCGCGGTCCACGGCCCGTACTGCCGCACCCCGCGCGAGCTGTACGTGGTGAAGCGGCTGCTGGACGGGCGCCGGCGGCGGGTGTTCGCGTACGGCGGGGAGAGCCGCTTCCATCCGGTCCATGTGTCCAACGCGGCGGAGCTGATCCGGCTGGCCGCCGGGCGGCCGGGATCACGTGTGCTGAACGCGGCGGACCCCGAGGCTCCCACGGTCGCGGAGATCGCATCGGCCATCGACGACGTGCTCGGGCGGGAGACGGAGACGGTGCTGGTCGACGGCCCTTCCCCGGAGGGGCATGTCGGGGTGACACCGTGGAGCGGCGCCCACCCCGTGGTCTACGACATGACGGCCGCCGAGGAACAGCTCGGGTACCGCCCGGTGACCGGGTACGTGGAGTCGCTGCCGGAGACGGTCGAGTGGCTCGCCGGGCAGCTCGCGGAGCGCGACTGGCGGGAGGCGTTCCCGAAGATGCTCGCCAACTACGGGGCCTGGCTCTTCGACTACGCGGCGGAGGACGCCTGGCTGGAGGCGTACGACCGGGGGCGGTGAGCGGTCCACGGCCGTACGCTCCCTGGGCGATCTGCTACGGCTTCGGTGTGGCGTGCGGGGCGCACGTCACATCGCGCCGGTCGGTCTGCCCGGTGAGGAGGTAGGTGTCCACCCGCTCGTTGACGCAGGGGTTGACCAGTCCGGTGACGCCGTGGGAGCCGGCGTCCTTCTCGGTGATGAGCCGTGAGCCCTTGAACCTCTGGTGCAGCTCGACAGCGCCCTGGTAGGGGGTGGCCGCGTCGCGGGTGGACTGCACGATGAGGACCGGCGGCAGGCCCTTGCGGGTCTTCACGTCCAGCGGGGTCTGCTGCTTGGCCGGCCAGGTGGCGCAGGGCAGGTTCATCCAGGCGTTGGCCCACGTCATGAACGGGTACTTCTCGTGCAGCCGGGTGTTGTCCCGGTCCCAGGTGCGCCAGTCGGTGGGCCACTGGGCGTCGGCGCATTCGACGGCGTTGTAGACGGCGTTGCCGTTCTCGGCGGCGGCGTTGCCCGCGAGGTCGCTCATGTCGGGGGCGGCGGCGTCGACCAGGGCCTGGGTGTCACCGGCCCGGTAGGCGCTCCAGGTCTTGGCGGTGGGGGCCCAGGCGGAGTCGTAGTACGGCGCGCCCTGGAAGAAGCCGATGAGCTCGGCGGGCCCGACGACGCCCCCGATGGGCTCCTTCTTTGCGGTGGCCCGCAGCTCCAGCCAGGCCTTCTCGACCTTCTGCGGGGTGTCGCCGATGCCGTAGACGGAGTCGTGCTCGGCGACCCAGGCCTTCCAGTCGTCCCAGCGCGTCTGGAAGGCGATGTCCTGGTTGAGGTTCGCCCGGTACCAGATGTTCTTCCGGGACGGGTCGACCACACTGTCGACGACCATGCGCCGGACGTGGGTCGGGAAGAGCGTGCCGTAGACGGCGCCCAGGTAGGTGCCGTAGGAGACGCCGAGGAAGTTGAGCTTCTTCTCGCCGAGCGCGGCCCGGATGACGTCCAGGTCACGTGCGGTGTTGGGTGTCGTCATGTGCGGCAGCATCGCGCCGCTGCGCTCGCCGCATCCTTCGGCGTACTCGCGGGCCAGCTTGCGCTGGGCGCGCTTGTCGGCCTCGCTGTCGGGGACCGGGTCGGCCTTGGGGGCCTTGACGAACTCCTGCGGGTCGGCGCAGGAGATGGGGGCCGAGTGGCCGACGCCGCGCGGGTCGAAGCCGACGAAGTCGTACGCCTTCGCGGTCTTCGTCCAGAGCGGGTTCTTCGCGGTGATCCGGGCGGGGAAGCGCAGTCCCGAACCGCCGGGACCGCCCGGGTTGTAGAGCAGTGCGCCCTGGCGCTCGCTCTTCGTGCCGGTGCTGACGTGCCGGTCGACGGCGAGCTTGATCTTCTTGCCGTTCGGCCTGGCGTAGTCGAGCGGCACGGTCACCCAGCCGCACTGGATGGGGGCGGTCAGCCCCCAGTCCTCCGGGCAGTCCTCCCAGTCGATCCCGGCGTTCGCCGCCCGGTGCGCCGCGACGGCTACCCCGCGCGCCTCCGCGTCGCCCCGGCCGTGCCGGCTGCCGTCGGCACTGGCGGCGGGTGCGGCCATCGCCCCCGCTATGAGCGTGCCCGCGACGAGAGCCCCGGCCGAACCGAGCACCTTGATACGTCCCACGTGGAACCTCCCCCTTCATCCGATCCGCCGCCGCCGGCGGCGTGGTCATCGGTACGTCGCGGGGATCCTTTCGCCTGGGGGCACCCGGAGGCCAGGGCGTACACCTGTTTCTTTACCGAACCCATAACCGGTGAAGAAGGTTCGCTGAGCGGACTCCGTCGGCCGGGCCGCCTTAAGCCCGTGTCCTGGTCCTCCTTCAGACCGTGCCGTGGTCCTCCTTCAGACCGTCCAGCAGTTCACGCATCGCCTCGTCCAGGATCCCGCGCAGCAGGCGGGCGTCGGCGGCCACGGCGGTCACCAGCACGGCGGGGCCGGCGAGCGGGGTGAGGGCGGCGGTGGGGCCGAAGAGGCGTGCGGGGAGCGGGGCTTCCTCGAAGGCCGGGTCGGCGAGGAGGAGTTGGCCGACGGCCCGGTGGCCGCCGAGGACGGCCGGGCCGTCCCAGCCGCCGGGGGCGCCGGGCCCGTAGGCCAGTTGCTGGTCCAGGAGCGGGCGGCCCGCGCGGTGGACGGTGAGCCGGGTGGTGAGGGCGCCGGTGGGCTCGGCGTGCCGGCCGAGGATCTGTTCCTCGCGCAGCAACAGGCGGGCGGTGGGGGCGAGTCGGACCCGGGTGGTCTGGTGCAGGTCGCTGCCGCGGGCGGAGACGAGTTGTTCGGGGAGCCAGTGCAGCACGGCCCCCTCCCCCACGGTCAGGTCCACCCCGTACGTGGACGGGCCGGTGTCCGCCCGTGGGCCCGGGAGGGCGACGGTGGCC
The DNA here is from genome assembly GCF_044329855.1 of Streptomyces sp. NPDC017520. Classification (NCBI taxonomy): domain Bacteria; kingdom Bacillati; phylum Actinomycetota; class Actinomycetes; order Kitasatosporales; family Streptomycetaceae; genus Streptomyces; species Streptomyces sp. NPDC017520. Next base: position 42,332 of record NZ_JBIRKB010000014.1, read on the forward strand.
GCCGCCGCGTCCACGGTGAGGCGCGCCCCGTCCGCGATGTCCGCCTCGATCGCCAGCCGGTCGCCGTTCAGCGGGGCGCTCATCGCGCCGACGACGGTGACCCGGGCGTACGCGGCCCGCGGCGAGCGGGTGCGGCGCAGGGCGAGCGGGCCGTCGCCGACCAGGACGGGCAGGGCGGTCCCGTCCCGCCCGTCGGGCTCGGCCCGGAGCCGGGCCGTCGCGCGGACGCTCACGCGGCCCAGGCGGCGAGCTGTGCCCGCACCCAGTCGGCGACCGGTCCGACGCCTTCGGCCGAGGTCAACGAGGTGAAGGCGACGGGGAGTTCGCCGCGCTGCTTCTTGGCGTCGAGGGCCATCCGCTCCAGGTCGGAGCCGACGTAGGGGGCGAGGTCGGTCTTGTTGACGACGAGGAGGTCTGCGGTGGTGACGCCGGGGCCGCCCTTGCGCGGGATGTCGTCGCCGCCCGCGACGTCGATGACGAAGATCTGCGCGTCGACGAGCCCTTTGGAGAAGGTGGCAGTGAGGTTGTCGCCGCCGGACTCGACGAGGATCAGGTCGAGCGGGCCGACCGCGTCCTCCAGGTCCTCGACGGCTTCGAGGTTGGCGGAGATGTCGTCGCGGATCGCGGTGTGCGGGCAGGCGCCGGTCTCGACGGCCTGGATCCGCTCGGGCGGCAGGACCGCGTTGCGCAGCAGGAAGGCGGCGTCCTCCTGGGTGTAGATGTCGTTGGTGACGACGGCGATGGAGATCCGGTCGCGGAGTTCGCGGCAGAGGGCGGCGACGGTGGCCGTCTTGCCGGAGCCGACGGGGCCGCCGAGGCCGATGCGCAGGGCGCGCCGGGCGCCGTCGGGACGGGTGGCGTCGGCGCTGACGGCGGCGGGTCCGTCGTGGGAGTGGCCGAGGTGCATGGGGGCTCCTGTGGGTGCGGGTTACGAGGCGAAGAGGCGGACCGGCCAGGCGGCGTGGGCCTCGGCGGTGATGTCGAGGAGGGGCGCCGATGCGGCGGGCAGGGCGTCGATGCCCTGCCGGGCGGCCTCGGCGGCCTGTTCGGCGACCCGGTCCAGCTCGGGGGCGAGCCGGGCGAGTACGGCGGTGGCGTGGAAGGGGTCGAGGGAGAGGAGCCGGACGACGGCGGTGGCGGGGCCGCTGACGGTCTCGTACGCGACACAGTGGGCGGCGTCCACGGGGTCCAGACCCGCCGACCGCGCGGTGAGCCCGAGGACGACCGGCTGATGGGCGCCGCGCGGCCGGGCCGCCGCGAGCGCGTCCAGTTCGGGGCTCGGCCAGGTGGCGCGGGCGGCCCGCATCAGCTGCCGGCCCAGTTTGCGCGCGGTGGCGCGCAGGGCGGGCGAGGGCGTACGGGCGTCGGCGGCCTCGTCCAGGGTGAGCGGGTCGAGGCCGTGGGCCGCCGCCGCGGCGAGGGCGGCGGCGGTGAGGCCCGTGGTGTGCAGCCGGCCCCGGCAGAAGTCGGCGAGGGAGTCGGCGTCGAGGACGCGGCCCTCGGCGACGGCTGGTTCGGCGCCGCCGGAGTGGGCGTGTCCGCCGGCAGGGAACCGGCCGTCGGCGAGGACGAGGAGCGCTGCGCGTGACATGGCCGGATCCGCTCAGAAGAGGAAGTAGCGCTGGGCCATGGGCAGTTCCGCCGCCGGTGCGGGTTCGACCGGGTCGCCGTCGATCGTGACGGCGAAGCTGTCGGGGTCGACCTTGACCTGGGGCAGGGCGTCGTTCTCCCGCATGTCCGCCTTCGTGACCCCCCGGGTGCTGGTGATCGGCACGAACCGCTTGTGCAGGGCGATCCGTTCGGGCAGCCCGTCCTCGATCGCGGCGGCGGAGACGAAGTTGAACGAGCCCTGGGCGGCTGCTCGTCCCAGGGCGCCGAACATCGGCCGGGGCAGCACCGGTTGCGGCGTCGGGATGGAGGCGTTGGCGTCGCCCATCTGCGCGTACGCGATCTGACCGCCCTTGATGACCGTCTGGGGCTTCACGCCGAAGAACGCCGGGTCCCAGAGAACGAGGTCGGCGAGCTTGCCGGTCTCCACGGAGCCGATCTCCCGGTCCAGTCCCTGTGCGACGGCCGGGTTGATGGTGTATTTGGCGACATAGCGACGGACCCGGTGGTTGTCGGCCCGCCCGTCCCCGGGCAGGGCTCCGCGCCGCTTCTTCATGACGTGGGCGGTCTGCCAGGTCCGCAGGACCACCTCGCCGATCCGCCCCATGGCCTGGGAGTCCGAGGAGATGATCGAGATGCCGCCGAGGTCGTGCAGGATGTCCTCGGCCGCGATGGTGGAGGGCCGGATCCGGGACTCCGCGAAGGCCAGGTCCTCGGGGACGGCGGGGTTCAGGTGGTGGCAGACCATCAGCATGTCGAGGTGTTCCTCGATCGTGTTGACGGTGTGCGGCCGGGTGGGGTTGGTCGAGCTCGGCAGGACGTAGGGCTCGGAGACCACGCTGATGATGTCGGGCGCGTGCCCGCCCCCGGCCCCCTCGGTGTGGTAGGCGTGGATCGTCCGGCCGGCGATGGCGGCGAGGGTGTCGGCGACGAACCCGGCCTCGTTGAGGGTGTCCGTGTGGATGGCGAGCTGCGCGCCCGTCCGCTCGCAGACCGTGAGGCAGGCGTCGATGACGGCGGGCGTCGCGCCCCAGTCCTCGTGGATCTTGAATCCCAGTGCGCCGCCGCGCAGTTGGGAGTGCATGGCCTCCTGCGACATCGTGTTGCCCTTGCCGAGCAGCCCGATGTTGACCGGGAAGGTCTCCAGCGCCTCGAACATCCGGGCCAGGTGCCAGGGTCCCGGGGTGATGGTGGTGGCCTTGGTGCCCTCGGCGGGGCCGGTGCCGCCGCCGACGAGGGTGGTGATGCCGCTGGAGAGTGCCTGGTCGATAAGGGTGGGTGAGATGAAGTGGACGTGGGCGTCGACCGCTCCGGCCGTGAGCAGCTTCCCGTTGCCCGCGATGATCTCGGTCTCCGGGCCGATCACCAGGTCGGGGTGGACGCCGTCCATGGTGTCCGGGTTGCCGGCCTTGCCGATGCCGGTGATCCGGCCGTCCCGGATGCCGATGTCGGCCTTGACGACTCCCCAGTGGTCGATGACGACGGCCCCGGTGATGACGGTGTCGGGCGCGCCCTCGGCGCGGGTGGTGCGGGCCTGGCCCATCGACTCCCGGATCACCTTGCCGCCGCCGAACACCGCCTCGTCGCCCGCGTGTCCGGGGCCGCCCGAGCGGTCCTCCTCGATCTCGACGAGCAGGTCGGTGTCGGCGAGCCGGATGCGGTCGCCGGTGGTGGGCCCGAACAGATCGGCGTACACGGCTCTGTTGAGGTCAGGCATCGAGGGCACCTCCGGTTTCGCCGCGCAGGCCGGGGACGACGCGGCGGCCGGTGAGGGGGACGAGTTCGACGTCGGCGGGGATGCCGGGTTCGAAGCGGACCGCCGTGCCGGCGGCAATGTTCAGCCGCAACCCGTGGGCGGCGGCGCGGTCGAAGCGCAGTCCGGGGTTGGCCTCGGCGAAGTGGTAGTGGGAGCCGACCTGGACGGGACGGTCGGCGGCGTTGAGGACGGTGAGGCGGGTGACCGTACGCCCCGCGTTGAGGGGGATGTCCCCGTCCCCGTACAGGATCTCTCCGGGAATCATCGGCGCGGCCCCGTCAGACGATCGGGTCGTGGACGGTGACGAGCTTCGTGCCGTCGGGGAAGGTGGCCTCGACCTGGACGTCGTGGAGCATCTCCGGGATGCCTTCCATGACCTCGTCCCGGGTGAGCAACCTGCGCCCGGACGCCATGAGTTCGGCGACCGTGCGACCGTCCCGGGCGCCTTCCAGCAGATGGGCGGTGATCAGGGCGACGGTCTCGGGGTGATTGAGCCGCAGTCCGCGTGCCCGGCGCTTCTCGGCCACGTCGGCGGCCACATGGATGAGCAGACGCTCCTGCTCGTGCGGGGTCAGTTGCACGCTTCCACCTCATCGTCTTCCGTCCGGCTCCGGCTCCGGACGCAGCGGGACCCTACCCCCGTTCAACAACTCGTTGAATGAGGAACGGTGGCCTCGCGACCAGGTATTGCACGTTAGGGCGGAAGTTTTTCCATTGCGTTAACTGATCTTTTGCGGGCTCATGGACATCAGTCCGCGCAACCCGTTCTTCAGCACTTCGGGGCGCACGTCCCCGAAGAGCGCCTCCTGCACGATGAAGCCCTGCGCCGTCGCGATCATCGTGCGCGCCACATCGTCGCCGGGCACGTCGCTCGCCAGGATCCCGGCGGAACGGTAGGCGTCGACGAGTTTCGTCCAGGCGACGCGCATGGCCGCGTAGCCGTCGTCGAGGAGCGCGGCGAGCCGTTCGTCGCGCAGCGTCTCGGACCAGAGCTGGACCACGAGCGCGGCGAAGACGCGGCGCTCCAGCCCGTGCACCTCCCCCGCGAGCACCCCGCCGAGCACCCGGCCGAGCAGGGCGTCCGGGGTGGGCGGCGGCGTCATGCGGGATGCCTCCTCGAAGGCGCCGCGGATGACGGCGAAGGTCTCCTCCGTGATGGCCGCGATGATGTCCTCCTTGCCGGGGAAGTAGCGGTAGACCGCTCCGGCGGACAGACCCACCTCCTTGAGGATGTCCTGCATGGACGTGCCGTGGAATCCGTTGCGGGCGAAGCAGCGCGCCGCACCGTCGAGGATCTGGCGGCGACGGGCGTCGAGGTGTTCCTGGGATACGCGAGCCATGGCATCAATCTAAAACGAACGTTCCTTCTTGACAAACCCGCACGGTGTTGTCGACAGTGGAGACGTAAAACGAACGATCCTTCTCTTAGATGTAGACGCAGACGCAGATGCTCCTCTGCCGCACGAATCGAGGCCCCTCATGTCCACCGCACCCAACCGCCGCGCGGTGGCGGTGATCCTGCTGATCCCCCTGGTGGTGACGCTCGCCCTCTGGGCCTTCGCGTGGCCCGCCGCCCGGATCGCACCGCGCGACCTCCCGGTCGGGGTGGCCGGCCCGGCATCGGCGGCCCAGCAGCTGGAACAGCGCTTCGAGCAGCGCGACGGCGCGTTCGACGTGCACCGCTTCGACGACGAGGCCGCCGCCCGCACCGCGATCGAGGACCGGACCGTATACGGAGCCGTCGTCGTCACCCCGCGGGGACCCCACCTGCTCACCGCCTCGGCGGCGAGCCCTGTCGTCTCCCAGCTGCTGCGCGAGGCCGTGGCGGCGTCCGCCCCCGAGGACGCTCCGGTCCGGGTCACGGATGTGGTCGCCGCGCCACCCTGGGACCCCCGGGGAAGTGTGCTCGGGGCGAGCATGCTGCCGCTGGCCCTGGCGGGCATGGCGGCCGGAGCCGTCGTCACCCTGATGGGACTGCGCGGAGCGCGGGCGGCGCTGACCCTGGTCGCGTCGGCCGCACTGGCGGGCATCGCCGTCACCGCGGTCGCGCACAGCTGGCTCGGCGCGTTCGCGGGCGACTGGTGGACGGAGGCGGGAGCGCTCGCGCTCACTGTACTGGCCATCGGTTCGGCGGTGGCGGGGCTCGCCACCCTGTTCGGGCCGCGCGGCATCGGGCTCGGCGCGCTGCTGATGGTCCTGCTGGGCAACTCCTTCTCCGGCGTCACCAGCGCACCGCAGCTGCTGCCCGAGCCCGTTGGCGCGATCGGCCAGTGGCTTCCGCCGGGCGCGGGGGGTTCCCTGCTCCGCTCGGTCGCCTTCTTCGACGGCAGCGCCGCGGGCGGCGCTGTGCTGACGCTCTCGCTGTGGTCGCTGGCCGGTCTGGCGGCGGTGCTGTTCGTCCGCCGGGCGCCGGCGCCGACCGCACCGGCCGAACCTGTCCGGGAGCCGGCCCTGGCCGGCTGAGCTCCAGGTCCACGTCAACAGGGCCGGGCACCCCTCTTACGGGAGGAGTGCCCGGCTCCGTGCTGTCCCGGGGCAGTCGCCGCCTCAGGCGTCCCGGCCGTCGTGGGGGCGGTGCTCCGCGGCGATGCCGAACCTGCGCCGTTCGCCCTGAGCGGATGGCGCGGAGCCGATCGAGGAGACCGAGCTGATCACCTGCTCCTCGGCAGTCGCTTCATCGGTTTCAAGTCGTTGCAGGTCAGCGGCGGAAACCAGGGCGATGAGCGGCTTGCCGTGCCGCGTCACCACCACGCGTTCACCGCCGTAGACAACGCGGTTGATCAGTTCGGCGAGCTCCGCCCGTGCTTGCGTCACCGGAATCTCGTAGGCCATAGTCCCCATCATAACCTTCTGTACGTCCTGTACATTTTTTACGGACGGACAGACGGATGGTCAGCTCCAGGAGAGAGGCACCGTCATGATCCGCCCCGCCGCCCGCTACGTACTGCCGGAGTTCACCGAGCGCACCGCAACCGGAACCCGGACGCTGGACCCGTACTCCAAGCTGCTGTCCGAGCGGATCGTCTTCCTCGGGAGCCCGATCGACGACATCGCCGCGAGCGATCTCATCGCCCAGTTCATGTATCTGGAGCACGCCGATCCCGACCGGCCCCTGTCGCTCTACATCAACTCCCCCGGCGGCACGTTCCAGGCGATGGCCGCGGTCTACGACACCATGCGTTTTCTGACCTGCGAGGTGGAGACCTTCTGTCTGGGGCAGGCCGGCTCCTACGCGGCGGCCCTGCTGGCGGCCGGGGCGAAGGGACGCCGACATGCGCTGCCCGGCGCGCGGGTAGTCATTCAGCAGCCCGCCATGGAGGAGCCGATGCGGGGCCAGCCGTCCGACCTGGAGATCCACGCGCGCGAACTGGTGCGCACCCGCGAGATGTTCGCGGCCATGCTGGTCCGGGACACGGGCCGGACCGCGGAGCAGATCACCGCGGACATCGAGCGCGACACCATCCTCGACGCCAAGGCCGCCCTCGCCCACGGGCTGGTCGACCACGTCGTGGAGAACCGCTGACTCTCCCGGCCGCCGTACGACGCGAGGTGAAACGCCGATGGAGCCACCCGAGTTCCCGCCCCTGCCCGCACTCACCCGGGCCGAGGGCGAGTTCGTCGACTGCTATCTGGCCGTGCTCGACCAGGTGGGCCGGATCAACCCGGCCCGTGGCAGCGACACCTACAGCGCGCTGCGGGCCGCCCAGGCCCTGGCCTCCCGGGCGGGCGCACTGCGCGACGCCCTGGCCCTGATGCACGAGCGCGGCGAGTCGCGCATCCACGCCGCCACGCTGGCGCGGGCCCTGCGGGTCCTGGACGGGGAGCGCCGGGCGGGCCGGGTCGCGATGGAGCCGCCCGGGAACTGACCGGCCCCGCGCACGGGGAGCGCGCTACGGGAGCGGACCGGTCGGCCCCGGGCACGACACGCCCGGCCCCGGGACCCATTCGTCTCGCTCGTTCGGCGTAGGAGATCACCCGCCCGAGCGACGGCTCAATTTGCGTTCGACGCGCGGTCCGTACTCGAAATGCGCCCTTTCGTCGCTGGTACGAGGGTGTGCGCCCGGCTCGTGGGCGAGCGCGAATCCGACCTGTCCACCCGAATGGATCAGTGGTGAGGAGACTCACAAACCGCTGTTTCAGCTCGGAAATCCGGCACCGGGTGAGTCAAGATCCCTGGGACGACAAGCCCCCGCCACCGCGGCGGGGCGGTCCGGGCGGACGCCGAGTCCTGCCGCCGCCCGGATGACTGGTCGACAGGAGTGGATCGGCAGGAGTGGAGGACCCAAGCACAACGGGCCGCCCGGGAGACCGGGAAGCCCTCGGGGTGAAGCCGCGACAGCGGCCGGGCGACTTCGCCGGCCCGAACCCGACAGGTCATCCTTCACAGGCGGCTGACGAAGGGTTGCGCATGTCTGCGCAGGTTCATGTCCCGTCCCTGTTCGCCCGGGTCGGCACGGCCTCGGTACTCACCCTGGCCGTGACGTCCACGATGCTGGCGCCCGGTCTGGTGAGCGATGCCGAGGCCGCCACCCATTCGACGAAGGCTCTGAAGGTCGCCGCGTCGAAGAAGGGGTCCCCCTACAAGTACGGAGCGGCAGGTCCCCACCGCTTCGACTGTTCGGGGCTGACGGTCTATTCGTTCAAGAAGGCCGGCAAGAAGCTTCCCCGCACGGCACAGCAGCAGTACAACAAGACCCGCCACATCGGGAAGTCGCAGCGCAAACGCGGCGACCTCGTCTTCTTCCATTCGGGGCGCAGCGTCTACCACGTGGGCATCTACGCCGGGGCCGGGAAGATCTGGCACTCCCCCAAATCGGGGGACGTGGTGAGACTGGCCAAAATCTGGTCCAAGAGCGTCTGGTACGGACGGGTCCGCTGACCCACCGGCCGGACGCTCTTTCCGTGCGGGCGGCCCGGCCCGCCCGCGACGTCCTCCGCGCCCTCAGCGCAGCAGGGGGCCGGTGACCAGCGCCAGTCCCAGACCGGTGAGCGCCACACCGCTGCCGCCCTCGATGGCGCGGGCGGTACGTGGGCGGCGCAGCCACCGGCCCAGCCGGTCCACGAGCAGGGCGACGGCCGGGAACCAGATCAGTGCCAGCACGACCACCAGGGCCGCGAGCAGCAGGGTCCTGGGCAGTGGCGGCTGACCGTGGGGCACGAACTGCGGCAGCAGGCTGAGGAAGAGGACCGGGGCCTTCGGGTTGAGCGCGTTGGTCAGGAACCCCTGGCGCAGCGCGCGTCCGAACTCCCCGGTCACGGGCCGCCCCGGCTCGTCCTCCCGCGCACCGGAGGGTGAGCCGGAGCTGTCCTGCGCGGGCCGGCGGCGGATCGCGTACAGCGTGCTGATCCCGAGGTAGAGCACGTACGCGCCGCCGAGCAGCTGGACGGTACGGAAGAGCACCGGCATGGTCACCAGCACCGCGGCCAGTCCGGCGACCGCGAGCGCGGTGTGCACCAGCAGCCCTCCGGCGACGCCGAGCGCGGTGGCCAGGCCCGCGGTGCGCGAGGCCAGGGCGTTGCGTACGACGACGGTGAAGTCGGCGCCGGGCAGCGCGACCATCCCGGCGGCGACCCCGGTGAAGGCGATCAGTTGTGCGTCCATGGGTCCACCTTGGACCGGGGGAGCCTTTAGCGTGTACTTGCAATCTTCTGGGTCTGCCTAAAGGAACGCTTTCATGTACGACCCGACACGGCTCACGGCACTCGTGGCCGTCGCGGAGGCCGGATCGATCACCCGGGCCGCCGCCCGCCTCGGCTACACCGCGCCCGCGCTCTCCCAGCAGCTGGCCAAACTGGAGCGGGAGGCCGGGGCGGCGCTGCTGGTGCGCCACCACCGCGGGGCGCGGCTGACGGCGGCGGGTGAGCTGCTGGCGGGCCGGGCCCGGCGGGTCCTGGACGAGCTGGAGCAGGCGCGGCACGAGCTGGCTCAGCTGGCCGGGCTCTCGGGCGGCAGGCTGCGGGTGGGGACGTTCACGACGGCCGGGATCCATCTGCTGCCGCCGGTCCTGAGCGCGTTCCGGCGGGCCCATCCGGAGGTCGAGCTGGCCGTCGCCGAGTACGAACCGCCGGGCGGCATCGCGGCGGTGGTCGCGGGCGAGGTGGATCTCGCCCTGACCCATGCCTACGAACCGGCGGCGGCCGAGCCCTCGTCGGCGGGCGTTCTCGTCGAACCCCTGCTGGTCGAGGAGCTGGTGCTGGTCGCCTCGGTGGGCCACCGGCTCTCCGAGGGCACCGGGCGGCTGCCGGTCGGTGAGCTGGCGGGGCGGCCGCTGATCAGCAGCGCGCCCACCCACCCGCCCCGGCGCGGGGTCGAGAACGCGCTCGCCGAGGCCGGGGCGACCCCGGCCGTAGTCTGTGAGTCACCCGGCTACGCGCTGGTGTGCGCGCTGGTCAGCGCGGGGCTCGGGGTGGCGGTGGTGCCGGAGATGGTCGCCTCGATGTCCTCGGCCCCGCTGTCGGTCCGGCGGCTGGAGCCCGCCTCGTTCCGCCGGACCATCTCGGTCGTGCACCGGGGCGACCGGTCGACCGCGGCGGCAGCGACGCTGCTCGCGCTGCTACGCAGCGGCTTCGGCCGCGGGAGCACGATTCCCGCGCGATGAGCCTCACCGGGTCAGCCCTGGATCGGGACGACCCAGGGGAGGGCGATCCAGACCGTCTTGCCGCCCTCGGCGGTCGGGGTCACCTGGAGCCGCCCGCCGCGCTCCTTGGCCAGTGCCCGGATGATGACCATGCCCCGGCCGTTGTCCTGCCGTACGGCGGCGGGCAGCCGCTGGGGCCAGCGGGGGTGACTGTCCGTGACGCCGACATACAGCTCCTCGTCGCGTTCGAGGCGCAGGTCCACGGTGAAGGTGGGCGACTGGCCGAACGTGTGCTGCACGGCGTTGGTGGCCAGCTCCGAGATGATCAGCCGGATGGTGTCGGCGAACTCGGTGTCGTCGGGCAGGCCCCATTGGGCCAGGGTCCTGGCGACATGTCTACGGGCCGATGAGACCGAGACCGGATCGGTCGGCAGCGTGACGGTTGCTTCCTGATGGTCTGCCATGGCGACGCCGTCCCTTTCCCGCCCTGGCCGGCCGGCGGCCGGCCAGGATTGTGCTTCGCGCCAGATTGCCATTGATGCAGCTCCCTGTAACGGCGTTCGGCCAAGATATGCATATATCTGTCGCTCGAAGCGGTGAATTCGGGACCCGTACGGTGTGGACGGGCGGCACACTGACCTCTCTGCGGGCCGGCCCCGGTGACGGACCGGCCCTTCCCGACAGCAGAAAGGAGACCGGCATGCTGCACGGCCCCGTCGTCCGCCGCCGCAAGCTCGGTGAGGAGCTGCGGAGTCTGCGCCACGCCTCCGGGCTGACCAGCCGGGACGCGGCGCGGCTGCTCGGCTGGCACCAGTCGAAGGTGAGCCGCATCGAGACGGGCGCGAGCGGGGTGACGCCCGCCGACGTGTCACGGCTGCTGGACGTCTACGCGGTGTGCGACCCCCGGTCGCGCTCCCTGCTCGAAGTCCTCGCGGGGTCGGCGGGCGGCGGCGGTTCGGGCTGGTGGCATGCCTACCGGGGGCTGATCCCGCCGCAGTACCGGGACTTCATCAGCCTGGAGTCGCAGGCCGGCACGGTCCGGACGCTGGAGACCTCGGTGGTGCCGGGGCTGCTCCAGACCGCCGGCTACGCACGTGCCGTGACCCGCGCCTCGCTGGACGGCTTACCCGACGGCCGGCTCGACTCGCTGGTCGAGGTCCGGCTGACCCGCCAGCGGGTGCTGCGCGCGAGTCCGCCGCTTCGCTTCACCGCCGTGCTGGACGAGGCGGTTCTCCACCGCGAGATGGGCGGGCCGGAGGTGATGAGGGACCAGCTGCATCACCTGACCCAGGTTGCCCAACTGCCGCATGTGCAACTGCAGTTGCTGCCCTTCTCGGTCGGCGGTTACGTCGGGCTCACCGGACCTTTCGTTATTTTCTCCTTTCCGAACAATTCTGATCTGGATGTGGTCGTTCTTGACCACTTGACGAGTAGCCTCTATCTGGAGCGGAAAGAAGACCTCGACGCGTACAGCTCGGCCTTCCGTTCCTTGCAGGCACACGCGCTGTCACCAGAACGCTCGCTGGACCTCATCACCGAGATCAGACGCAGCTGAGGGGCCCCATGTCAGACCGTCTCGCACCGTCCGCCGCACCGCCGTCGTCCACCGCGCCGCCCGCCCCGCGGTGGCGGCGCAGCAGCCACTCGACCGGGATGAACAACTGTGTGGAGACCGCCCTGTTGAGCGGCGGCGCACTCCTCGGGGTACGCGACTCCAAGGACGTGCGCCGGGCGCCGCTGTGCTTCTCCGCGGCGGCGTGGAGCACTTTCGTGGACGGACTCGGCCCGCACGGAGCGAATACACGGCGCTTCAACTGACCGGAGCGTCCGCCTGCCGGGGAGCGGTGGCGAGGACCGTGGCCACCGCGGTCGCGATCTGCTCCTCGGTCAGGTCGGCGCGGGCGGTCAGCCGCAGCCGCGAGACGCCGTCCGGTACCGACGGCGGGCGGAAGCAGCCCACCGCCATCCCGGCCGCGCGGCAGTCGGCCGCCCAGCGCACGGCCGCGTCCGCCGAGGGCGCCCGGACGGAGACGACGGCCGCGTCGGGCCGGACCGCCCTCAGCCCGGCCGCGGTGAGCCGGCTGAACAGCGCGGTGGCGACCTCCCGGGCGCGGGTTGCCCGTTCGGGCTCCCGCCGCAGGACCCCGAGGGCGCCTAGCGCGCCGCCGGCCGCCGCCGGGGCGAGTCCGGTGTCGAAGATGAACGTCCGGGCCGTGTTGACCAGGTGGTCGATGACCCGGGCGGGCCCCAGGACCGCTCCGCCCTGGCTGCCCAGGGACTTGGACAGGGTGAGTGTGGCCACGATCCCGTCGCGGCCCGCCAGCCCGGCCGCGGCGAGCGCGCCGCGGCCGCCCTCGCCCAGCACTCCGAGGCCGTGGGCGTCGTCTACCAGCAGGGCGGCGTTCGCGGAACGGCAGACCTCGGCCAGGGCGGGGAGCGGGGCGGCGTCGCCGTCGACGGAGAAGACCGAGTCGGTGACGGCGAGGGCCCGCCCGTCGTGTTCCCGCAGGGACTTCTCGAACGCGTCCGGGTCGGCGTGGGGCACGACGGCGGTCCCGGCGCGGGAGAGCCGGCAGCCATCCACGATCGAGGCGTGGTTGCCCGCGTCGGAGACGATGAGGGAGCCGCGTCCGGTCAGCGCGGTCAGCGCGGCGAGGTTGGCCGCGTACCCGGAGGAGAGCACGAGGGCCGCCTCGAAACCGCAGAACGCGGCGAGTTCCCGTTCCAGCTCGGCGTGCAGGGCGGTGGAGCCGGTGACCAGCCGGGACCCCGTCGCCCCCGCCCCCCAGTGTTGGGCGGCGCCGGCCGCGGCGGAGGTGACCTCCGGGTGCCGGGTGAGGCCGAGGTAGTCGTTGCTCGCGAGGTCCAGCAGGTCCGGCTCGGCGCCGCGCGGACGCAGGGTCCGTACGAGTCCGGCGGCGGCCCTGGTGCGGGCCTCGGCGTCGATCCAGTCGAACGGGGCGAAGGACATGGGGCGGTCCCTTGGGTAGGCGGGCCCTCGGCGGGCGGCTCCGCGCGGACGGTCCGGTCGGACCGGCCCGGTGCGGGAGGCCGGTGCGGACGGTCCCTTTGTAGGCAGCCAACAGACCCTAGCCGGGGGTGCAGCAGGTCAGGGTGTGGCAATACACACACCCTCACCCGGGTCTCCTGTCTGGTTCCTCCTTGGCTGGAGACGGTGCCGTACGTCAGGATCATCTCTCATGGACCTGCTGAACACGCTGGTGGACAAGGGGCTGCGGCGCGAACTGCCGACCCGCGAAGAAGCGCTCGCCGTACTGGCGACCTCCGACGACGAGTTGCTCGACGTGGTGGCTGCCGCCGGGAAGGTGCGCCGTCAGTGGTTCGGGCGGCGCGTCAAGCTCAACTATCTGGTCAACCTCAAATCGGGGCTGTGCCCCGAGGACTGCTCCTACTGCTCGCAGCGGCTCGGTTCGAAGGCCGGGATCCTCAAGTACACCTGGCTGAAGCCGGACGAGGCGTCCAAGGCCGCCGCCGCCGGAGTCGCGGGCGGCGCCAAGCGGGTCTGCCTGGTCGCGAGCGGGCGCGGCCCGACGGACCGGGACGTCGACCGGGTCTCGAAGACCATCGAGGCGATCAAGGAGGAGAACGAGGGCATCGAGGTCTGCGCCTGCCTGGGCCTCCTCTCCGACGGACAGGCCGACCGGCTGCGTTCGGCGGGCGCCGACGCGTACAACCACAACCTGAACACGTCCGAGGAGACGTACGGGGCGATCACCACCACCCACACGTACGCGGACCGGGTGGAGACCGTGCAACAGGCCCAGGCCGCCGGGCTCTCGGCGTGTTCCGGGCTGATCGCCGGGATGGGTGAGAGCGACAAGGACCTGGTGGACGTCGTGTTCGCCCTGCGGGGTCTGGACCCCGACTCGGTGCCGGTGAACTTCCTGATCCCGTTCGAGGGAACGCCTCTCGCCAAGGAGTGGAACCTCACCCCGCAACGCTGCCTGCGCATTCTGGCGATGGTCCGCTTCGTCTGCCCCGACGTCGAGGTCCGGCTCGCGGGGGGCCGTGAGGTGCACCTGCGCTCGATGCAGCCGCTGGCGCTCCACCTGGTCAACTCCATCTTCCTGGGCGACTACCTGACGAGCGAGGGCCAGGCCGGCCAGACCGACCTGGACATGATCGCGGACGCCGGTTTCGAGGTGGAGGGCGCGGGCACCACGACCCTTCCGCGCCACCGGGCCGACGCCCTGAGCGGGGGCTGCGGGACGCGGGACGCCCCGGCGGGGTCCGGCTGCGGATCGCACGAGGACTCCGGAGCCGCCGGCTGCGGTTCCCACGGTGACGGCGGGGGCTGTGGGCCGTGCGGTGGACACGGGGAGCGGGAGCCGGTGTCTGTCGCCGACTCCAACGCCGGGGAGAGCGCCCCGGTGGCGCGTACGGACGCCAAGGGCGCGGCGCGCACGGATCTGGTGGCGGTGCGCCGGCGCGGTGCGGGAACGGATCTCGCGCCCAATGCCTGAGCCGTACGCCCCCGCACTCCCCCTGTCCGCCGCGCCGAAGCCGTACGCCCCCGACGAACTGCGGGCGCTGGACCGGGCGCACGTCTGGCATCCGTACGGTCCGATGCCCGGCCGCCAGGAGCCGCTGATCGTGGAGTCGGCCTCCGGCGTACGGCTCCGGCTCGCCGAACCCGTCGAGGGGCGGCGCGAGTTGGTGGACGGCATGTCGTCCTGGTGGTCGGCGGTGCACGGCTACAACCACCCGGTCCTCAACGAGGCGGCACGCGGCCAGCTGGACCGGATGAGCCATGTGATGTTCGGCGGGCTCACCCATGAGCCCGCCGTCCGGCTGGCGACCCGGCTGGTGGAGATCACCCCCGGGCCGCTCCAGCACGTCTTCCTCGCCGACTCGGGGTCCGTCTCCGTGGAGGTCGCGGTCAAGATGTGCCTCCAGTACTGGCGTTCGGCCGGGCGTCCGGCCAAGCAGCGGCTGCTGACCTGGCGCGGGGGCTATCACGGGGACACCTGGCAGCCGATGTCGGTGTGCGACCCGGAGGGCGGGATGCACGAGCTGTGGTCGGGGTCGCTGCCCCGCCAGGTTTTCGCCGACGCCCCGCCGGACGGTTTCGACGCGGAGCCGGACCCCGCCTACGTGACGCGTCTGCGGGAGCTGATCGCCGAGCACGCCGACGAGCTCGCGGCGGTCATCGTGGAGCCGGTGGTGCAGGGGGCCGGTGGGATGCGGTTCCACTCCCCCGCCTATCTGCGGGTGCTGCGCGAGGCCTGCGACGAGCACGACGTCCTGCTGGTCCTCGACGAGATCGCGACCGGTTTCGGGCGTACGGGCAAGCTGTTCGCCGCCGGGCACGCCGGGATCTCGCCGGATGTCATGTGCGTCGGCAAGGCTCTGACCGGCGGTTATCTCACGATGGCGGCGACGCTGTGCACCACCCGGGTGGCCGAGGGCATCTCCAGCGGCGAGGTGCCGGTGCTGGCGCACGGACCGACGTTCATGGGCAACCCGCTGGCCGCCTCGGTGGCTTCGGCCTCGGTGGACCTGCTGCTCGGGCAGGACTGGGAGGGCGAGGTGGCGCGGATCGGCGCGGGCCTGCGCTCAGGGCTCGCTCCCGCCGCGGACCTCGCCGGGGTGGTGGACGTACGCGTCCTGGGGGCGATCGGGGTCGTCCAGCTCGACCACGAGGTGGACATGGGCGCGGCGACCCGCGCGGCCGTGCGCGAGGGCGTCTGGCTGCGGCCGTTCCGCGATCTCGTCTACACGATGCCGCCGTACGTCACCGAGGACGAGGACGTGGCGCGGATCTGCCGGGCCGTGTGCGCGGCGGCACGGGAGGGCTGAGCCGATATGTCGACGATTCTGGTGGTGTCCGGCACGGGCACGGAGATCGGCAAGACCGTGGTGACCGCCGCGGTGGCGGCCGCCACGCGGGGCCGCCGGGTCGCGGTGCTCAAGCCCGCGCAGACCGGGCTCGCCCCGGGGGAGCCGGGCGACGCGGCCGAGGTCGCGCGCCTGGCGGGGAGCCATGTGACGGCGGTCGAACTGGCCCGCTTTCCGGAGCCGTTGGCTCCGGCCACGGCCGCCCGGCGGGCGGGGCTCGTGGCCGTGCGGCCGTTCGAGGTCGCGGAGGCCGCGGAGAAGCTGGCCACCGAGCACGATCTCGTGCTGGTGGAGGGTGCGGGCGGGCTGCTCGTCCGGTTCGACGACGAGGGCGGCACCCTCGCGGACGCGGCCCGTCTGCTGTCCGCGCCGGTGCTGCTGGTGGCCCCCGCGGGCCTGGGCACGCTGAACGCCACCGCGCTGACGGCCGAGGCGCTGCGGAACCGGGGGCTGAACTGCCGGGGCGTCGTGATCGGCAGCATGCCGGCGGAGCCGGACCTCGCGTCCCGCTGCAACATCGAGGACCTGCCGGTGGCGGCGGGTGCACCGCTGCTCGGCGCGGTACCGGCCGGCGCGGGTTCGCTGTCGGGCGCCGCCTTCGCGGCACGCGCGCCGGGCTGGCTGGCTCCGGAGCTCGGAGGGACCTGGGCGGCGCCACGCTGACGGGCGCGCCGGGGGCGTCCGGACTGCCTTCGGGGATTCCTGTCCTGGCGGTGCTCGATGGTTCCCGCCGGAGTGGTCCTCAAGGATTCCCGTCGGGGCGGTGCTCCATGGTTCCCGCCGGGGCGATCCTCAAGGATTCCCGTCGGGCGGTGCTCGATGATTCCTGCCGGGGCGACCCGGGGGAGAATCGTGGAGGAACGTCACGTCCGCTCCTCACGCGTCACGACCACTCCTCGACGGAGGCCCTCATGCAGCCGCGCAGCAGGAAGGTCCACCGGGACGCCGTGCACCACCCGGTCTTCGCCCGCTTCTACGCACGGGTGAGCGTGACCGCCGACCTGAAGGGCGGCATCGCCGCGTACCGCGAGGAGCTGCTGGCGGGGCTCTCCGGCCGGGTCATCGAGATCGGCGCGGGGAACGGGCTGAACTTCGCCCACTATCCCGGCGCCGTCTCGGAGGTCGTGGCGCTGGAGCCGGAACGCTCGCTGCGGCAGCTCGCCGCCCGCTCCGCCCTGCACGCGGAGGTGCCGGTGGACGTGGTGCCGGGGGCGGCCGAGGCGCTGCCGGTCAAGAGCGAGGCCTTCGACGGGGCGGTGGCGTCCCTGGTCCTGTGCACCGTACGGGATCTGCCCCGGGCGCTCGCCGAGATCAGGCGGGTCCTGCGGCCGGGCGGCGAGCTGCGGTTCTTCGAGCACGGGACGGCGCCGGGCCGGGCGCTGGCCACGGCGCAGCGGGTGGCCGACCGGACCCTGTGGCCGCTGCTCTTCGGCGGCTGCCACACGGCCCGGGACCCGCTGGCAGCGATCGAGGCGGCAGGCTTCGAGATGGGCACGTACCGCAGGCTGCGGATCCCGGAGACGGGCCTCCAGGTGCCCTCCTCCCCCTGTGTGCTGGGCGTGGCCCGCAAGCCGTTCACCGAGGATTGAGCGCTGAGGGTTGAGCGCTGAGGGCTGAGGGCCGGACCGGATCGTGGGGCGTCTCCCCCGGTCTGTCGTGGCGTGTGTCGTGGCGTGTTCCGCCCCGTCTCACACGCTCCACTGCCGCAGCTCGTCGGCGATGGCGCGCACGTCCGCCTTGCCCTGCTTCACCAGCAGCGCCAGATCGCGGACCTGCTCGGGCGAGGTGATGACCTTGAGCCCGGAGGCGACGAGGTAGCCGTAGGCGACGGCCGAGGCGAACATCGCGTTGGAGTGTTCGAGTGCGGGCACGTGCAGGAGCAGTTGCAACAGGGCGGCTGCCCGCGCGTGCGGGTCGCTGTAGACGGCGCTGCCGAAGATCTCCGCGTCATGCCGTGCGACGGCGGCGACGAGCGCACCCCAGTCGACGACCTGCGGGTCTCCGGGCGTCTTGTGCTCGGCGACCATCAGCAACCAGGAAAGGTCGATCCGCAGGTTCAACGGGTTCCTTCGCGCTCCGGGCCGAACTCCTCGGCGAACACCGACTCGTACTGCTTCATGAAGTCGGCCGCGGCCTCGACGAAGGTGTGTCCCACCTCGCCGGCGTCCTGCTGGACGAGTTCCTCTATGTAGCGGTTCACGCTCATCCCCCTCTGGAGCGCGCGCTGCCGCGCGGCCTCGGCGGTGGCCTCGTCCACTCGAACGTTCAGCTGAGTCTTGGGCACCCGACCACGCTAGCGCGGCCGTGCTAGCACCCGCAAGGGGAGCGCGGGGGCGGGGTGCGGGGGGCGGGGTGCGGGGTGCCGCGCCCGGACTGTGGAACGCGATCGACGCCCGTCGCCGCGGATGGTGGGATGGCCGTCATGAACGATCTTTCGATACGGTCCGCGAACCCGGCCGATCTGGACGCGGTCCTCGCCTTCTGGAAGGTGGCCGCCGAGGGCACCAGCATCAGCGACGACGGAGACGGGGTCGCACGCCTGGTGGAACGCGACCCCGACGCCTTGGTACTCGCGGAGCGGGACGGAGCGCTGGTGGGCACGGTCATCGTGGGCTTCGACGGCTGGCGCTGCCATCTCTACCGGCTCGCGGTCCACCCGGACCAGCGGCGCCGGGGCGTCGGCGCCGCCCTGCTGGCGGCGGCCGAGGAACGGTTCGTCGCGCTGGACGGGCGGCGCGCCGACGCCATGGTCCTCGATCGCAACACATCGGCCCACCACGCCTGGCGCGCGGCGGGCTACGAACCGCAGCCGCAGTGGAGCCGCTGGGTGAAGCACCTGACCGGCTGAGCGGTACGGCGGGGTGCTGCTGGGCAGACGCCTACGATGACATGCCCTCCTTCACCTGCCGCCGAAAGGTGTGAACGTCCGCCCATGGGCGAGCCTCCCCGTAGTCGAGACCACGGACACCGCGCGGTCCCCCCGCCCCTGCCCGATCATGGGACGGAGGTGAACCGATGATCGAAGTGCTGCTGCTGCTCGTCGCCCTGCTGCTCTGTGTCGCCTGCGGCGCGTTCGTCGCGGCGGAGTTCTCCCTGACCACGGTGGAGCGCGGCGAGCTCGAACGCGCTGTCGAGCGGGGTGAGCGGGGCGCCGGAAGCGCGCTCAAGGCGGTCCGGAGCCTCACCTTCCAGCTCTCGGGGGCCCAGCTCGGCATCACCGTCACCAATCTGGTGATCGGCATGCTCTCCGAACCGTCCATCGCCAAGCTGATCCGGGGCCCCGTCCAGGCGGCGGGGCTGCCTCCCGCCGCCGCGTCCACCCTGGCGCTCGTCCTCGGTACGGCGCTGTCCACGGTGGTCCTGATGGTGGTGGGCGAACTGGTCCCCAAGAACTGGGCGATCTCCTCCCCGCTCGCCGTGGCCAAGTCGGTGGCCACACCGCAACGCGTGTTCACCGCGCTGTTCCGTCCCTTCATCAGCCACCTCAACAACACGGCCAACCGGATCGTGCGCCGCTTCGGTCTGGAACCGACCGAGGAGCTGGCCTCCGCCCGCAGTCCGCAGGAGCTGGTGGCGCTGGCCCGGCACTCCGCGAAGGCGGGTGCGCTGGAGGCGGACACGGCCGAACTGTTCGTCCGCACGCTGAACCTCTCGGAGCTGACCGCGGAGAACGTGATGACGCCGCGGGTGCAGGTGACCGCACTGGAGCTGCGCGCGACGGCCGAGGACGTCGCCAACGCCACCCGGGCGACCGGTCTGTCCCGTTTCCCCGTCTACCGGGGCAGCCTGGACACCGTGGTCGGCGTGGCCCACATCAAGGACGTGCTGGCGATCCCCGCCGACCGGAGGCCCCACACGCGGATCTCGGAACTGCTGCGCGAGCCCCTGCTCGTACCGGAGACGCTCACCGTGGACCGGCTGCTGGACCGGTTGTCCGGAAGGCTCGCCATGGCCGTGGTGATCGACGAGTACGGCGGGACGGCCGGGGTCGCGACGCTGGAGGACATCGTGGAGGAAGTCGTCGGCGAGGTCCGGGACGAGCACGATCCGCACGAGACGCCGGACCTCGCCGCCTCCGGCGAGGACGCCGACGGGCGGACCCTGTGGTCGGCCGACGGGGCGGCCCGCACCGACCAGCTCCGCAGAATCGGTCTGCGGGTGCCGGACGGGCCCTACGAGACCCTCGCGGGGCTCATCGCCGCCGAGATCGGACGGATCCCGACGGTGGACGACAGCGTCGAGCTGGAGGGATGGCGGATCGACGTGGTCGACGCCTCGGGCCGCCGCGCCGCGCGGGTCCTGCTGCACGCCCCACTGCCGGGGTCCGAGGACCGGACGGAGGCCCAGCGGTGATCGTTCTCCAGCTCTTCATCGGCCTGCTGACCCTCGTGGCCAACGCCTTCTTCGTGGGCGCCGAATTCGCGCTGATCTCCGTGCGCCGCAGCCAGATCGAACCGGAGGCCGAGGCCGGGAACCGGCGGGCCCGCAGTGTCATCTGGGGCCTGGAACACGTCTCCGCGCTGCTCGCCGCCGCCCAGCTCGGCATCACGCTCTGCACCCTGGTGCTGGGCATCGTCGCCGAACCGGCCATCGCGCATCTGCTGGAGCCGGCCTTCGACGCGGTGGGGGTCCCGCACGGGCTGGTCCACCCGCTGTCGTTCGTCATCGCGCTGGGCGTGGCCACCTATCTGCACATGCTCCTGGGCGAGATGGTGCCGAAGAACATCGCCCTGGCCGAACCGGCGCGGAGCGCCCTGCTGCTGGGCCCTCCGCTGGTGGCGATGGCCCGTGCCCTGCGGCCGGTGATCTTCGCGATCAACGCGTTCGCCAACACCCTGCTCAAGCTGTTGCGGGTGGAGACGAAGGACGAGGTCTCCGCGACGTTCTCGGACGACGAACTGGCCCGGCTGGTCCAGGACGCCGGGGATGCCGGTCTGGTCGACGACCGCTCCGCGCAACGTCTCCACCACGCCCTGGAGCTGGGCCGCCGGCCGGTACGGGACGTGGTCATGCCCGTCGACCGGGTGCTGTTCGCCAGGGTCGGTACCACTCCGGAGGAGCTGGAGCGGCTCTCGTCCGAGTCGGGGTTCTCCCGCTTCCCGGTGGTGGACAGCGAGCAGCGCATCCTCGGCTACCTCCATGTGAAGGACGCCCTGGACGCGACGCCCCGGGACGTCCCCTTCCCGGTGGCGGCGTTGCGGCCGATCGCCCGCGTCCGGGCGGGGACTCCGCTGGACGACGTGCTCACCGCCCTGCGGCGCAGCCGGACCCATCTGGCGGCCGTTCTCGACGAGGACGACCGGCTGGCCGGCATGGTCACGATGGAGGACGTGCTCCGCGAACTCGTCGGACGGCCGGGACCCCGCTGACCCGTTGGCCCGCTGACCTGTTGGCCTGTTGGCCTGTTGGCCTGTTGGCCTACCGACCGGTACGCTCATCGGGCCATGGAATTGAATGCCTCCTACACCAGTTTCGTCGCGGTCGGCGACTCGTTCACCGAGGGCATGTCCGACCAGCTCCCCGACGGCACCTACCGGGGCTGGGCCGACGTCCTCGCCGCCCGGCTCGCGGTCCGTTCCCCCGGTTTCCGGTATGCCAATCTCGCCGTACGCGGGAAGCTCATCGGCCAGATCGTCGACGAGCAGGTGGAGGCGGCGGCCTCGCTCCAGGCCGATGTGGTCACCCTCGTCGGCGGGCTCAACGACACGCTGCGCCCGAAGTGCGACATGGGAATGGTCAGGGGGCGGATCGAAGAGGCCGTGGAGCGTCTCGCACCGACCTGCAAGCAACTGGTGCTGATGCGCAGCCCCGGGCGGAGCGGGCCGGTGTTCGACCGGTTCCGCCCCCGGATGGAGGCGCTGTTCGCCCTGATCGACGATCTGGCCGGGCAGCACGGCGCCGCGGTGGTGGATCTCTACTCCGCGCCCTCGATCGCCGATCCCCGGATGTGGGACGTCGACCGGCTCCATCTCACCGCCGAAGGCCACCGGCGCGTCGCCGAGGCCGTCTGGCAGACCCTGGGGCTGCCGGCCGAACTGGACTGGCGTGCGCGGATGCCCGCGACCGCGCCGCCGCGCTGGGCGGCCCGGCGGACGGAGGACATCCGCTTCGCCCGTCAGCATCTGGCCCCCTGGATCGGGCGGCGGCTCACCGGCCGCTCCTCCGGCGACGGGCGCTCGGGCGCCCAGTTCGACACCACGACGGGCCGGGCCTTCTGGATCACGCCGACGGACGCGGAGAATCCGGGCCCGGTGACGGGGTGGCGTCGTGCCGTCTCCTCCAACCCGACGATGGGCACCGCGGAGACCGGCTGAACCGGTCGGCCGGGCCGGCGTCTCCCCCGCCCCTTCGTAGCAAGCCACAAACCGGGGCGCGTCGCTGGCCTGCACAAACCGCCAGTAGAATCCCTTCACGTGACTGCTGTGTCTGCGAAGCCTCGCATCCCCAATGTCCTGGCCGGCCGCTACGCCTCCGCGGAGCTCGCCGTCCTCTGGTCCCCCGAGCAGAAGGTGAAGCTGGAGCGTCAGCTGTGGCTGGCGGTGCTGCGCGCTCAGAAGGACCTCGGGATCGAGGTCCCCGATGCGGCGCCGGCCGACTACGAGCGTGTGCTGGACCAGGTGGACCTGGCCTCGATCGCCGAGCGCGAGAAGATCACGCGGCATGACGTCAAGGCCCGGATCGAGGAGTTCAACGCCCTCGCCGGCCATGAGCAGGTCCACAAGGGCATGACCTCCCGTGACCTGACGGAGAACGTCGAGCAGCTTCAGATCCGCCTTTCGCTGGAGCTGATGCGCGACCGCACCGTGGCCGTACTGGCCCGGCTCGGCAAGCTCGCGGCGGAGTACCGCGAGCTCGTCATCGCCGGACGCTCGCACAACGTCGCCGCGCAGGCGACGACGCTGGGCAAGCGCTTCGCGACCGCGGCCGACGAGATGCTGGTCGCCCACGGCCGCCTGGAGGACCTCCTCTCCCGCTACCCGCTGCGCGGGATCAAGGGCCCGGTCGGCACGGCACAGGACATGCTGGACCTGCTCGGCGGCGACGCGGGCAAGCTCGCCGACCTGGAACAGCGCGTCGCCGGGCACCTCGGCTTCGCCGAGGCGTTCACCTCGGTGGGTCAGGTCTACCCCCGATCGCTCGACTACGACGTGGTCACCGCTCTGGTACAGCTCGCCGCGGCGCCCTCCTCGGTGGCGAAGACCATCCGCCTGATGGCCGGCCACGAGCTGGTGACCGAGGGCTTCAAGCCCGGCCAGGTCGGCTCGTCCGCGATGCCGCACAAGATGAACACGCGCTCCTGCGAGCGGGTGAACGGTCTGATGGTGATCCTGCGCGGCTACGCCTCGATGACCGGCGAGCTGGCGGGCGACCAGTGGAACGAGGGCGACGTGTCCTGTTCCGTGGTCCGCCGGGTGGCACTCCCGGACGCGTTCTTCGCGTTCGACGGCCTCCTGGAGACCTTCCTGACGGTGCTGGACGAGTTCGGCGCGTTCCCCGCCGTCGTGGCGCGCGAGCTGGACCGCTACCTTCCGTTCCTGGCCACCACCAAGGTCCTGATGGGCGCCGTCCGGGCCGGAGTGGGCCGCGAGGTGGCGCACGAGGCGATCAAGGAGCACGCGGTCGCCTCCGCCCTCGCGATGCGGGAACAGGGCGCCGAGCGCAACGAGCTGCTCGACAAGCTCGCCGCGGACGAGCGGATCCCGCTGGACCGCGCGCAGCTGGACGAGCTGATGGCCGACAAGCTCTCGTTCACGGGTGCCGCCGGCGACCAGGTTTCGTCGCTGGTCGCCCGGATCGAGAAGATCACCGAGCAGCACCCCGAGGCCGCGAAGTACACCCCCGGCTCGATCCTCTGACCGGCACCGCCCTCACCGCCTGACCCCCGAAGAGCTGAGCGCCGCCCGTGACCGCCTCGTCCCCGATGTGGCCGCGGGCGGTCTGCGCGTGCTCTTCTGCGGCATCAACCCGAGCCTGACGACGGCGGTGACCGGCCACCATTTCGCTCACCCCGGGAACCGGTTCTGGCCGGTCCTGCACCGCTCGGGTTTCACGCCCCGGCAGCTGCGTCCGTCGGAACAGGCCGAGTTGCTCGGTCTCGGACTCGGCATCACCAACGTGGTGGCGCGGGCCACGGCCCGGGCCGACGAGATCGGCGCGGACGAGTTCCGGGAGGGCGGGGCCGCTCTGACGGCGAAGGTCGAACTGCTCGCGCCCGAGTGGCTCGCGGTGGTCGGCATCACCGCCTACCGCACGGCCTTCGGGGAGCCCCGGGCCCGGATCGGCCCCCAGGACCGCACGATCGGCGGCGCCCGCGTGTGGGCTCTGCCCAACCCCAGCGGCCTCAACGCCCACTGGACGGTCCAGAGCATGGCCGAGGAGTACGCCCGCCTCCGGGACGCCGCCCTCACCCGGCCCCCGACCGACCAGGCGGCCCCCGGCCCCGCCCCGACCGACTGAACAGCTCCGGCCTCGCCTCTCCCCCGGGTCTCACGCCGGCGCGTCTCCCCCCGATATCGAGGGGGAGTCCCTGCTGTTCCCGGCGGCGGTCCGGCAGCTCGCCGCCGAGTACGGGACGGACAAGGCACGGGCCGCTCTCGACCGGGCGGCGCTCACCGAGCGGGAGGCGGCGGTGCTCCGGTTGATAGCCCGAGGCCTGTCGAACGCGGAGATCGCGGCCACCCTCGTCGTCGGGACGGAGACGGTGAAGTCCCATGTCAGCTCGGTCCTGGCGAAGCTGGGGGCCAGGGATCGTACCCAGGCGGTCATCGCCGCGTACGAGTCCGGGTTCGTCGCTCCGGGGTGACCGAGGTTGCGGCTCGATACCGGCTTCCCTCGCTGGTCGCAGGGCTCCCGGCCAGCGAGTACGATCCGGCAGACATGCGCACGAGCTGGGAGGACATACCGTGGGCCGGCTGACCGGTGGGGATCCGTCGCTGTTGCGACGGATCAATTCCGCGGTAGTACTGCACGCCCTGAGAGGGGCCGGCGCGCCGACGCTGACGGACCTGACACGGATCACCGGGCTGTCCCGGCCGACGGTCGAAGGGGTCGTCGAGGGGCTGTTCGAAGCGGGTCTCGTGGTCGAGGCGCTGCCCGACGAGGGCGAGGCGCGGCGCCAGGGGCGCCCTGCCCGGAGGTTCCGTTTCCGGGCCGAGGCGGGGCATCTCCTCGGGGTGGAGATCGGTCCGCACCGGGTGTCGGCACTCATCTCGGGGCTCGACGGCCGGATCGTCGGGGCGGGCTCCCGCGTGGTGTCGGAGACCGCCGGCGCAGACGACCGGCTCGACCAGGTACGGGCCGTCATCGCGGACGTACTGCGACGTACCGGAGTGGCCCGGAGCAGTCTCCGTGCGG
Source organism: Streptomyces sp. NPDC017520 (assembly GCF_044329855.1). NCBI lineage: Bacteria > Bacillati > Actinomycetota > Actinomycetes > Kitasatosporales > Streptomycetaceae > Streptomyces > Streptomyces sp. NPDC017520. Next base: position 67,487 of record NZ_JBIRKB010000014.1, read on the forward strand.
TCGGCGTGGGCAGTCCCGGGATCGTGGAGGCCGACGGCACCGTGCGGCTGGGTACGGCGTTGCCGGACTGGACCGGCCTCGCGCTCGGGGAGCGGCTGCGCCGTTCGTTCCGCTGCCCCGTGCTCGTCGAGAACGACGCCAACGCCGCGGCGGTCGCCGAGCACTGGAAGGGCGCGGCCACCGAGTCCGACGACGTGGTCTTCGTGCTGGCGGGGCTGAGCCCCGGGGCCGGATCCTTGATCGGCGGCCGTCTGCACCGGGGGTTCGGCGGGGCCGCCGGGGAGATCGGCGCTCTGCACCTGCTGGGCAGGGACGTGACGCCGGAGCATCTGCTGTCGACGACGGACACGCCACTGGACCCGTTGGACGAGCCTGCGGTGGCCGCGGTGTTCGCCAAGGCCCGGGAGGGCGACGCGGGGGCCCAGGAGGCGGTCGAGCGCTTCCTTCAGCGGCTGGTGCACGATGTGGCGGCGCTGGTCCTGGCGCTCGACCCGGAGCTGGTCGTGGTCGGTGGCTGGGCCGCCGGGCTGGACGGGGTGCTCGAGCCCCTGCGCCGAGAGCTGGCCCGCTACTGCCTGCGCCCGCCCCGGGTGACCCTGTCGCTGCTCGGGGAGGCCGCCGTCGCGACGGGGGCGCTGCGGCTCGCGTTGGACCACGTCGAGGAGCAGCTGTTCGCCGTCGAGGGGGCCGTGACAGCCCGCCGCTGACCGCGGGAGGGCCGGCCCGCCGCTCACCGCAGGAGGGCCGGCCCAAGGACCGCGTGCGCTTCGGGGGTCGGGACGCGGACGCTGCCCGGGAGCCTGGGGACTACGGGCGCTGCCCGGGAGCCGGGGCGGCACGGGTGTTTCCCTGGCCGGGTGGATCACCGGCGCTGTCCCCTGTACCGGGTCGGGCGGGGAACACGCGCGCCCGCCGGTTCCCGGGGACTGGCGTCCTGGAGAAGCGGCGGGCGTGGGGCCGAGCAGGTCGGAGGCGTCAGGAGGCCTGGCGCTCCGGCTGGTCGTCGTGGCTGATCTCCAGCGCGCCGGAGTCCCCGAAGGTGAGCCGGCAGGTGTCCGCACGGTAGGTGGCGACCGACACGGCCGCCGTACCGTCGGCGGTAAAGTAGCGGGTGGTGACGACGAGGACGGGGGCGCCGGGGAGCCGGTCCAGCTCCTTGGCATCGGCCGCGCGCGCCGAGCCGAGCTCCACGGAGCGGTCCTGGCCGTGCAGGCCGAGCCGGTGCAGCTCGCGCAGCACGCTCCGGGCGCGGACGGCGCCGGACGGTGCCTCGATGGCGGAGAGGTCGGGCACCGAGGAGGCGGGGATGTAGAGGAGTTCCGCCGCCACCGCCTGCCCCTGGGTGTCACGGATACGGCGCACCACGTGCACCGGTTCGACGGGGTCGGTGCCGAGCATGGAGGCCACCGCCGCAGGCGCCTTGTCCATGACGCTGTCGACCGGCTGCCAGGCCTCGCCGCTGACGCCGCCCGCCCATTCGTGCTGCGCGGTGGAGACGGCGATGCCCACGCGCGGCGGGGCGACGGTCGTCCCGACACCACGGCGGCGCTGCAGTCTGCCTTCGAGTTCGAGCTGCTCCAGGGCCTGCCGGAGCGTGGCTCGCGCGACACCGAACCGCGCCGCGAGGTCCCGCTCGTTGGGCAGGATCTCCCCCACCGCAAAGTCCGAGTCGAGTGCCTCACTGAGCACGGTCTTGAGGTGCCAGTACTTCGGCTCCTGTACCGATTCCAGCTGCGTGGTCCCCACCCTGATCCTCCGCAATCGCCCGGCGTCTTTTCCGCGACGTTATTTATTAAAGGTTCCTGCCTTAAGTGGAGACCCTAGGACGGCATACCCCCTTGGTCAAGACCAATCCTTATTCCGTAACGGAACGAAACGGAACTCTGGCGCAGAGCGTTCACACGACGTTCGCGGTGCGGTGGGGCGAGCGCAGCACAGAGCCCCGCCATCACGACGGATGGCGGGGCTCTGACCAGGCCCGCGGCGGACCTGCGGGGCGCCGGGGGCCGAGGGGGCCGGTGGTGCTTTTGGCTATACGACGGGCAGCCCGGAAAGCTTGTCCGGATTACGAATGATATAGGCGCATTGAATGACACCTTGGCTGACTTCGATCTGAAAGACGGTGTCAGCCTTCCCTCCGACGAAGTAGACGGCGGCGGGCCCACCGTTGAGCTCCATGATGCGGACCTCCCCGCCCGGGCCCAGGCTCCCCGCCACGGCGAAGAGGAAGCGGCCGACCTTGTCGGCGGTCTCGATGATCCGCCGCGGCGCCTTCGCCTTGCCACCGCTGTCGCTGACCAGCCGGACGTCCGGGGCCAGCAGTGCGAGCAGCTGCTCGATGCCGCCTCCGGAGGCGGCGGCCAGGAAGCGTTCGGTGAGATCGCGGCGCTCGGCCGGGTCCACGTCGTAACGCGGCTTGCGCTCCTCCACATGCCGCCTGGCACGGCCGGCGAGCTGCCGGACGGCCTCCTCGGTGCGGTCCAGGGCGGTAGCGATCTCGGCGTACGGGAACCCGAAGGCCTCCCGGAGCACGAACACCGCGCGCTCCAGCGGCGAAAGCGATTCAAGAACGACCAGCACGGCCAGTGACACGGAATCGGCGAGGACGGCGCGCTCGGCGGTGTCCGGCAGGACGGGGCCGAACTCCGTGACCACCGGCTCCGGCAGCCAGGGCCCCGTGTACGACTCGCGGCGCGACTGGAGGTGCCGGAGCCGGTCGATGGCCAGCCGGGTGGTGATGCGCACCAGGAAGGCACGCGGCTCCCGGATGTCCTCGCGCGCCGCCGCCGACCACCTCAGCCACGCTTCCTGGACCACGTCCTCGGCGTCGGCGATACGGCCGAGCATGCGATAGGCGACACCGGTGAGAACGGGCCGGTGTTCTTCGAAGATCTCGGTCGCGGTGTCGACGGTCATCGACCCATCCCAGCCCACCGGTCACACGCTGTCCAGCGGGAATCGCCGAGCCCCTTGAACTACGAGCTACCCGACGGTAATTGTTGTTGACACGATGTCTACCCACTCCAGGGAGCAGCAGCATGACCACAACGGTCTCCTTCACCGTCACGACGGCCGACGGCCCCCACCCGGTCTCGGTCGCGTACGAACGGACCGGCTCGGGCGAACCGTTGCTGCTCCTGCACGGCATCGGACACCACCTGAGGGCCTGGGACCCGGTGACACGGATCCTGGCCGCCGAGCGCGAGGTGATAGCCGTGGACCTGCCCGGCTTCGGCACCTCGCCCGCGCTGCCGGTCGGCGTCCCCTACGATCTCGCGACCGTCGGCCGGGTGCTCGGAGCCTTCTGTGCCGAACTCGGCCTGCACCGCCCCCATGTGGCCGGGAACTCACTGGGCGGCCTGCTCGCGCTGGAACTGGGGCGCACCGAGCTGGTGCGGTCGGTGACCGCGCTGTCCCCGGCGGGCTTCTGGACCGAGGCGGAACGGCGTTACGCCTTCGGCACCCTGCGGGCCATGCGCCGGAGCGCGCTGTCCCTGCCGGTGGGGCTGATCGAGCGCCTGTCGCGGAGCTCGGCCGGCCGGGCGGCCCTCACCAGCACCATCTACGCCCGGCCCGGCAGGCGTTCACCGGAGGCCGTCGTCGCCGAGACGCTCGCCCTGCGCGGAGCGACCGGCTTCCACCAGACGCTGGAGACCGGTAGGGGCCTGTTCTTCGACGACGGAGTGAAGGGCGTCCCCGTCTCCGTCGCCTGGGGCACCCGCGACCGGATACTGCTGCGCCGGCAGGGGGTCCGCGCCAAGAGGGTGATCCCCCACGCCCGCCTCGTGCGGCTGCCCGGCTGCGGGCACGTCCCGATGAGCGACGACCCCGCGCTCGTGGCCCGCGTCATCCTGGACACCAGCCGCTGAGCCGGCCGGCCGGGTTTCCGCCGCACCGACCGCCTCTCGCCGCCCGAGGACGCCGGAGCCGTACGCCACACCGGCACCGACCAGGAGACTCCCCACGCCCTGCGCGATGCCGTACGTCCCGGCTCCGACGAGAGGTGCGGTCAGGGCGGCGGAGACCGGGATCAGGCCCGAGAAGAGTGTGGCGCGTTCGGCTCCGATGCGCTGAATCCCGCTGTACCAGCAGACGAAACCGATCACGGTGACGACGACGGCCTGCCACAGCAGGGCCACCGCCTCGCCGCCCGTCGGGACGCGCAGGAACGACCCGCCGTCCATCAGCAGGCCGAGCAGCGCCGACTCGACGGCCGCGACACCGCAGACCGTCGCGGAGAGCAACTTCGGGCCGAGCGGCCGCAGCACGGGGACGGCGAGGACCGCGAAGCCGACCTCGCCCGCGAGCGCGCCCACCGAGAAGAGCACGCCCGCCAGGTCGGTGCGCCCCCAGCCCTGAACGGTGAACGCCCCAACGGCGACGAGTCCGGCCGCGTACAGCGTGACGCGGGACGGGCGACGACCGTCCAGCAGCGGGACGAGCACGCCCACGACGATCGGCGCACAGCCCACGAAGACACCCGGAACAGCTGGTTCCGCCGACTGTTCGGCCGCCAGGACCGCCAGGTTGAACCCGACCATGCCCACGGCGGCGAGCAACCCGATCCGCCCCCATTGGCGGCGGGTGAGACGACGCAGCCGCGCCGTCGTGGAATCGGGATCACGCCGCAGGAACGGGACGAGCAGGAGCGCGGCGAGACCGTAACGGAGCGCCTGGCCACCCGCGAACGGGTAGTCGCCGAGGACACTGTTGGCCGTGAAGGATGCCCCCACCAGCACACACGCGAGGGCCGCGAGGAGGGCCCCGCGCAGAGAGGTTGCGTTCATGGGGTCGACGCTAGGGTCGGCGGCGGACCGGTTTAAGGTCCACTTCCATGACGTCTTCGGGGACCAATGCGCATCGTCCGTCGGCTGAACCCCGCTCTCCGGCGTGGGAGTTGCTGCTGCCCGCCGCCTCCGCGCCGGCGCGCGGTCGAGGGCGCGCACTCCGGTCCGCGCTGCGGGAAGCCGTCCGCTCCGGCCGCCTGGCGGCCGGCACTAGGCTGCCCTCCAGCCGCGAGCTCGCCGCCGATCTGGGGGTGTCGCGCGGGCTGGTCACCGAGGCGTACGAGCAGCTCACCGCGGAGAGTTATCTGCGCAGCGGGCAGGGCGCGGGTACGTGGGTGAGCGAGGGCGTACGCGCGGCGGAGCGTCCCGTACGCGACCGCGCGCCGCGCGCGGAGGGCGCGCTGGTGGACTTCCGGCCGGGCACCCCCGATCTGTCCCTCTTCCCGCGCAGCGCGTGGAGCGCCGCCCAGCGGAAGGTGTTCGGCCGGCTGCCGCACGGCGCGCTGGGCTACCCCGATCCGCGCGGGCTGCCGGAACTGCGTGAGGCCCTGGCCGGGCTGCTCGTCCGGCGCCGGGGCGTGGTGGCCGATCCTGAGCGGCTGGTGGTCTGCTCGGGGGTGGCCCAGGCGACGACCCTGCTCGGCTTCGTCCTCCGTGACGAGGGCGTCACCTCGGTCGGGGTGGAGGATCCGGGCAGCCCGGAACACGCCTCGCTGTTCGCGGCGACCGGTCTGGGCACGGTCCCCCTGCCCCTCGACGACGAAGGGCTCGCCCTCGCACCCCTGAAGCGCTCCGGCGTGCGCGCCGTCGTGACCACGCCGGCGCACCAGTTCCCCACCGGAATCGGATACTCCGCGCAGCGCCGCGGCGAACTGCTCGACTGGGCGCGGGACGCGGACGCCGTGATCATGGAGGACGACTACGACGGGGACTTCCGGTACGACCGGGCGCCGGTGGGAGCCTTGCAGGGGCTGGATCCCGAGCGGGTCGTGTACACCGGTTCCGTGAGCAAGTCGCTCGCCCCCGGCCTGCGGCTGGGCTGGCTGGTCGCCCCCGCCGCGCTCACCGGACGGATCGTCGCCCGCAAACGGACCATGGATCTGGGCAACCCGGTGATCGACCAGGCCGTCCTGGCCGACTTCATCGCGCGCGGCGGCTACGACCGGCAGTTGCGGCGCTGCCAGCGGGCCTACCGGGAACGCCGGGACGCCCTGGTGGCCGCGCTCGACGAGCACTTCCCCGGCGCGACGGTCAGCGGCATCGCGGCGGGCCTTCACATCATCGCCCGACTGCCCGCGCGGTACGGCCCCGAGGACGTCTTCCTGGAGCGGGCGGCCGGGGCGGGCGTCGCGCTGCGGCCGCTGCGCGACTGCGGAACGGCCGGCTCCGCGGACGGAACCCTGCCCCTGGTCCTGGGCTACGCCCATCTCGCCCCCGGCGACATCGCCGGGGGGATCGCCGCGCTGGCGGCCGCGTGGCGTTCCGGCCGGCCCGTCCCGGCTGACGGGCGCCGTTCACCCGGGGTTGGGGCTCCCGCCGCCGCGGGGCATTAGGCATGGGCCGAGACCTGCGCCGGTCCATGGTCTTCTCGCGAACGGCGCACCGCCCGCCCACCTCCCTGGAGGCGCTTCGATGTCCTTCCGTCCGCACCATCCGCGTGTTCCCTCGCCCGGCCGGCGTGCCGTCCTGCGCGGCTCGCTGATCGCCCCGGCGGCGGTCGCCCTCTCTCCCGCGACCGCTTCGGCGGCGCCCGCGCTGCACCTGTCGGGGCGGCCCGAAGCGTCGTGGGGTGTGCAGGTGGGCAGCGTCACCGCCTCGTCGGCGCTCCTGTGGGTGCGCTCGGACCGGCCGGCCCGGATGCTGGTGGAGACCTCGGCGACCGAGTCGTTCCGGCGGGTCCGCAGGTGGCACGGGCCGTCGATCGGCCCCGGTACGGACTTCACCGGCACCACACCGCTGTACGGTCTGCCCCCGGGCGAACAGGTGCACTTCTCCGTGACCCTCGCCGATCCGGCCGATCCGCGCCGTACCGGCAAACCGGTGTACGGGACCTTCCGCACCGCCCCGGCCCGGCGCCGCTCCGGGGTGCGGTTCCTGTGGTCGGGCGACATCGCTGGGCAGGGCTGGGGCATCAACCCGGACATCGGCGGCTACCGCGTGTACGAGGAGATGCGCCGGCTGGACCCGGACTTCTTCCTGTGCAGCGGCGACAGCATCTACGCCGACGGTCCGCTGGAGCCGAGCGTGACGCTGCCGGACGGCCGGACCTGGCGCAACGTCATGACCGAGGAGAAGGCGAAGGTCGCCGAGACGCTGGACGAGTACCGGGGCAACTTCCGCTACAACCTGCTCGACCGGAACGTCCGCCGCTTCAACGCCCAGGTGCCCTCCGTCGTGCAGTGGGACGACCACGAGGTGCGCAACAACTGGTATCCCGGCCAGATCATCGACGACACGCGTTACACCGAGAAGAACGTGGACATCCTCGCGGCACGCTCCGTGCGCGCCTTCCACGAGTACGTTCCCCTCGCGCCCTCGTACAGTTCCGGGCGGCGCTCGCGGATGTACCGGGTCGTGCACCACGGGCCGCTGCTCGACGTGTTCGTGCTCGACATGCGTTCGTACCGCAACGCCAACTCCCCGGGCCGGCAGGCCGACGACACGACGGGCATCCTCGGCGCCGAGCAGGCGCGGTGGCTGAAGCGCTCGCTGGCCGCCTCCCGGGCGGAGTGGAAGGTGATCGCCGCCGACATGCCGCTCGGCCTCGTGGTCCCGGACGGCGCGACGGACTTCGAGGCGGTGGCGCAGGGCGATCCCGGGGCCCCGCTCGGGCGGGAACTCCAGATCGCCGAACTGCTCCGGTTCATCAAGCACCGCAGGATCACCGGCACCGTGTGGCTGACGGCCGACGTCCACTACACCTCGGCCCAGCACTACGCGCCGGAGCGGGCGGCGTTCAAGGACTTCGCGCCGTTCTGGGAGTTCGTGTCGGGGCCGCTGGCGGCGGGCGGCTTCCCGGCCAACGCGCTGGACGGCACGTTCGGCCCGGACCGGGTCTTCGTGCGGGCTCCCGACCGGGCCAACGTCTCGCCGATGGAGTCCCCGCAGTACTTCGGCGAGGTGGAGATCGACGGCGACAGCGCGGAGCTGACGGTGCGGCTGCGGGCCGAGGGCGGAGCGGTGCTGTTCACCAAGGTGCTCCGGCCGGGCCGCGTCGGGCAGTGAACCAGGGCTGGGGCGAGGCCCGTTGTCAGTGGTGGGTCCTACGCTTTTTTCCATGACCCGATCCGTTCAGGCCTTGGCCTACGCGCGCCCGTCCTCCCTGACGACATCGCAGGTGGGGCCGTCCCTCGGTCTGGAGACCGCGGGGGGTCTCACCCCGCGCGGAGCGGAGGCGCACCCGCGGTTCTTCGCGGGCTTCCTCGCCGCCCCGCGGACAGCGGCACGCGGGCTGCTGGCGGTCGCGGACGTGGCCGCCGCCCGCTACTACCAGCGCGCGTTGCCCGGCTCCCTGGACCCGGTGGTGACGGGCAACGGCGACCGGCTGCGCTTTGAGTCGTTCTCCGGCTGCTGCGGGGTGTACGCACGCCTCGACGTGCTCCAGGAAGGCCTGGACGGCCGGGAGACCGGCCACGGAACGACGAACGTGGACGTGAATCCTCCGCTGCGAGAGGCGCTGTCGCGGATCACGGCGGACGATCCGCTGCATCTGCGGGTGGGCCCGGAGGAGCTGGCCGTGACCACCCTCGACGGTCCGGTCGTGGAGAAGAAGGTGCCGCTGCCCGACCGGTGGCTGCGCGGTTTCGCCGAGGCGCAGGTCGCCTCGGCGGCGTTCGACCTGCGGGCCGAGCTGACGGCGGCGCAGGCGGTGGCGTTCCTGCGTTCGCTGCCCCGCTCCCCGTCCTCGGGCCGTGCGGCACGGGGCGGCCGGTGGGTGGTGGCGTCGGGAGGGTCTCTGCGCCCGACGACCCGCCCCGTCCCGGGCGCGGTGTGCCTGCCGGGCCCGGAGCGGCTGGTGACGTTGCAGCGGGTGTTGCGCGACGCGACGGCCCTGCGGGTGTACGGGCCGGTGGCCGACGGCGCGGCGGCGGCGAGTGCCTGGGAGGTGGTGCTGCCGGGGATGCGGCTCACGCTGACGCTCTCCCCCGACTCCTCCCGGGGGTTCTCGGGCGAGGGCGGCGTCCTGGAGGCGCTGGCCACGGACGAAGCGGCGGCCGATGCCGAGCTGGTGTCGGTGCTGCTCGCCTGGGAACCCAGGATCGAACCGGCTGCGCTGGCCGAGCAGGCGGGGGTGGGCGTGGAGCGGGTGCGCGCCGCGCTGACCCGGCTCGGCACGGCGGGCCGGGTCGGCTACGACCTGGCGGACGCCACGTACTTCCACCGGGAACTGCCGTACGACGCGGACCGGGCGGAGCGGCACAACCCGCGTCTCGTGGCCGCCCGCAGGCTGGCCGGTGAGGGGGCGGTGGCCCTTGACGTCGGGCGGGCGACGGTCGCTTCCGGTGACCGGCGCTACCAGGTGCGCGAGAGCGGTTCCGAGGTCAGCTGCACCTGTCAGTGGTGGGCGGACTACCGGGGGCGGCGAGGGCCGTGCAAACACGCGCTCGCGGTGCGCATGGTCCGCCGGGGTGCGACGGTCGCCGGAGGCGTGCGATGAACGAGCTGCTCACCGCCGTACGGGCGGGACGCCACCACGAAGTGCCGCCGCTGGTGCTCGGTCTGGATCGGCCCGGCCGCCGTGCCGCCCTCGCCGGGTTGAAGGAGCTGCGCAAGGAGGCACGGGGCTGGGAGTGGCAGCGGCGGGACAAGATCCGCAAGGCGCTGCTGGTGGCCGGCGCGGGCTGTCACACCGGGGCGGCGGGGTGCGCCGCCTGGATCGGGGGCCGTGATCTGCGGGGCTGGGCCCGCTCTCCGTATCCGTTGATCCTCGCTTCGCTGAAGGACCGCGATCCGGTGTGGCTGGGCGATCTGGCCCACCGGTTCGCGGAGCGCGCGGCCCTTTCCGACGCGGAGTACACCTTCGTCGGCGAGCTGGCGCGGATCGCCCAGGTCCCCCTCCCCGTCACGGACAACCTGGTCGTGGGCTGGAGCGAGCTGGTCAGCGCGGCGCGCTGGCGAGGCCGGACCCGGCGCCCGCTGACCGACATCCTGCGGGAGGATCCGTACTCCCCCGCGCTGGCAGCCCGGTTGTTCGAGATGCCGGAGCTGCCGCCGCAGGTCGACTTCCACGACGCGCCGGATGCACGGGACACCTGGCCCGGAGCTCTGTGCGCGCTGGTCGAGGACGGGGCGCTGGACCGGGCACACCTGGTGGCGCGGTGCGTGATCCGTCTGATGCGCGGTGGCAGATCCGTCGATCAGCGGTTCTTCCTGGCCGTTCTCCTGCGGCTGGGGACGACGGAGGACGAGGAGGACCGGCATCTGCGGGACTGGACGGCGATGGCGACGGACGGGATCGCCCCGGTCGCCTCGTACGCCCAGCAGGTGCTCGTACGGCTCGACGCGCGGGGCGTGTTGTCCACCCGTGAGCTGGCGGACGTGTCGGGCGCCGTGCTCTTCCGGCGGGAGAAGAAGCTGGTACGGGCCCAGCTGACCCTGCTCGGCAAGGCGCTGCGCCGGGACGCCTCGGCGGCGGACGAGCTTCTTCCGGCGGTCGCCGAGGCGTTCGGCCATGAGGGCATCGACATCCAGGAGCGGTCTCTGAAGCTGGTCGCGCGGTATCTCCCCGCTGTCGTCGGCCCGCTGGTGCGGGAGCAGTTGGCTTCCGCCGCCGCACAGTTGGGCCCCTTGCACCGGGAGACGGTCCGTGCCCTGTTCGGTGGTCCGGTGGAGGAGGAAGCGCCCGAGGCGTACGAGGAGTGCCTGCCGGCCGCGCCGGTGCCGCGGCGTCAGGAGCCCGCGCCGGGGACCGTGGCGGAACTCGTCGAGGAGGTGGCCGCCCGGGTGAAGGCGCATGCCTCGGAGCGCTGGATCCCGGCGTCGGCCGTCATGGATCCCTCGGCCGGGGGCACCGGCTTCGAGCGGGCACTCGACGGCCTCGTCCGGCTGGCCCGGACCGACCGGGAGGAGCTGACGGCATCTCTGCGAGAGGCGCTGGCCGGTGTGCACTTCGTCGAGAACGGCCTGGCTCCGTACATGCTCGATCCTCGGTCCATCTCGACCTCGCACGGACTCTCCGTCGTGGTGGCCTCGCTGCTGGGCCTGGTCTCCGACCGGGACAGGGCCGCGTGGCGGGCGAAGACGACCGTGAGGGGGCCGGACGCCTGTGCCCACGCCGCGCTGAACGGGGTGCTGCTCGACCGGGCGTGGGAGGCGGCGGAGGCGATAGCGGTCGGGGAGGCTCCGTTCCTGCTGGCCACGCCGACCTGGCACACCGGGGCGATCGACGCGGCCGAGCTCGTGGAACGGCTGCGAACGTATCGGAAGCTGGGCGCCCGTCCCGGCCCCGCCGACTTCGGCCAGGCCCTGCTGCGGGTCCGCCGGGGCTGCGGCCCCGAAGGGGCGGACGTCGCTACGGCGGCCGAGGCACTGGGGACCGGCGAGGGCGACCGGCTGGCCGCCTGGATCCGTGCCGACGAGCCGGTGGCCCCGGTGCTCCGGCATCCGGCGACCTCCGGCTCCCGCCCGTCCGCGGGCAATTGGTGGCAGCGGACGACGACCGGGGCCCGTCAGGTGCTGTTGGCGACCCGGGAGCGACCGGTGATCCGACGTGAGTTCCCGGAATCCTTCCACTGGCTGGGCCGGGCGCAGCTCCCCCGGGCTCAGGAGTGCTACCACTGGGGACCCGAGCGGTCCTCGCACTGGACGGCCACCCTGCCCGAGGATCCCGAGACGCTCGCCGCCTGGTTGATGCCGGACCTCCTGTTCGCCGCCGACCAGGGTCAGCGCGGAGCCGCCGGGTTCCTGCCGGCCCTGGCGGAGAGTGCGGGCGAGGTGGGAGGTGCGACACGTCTCGCGCTGGCCTACGGTCTCGGCGCACGGCACCCCGAGGACCGGACGTCGGCGGTGGACGCCCTGCTCGTGCTGGCCGCGGGAGGCCGGCTGGACGGCGCGTCCCTCGGACGGGAGCTGGCGATCCTGGTCGACCGCGACCTGGTGAAGGTGAACCGCACGGCCGACGCGCTCGGCACGGCGGCCGCCACCGGCGCGTATCGGACGGTGCTGACCGTGCTGGCCTCGATGCTGCCGGGTCTCCTGGCGTACGCGAAGACGCCGCGGGGGCTCGGCGACCTGTTGCGCGTGGCGGCCGAGTGCGCCGAACGCTGCGGTACGGGCGGGATCCCGTCCATAGCGGAGCTCGCGGCCACGGCGGAGCGCAAGGGCTCCTCCCAGACGGCCCGTCAGGCCGCCCGACTGCTCGCGACGTTCCCTGCCGGGGCGGAGGGTTCCACGGAATCTGACCGAAAACGACGATAGGCGACCAGATCAACACGTAACCCATCAGTCACAAGGCGTTCGTGATCAGGCAACACCGTTCGTTCACAGTGAGGACATGACTGATGTGACCTCCGCGAAGAGCGCCCGCCGTCCGCACCACTGGCGGCGGGACCTGATCGAACTGGCCGCCCTGTTCACCGCCGTGGCCGTGGCGGACGCCATCGCCAACCTCATCGGACACCAGCCGGACGGGCCCTACCTGCTCGTCGCGTCGGCGGTGGCGCTGGTGGCCACGGCGGCGTTCCACACCTGGTGGGCGCGACGGCACAGCCACGCTCCCCCGTCCGGTGAGGGGGGCTCCGCGCCGGGCGGAGTAAACGCGGCGGTGCACGGGGCACGGGACGGGGCGGCGGGCGGGGCCGGGGGCAGCGGTGCGGGCAGGATCGCCGGCGCCGAGGAGACCACCCTGTGGCGGATGCGGACGACCGTGCGCGACGCCCCGGGGAGTCTGGCCGCACTGTGCGTGGCCCTCGCCGGACTCCGGGTGGACATCCTGACCCTGGGGACCCACCCGCTGGCGCGGGGGACCGTCGACGAGTTCCTGCTGCGGGCCCCGTCCTCGCTCCAGGCGCAGGAGCTGTCCCGGGAGATCGCGGCCGCCGGCGGCACGTCCACGTGGATCGAGCGGGCGGACGCCCACGACCTGGTCGACATCCCGACCCGGGTGCTGTCGCTGGCCACCCGGACGGCGCTCGACGCGGCCGAGCTGCCGCTCGCTCTGCGCCAGTTGCTCGGCCGGTGCACCATCCACTCGCTGCCCGCCGTCTCCGTCACCGGCCGCCCGACCGAGGAGGGCGCCCCGGTCGAGGGCGTGCTGGAGGAAACGGTGATGCGGCTGCGGGACCCGTCCGGCGGCGTGATCTCCGTCGAGCGGCCCTACCTGCCGTTCACCCCCACCGAGTTCGCGCGGGCGCGTGCCCTGGTCGAGCTCGACGCCCGGCTCGGCCCGCGGGTGCCGCGCGGCGAGGACGTCCTCACCTTGCCCGAGGGCAACGAGATCACCGTGCGCCGCGCGGACCACGGCGATCTCGCCGCGGCCCGCGCCATGCACGACCGCTGCTCACAGCGCACCCTGGGCCTGCGCTACCACGGTCCGGTCGCGGACGCGGACCGCTATCTCGACCACCTGCTGTCCCCCCGCTTCGGCCGCACCCTGGCGGTGCAGACGGCATCGGGCAGGCTGGTGGCACTGGGCCACCTCCTCTGGGACGGCGACGAGACCGAGGTCGCCCTCCTCGTCGAGGACGGCTGGCAGCGCCGGGGCATCGGCTCCGAGTTGCTCGGCCGCCTGGTGGCCCTCGCCGTGGAGGCGGGCTGCGACAGCGTGTACGCCGTCACGCAGTCCCACAACACCGGCATGGTGGCGGCGATGCGCGCGCTGGAGCTGCCCCTCGACTACCAGATCGAGGAGGGCACGCTCGTCATCACCGCCCGGCTGACAACTGACCGGCTGACAACTGACCGGCTGACGACTGACCGGCTGCCGACCGAAGGGTCCGGTCTTCCGGCCGCGCCGACGGAAGGGGCCCGTCGCTGAGCGCCTGGCACAGGTCGGCCCACAGGTCCTCGACGTCCTCCAGACCGACCGACATCCGCAGCAGCCGGTCGCCGACGCCGGACGCCCGCCGGTCTCCCTCCGCCACGATGCGGTGGCTGATGGAGGCCGGGTGCTGGATCAGCGAGTCCACACTGCCGAGGCTGACGGCGGGCGTGATGAGCCGCACCCCGGAGATCACCCGATGCGGGTCCCCGTACACCTCGAAGGAGATCATCGCGCCGCCGATCCGCGGGTAGTGCACCCGGGCGATGCGCGGGTCGGCGGTGAGCCTGCGGACGAGTTCGGCCGCGCTCGTCGAGGCCGCCCGTACGCGCACCGGAAGCGTGGACAGGCCGCGCAGCAGGAGGTAGCCGGCCAGCGGGTGCAGCACTCCGCCGGTGGCGAACCGCACCTGGCGCAGCGTGGCGGCGAACTCCTCGTCGCAGGCGACGACACCGCCCATGACGTCGCCGTGGCCGCCGAGGTACTTGGTGGCGCTGTGCAGGACGATCCGCGCGCCGTGTTCGACGGGACGTTGCAGGACGGGGGTGGCGAAGGTGTTGTCGACCAGCAGCGGGACGGTTCCGCAGGCGTGGGCGACGGCCCGGATGTCGATCTCGGCCAGCGTCGGGTTGGCCGGCGTCTCGACCATCACGAGCCCGGTGTCCGGGCGGATGGCATCGGCGACACCCGCCGGGTCGGTCCAGGTCACCTCGGTGCCCAGCAGCCCGGCGCCGAGCAGATGGTCGCTACAGCCGTAGAGCGGGCGAACCGCGACGACATGGCGCAGCCCCTGACTCGCGCGGGCGAGCAGGACCGCGGTCAGCGCCGCCATCCCGCTGGCGAAGGCGACCGCGCTCTCGGCGCCCTCCAGCCGGGCGAGCGCCGTCTCGAAGCGGCCCGTGGTGGGGTTGTCCAGCCGGGCGTAGACGGGCGGGCCGTCGGGGCGGGCCCCGGTGGTGGCGAAGGCGTCGATCCGCATCGCCTCGCCGCGCGAGTCGTAGGAGGGGTAGGTGGTGGACAGGTCGATCGGCGGGGCGTGCAGACCGAGGGAGGCGAGATCGTCGCGTCCGGCGTGCACGGCTTCGGTGGCGAGAGCCCTGGACGGGGTGGGGGCAGGGGGCGTCATCGAGACTTCGTTGTCCATGCCGTCACTCTGAACAGTTACCGGTTCGTAGCGGCCATGCCCCGTGCTACGTTCGCCACATGTCCGATTCCGTCGCTCTCGATCCGGTGGATCTGCAGATTCTGCGGCTGCTGCAGAACGATGCACGGACCACGTACCGGGAGCTCGCGGCCGAGGTCGGCGTGGCCGCTTCGACCTGCCTCGACCGGGTGGCCCGGCTGCGCCGCTCCGGGGTGATCCTCGGGGACCAGCTGCGCCTCGATCCGGCGAAGCTCGGCCGGGGTCTCCAGGCGCTGCTCCTGGTGCAGGTCAGACCGCACCGCCGGGAGCTCATCGGGCCGTTCGTCGACCGCGTCAGGTCCCTGCCGGAGTCGCGTGCGCTCTTCCACCTCACCGGCCCCGACGACTATCTGGTGCAGGTCGCGGTGGCCGACGCGGCTGATCTGCAGCGGCTGGTGCTGGACGAGTTCACCTCGCGGCGGGAGGTGGCCCGGGTGGACACCCGGCTGATCTTCCAGCAGTGGGACTGCGGGCCACTGCTGCCTCCGGCCGGGAGCTGAGTACCGGAGACCTGCCCGGGACGCGCCGCGACGCCCACCGGAAGCGCTGGAAGTGATCGTCTTTCGGACGCCCCGGGGCCCCGATGATGACGAGGGGGCCACCGTCGTACGAGGATGTCCGCATGTCAGACACTTCGAGCAGCGCGCTGCCCCGTCAGGTCGCCGACGCCTACGTCGACGCCATCATCGAACTCGACCCCATCACGGGCACCTATCTGGGTGTGTCCGAAAGCTCGCGTCGGCTGCCCGACTTCTCACCCGCGGGTCAGGCCGCGGTCGCCGACCTCGTCCGCACGACGCTGCGGGAGCTGGACGCCGCCGAGTTGCGTCCCGGCGCCGACAGCGCGTCCGAACGGCGCTGCGGACGCCTCCTGCGGGAACGACTGACGGCGGAACTCGCCGTGCACGAGGCCGAGGAGGGACTGCGGACGGTCTCCAACCTCCAGTCGCCGGCCCACAGCATCACCGAGGTCTTCACCCTCACGCCGACCGCGACGGACGAGGACTGGGCGGCGGTCGTGGACCGGCTGCGCGCGGTGCCCGCCGCGCACGAGGGGTACCGCGCCTCGCTCGCGCTCGGCCTGGAGCGCAAGCTGTACGGCGGTCCCCGCGCGACCGCCACGTTCGTCGGTCAGCTCACGGAGTGGGGCGGGGAGGGCGAGGGCACGGCGTTCTTCTCGGAGTTCGTCGCCCCCGGCCCCGCGTCGCTGCGGGCGGAGCTGGACGAGGCCGCACGGCTGGCGACCGCCTCGGTCCTCTCCCTGCGTGACTGGGTGCGCGACGTGTACGCCCCGGGCATCGAGGGGGCCCCGGACCCGGTCGGCCGGGAGCGCTACGCCCTCTGGTCGCGGCTGTACAACGGCACCGACCTGGATCTCGACGAGGCGTACGCGTACGGCTGGTCGGAGTACCACCGGCTGCTCGCCGAGATGAGGACCGAGGCCGAGAAGATCCTGCCCGGGGCCGGCCCCTGGGAGGCGCTCGCCCACCTCGACGTGCACGGCAAGCACATCGAGGGCGTGGACGAGGTCCGCGAGTGGCTCCAGGGTCTGATGGACGAGGCGATCGAGGCGCTGGACGGCACGCACTTCGATCTCGCCGAACGGGTCCGGAAGGTGGAGTCCCGCATCGCGCCGCCCGGCGGGGCCGCCGCACCCTACTACACCGGTCCCTCCGAGGACTTCTCCCGCCCGGGGCGCACCTGGCTGCCCACCATGGGCGAGACCCGTTTCCCGGTGTACGACCTGGTCTCGACCTGGTACCACGAGGGCGTTCCCGGCCACCACCTGCAGATCGCCCAGTGGACGCACGTCGCCGACAGCCTCTCCCGTTACCAGGCGTCGATCGGCATGGTCAGCGCCAACGCCGAGGGCTGGGCCCTGTACGCGGAGCGGCTGATGGACGAGCTGGGCTTCCTGCCCGACGCGGAACGGCGGCTCGGCTACCTGGACGCGCAGATGATGCGCGCCTGCCGGGTGATCGTCGACATCGGCATGCACCTGGAGCTGGAGATTCCGGCGGACTCCCCCTTCCACCCGGGCGAGCGCTGGACACCCGAGCTGGCCCAGGAGTTCTTCGGCAACCACAGCGGCCGTCCCGCCGACTTCGTGGAGAGCGAGCTGACCCGCTATCTGTCGATGCCGGGCCAGGCCATCGGCTACAAGCTCGGGGAGCGCGCCTGGCTGCTCGGCCGGGAGAACGCGCGCGCCGCGCACGGCGACGGCTTCGACCTGAAAGCCTGGCACATGGCGGCGCTCTCCCAGGGGTCGCTGGGCCTGGACGATCTGGTGGACGAGCTGTCACGGCTCTGATCGAGCCGATCCGACCGAGGAAAGAGGACCGAGGAAAGAGGGCAGCACGTCATGAACGGCATGAGCGGGCGGAACGGATTCCTTTTCTGCGCCGACCCGTTGCGGCTCTCCCGGCCGGATCCGCAGTTCGCCGCCGAGCTCGGGGCGACGCGTGCGACCGGCGGGCGGATCGCGCTGCTCGATCATGACGCGCTGCTCGCGGGGGACGCGGCCGGGGCGGTGGCCCGGGTCGCGCGGGACTCCGGACCGTACTGGTACCGGGGCTGGATGATCCCCTCCGCCCGGTACGCGGAGCTGGAGGCCGCGCTCGGCGCCCGGGGCTGCGCCCTGCTCACGGGCGCCGCCGGCTACCGGCGGGCACACGAACTCCCCGGCTGGTACGAGGAGTTCGCCGGACTCACGCCGCGCAGCGTCTGGCGCGCCACGGCTCCGGGAGCGCCGCCGCCCACCGCCGACGAGCTGGCCGGGCTCGCGGCGCCCCTGGGGCGGGGGCCCGGCATCGTGAAGGACTTCGTCAAGTCCCGCAAGCACGAGTGGCATGAGGCGTGTTACGTACCGGAGCTGGCGGACGCGGAGCAACTGGCCTCCGTGGTCGCCCGGTTCGTCGAGCTTCAGGGCTCCTTCCTCTCGGGTGGTCTGGTGCTGCGGTCCTTCGAACCGTTCGTCGCGGGTGGCGAGGCGCGGGTGTGGTGGGTGGACGGAGAGGCGGTGCTCGTCACCGCCCACCCCGACACCCCGGGCCCGGTGTCCGTTCCCGGACCGGCCCTCCCGCGGGAGGCCGTGGGCCGCCTCGGGCTGCGCTGGGTCACCACCGACCTGGCGTTGCGCGAGGACGGCGTATGGCGGGTGGTGGAGGTCGGCGACGGCCAGGTCAGCGGGCTCCCCGCCGGGGCGGAGGCCGGGGCCCTGTTCGCAGCGCTGGCGGGCGCCGGACCGCGCTGACCCCTACCCGCGGGGCCGGGCGACCGTCGAATACCCGCGGGGCCGGGCGACCGTCGAACCGTGCCGACCTCCGCCCGGGCCCCGGTCTCAGCAGCCGCAGTCGGCGGCGTCGGCCGGCGCGGTGAGCGGGTCGGCGCCGCGCCGCTCGACGCCCTCCGGGGTCTCGAAGGCGAATCCCTCGCGCACCCAGTACTCGAATCCGCCGAGCATCTCCTTGACCTGGTAGCCCAGTTGGGCGAGGGCCAGGGCCGCGCGGGTCGCGCCGTCGCAGCCCGGCCCCCAGCAGTACGTGATGACGGGGACGGCCGGGTCCAGCAGGGCCGCCGCCTGCTCGGCGATCAGCGCGGTGGGCAGGTGCACCGCGCCGGGCACGTGTCCCTGGTCCCAGGAAGCGGTGGAGCGGCTGTCCAGGACGACGAACCCGGGATCGCCGTCGGCGGCCAGCGTGGAGGCGACGTCGGAGACGTCGGCGTGGAAGGCGAGCGAAGCGCCGAAGAAGGCCGCCGCGGCGGCGGGAGAAGTGGGCGCGACGCGCAGGACGGGGTTGTCGGCCGTGGCCGTGGGGTGCGAGGTCATGACCATGAATCTATGACCGCGGATCGGGACCGGGAAGTGGCGTTCCCCGGCGCTCCTCTTGATTCGCCGGGGATTTCCCTGTTGTCTCGGTCGAGTGACCGACTATTCCCCGGACGCCACCGACTGGCGCATCCTCGACGTCCTCCAGCGCGACGGCCGCGCCACTTTCGCCGAGCTCGCACGCGCCGTCGCCATGTCCCCGAGCGCGGTGACGGAGCGGGTGCGCCGACTGGAGGAGCTGGGGGTGATCAGCGGGTACACGGCGGTGGTCGACGCCGAGCGGCTCGGACTGCCCCTTCTCGCCCTGGTGCGCCTGCGGTACCCGAACGGGAACTACAAGCCCTTCCACGATCTCCTGGAGACCACGCCGGAGATCGTCGAGGCCCACCACGTCACCGGCGACGACTGCTTCGTCCTCAAGGTCACGGCCCGTTCGATGAGGCATCTGGAGGAGACCACCGGACGGATCGGCGCGCTGGGCTCCGTCACCACCAGCGTCGTGTACTCCTCGCCGCTCCCCCGCCGGGCGATCGGCCGCTGACCCGGCGGGGCGCCCGCGCACGGGCGGGCACGGGCCAGGGCGGGCACGGGCCAGGGCGGGCACGGGCCAGGGCGGGCACGGGCCAGGGCGGGCACGGGCCAGGGCGGGCACGGGCCAGGGCGGACCGGACGTCACAGACGATGGCGGACGGAGGAGCCCTGACGCTCCTTCACCACCTCCAGTCGGACCGGGATCCGGCGGCGCAGGTCGGCCACATGGCTGACGATGCCGACGCTGCGGTCCCGCTCCCGCAGGGAGTCGAGTACGTCGAGCACCTCGTCCAGGGTCTGGTCGTCGAGGCTGCCGAACCCCTCGTCGATGAAGAGGGTGTCCAGGCGTACGCCGCCGGCCTCCTCGGTCACGACGTCGGCGAGACCCAGCGCGAGCGCCAGCGAGGCGAAGAACGTCTCCCCGCCGGAGAGCGTCGCGGTGTCGCGTTCGCTGCCGGTCCAGGCGTCGACCACGTGCAGTCCGAGTCCGGCGCGGCGTCCGCCGGTGCGGGCGTCGGAATGGACCAGGGTGTAGCGGCCCGAGGACATCCGCTGGAGCCGTGCGGTGGCGGCGGCGGCCACCTGCTCCAGGCGGGCGGCCAGGACGTACGCCTCCAGGCGCATCTTGCGTTCGTTGTCGGCGGAGGTGCCCGCGGCGAGACCCGCGAGCCGGGCGATCCGTTCGTACTCCTGGCGCACGGGCCCCAGCCGGCGTACCTCGTCGGCGGCCTGCCGGGAGAGCCGGGTCAGCTCGCCGCAGCGCTCGTCGGCGGCGGCGAGCGCGGAGGACGCCTCGCGCAGCAGCCACTCCGCCGTCTCGAACTCTCCCTGAGCTGCTGACGGTTGAGCGGGCGGCTGCTCGGCGGCCTCGCGGGCGTCGCGTTCGGCACGGCGGTCGGCGACCGCGGCGGCCTCGGCCTGCCAGGCGTCCACGCGATGCTGGAGGTCGCGTTGGGCGGCGGCGTCGAGGAGCGTCGCGGCGGCGGCCTCCGGGGTGTCGAAGCCGGCCCGGAACGCCGCGTCGGAGAGCCGGTCGTCGGCCTCCTTGCGCCGCCGGGCCGCGTCCTGCTCGGCGCGTACGGCCTCGGCGGCGTCGGCGAGGCGTGCCACGCGGCGGGTCAACCGCTCCGCGTGCGCCGCGACGGACGGCGACTCGCCCCGGGCGGCGGCGATCTGCTCCTCCAGGCGGGCCTGTTCGGCATCGAGAGCCTCGCGCGCGGCCGTGCGAGCGGAGATCCTGCTGTGCGCTTCCTGCCGCTGTTCCAGCCGCTCGGCGTGCTCGCGCTCGGCGGTGGTGAGGGCCTCACGCGCCGGGTTCGTCGCGGCGGCGAGCCGGTGGGTCTCGGCGTGTTCGTCGGCCAACCGGTCTACCAGCGCGCTGAGTTCGGCCACGGTGGAGGAGGCGGAGGCGTCGTCCCCCCGAGCCTCCGTCTCCGCCGCCGCGTGCCGTTCGCGTAGGAGTCCGAGCTGCTGTCGCACACGGGCGAGGGTCTCCTCGGCGGACCGCTGGGCGGCCAGGGCCCTCTCCTCCGTCGCCCGGTCGACATGGCCGTCACCGGGGCTGGCGGGGGCCGGGTGTTCGGCGGACCCGCAGACCGTGCAGGGCTCGCCCGTGACGAGACCTGCGGCCAACTCGGCCGCGATGCCCCGCAGTCGGCGTTCGCGCAGGTCGAGCCAGGATGTGCGGGCGTCCAGCTCCTGTTCACGTGCGGCGGTGAGCCGCTCCTCCGCCTGTGTCACGTCGGTGGCGAGCGCGTCACGGCGGCCCGCCGCGTCCAGGCGGCGGCGGGCCGGGGCGAGGAGTCCGGCGAGCTGCTCGGCGCGGGTGGCGGCCTCCTGCGAGGCGTCGATGCGTCCCTTGAGGGCCGCGCGGGTGGTGTCCCAGTCGGCAAGCCACGCGTCCGCCTCGCGGATCAGCTCGTCGTCCGCCTGGGCCTCCCGGTTCAGCCGGGCGCGCTCCCGGTCGATCCGTGCACTGCGTTCCTCGGCCTGTCGCGCCGCGTCGAGTGCGTACAGCTCTTGCTGGAACTTTCTTTCCAGCTCGGCCAGTTGGTCGGCACCGGCGTCGGAGAGCTCCGGAGTCAGCAGCGACCGGGCCCGGTCGCGACCTTCGCTCGCGGCCAGGTACGCCCGCTCGGCCTCCTCGCGCAGCTCCAGCGCCGGGGCGACCCGGTCGGCCTTGCGGGCGCGCTCCAACTTCTCCTGGCAGCGGTCGTGTTCGGGCCGTCGCTCCTCCAGGGCCGCGGCGCGGCGCACGGTCTCCTCGTACCGCTGCTGGAGGCGGGCGCGTTCGCGCTCGGTGTCCAGGGCGTGGCGTGCCGTGCGCTGCCGGCCCTCGGCCCCGGTCAGGACGCAGTGGGCGATGCCGAGCCGTTCGCGGGCCGTTGACCGGGCGATGGCGGCCCACTCCAGGACGGCTTCGGCGAGACCGGGTTCGCCGGGCCGGGCGGCGATCGGCGTGGCCTCGGCTCCGACGGGTCCGGCCGCCTGGGCGATGCGCTGGGCGAGGGCGAGGATCCGCTCGTCGGCGGCGGCGACCCTGGCCTCGGCGCCCCGGCGCAGTTCGGCGAGGCGTTCCTCGACGGCGGCGAAGCGGCGGGTGTCGAAGAGCCGGCCGAGGAGCTTGCCGCGGGCTTCGGCGTCCGCGCGCAGAAAGCGGGCGAAATCTCCCTGCGGCAACAGCACCACCTGGCAGAACTGGTCCCGGCTCATGCCGATGAGCTGGGTCAGCTCCTCGCCGATCTCCTGGTGCGACTTGCTGAGCGCCTGCCAGCCGCGCTCGGGGTCGTGGCCGCGCAGCCGGCTCTGGGCCTTCTCCATGGTAAAGCCGTCGCCGCGCTTCTTCGGGCGGGGCTGGGCGGGGCTGCGGGTGACTTCGAGGCGTCGGCCGCCGACGGTCAGTTCCAGCTGGACCTCGGTGGGGAGGCCGGCCGGGGCGTGGTCGCTGCGCAGGGAGGCGCCGGGGCTCTGCCGGGCGCCGGGGACGGCTCCGTACAGGGCGAAGCAGACGGCGTCCAGGACGGAGGTCTTGCCCGCGCCGGTGGGTCCGTGGAGCAGGAAGAGCCCGGCGGAGGAGAGGGCGTCGAAGTCGACTTCCTGGGTGGCGCCGAACGGGCCGAAGGCGGTGATGCTCAGGCGGTGCAGTCTCACCGGGACACCTCGCGCACGGTCTCGTCCACCCGTACGTCGTCGAACGCGGCGCGCAGCACGGTGCGTTCGAGGTCGCTGGGGCCGCTGCCGCCGCGGACGTGGGCGACGAAGTCCTCGGCGATCTGGTGGTCGTCGCGGCCCTGGAGGCGCTGGGCGTAGGACGCCCCCGGGTCGTCCGGCGGCCGCTCGGGATCGAAGACCAGGCTGAGAGTGTGGGGGAAGCGCCGGGCGAGGCGGGCCATGGGTTCGGCGGGGCGCACCGGGTCGGTGAGGGTGGCCTCGACCCAGGCCTGCTCGTGGCGGTCCAGGGCGGGGTCCTCCAGGAGGGTGTCGAGCCGGCCGCGGAGCCGGGCGAGGGGCCGCTCCACGGGGCAGTCGATCCGTATCCCGGCCGCGATGTGCCCGTCGGCGTCGAGGTCGATGAGCCACATGGTCTTGCGGTGGTCGGCCTCGGAGAAGGAGTAGGCGAGCGGGGAGCCGGAGTAGCGCACGCGGCTGGTGACCCGCTGGGAGCCGTGGAGGTGGCCGAGGGCCGCGTAGTCGACGCCGTCGAAGACCCCGGCGGGGACGGCGGCGACTCCGCCGACGGTGATGTCACGTTCGCTGTCGCTGGGCTCCCCGCCCGACACGAAGGCGTGGGCGAGGACGACGGAGCGGGTGCCCCTCGGCCGGGTGGCGAGGTCGGCGCGGACCCGGTCCATGGCGGCGGTGAGGACCGCCTCGTGGCCGGCCCTGTCCGCCCGGAGGACGTCCTTGACCAGGGCCGGTTCCAGGTAGGGCAGCCCGTAGAACGCCACTTCGCCGTGGTCGTCGGCGAGCACGACGGGGGTGGCGCAGTTCTCCGGGGCGGTCCGCAGGTGGATCCCGGCCCGCTCGAAGAGGCCGGCGCCGACGCCGAGCCGGCGGGCCGAGTCGTGGTTGCCGGAGATCATGACGGTGGGGACGCCGGCGGCGGCGAGCCGGTGCAGCGCGCGGTCGAACAGTTCGACGGCGGTGAGCGGCGGGACGGCCCGGTCGTAGACGTCGCCCGCGACGAGGACGACGTCCACCTCGCGTTCCCGGACGGTCGCCACAAGATGGTCGAGGTAGGCGGCCTGGGCGTCGAGGAGGGAGACCCGGTGGAAGGACCGGCCCAGGTGCCAGTCCGAGGTGTGCAGGATCCTCACGCCGTCACTCCGGCGGGTCCGGTCGGCGCCATCGCCCCGCCGGTTCCGGCCCGCCCCGCCACTCGGCCCGTCGCGGCCCGCAGCGTCACTCCGCCGGTTCCGGCCCGCCCCGCCATTCGGCCGGTCGCGGCCCGCAGCGTCACTCCGTCGGTTCCGACCTGCCCGGCCGCCCGGCCCGTCGCGGGCCGCATCGTCATTGCGCCGGTTGTGGCCTGCATCGTCGTCGTCCTCCACCCCGTGGGCCGCGCACCGGCGGCCCGTGATCCCGCTCGGCACCGACCACGCTAACGCCGCCGGGCCGCCGAACCCGCATCGATCATGATTTTGGCCTCGTGGGATTGCCCTCACCTCACGCGGTCGCGTCCCCGTACGCCTCGCCGCCCAGCTCCAGCACGGCGGTCCCCGCGGTCGCGTCGGCGAGCCAGGCGGTGAACGCCTCGACGTCGCCGTCCGGCAGCCCGATGTCGATGGTGACGGCCTCGGCGTACCGCACCTCGCGAACGTCCCGCCCGGTGGCCCGCAGGTCGTTCTCCAGCTTTCCCGCCCGTTGGTGGTCGACCCGGATCGTGGCGAGCCGGAAGCGCTGCCGGGTGATGGTGCCGAGGGCGTCGAGGGCTTCGCCGACCACTCCCCCGTAGGCCCGGATCAGCCCGCCCGCGCCGAGTTTGACCCCGCCGTAGTAGCGGGTGACGACCGCCACGGCGTACCGCACCTCCCGCCGCATGAGCATCTGGAGCATCGGGACACCCGCGGTCCCGCCGGGTTCGCCGTCGTCGCTCGCCTTCTGTACGGAGGCGTCGGCGCCGATCACGTACGCGAAGCAGTTGTGGGAGGCGGTCGGGTGCTCCTTGCGGACGCGGGCGACGAAGTCCTGGGCTTCCTGTTCGGTGGCGGCGGGGGCGAGGGAGCAGAGGAAACGGGATCGGTTGATCTCGCTCTCGTGCACACCCGCGCGGGTGACGGTCCGGTACTGCTCCTGCATCCGTCCACCCTATGCGCCGCCAGGAGGACGGGCCCCGGCGGGAATGGGAAGGTGGGGGCCGTCGGTTGTCCCGGCATGAACGCAGACGGCAGCAGCGCGGCGGACTCGTACGCGGACCCCGCGACGATCAGGCGGATTCTCCAGGACACGGGCGACACCTGGGCGGTGGTGGGCCTGTCCGGCAACCGTTCCCGGGCGGCCTTCGGTGTGGCGGAGGTCCTCCAGCGGTTCGGCAAGCGGGTGGTGCCGGTGCACCCGAAGGCCGAGACGGTGCACGGGGAGCAGGGGTACGCCTCGCTCGCGGACATCCCCTTCCCGGTCGACGTGGTGGACGTGTTCGTCAACAGCGAGCTGGCGGGCGGGGTCGCGGACGAGGCGGCGGCGGTGGGCGCGAAGGCGGTGTGGTTCCAGCTGGGCGTCATGGACCCGGACGCCTTCGAGCGGACGCGCGCGGCGGGGCTGGACATGGTCATGGACCGGTGCCCGGCGATCGAGATCCCGCGGCTGGGCGGGCCCGCCTGAGCGGACCGGGTGTGCGGGACGCCCCGGGACGGGAAGAATCCCCGCCGTGGACGACGTACGCGACGCAGACGTGCTCGACGGGGCCCGGACGACGGCCGCTCTGACCGGGCTGGGCGTACGGCCAGGCGATGTGCTCCTGGTGCACGCCTCGCTGCGCTCGCTCGGACCGGTCTTGGGCGGTGCGCGGGGTGTGCTGGGCGCGCTGCGCCGGGCCGTGGGGCCGGAGGGGACGCTGGTGGTCCCCTCCTTCACCCCGGAGAACTCCGACACCTCTCCGCACTACCGCGAGCGGGTACGGGGCCTGGAAGCCGGGGCCGTCGACGCCGTGCGGGCCTCGATGGAGCCGTACGACCCGGCGCTGACCCCCGCGCCGTCGATGGGCGCGCTGGCCGAGACCGTACGGACGGCTCCGGGGGCCGGGCGCAGCGCGCATCCGCAGACCTCGTTCGCCGCGCTCGGTCCGCGAGCGGCACGCCTGCTCGCCGGGCACCGGGCCGACTGCCATCTCGGCGAGGACTCGCCGCTGGCCCGGCTGTACGAGGCGGACGCCCGGATTCTGCTGCTCGGCACCGGCTACGCCACGTGTACGGCGTTCCACCTGGGCGAGTACCGGATGCCCGCTCCGCCGCGCCGCGGCTACCGCTGTGTGGTGACGTCGCGGGGGGTGCGCCGGTGGTGGGAGTACGAGGACGTCGCCCTGGACGACGGGGACTTCGCCGCCCTGGGCGCGGCGTTCGAGGATGTCGCGGCGGAGGGTGACGTACGCGCGGGGCAGGTGGGCTCGGCCGGATGCCGGCTCGTCCGGCTGCGCCCCGCCGTCGACTTCGCCACGGACTGGCTCACGGAGCACCGGGCGACCGGGCGCTGAACCGGCCGCCCGAAGGGGAGTTGGACGCCCCCGAGGGAGGCGTCAGACGCCGAGGCCCTCGACGAGGACGGCGCCCGGGAGGGCGGCGAGCGCCTTGCCGGGGACGATGAGCTTGCCGCGTCGGCTGCCGCTGCCGATCAGGACCCACTCCTCGTCCACCACGGCGGGGTCCAGCAGGAGGGGCCAGGCGGCGGGCAGGCCGATCGGGGTGATGCCGCCGTACTCCATGCCGCTCTCGCCGACCGCCGTGTCCATCGACGCGAAGGAGGCCTTGCGGGCGCCGAGGTGTCTGCGGACCGCCCCGTTGACGTCGACGCGGGTGCGGGAGAGCACCACGCAGGCGGCGAGGGTGACGTCCTGGCCGCGCTTGCCCGCCACGACGACGCAGTTGGCCGAGGTGTCCAGCAGTTCCACGCCGTAGTGCTCGACGAAGACCGCCGTGTCCGCGAGGGCCGGGTCGCTGTCGACGTGGACGATCTGCTCGGCGGTGAACTCGCCCCAGCCGGCGGTCAGGGCCGTGACGACGGGGGCGGGGAGCAGGTCGAGCCGTTCCGCGGCGGGAGCGGCGTCCTCGAAGGTGCCGATGGGTGCGCGCATGGCGCTCACGCTAACAGGGGCGGCGGCGGGACCGGCCGGGCGTCTCAGCGGACGGGCGGGATGGCGACGACCATGGTGAACACGGCCGGTTCGGCGCCCTCGTTCCGGTAGCCGTGCGGCACGTGCGCCTCGAAGGTGGCGGAGGTGCCGGCGGGGACGGGATGGGTGCGGCCGTCGACGACGAGCGTCAGTTCGCCCTCGGTCACATGGAGTAGTTCGACGGTGCCCTCGGGGTGCGGGTCGGAGGTGGTGCCCTCCCCCGCCATCAGCCGGCAGGTCCACAGTTCGAGCGGGCCGCGGGCCTCGGCGCCGACGAGCAGGGTGGTGGAGCTGCCCGCCTCGGTGGACCACATGCGGACGGCCCGGCTCTCCGGGACCAGCCGGACCTGGGCGCCCTGCTCGTGGTCGAGGAGGGTGGTGATGCTGACGCCGAGCGCGTCGGCCAGTTTGACGGTGGTGCCGACGCTCGGGTTCGTCCGCGCCTGCTCGATCTGGATGATCATCCCGCGGCTGACCCCGGCGCGGGCCGCGAGGGCGTCGAGGGTGAAGCCGCGCTCCCCGCGCCAGCGCTTGAGGTTGCGGGCCAGCGACTGGGTGAGCTGGTCGAGGTCGGACACGTACCGTCCCTGCGGTGGATGGCGGAGTGCGGGTGGCGGAGTGCGGCGTAGTGGGTGCGGTGTGCGGCGTGCTGGGTCGCGTACGGCGCATGCCGGGGTCAAGAATATTGCACTGCGCTACGGTGCGTTCCCGCGTCCGGCGGGCTGTACCGCCACCGACGCCCTACGGTGTTTCGCGGCCCTCGTCCAGCTCCGCGAGGGCCAGTAGCTGTTCGGGCGTGATGCCCTCGGGAATCGGCACGGGCGCCGGGGTGCGCAGGGGCGGCTGCCAGCCCTTCTCCGGGTCCCAGCTGCGGACGACGCGGGCGGGGGCCCCCGCGACCACCGCGTGGTCGGGGACCTCGCCCCGGACGACCGCGCCCGCGGCGACCACGACGTTCCGGCCGAGGCGGGCGCCGGGCAGGATCACCGCGCCGGTGCCGATCCAGCAGCCTGGCCCGATCGCCACCGGCTCCATCCGGGGCCACTGTTTGCCCACGGGCTCGTGCGGGTCGTCGTAGCTGTGGTTGGTCGAGGTGATGTAGACGTACGGGCCGCAGTACGTGTCCGGGCCGATCGTCACCGTCGTGTCCGCGATCACATGGCTGCCGCGCCCCAGCACCACGCCGTCGCCCAGCGTGAGGACGGTGTCGGGGCCGAGGTCCAGGCCCGGCATCATCCCGGCCGTGAGCGTGACCTGCTCGCCGATGACGCAGTGCGCGCCGAGCTCGATCCACGGCTCCCCGAACACGGTCCCCTGCGGGAAGGCGAGCCGGGTCCCCGTGCCGATCGCGCGGAACCGCAGCCGCCCGGGGTGCTCGGCGGTGACCGCGCCCACCCGCTGCGCCCAGGCCCAGGCGAGGTGGACCGCGCGGGAGGCGGCACGGCGGGACCGGCGGGCGAGGAAGGAGAACGCGTTGCGGTTCTTCGGCACGCGCTCACGGTAGTCGGCGGCGCGGGGGACGACCCGTGCGACGACCTGTGATGTTCACCCCACCGGGCGGCGTGCGCGGGGGGCCGTCCCCTACCGTGTGAGGCGGCCGGGCCCGGCGGATCCGACCGATCCGGCGGGAAGGCCCAGGAGCACCACACCGGCGCGAAGGAGCAGGCGATGGCGGAGCAGGCGTTGATCACGGGCATGGGCGGCAAGGAGCCGGACATCGACGTGGACGCGTTCGTGGCCCCGACCTCCGTGGTGATCGGCGAGGTGACGCTCGCCCCGGGCTCCAGCGTCTGGTACCAGGCCGTGCTGCGGGCCGACTGCGGTCCCATCACGGTCGGCCCCGACAGCAACATCCAGGACAACTGCAGCGTGCACACCGACCCCGGGTTCCCGCTCACCGTGGGCGCTCGGGTCTCGGTCGGCCACAACGCGGTGCTGCACGGCTGTGTGATCGAGGACGACGTGCTGGTGGGAATGGGCGCCACGGTGCTCAACGGCGCGCACATCGGGGCGGGTTCGCTGGTCGCCGCGCAGGCACTCGTGCCGCAGGGGATGCGGGTGCCGCCGGGCTCGCTCGTCGCGGGGGTGCCCGCGAAGGTGAAGCGGCCGCTGACCGCCGAGGAGCTGGAGGGCATCCGCTTCAACGCGGCGGGGTACGTGGAGCTGGCCAAGGCACACCGCGAGGCGCACGGGGGCTGACGCCCGGACCGTAGGCCACAGCGCCCCGGGCCGCCGCCCCTCCCGTTCGGGCAGGGCGGCGGCCCGGGGTGTGTGCGGGGCGGTTCTCAGCTGTTGGGGCGCAGGGTCCACACGACGGTCATCTCGCCGGTGACGGCGTCGTCGGCGCGCCGGATCTCGATGGCGACGGGGAATTCCGGCCGCTGTCCGGCGTCCAGCTCGGCGACGACGTCGGCTATGGGGCGGCCGAGGGTCGCGGTCGCGGTGACCTCGCCCTTGGCGAGCTTCTTGTAGCCGATCTCGGCCTTCACAGCGAGCGGCACGGCGCGCGACATCTGGTCGCCGAAGGCGGCGATGACGATCGCGCCGCTGGCGGACTCGGCGAGCGTGAACATCGCTCCGGCGTGGGGGCCGCCGAGGTGGTTGTGGTAGTCCGCCTGGTCGGGCAGCCGGACGACGGCGCGCTCCGGCGTCGTCTCCAGGAAGTCGAGGTTGAGGGTCCGGGCCATCGGGACCGTCGCGACGAGCATCTCGCCCACGGTCATCTGTTCAGCGCTCATGCCGGAAGGTTACTCATCAGTAGTATCGTTTGGCCATCCCCTTGTGACGGCTCTGGGACAGGGCGGCCGTAGAAGTGGCCGGGCGGCCCATCTATGGTTACTGGCCATGTGGCCAGGAACGCAGCCGCCCGGGGGCGAGCAGAACCCGCAGGACCAGAACCAGAACCCGTACCAGCAGCCGGGGTACCAGCAGCCGAATCCCTATCAGCAACCGGGATATCCGCCGCAGGGCCAGTCCGGGCAGCCCACGGAGCCGGGCTACGGATACCCGCAGGGCCCGCCCGGCGGGCAGCCGGGGTACCAGCAGCCCAATCCCTACCAGCAGCCGACGGTGCCGCAGTACGCCGTCCCGGGTCCGCCCGGCGGGCCGAAGCCCGGCGACGACAAGAAGAAGACGACGATCGTGGCGATCGTCGCGGCGACCGCCGTCGTGGTCGCGGCGGGCGTCACCGGTTTCCTCGTGCTCGGCAAGGACGACGAGGGCGGCAAGTCCGTCGCCGGCGGCGGGAAGTCCGCGTCGCCGAGCGCCAAGCCCAGCGAGACGGCCACCGGCTCCGCACCGCCCGTGGAGAACCCGCGGGGCTCCGAGAACGACCCCAAGCCGGTCGTTCCGGGCTGGAAGGTCGTCACCAACCCCAAGTGGGGCACGCAGTTCGACGTCCCCGGTGACTGGGAGGTCGCCAGTTCGGGCATGTTCTCCGGCTTCGAGGACGCCAAGGAGCCCACCGGTAAGCCGGTCGCCGGTTTCTCCGCACCCGCCTACTACAAGAGCAAGTGGTGCGTCGACGACTCCGACGGGGACGGCAGCGAGGAGGACACCGGGCTGGCCGGCGTCGGGACGAAGGGCGCCCAGGGCGCCAAGAACACCGACGAGGCCGCGACCAACGAGGCCGCCAACTGGGTGTGGGCCGCCTACGCCCAGCTGGACCCCAAGAACAAGGTCAAGGTCGGCAAGCCCAAGGCGTACACCACCGAGTCGGGTCTGTCCGGCAGTGTCGTGCAGGCCACCGCGCTGGGCCTGGCCAACAAGGAGAAGTGCGACAGCGACGGGAAGTCGATCGCCTTCTCCTTCAAGAACTCCAAGGGCGACTTCTCGACCTGGGTCCTCTACGCCGCCGCCGGCGTCAAGGACGAGCTTCCCGACACCACCATCCAGAAGATCCTGAGCACGGTCCGCCTCTCCGGTCAGCCCACCGGCTGACCCGCGCGCCCCGCCCGTTCCCGCCCCCGATCCGCCCGACGAAGCCTCAGCCGACGCTGAAGGCTCCGTCGGGCGGTTCGGGCGAGGCGACCGCGTCCACGTCCGCCACCGGGCGGGCCCCGCCGATGAACCGGGTCAGCGCGGGACCGTGGGTGACCCGTGCGGGGAAGGCGTCGGCGGCGCAGGCGCGGACGAGCGGGGCCACGTCGAGGGGCGCGTACGAGGCGAGCAGGACGAGGTTGCCGAAGCGCCGCCCGCGCAGTACGGCCGGTTCCCCGATCAGCGCGAGTTCCGGAAAGACCTCGGCGAAGTTCGCCAGCTGGGAGCGGAGGAAGGCGAACGGCGCGCTGTCGGCCAGGTTGGCGGCGTAGATCCCGTCCCCGCGCAGCGCCCGGCCCGCGGCCCGCGCGTACTCGACGGACGTGAGGTGCGCCGGAACACGGGAGCCGCCGAAGACGTCCGCGATCAGGAGGTCGGCGGAGGCGGGGACCATCGCCTCCAGCCGCTCCCGGGCGTCGGCCGCGTGCAGGGAGATGCCACTGCCCTCGGGCAGCGGCAGGTGCTCCTGGACCATCCGCAGCAGCTCCCGGTCCGCGTCGACGACGTCCTGGCCTGATCCGGGGCGGGTCGCCGCCACATAGCGGGGCAGGGTCAGCGCCCCGCCACCCAGGTGCAGGACGTCCAGGGGCTCGCCCGGTCCGGCCACGCCGTCCACGACGTGGGCGAGCCTGCGTACGTACTCGAACTCCAGGTAGGACGGGTCGTCGAGGTCGACGTAGGACTGGGGCGCGTCGTCGACCGTGAGCAGCCAGGCCCGGTCGCGGTCCACGTCGGGCAGCAGCCGGGCGGTGCCGCAGTCGACCTCTCGGATGACGGGTATCGGCTCGTTCACGCCTCCATTGTCGCCTCCCGCGCCCCGCTGCCCGTCACCCCCGGGCCGGGGGCGACGGGCAGCGGGTGTGTGCTCAGAGCAGCGCGGTGACCGTGCCAGCGCCGACCGTGCGGCCGCCCTCGCGGATCGCGAAGCCGAGACCGGACTCCAGTGGCACGTCACGGCCCAGCTCCACGGTCATCGTGACCGTGTCGCCGGGGCGCGCGACCGCCGTCCCGCCGAGGTCGACGTCGCCGACGACGTCCGCCGTACGGATGTAGAACTGCGGCCGGTAGCCGGTGGTCACCGGGGTCGACCGGCCGCCCTCCTTCGTCGACAGGACGTACACCTGGGCGGTGAACCGGCGGCTCGGCGCCACGCTGCCGGGCGCGGCCACGACATGGCCGCGGCGGACCCGGTCGCGCTCCACCCCGCGCAGCAGCAGCGCGACGTTGTCCCCGGCCTCGGCGGACTCCATCGGCTTGCCGAAGGTCTCCAGGCCGGTGACGACCGTCTCGACGTCCGCGCCGAGCACCGCGACCCGGTCGCCGACACGGACGGTGCCGCGCTCGACGGCGCCGGTGACGACAGTGCCCCGGCCGGTGATGGTCAGGACGTTCTCGACGGACAGCAGGAACGGCACGTCGGTGTAGCGCACCGGAATCGGTACGTACGTGTCGACGGCGTCCAGCAGCCCTTCGATCGCCGCCGTCCACCGCGGGTCGCCCTCCAGCGCCTTGAGGCCGGAGACCCGGACCACGGGGACGGTGTCGCCGCCGTACCCGTGCGCGGAGAGCAGCTCGCGGACCTCCAGCTCGACCAGGTCGGTCAGCTCGGGGTCGCCCGCGTCGGCCTTGTTGAGGGCGACGACGATGTGGTCGACGCCCACTTGACGGGCCAGCAGGACGTGCTCGGCGGTCTGCGGCATGATCCCGTCGAGCGCGGAGACGACGAGGATCGCCCCGTCGAGCTGCGCCGCTCCGGTCACCATGTTCTTGATGTAGTCGGCGTGTCCGGGCATGTCGACGTGCGCGTAGTGGCGGGTGTCGGTCTCGTACTCGACGTGCGCGATGTTGATGGTGATGCCGCGCTGGGCCTCCTCGGGGGCCCGGTCGATGCGGTCGAAGGCCACGTAGGAGGTGGAACTGCCACCGCGCTCGCTGAGGACCTTGGTGATGGCGGCGGTGAGCGTGGTCTTGCCGTGGTCGACGTGGCCCATGGTGCCGATGTTGAGGTGCGGCTTGGTGCGCACGTAAGCCGTCTTGGACATGGCTCGTTCCTTTGAGAACTCGAAGCTGAGATGAGAAGACCCCAGGGCCCCGCCGACCCTCCCCTTGCGGGGTCCGCCGGACGGTCGGGGGAGGGTCAGCTTCGGGCGCCGCCGATGGGCGCTGCGGCGGCGGTGCACACTGCCGCTGCCGCTTCCGCGGAGAGCGCGGCCACGAGGGCCGCGTCGTTCGCGGCAGCCTTCGGCGCGTCCGCGACTGCGGACGGCGCTGCGGGGAAGGCGTACCGGAACATGCCCCTGATCATGGCCGGTCGGGGCGGTGCCGTCGAATGGATTTCCCGGCCTTCGCGCGGCATTCCCTCCGCCTCAGAGGTTCTTGAGCGCCTCGCGCGCGGAGAGCGGCGACAGGCGGGCCCCGGGTCCGTGGACGAAGTCGCGTACGGCGGTGGGGTCGGTCTTGGCGTACTCCCGCAGGGCCCAGCCGATCGCCTTGCGGAGGAAGAAGTCGGGGTGGTCCGCGCGGCGCAGGCAGTAGCCGAAGAGCCGGTCGGTGTCGGTGGCCTCCCGGTAGCGCAACTGGTGCAGGAGGGCGGTCCTGGCCGCCCAGAGGCTGGGGTCGTCGATCCACCGGTCCATCTCCCGGGCGAGCGCCGGGTCGGCGGCGACCAGAGGTCCCGCGACATGCGCGGCCAGCACGTCGACCGTGTCCCACCAGGGGACGGTGGTCACGAGGTGGTGCAGGACGGGCAGGAAGCCCGAGGTGCAGCGGCCCACGTACCGGCGCAGGTAGTCGGCGGCGAAGTACTGGTACTCCCGCTCCGGCAGCCGCCAGCAGCGCAGCGCGATCGCCGTGCAGTCCGCCTCGTCCGGCCGCCCGGCGCCCGCCAGCACGGTCCGCGACAGGGCCCGGCGCTCGGGGGTGGGGATCCCGAGGAAGGGGGCGACGTGCTTCATGTACGCGGCGGCTCCCTCGGCCCGTACAGGGTCGGCGGCCGGGGCGTAGACGGCGACGAGCCGCTCCAGGACGGTGTCGGCGAGGGTGCTGTCCGGCGGTACGGGGGCGTCGGCGGCGGGGTTCACGCGAGGCACATTACGGCGATCACACAGCGTTTTCGGTTACTCTCCCCGAATGTTCGACCCCGTCCCCTCCGCCCGGCCCGCCACCGGTCCCGCCCTGCGCCTCTCCCGGGCGCTGCTGTCGCCGTGGTCCCGGTTCTCGCTGCTCGTGGTGGTCCTGCTGGGGGCCGCGTCGACGATGCTGCTGTTCGAACCGCAGCGGCTGCTGGCGTCGGGCTGGCCGCCCCAGCTGACCGGGGGCACGGCCGCGATGCTCTTCGGGCTGGCGTACGGGGCGCTGACGGTGGCGTTCGTGCCGCGCCCGCTGCTCAACATCGCCGCGGGCGCGCTGTTCGGCGCGCAGACGGGCCTCGCGGCGGCGCTTGCGGGGACGGTGCTGGGCGCGGGCGTGTCGTTCATGCTGGGCCGGGTGCTGGGCCAGGACGCGCTGCGGACCCTGTTGCGCGGGAGGCTGCTGACCGCCGCGGACGGGGTGCTGAGCCGGCACGGCTTCCGGTCCGTCCTGGCGCTGCGGCTCTTCCCCGGGATCCCGTTCGCCGCCGCCAACTACTGCGCGGCGACCTCCCGGATGAGCGCTCCGCCGTTCCTCCTGGCCACCGGGCTGGGGTCGATCCCGAACACGGCGGCGTACGTGATAGCCGGCAGCGAGGCCGCGTCGCCGACCTCGCCGGTCTTCCTGGCCGCCACGGGCTTCATCGTGCTGTCCGCCCTCGGCGGGGCGCTGGTCGCCTGGCGCAAGCGCCACCGGCTCGGCCGGGACACGCCGGAGGACTGAACGTACGGCGGCACGTGGATGACCGGTGCAGTAGGTCTGACGTTTACTTTCAGGCGATACGCTGCCCGCGACCCCGATGTCCTTGTTGTCCTTGACCGCGCTCCGTACTCCGCACGCAGCCGACGGGCCCAGTCGCCCGTGGCCGATGCACGATCACCTCCGGGATGGCCAAAGCCCCATGAGCTGGTTCGAATCATTCGTCCTGGGACTCGTTCAGGGACTGACCGAGTTCCTGCCGATCTCCTCCAGCGCCCATCTGCGGCTGACCGCCGCGTTCGCCGGCTGGCACGACCCGGGGGCCGCCTTCACCGCCATCAGTCAGATCGGCACGGAGGCGGCGGTGCTCATCTACTTCCGCAAGGACATCGCACGCATCCTGTCGGCGTGGTTCCGCTCGCTGACGGACCGTTCGATGCGCGGTGACCACGACGCCCAGATGGGCTGGCTGGTCATCGTCGGCTCGATCCCCATCGGCGTACTGGGCATCACGCTCAAGGACCAGATCGAGGGGCCGTTCCGCGATCTCCGGCTGATCGCGACGACGCTGATCGGCATGGGCATCGTGCTGGGCATCGCCGACCGGCTGGCCGCGCGCGACGAGTCGGGCGGCAAGCACCGTGTGGTGAAGGAGCGCAAGACGCTCAAGGAGCTGGGGGTCAGAGACGGTCTGATCTTCGGGTTCTGCCAGGCGATGGCGCTGGTCCCCGGGGTCTCCCGGTCGGGCGCGACGATCAGCGGTGGTCTGCTGATGGGCTACACCCGCGAGTCGGCCGCCCGCTACTCGTTCCTGCTGGCGATCCCCGCCGTGCTCGCCTCGGGCGCCTACGAGCTCAAGGACGTGGGCGACGGGCATATCTCCTGGGGCCCGACGATCTTCGCGACGCTGGTGGCGTTCTTCGTCGGATACGCCGTCATCGCGTGGTTCATGAAGTTCATCACGACCAAGAGCTTCATGCCATTTGTGTGGTATCGGATTGCGCTGGGCATCGTGCTGTTCGTGCTGGTCGGGACCGATGTCCTCAGCCCGCACGCAGGCGAGTCCGGCGGCTGAACCAGGGCCTCACAGGTAGCGCTATCTAGCATTTCCTAGCGCCTGATTGCAGCACCGCACCATGATCATCTCCCACTCGTCTCCCACCCGGGAGACCGGGAGACGAGCAGTCAGAAGTGCGCACCCGCAAAGTCGGGAGCGCAAGGGGGGCCCGCACAGGAGCAGCTGTGCGGGCCCTTCTACTTGGCGGCCGGCCCGGGTCAGTCGAGGCTCAGGCGGGCCGGCAGACCCTGGACACGGCCGGCGAGCGCCTTCTCCGGGTCCGGGTTGATGGTGGCAAGTGCCACTGCGGCCGTCACGATGACATCGCTCAGCCCCTTCTCGACGAGCCGCCAGCGCGGGCGGTGAGGAAGTCGAGGGTGTAGCGGTCGGGGTTGCCGAAGCCGGCCAGGCCCATGAGCTTGCCGGAGCTGGTCCAGTTGCCGAGTCCGAGGTGTTCGGCGACGGTCTCGTAGAACCAGCCCAGCGACTGGCTGAACGGGAACTGGCGCAGGACCTTCAGTCCGTCGGCGGTGCCGTGGGCGAGGGTGGCGGAGACGCCTCGCCGGAGCCGTCGACCATCTTGTGGTGCTTGCGGCGGGAGAAGCGCTCCTCCTCGGCGAAGGCGACCACCTTCCCGTCGATGACCAGGCAGGCGGAGCGGTGGAAGCAAAGGGGGAGGAGGGGGCGGCGGTACGGGCCGATTCGGCTGGGTGCCCGTCGTCCCCGATCGGCGACCGGTGTTTCCCCTCCACGATCCTTGCCACAGCAGCCTCCTCAAGGCCTGGGTTATCCACTGCAGAAGCGGAGGCCCGCGATGCACGAGGGCGCACATGCGCCTGTACGCCTGCTGCATACAACCCAGCGACTGGGTCGCTCGTCAGCCTTCGAGCGGGCGGCCCTGTGCTGCCCGCAGGCGGGCCAGACCGGAGACCCGCGTGCGAGCAAGTGGCAGGTTCGTCTTCGGAGGTCGGGAGCGTGACGGGCATGGACCACACACCGCTGGTCTGGGAGGCGATGACCGAGCGCGACCACCACCTCGGCGAGTCCCATGCCGTGGCCAGGACAGGGAGCCCGGCCACGGTGAGTACGTCGGTGCAGCCGGCCTCCTTCCCGGCAACCAAGGCGCGGATCTGGGCCTTGGTTGCCGTCCCACGCAGCGGTAATCGCGGAGCCAACTCAGCCCTCTACCGCATTGCCCTCGTCCGCATTGCCCTCGTCCGCATGTCCAGAGACGCCCGCGCCAACGAGTTTGCCGCGGCGGCGGACCGTTCCGACTTTCCTGCCGGTGGATGTCGGCCGGTGATCGGCCGCGTCCAGCTGCTCGGCGAGCGGGAAGCTGCCGCCATAATGGGGGGCATGCCCTCCAGCCCGCACCACCCCGCACCCGCGTCGAAGAACCTCTCGGGCACGGACGCCGAGGACCTCGCGCTGTACCGGGAGAAGTTCCGGTGCCGTCTGCCGGAGTCGCTGGACGAGTTGCACGGCCCGACCCAGGGGGTCGTCGAGCTGCCGCTGCACATGGCCTGGTCCGGGATGACCTCGTACGACCTGGGCAAGCCGCGCCAGCGCATGGGCCTGTACCGCACTGTCTTGCATGAGGGCCTGCACGACGACCTGCCCCGCTACCTCAACCAGGACCTGCTCCTCCAGCTGTGGCCGGTGCTGCGCACTCTCATCGGCCGCACCGTGCGCACCGTATGGGAGGACGCCTTCGCTCAGCTCGCCTCCCGCACCCAGGCAGCCGCGTGACAGACATGCCGGAGCTGCACGCGCGGCTCCTGGCGGATGTGATCGCCCTCGGCTCCCCGTATCCTCTGGTCCTCACTGGCGGGTATGCCGTGCGGGCGCACCGCCTCGTGAACCGCCCCAGCCAGGACCTCGATGTCGCCACCGAGAACCCGGCGCCCATGGCCGACATCGCGGCCACGCTCCGCACCGGCCTGGAAGCCCGCGGCTGGAAGGTGCACGCGCTGGAGACCGCCCCGCTGTCCGCCCGCTTCACCGTGACCGACCCGGCCACCGGGCAGGACTGCGAGGTCGACATCCTCAAGGAGATCTTCTGGCGGCCGATCGCCCAGAGCCCGTACGGGTCCGTCCTCGCGGAGGAGGACGTGATCGGGACCAAGGTCCGCGCCCTCGCCGACCGCGGAGCGCCCCGTGGCCTGATCGACGTGTTCGCAGCCTCCCGCCGTTGGAACACTGCCGATCTCGAGGAATTCGGCCGTCGCCACGCCCGCGGCCGCTTCGAGCGCGAAGACCTGCAGGCAAACCTCGCCGGATCCGAGTGGACCGACGACGAAGCCTTCGCCGCCTACGGCCTGGACCAGGCCACCATCACCGCTCTTCGTGCCTGGGCCGTGGAGTGGGGCGACGGCCTCGCGGCCCGACTCCTCGAAGAGTCGGATAATCCGGACATCGACTGATCACATCTGGCCGACCACCGGAAACGGGAGCCCGGGGAAGCCGAGCGAGGGGCAAGTACGGTGCCGTGGAAATATCCCCACGGCACTGGGCAAACTGGCCCCTCACTGGCGATACGGCCAACGTCCGACTCCTCCGGGCAGCCAGGCCACGCCTCGAAGGTAGAGCTCGGCAAGCACTTCGGGCGTCCACGCTCTGAGGAACTGACTTCCCTCGAGCCCGCAGCCTGACGACGTTCTATCAGCGCGGACGACCGCCGCTGAGGTGGCGAAAAGAAGAGCTCCTCGCTCGCCAACACTGCTCCAGTGGCCTGACCAGCCAGCCCGCCGGCGCACCCGACACGCCATCAGAACGAGCGTCATCTCAGCGTCAAGATATCGCCTGTAACGCCCACACCGCACATAATGCACAGGGGAAAAATCGCAGGCCAGGAGCCCTTTGCGGCCCGGCTCCAAGATCGCCACCACTCCACGTGATGCGTCATCGAAATGACATCACACACAACGTAGCCAGCGACTTGCCTGGTCGGAGCTCCACCTCTGCTCGAAGTAGCGCGGCTTCACGCCTGCGAGCGTCAAACACAACGTCTCAGGTCCATCGCGATCACCGGGAGCAGCGCCGCAAGAATGCGCCTCTATATCCCTGGCAGCAGCTCACGACCATGATGTCAGCGGGCGATGTAGAGGAACCGCACATAGGATCCGAGCGACAGTCCGCGCTGTCGAAGCCTGACAGTCTCGACCGCGTCGCTCAATACCTCGTGGAGCGCGCTGTTCTGCTGAAGAGCTGTCGCGCGCCGTCCGAACTCCTGACGCTGCTGCCGGGCCCGATCACCTGCAAGGGAATTCTCGCGGTTGAGTCGTTCCAGCCCTTCCTCCCTCTGCTTCCGCGCCTTCACACGCAGCGCCTCCGTCTCCGACTCCACGCCCCTGCGCCAATCAACGAGCTGGACCCTGCGGCGGGTGATGTCCTCCTCGATCAGTTGACGCTCCGACATGGCGAGGGAGGTAGGTTGCCGTGCTTCCACTGCAGCAACCACGCGCTTTCGCCAGCTATCAAGAGCGATGGCCTTGGCCTCGCCAATGCCGTTGACGTCGATGACACGACCGCTGCTCAGCACGAGGACGGCACCGGTGTTGTTGTAGTGCGTGTTCTGCACGGGCCGGTAACCCTTGAAGTCCGCCGCGGTCCGGATGCCCGCGGCCGCCAGACGCGAGGCGAGCTTCGGCCCGATACCGGGGGGCGGGGACTGAGCGATCAGCTGTCGGCCGAGCTGGTCCCGCACATACGTGGACTGCTTGTTGGCGAGTGCCCGGGCCAGGGTTTCGCGGAGCTCTTCCGCGAGTCCGTCAATCTGCCTGTCGATATCGCGCTGCTTGCGGACCTTGCGCTTTTCGGCGTCCTTGAGATCGGCATGGTAGCGCGCGGTGAGTTTGTCCTGC
Source organism: Streptomyces sp. NPDC017520 (assembly GCF_044329855.1). Classification (NCBI taxonomy): domain Bacteria; kingdom Bacillati; phylum Actinomycetota; class Actinomycetes; order Kitasatosporales; family Streptomycetaceae; genus Streptomyces; species Streptomyces sp. NPDC017520. Next base: position 106,904 of record NZ_JBIRKB010000014.1, read on the forward strand.
GCTCTGGGTAGAGCAGAGGTCCGCTTGGCTTCCGCCGCGTCGAACTTCGCCCGTTCCTTGTGCAGCTTGTCTGCTGCTTTGACCGGGTCATCGAGCTGTGCGAGTTCCTCTGTCAGTTTGCTCAGCGTGGCCCGGAGTTGTGTCCTCTCCGTACGGCGGCTCCGGGCGAACAAGGTGAGCGCCACGGCGACGAACCCGGGAATCCCTGCCTCGATCTGCGACACCGAGAAACCCGCGACGCACATGACGACGGTCGTGATCACCATGAGAGGAGTGACCACGGCCACGGCAACATCCAGCAGTGTCCGGGTGCGGAAACCGTCCGGAGCGGCGTCCGAGAGCTGGGGAGGCGTTGGCGCGGCATCCGGAGAGACGTGCCCGGTCATCATCCAATCCGGCAGCCCGCCGGCAGCAGGGGGCACGGGGGTACTGGCGGTGGCCGTGATCGTCGCGGCGACGCGTTGCTTCGGCACAGCCAAGGCGAGTGGAGGCAGGACATCCATCGGCTGAGCTGCCAAGGACCTCAACTGATCGGCGAGCCCACTCACCGTCCGATCAGGGTGAGCCAGCAGCGTCTGCAGTCTCATGGAGCCGCCCGGACTCCTGAAATCGTCCTCGGTGAGCAGCAGGAACTCTCCGCTCGGCTCGTGAAGGCGATTCCACAAGGCAGGGTCGGAAGCAATCGCTTTGAGCGACAGGAAGATCACCCAGGCGGAGAACCGGTCGAGCTCCGCCCCGAAGTCATCGTTCCCACGCATAGGTGACTGGTAGTTGCGGTGTCCCCTTTCGGTGCCACTCATGCCGGCGAGCTCAGGGACATACATGCCGTCGTAGTCGACCAGGCGCAGCGTTTCGTCGCTTGCAACGAGCAGATTGCCGTGTTGCAGGTCACCGTGAGCTATCTCGAGAGCATCGAGATCACGGGTCAGCGCCCCGAAACGGTCGGCCAGACGGCCGACGGCGGAGGGGCGAGCATGATTGTCGTCGAGCCAGGAGGACAACGTGACGGCTTCAGCCCATTCCATCTTCAGTACCGGATAGCGATCCCGGCCCACGCTGATGGCGTCGGCAAGATACTCGAATCCTAGATTCCATGGCTGCGACAGCTCCCTCTGGTCCAGTCGAGCGAGCCGCGCGCTGATGGCCTGATAGCGGCGTTCCTGGTCCGGGACGTTCCGGGTGAAGCACTTGATCGCATACCGTCTGCCGGAGACCGCAGAAGTCAGCGAGAAGACGCTCGCGAAGGCGCCCGAGATGGCGCGAGGCAGACCGAGTTTGGTGAGCTCCGGCCGTGCACCTACGAGTTCGGGATGATGGAAACACAGCTGTGTGTGTTGCAGTGCCTCTGCGTACTGGGCACCGCTCGGAAACTGCCGCTGCGGACCAGTGACCGGGCCTACGTTCATCGCCCCTCGAAATCGATCCGTACGAGCGCCACATCATCGTTGCGCAATTGCCCGCCTTCCCGCAGTCCGCTCAGCCAGTTCTTGAACCCCCTCAGGTCCTCGGGGCCCGCGAACTCCAACAACTGCTTCACCGCGTCTTCCTGGTCTTGAGCGGACATGAGCCATGCAGCGAGCGCGTCCGTCATCAGCAACAGCCGGTCGCCGGGCCCGCACCGGCCTTCGGTGAAGCGCGAGCGGCGGGCCAGCAATGCCACATCGTGGTTACGGCTGCCGAAGAGGTCGGGGGTCGTACCGAACCCCTCGACGGACTCCACCGGAAAGGCCTGCGCCAGCCGGTTGTCGCGCAGATGAAACAGACAGCTGTCACCGAGTGCAGCAGCACGCCATCGCCAGCTCGGTTCAGTCGGCCTGGAAGGGGAATCGGCGTCCGGGTCGACGCGCACCGCGAGCAGGGTCGCATAGGCACCTTCTGCGATCTTGGTGTGCTCGTACCACTTCAATGGGCGTCCTCCCTCATGACGCGCCTGTGTGTAGTGCCCGAGCCAGGGTTCCCACTGTGACACCGCCTCCGCTGCGAACTCCTCGAAGGCGGTACCACCTGCCAACAGGTCCGGCGATGCCAAGGCGTGTTCGGCCGCGGAACGGGAGAGCAGACTGGCCCAGTCCTTGGCCAGTGCGCTTTCCGTCGCCCCGTCGCAGACTCCCGCGGTGAGCGGCTCCCGAAGCATGTAGTCGTGCGGACGAACGGGCAGCACGGTGACGGCGTCTTCGCATTCCGCCTCCGTACTGCCGTTCTTGGGAGCCACGAGGTGCGTGACGTACATGCATGAGGTGGGAGTCGTCACCGCAGTTCAGTGGCCCGGGTGCCGATGTCAAGGAATTGCACGACCGTGGTGATGTCCGCGTTGTAGACGAAGCCTCGGGTGGTCTCGCTGACTCGCTGACCCTGCGAGGCAGCGTACGAACGCATGTGACTGGGCAGTGGGCTCGACATCGCGAACAGTGTCCGGGCGTAGCTGTCGGGGAGGCCGTCGGCCGTGTCGGGGAAGGCTGTGGGCGTTCCGCCTGCGGCGGATACGTGCAGGTTGAACAGCAGTGCCGCTCCGTCGGCGGTGGCGTGCGAAGTGACGGCCTCGGCAGCCGCGGTGGGGTCGCCGTCCGTGGACTCGCCGTCCGTCAGGTTGATGACAATGGGCGGGAAGCTGGCGGGGTAGCGCTCGGTCCATCCCGCGACGAGACTCGCGGCGTACTGGAGAGCGCGGTTCATCGGGGTTCCGCCGTGAGCCACCGGGTCCATCCACAGCGGGAAACTCACGGCGGTCTCCACCAGGCCGCCGGCGCCGTCGGAAACCTTCTTGCTTCGCTCGTCGACCCGGGCCGGATTGTCCGCGACCTCGCTGAGAGGGACGATGTCCCGACCCGCCAATTCCCCGGCGAACGCGGACCCGACGCTCGCGCCGTATCCGATGACCGCTACATGGAAGTAGTCACGTACGCCTTCCTCCTTGGCACATTTGATGGAGAGTTCAGTGAGGAGCCGGTTGATGGCGTCGGCGACGACATCGGCCTTCTGCTGTGGCACTTCACCGCCGATGGGGTCGCCCATGGAGGTCGACTGATCGACGAGGAAGATGATGCTCGTGGGGTTGCTGCGGCTGATCTCTGCCGTGTACGGCACGTTGGGCTCCTGGCGGACTGCGATGAACGGTGGCGGGTGGGACTCGTACGGCAGCTTGCCGCCGCACCGGTAACGGTCGCAACACGTGCAGGTCACAGCATCAAAATTCCCCAACTGCAGTGTATGGCATGAAACTTGGAGCAATCGGCCGTTCGCTGAAGTCTCCGGCGGCATCGAACGGTGGTCATGGGCGACCGAGCCGGTTCGTCACGCGGTCTGTTCGCCTCGCCCACACGTGCCACGCGGGAAGCCTCACACCGTGGGACAGCAGGGCCGTGCGCAGCAGTGCCAGCCTCAAATGACGCGCGCCCTCTACATTGGACGGTGCGCCGTGATCCAGCCTGACTTGAGCGGTCCCGCCGGTGCTCCGGCGAATATCGAAGTCATAGGGATGGCCGTCGGCGGTGACGTTCCGGTCCAGTTGCACGCCGGGAATGTCCTCCGCCAGCAAGAGCTGAAGCTGATCGCCGACCAACTCGTCCTGGGAGCCGGAACTCACGTCGGTCGAGGACAACCCCGCCTTGGCCTCGGCCGCGTCCAACAGCGCGCGTGGCATGCCGTCGCGGACCAACCAGAAGTCACGGTCGCCGACCACAATGAGGTGCGAGCGGGCACGGGTGATGGCTACGTTCCACAGATTGATCTCACGACTCAGCCAGTTGACTGCGCTCGGGCGCATTCTCGCTCCCGCCACGAGCGACAGCAGGATCACGTCCTGCTGTCCTCCCTGGAAGGTGTGGACCGTGCCGACCCGAACACGCGACTCGTGCTTCCAGCGCTCGGCGATCAGGTCCTTCTGGGCCCGGAAGGGTGTGACCACCCCTACCGTCGAGCCTTCGGGTAGCCGTTTGAGCAACCGCTCGATCGAAATATGAACGCGATCAGCCTCTTCATGATTCAGCCACGACCCGCTCGCGCCCCTACGCGCCGTCCCCGTGACATCGAGCCACTGAACCGCGTCGACGCCTCCGAGTCGCCGCAGGGACCGGGGGTCGGTGAGGACGGTCAACCGACCGCCGTAGCACCGCTGGTTCGAGATCTCTACGATGTCCGGGTGGCAACGGAAGTGCTCGTCCAGAAGCAGGGTTTCCGCAGCCGCGTGTGCAGCCGCGTGGAACGAGGAGTAACGGCGGTGTTCGAGTCGGTGCTCATCGAGCCAGCTCGCGCGAAGCCCGGCCCTGCGATGCGCCTCGGCCTCCTGCCGGGGCTGAAGGGTGGTGATGTGCTGCAACTGCATGGGATCACCGATCACCAGGGCTCGGTGTGCTCGGAAGAGCAGAGGCAGTACGTCCGGCGTGGAGCACTGACTCGCCTCATCGACGATGACCAGGTCGAAGAGGGCTGCGCGGTCCCGGAACCTCCGGGGGGAGCGCGCGGTGACGGCCCAACCGGACACCTGCGGCAGGATCCGGTCCAAGGTCGACCACTCCCGGGGCGACCTTGACTTGACTGCGTCGACACGCTCGTGGATGCCCGCGCGGGCGGTCAGCGCCTGCTCGGCAACTGATGCGCGGAGCATAGCCGCTGCCGAGTCGCGGACCCGGCGATCTGAATCCCGCAGCGCAGCGAGGAGCTCAGCGTCGTCGACCGCCGAGTCCCCTTCGCCGCTTGTCTGTCGCCAGGCGAACTCTGCTTCCACGAAGGACAGCAGATTGACGAAGTCCTGACGTCCTGCCACCGGCACTGACAAGGGGGAAAGGGCACGGAGACACCGGTTCCGCAACCAGTGGCCAAAGATTCCGAGGCGAACCGACATGCGGGCCCGACGCAGCCATCGACCGAGGTCAGCATCGTCACCCAGGGCCACAGCGAACTCCTGTGGAGTGATGTGATGTTGTGCGGCATAGTCGAAGCGCAGCCGACCAAGGTGGGCTAGCCGGCTCTCCCGAGTGGTGATGTCGCCGAGTCGGCGTCGTAGCGCATCCTGCGACCGGACGCGGTTCCGGAGTTCACCGCGGTACGTCTGGGACGTCTGATCGGGCTTGGCACTGCGCGTCAACTGCTCCAGCGTCCGCAATTCCTGCTCGACGGCACTCTGGTTGCCGGTGCGCACGAGAAGCCCCGGTGCCAGCTCCTCACACCGCTCCCAGACCTCGTCAACGGCCTTGTTGTTGGTCGATGCCACGAGCACCGTCTGACCGGCCGCCCTGGCTGTGGCGACAGCATTGACGATGAGCTGGCTCTTGCCGGTACCCGGCGGGCCGGTGGCGACGGTGAGCCTGCGGACCATGGCGGCCCGGATGACGGCTTCTTGCCCTTCGTTGATTTCGAGTGGGGCGACGATCTGCACCGCCCGCTCGGCACTCTCGTCAACCTCTGCGGCTCCCGCTCCTGCGAACGCGCCCAGCGCAGTGCCGGAGAACTGCCCGATGCTCTTCCGCAGCGTCTTGTAGTCCTTCATCAGTTGCGCGGTGGCGGCGGAGTCCGGTCGCGCGGCGAAGACGATCGCCACATTGCGGGCCCCTTCGTGCGCGGCCCGCAAGGAGCTGCCGTCACCGAGCGATCCCGGATCGAGGTGCTCCGTGTCGGGCAGCCCCAGCTCCTGCAGCAAGCTGCGCAGATCGCGGACCATGTCTTCTCGGAATCCCGGCCGCCAGTTGGGCTGGTAGGCAGCCAACAGCTCGTTGCCCTCGTCCTTGCCCAACCGTTCGAGGACGAGTCTGGGGTGCAGCGCGATCGGCCCGGTGGGCGTGACCACGTTGCGCCCCTGGGAATCGCGTTCGACCTCGACCTGCCGCATGGCGAGCGGTGCGCACACCTGCCGCTTGCCGTCGTAGAGGACAGCGACGGGATATCCGTACCAGAGGTCGGCACCGTCCTTGGCGGCTCGTTCTGCCAGGTCCGCGACGCCCTCCGGCGCCTGCACCGAGGTCTCCATGCCGGAGAGCAGGACTTCCTCCTTCGCCGCCCAGACCGCACGCGGAGGTTCGCTGCCCGCGAGAGGCAGCAGGTGGTCGGTGGAGCTCTCGGCCTCCAGGCAGTGCTGGTAGTACGTCAGCAGGTGATTCCAGTCCGCGTCGGTGAACGCGGAGTCGTCGTGTGCCGTCTCGGTGGACTTGACCGGCGCCGGTACGGCTTTCCCCGAGTCGTCGACGGCTGCGGAGAGACCGGCGGGCAGCGGCTTGAGCGCGGGGATCTGGCGCCCCGTGGAGGCACGAGCCAGATAGATGTCGCCAGTGACGTGCAGGCTGGACTGGGTCGGCGTCTGCCGCCGTGCGTCGGGTGCCTTCTGCAGGTCGCGGCTGATGTGCCGGAACAAGTCGTTCGCAGAGACCTGGCCGTCACCGTCCAGATCCGCCTGGCCCGAATGCAGGCCTTCGACGATCGCGCGGGTGAACTGAGAAGGCTGGTCCGCATCGGTGGTGAACGCCGGCTCCCAGTGCTGCGATGCGGTGATGACGTGGACACCGCCTGCCTCCAGGACCGGTGCGGTGGTCGAGTGCGAGGCCCCCTTGCTGCGAAAGCCCTGCACGGCGCTGCCGCTGAAGCAGCAGTCGAGCAGAAGAACTTTGCGCCGGGCGGCGCACTTCTCCAACTGATCGGTCACGTAGGAGGCTTCAAGAGCGGTCTCCTGTACGCGGCCGCCCTCGGTGTCCGCGGTGACGTAGTAGAGCTGGCCACCGTCACGGTCGTATGTGCCGTGGCCGCTGAGATAGAGCACGACCAGTTCGTCGGGCTCACGTGCCCTGAGGAAATGCTCGATGGCCTGCTTGATGGCCGACTTCGACGAGTCCTCGACCCGCACGCACTCCTCGTACCCGCCCACCGCGGCCATCTCCAGGACCTGGCTCAGGTAGTGGACGTCCGCGCGTACTGAGGGAAGGGCGGGAAAGCTCGCGTCTCCGTAGACCGCGGTCCCCACGAGCAGCGCGTGCTTGCGGCTCATCGGCCGGATCCCCGGCCCACACCCGGGCCGTCCCCCTGGCCTTCGCGCAGCGCCCGCACCTCGCGTCCGGAGACTCCGCCCTGGAACTCCGTGACCGAGCCGTCGGGATGTTCGATGCGCACCTTCCGGCTCCCGCGGACGCTCGCCCACGCCTTGATGGCGGCGCCGGCCACCCCGAAGCTGCCCGTGGTGAGGACGAGCACGACCTCCGGTGTCAGCAGCTCCGCCCCTTTCGCTCCCTCGGCGCCGTCAGACGCCTCCGCCGCGGCGAACCGCACCTGGGCGCCGTCCAGCTCGTGCAGAACGTCGCGCAGCTCTCGGGCTTCCAGCTCCGCGTGCCGTGGATCGGCACCGAATACTTGGATGCGTGCGGACTTGACCTCGTCAGACATTTTTCCCCTCACTACGACAACTGCTTTACTCGCACGCCGTCTTGCCGGCCGAACCGATCTCCCGCAATGATCTGGGACCGCCTTACGCGAGATCCCCGCCTCTCAAGATCTGGACAACCACCGGCTGCGCCGGGCAACCGGATCAAGCACGCGAAGTATTTGATAGAGCGGCTCGCCCTGATCCGCCCATCTCTCCAGGGCGTTCCGGTCCACGAGGTGGATTCCGTAGCGTGGGCCGCTTGCTCTGGCCGCTGTCGTGAAACCGCCGGTGGTCACGATCACAGCGAACTGGGCGCCGTGATCATGACGGTAGGTACCGTTGATGCGCTGCACGTCCTGGTCCCCGACCCGCCGGTCCGGCCGCAGTCGCTTGCACTGCACCACTACCCGCCGTCGCGAACGGTCGACGACGAGGACGTCGGCGCCCTTGTCTCCCGCTCTCCCCACGTGCTCCGCGCTCAGTCCGTCGCGGCGCAGCAAGGAGCAGACCGCCAGCTCGAACTCGCGAGGGGCCAGCGCGTCCAGGTGTGCCAGCGAGTAGCGCAGGGGCGCTCCGGGAAGCACCGAGCGGCCGACCCATCGCCGCACCACTGCCCGGCCCGGCCTCAGTGCCAGCCCCGCCGCCACGGCAGCGAGCAACGCGCCCGTCCACACGGGCCAGACCGCGACGGCACGCCACAGACCGCCCACTCCGGCGAGGGCTGCCACGCCCCAGGCCCACCAGGGCACCGCCGACCACCCTCCCTGGCTCCGTCGGCGCGGCATCAGCCGGTCGCCCCGAAGAACGTCCATACGCCGAAGGCCAGTCCGAACAGCGCGAGCCCCGCCAGATCGGTGATCGTGACGAACGTGAAGGAATGGTCCCGGCAACGCGCGAACAGTCCCTTGCGCCTGCGGCGACATGGCCGGTGATAGGCCGTCGGCCCCCCGCAACGCGACACCAGTGCAACCCCGCTGATCACCAGTAGTGCCACGACAAGCACTATCGGTCCCCCCGTCCCCCACTCTGATCTCCATGAATACCGTGAGGACCCTCGCCACGACCAGTAGGTCTTCGGCCGAAGCAGTACGAACGCGGGGCGCGTAGAAGCGCCGACGGCGCTCTTCCTCCAGATATTCCTCTCCACGCTCCCGGCGCCTTCGCCTGCTGCCCACCGGCAACGGCTTACCCCCTGTCGTAGACCACGGCTAGATGAATGAGAAGCCGTATCTCAACCGAACGTGATCGCTTGATTCCTGCTGGTCAGGCATGGTCCCGGTCGGGGGTGAGGGAGGCATCCGGCGTTCTGCTTCCGCTTGTTCGTGAGGGGTGCGCGATGGCGTCGATGCTGGGGTTGCTGGAGGCGCGGGAAGCGGCTGCCCGTGAGCGGGTGGAGGTGCTGCGGGAGGAGGCGGCCCGTCCGGCTTCGGCCTTGGAGGCCGGTGAGATCGAGCTGGACCGGCGGGTGATCGCACGCGAAGAGCTCGTCGAGGCCCTGGCCGTATCCGCCGCGGCGACCACTGCCGCGGCGGAAGCCGGGGACGCGGGAGAAACGGCGCCCACTCCCGTTCCTGGGCCTGCGTCCGCGTCGGTTCCGGGAGCGATCGTGCCGCCCTGGCGGGAGGGGCTGACGGTGTCGGTGCTCTCGCTGGACAACCTGCGGATCCTGAACGTGCTTCAGGACCGGCCGGGCCATGAGCCGATGCGGGCCAAGGACATCGCGACGGCCCTCGGGATCGAGGCGACGGTGGTGGCGAAGGTCGAGGGGGGTGCGGTCGAAGGCGAAACGCCTGGCCGAGCGCGGGTGGTTGCTGCAGGAGGCGTCGGGCGCGTTCAGTGCCGGCCGCAGGCTCGTGGCCTCGCCAGGCGGCGGCCCATCCGCGTGATCATCGCCTCGCTGGTGGCGGTCAGGGTCTCGTAGTCCCGGCACAGACGCCGCGAGTGCATCAACCAGCTCAGGGTGCGCTCGACCACCCACCGCCTGGGCAGCACCACGAACCCCTCCATATCGTCGGTGCGCTTCACGATCTGAAGGGCCAGTGCGAGTTTCTGCCGGGCCCAGTCGCCGAGGGAGCCGGTGTAGCCGCCGTCCGCCCATACAAGGCAGATGTCCCGGTGCAGGGCCCGCAGCCGGGTCAACAGGCCGACGGCCGCCTCGCGGTCCCCGACGTTCGCGGCGGTCACGGCCACGGCCAGCAGCAGCCCCAGGCAGTCGATCACGATGTGCCGCTACCGCCCGTTGATCAGCTTCCCGCCGTCGAAGCCGCGTGAGCCGGCGGGAACGTTCGCGGCGGCTTTCACCGACTGCGCGTCGATGATCCCCGCCGTCGGCTCCGCCTCCCGCCCCTCGCGCTCCCGCACCCGGCCGCGCAGCCGGTCATGGAACTCCGCGACCAGCCCGTTCTCGCGCCAGCGGCGGAAGAAGGCATAGACCCGGGCCCAGTCGGGGAAATCCGCGGGGATCGCCCGCCAGGAAATCCCGCCCGCGACCAGGTAGCGGATCGCGTGCAGCATCTGACGGTGGCAGCAGCCCTCGGGCTGCCCGCCCCGGCCCTCCAGCCAGGACGGCGTGGGCAGCAAGGGCCGCACCGCCACCCACTCCGCGTCCGTCATGTCCGACGGATACCGCCGTACCCGGTCCGGATGATCAGCCGCGTTCCCCGTACACATGCGCGACAATCGCACGAAACGACGGATGAGTTGAAATCGACAGGCGCAACCGCGTACACATGTGACAACAGGGCCTCCTGGTACTGCTCGGTCAGATTCGCATCCCCGAGCTACCGAGAGGCCCTGCCCTCATGCGCGTACAGCCGGAAGGGCACCCCATCAGGAACCCTGTTCGACCCGCACGTTCCATGATCGGTTGAGATACGGCTACTCAGCTTGCCCGCGACCGTGTCCCGTAAGGTGGGACTCTGCCGCAGCAGACAGGACTTCGGACGCCGGGCATTGTCCCAGGCGCCCTCGTCCGCGCGAGCGGCCCGGTACTTCTCACGCCCGCCATGACGCCCTACCTCGCGGCTGACCGTGGACGGTGCCCGCCCCAGCCGGCCCGCGATCGCCCGGAAGGAATCACCGGCAGCCAGACCCCGGGAGATCTCCTCCCGCTCCACCAGCGACAGCACCCCGGCCGACCTGGTCCGGGCCGCCGGGACGAACCCGCCCTTCGCCGCGACCACCCCGTGGATCGACCCGGGCACCTTGCCCAGCGCACGCCCGATCTCACTCAGCGACTGCCCGTCCCGCCATCGCCGCCACACTTCACGCTTCTGCTCGTCCGGGTTCTTCCGGTACGCGCACCCTTACGCCCGCGACACGCCGAGGCTCGCCGAGCCGCTCGCGGCGAGTGGTCCGAATGCACTCTCCCCCGACCAGTGACGCGCCCCACCGGGACGTCGCCGACCGTCTCGGGGCCGCTCCGGCAGGCCGGGCCCCGGTCGGCACGATCACTCCAGAAAGGCAAGGCATGTCACGCGACACCCGCAAGCGTGTCCACCTCCGCACGGCGGCGCTGCTCCCCGCTCCGACCTTCTTCCTGGGCGGCGTCATCGCGCCGTCGGCTTCCGCGGCCGCCGCGGAAGCCCCCTGACCTGTGAGGAAAAGGACGGCGGCTACCACTGCGACCTCGACGACATCGCAAGCCTGGTGTCGGCCGACCTCGACCCGACGCTCAAGCTGACGTGCACCACTCCACCGAAGCAGCTCGTCCATGGACCACGTCGTCCGGATCCACACCGAGATGGTCACCGGCGTCCGGCTCGTCGGACCCACACGGGCCGAGTGAGAGGTCCGGTCGCTCGACTATGCTCACACCAGCGTTGCGCCCGTGTCCGCGATCCGGGATGAGGGCCCCTGACCTCTTCGAGGCGCCTGGAGGAAGCCGTGACCGCCGAACTCCCCGACTGGATGATCCCGCCCAGGATCAGCGGCTGGGAAGCCGATGACCTCGACCGCCTCGCCCAGGCGCCGCGGCACACCGAACTCATCGACGGAGCCCTGATCTTCATGATGTCGCCGCAGCGGTCCTGGCACGCCCGGCTGGTGGAGAACCTGACCTTCGCCCTGCGCCAGGCCGCCCCCGACGGGTTCGATGCCGAGCGTGAGATGACCGTCCGGCTCGACAAGAAGAGCCGCCCTGAGCCCGACATCCTGCTCACCACCGCCTCCTACGACCCCGACCGGACGTGGTACGCGCCCGAGGACGTCGCCCTGGTCATCGAGGTCGTCTCGGAGGAGTCGGCGGACCGCGACCGGTCCCTGAAGCCCTTCAAGTACGCACAGGCCAGGATCCCCCACTTCTGGCGCGTCGAGGACGAGGCCGGCGCCCCCACCGTCCACACCTACGAACTCGACGTCATGACCAGCACGTATGTGGCCACGGGCATCCACCGCAACCGGTTGAAGGTCTCCGTCCCCGTCCCCCTCGACATCGACCTCGACAGCCTCGTGCCCTGACTCTCTGCCGGACGCCGGGCCACGGTTTCACGAGCTGCGAGCTGCCTCACGACCCCGCGAGGGCGAACGGTTCGCGGGGCTCGTAGCGGCCGGTGACGTCGCCGACCAGGTTGTCGGCGGTCGGGTCGAGGCGGGCGGTACGGTCGAAGCGTGGTCGAGGCGGGTCCAGACGATGTCCGGGCTGAAGGAGGACTCGAAGGCGTAGACGCGGTGGGTCAGGTCGGCGAGGGCGCGCCAGATGATCATGGAGATGTTCGGGCGGGCCGGGTCCGGAGTGCCGAACGACTGGGCGGCGTTGCGCATGACGCTGAGCAGGGCGGCGTAGGCGCGGGCCGGGGTGTCGGCGGGCGGGAGGCGGTCGAGGAACTCTATGACCGCCGAGTCTACCGTGGCGTCGTCAAGCGGCAGGTGCACCGTGCTCTATGTGCCGGCGTGGGCGTCGCCCTGTGGGCGCACCTAGAAGGGTTCGGCCTCCAGCGCGGCGACCGCCTCGGCGACGGTGGGGAAGCGGTCTAACGAGCTGGTGCGTGATTGCGGGTGAGGTGTTCTTGCTGGTGGGTGGCATGATCCGGTTGTGGCGATCATGGTCAGTCGGACGGTTCTCGCGCATCAGGTGTTCACGGGGGTCTCCCGGGGTCATCTCGCCTGCCTGGTTGAGGAGTTGGCCGACCCTTGGCAGGCCGTGGTCGAGGGCCGGCGTTACGAAGCTCGCGGCGGGGCCAGGAAGCGCGGGGCTGGAGCGGGTGTCCGGCATCGGCTGGTGTTCGTCGACCGGGTCGTGGCCACACTGATTCATCTGCGGCACGATTTGCCGCATGCAGCGTTGGGGCTGCTGTTCGGCGTCGACCGCTCCACGATCACCCGTGCGATCGGTGAGATACGAGGGCTGCTGGCCGAGCGGGGATGCGCGGTCCCAGACCGGCCCGGCCTGCGGCTGCGGACCCTGGCGGATGTGTTCGCATACGCCCAGGCTGAAGGCATCGAGCTGCGGCTGGACGCCACCGAAGTCCAGGTCCGCCGGCCCCCGGCCAGCCGCGGCGGACGCCGTTCCTTCGTCTCGGGGAAGAAGAAGCAGAACACGATGAAGGCCACCGTCATCGCCGACCATCAGGGCCGCACACTCTGGACCGACACCCTGCGACCAGGACGGATGCACGACGTGACCGCCGCACGCAATGAAGGCATCGGCACCTGTTTCCAGCACTTTCCCGACGTGGAAGTCCTCCTGGACGACGGCTACCTCGGACTCCGTCGCGACCACCCCGGCCAAGCGGTCACCCCGCCCAGGAAGGGGAACAAGATCAGCCCGCCCGAGGTCCTCGAAGCCCGCCTACGAGCCCGACACCGGCACTCTTCAAAGCGCATCACCGTCGAACACGCCCTCGCCGACCACAAACGCTGGAAGCAACTGACCCGCTGGACCCACCGCCGGGAGAACCTGCCCGCCACCTACCGGGCCATCGCCGGCCTCGTCTCCGACCGCAACACCACCGACTGACACAAAGCCCCAGGTCAGGTCAGGCACCCACGTCTCCAGCGCAATCACGCACCAGCTCGTAAGAGGTGCAGCGTCCACAGTGCGACGCTCACGGCCGGCAGGCGCGGGCCGCGCTCCCCGTGGTCCGATTCGGCCAGCCACGGCAGATGCGCGCCAAGACCCGCCTCGTTGGTCCCGTCCGTGGTGGCGGAGTCGTACGCGGTGGCCACCACGCTGCCGTAACGGGCTCGACCGCAGCGGCAGCGGGTCGTCCGCTCCCATACCCGCCTGCTCCGCCACGCGGGGCAGCACCCACAGGCTGGTGTCCAGGCTCTGCTTCCAGTCCATGTTCCGGCCCACGACGACCGGCTGCCAGGCCGCCTGCCACAGCACACGCGTACACATGAGTCTCACGCTAGAGCGGCCGGTCGGGACACAGGTGTCGGACCACCGGTGGGACTCAGGCGACTGCGCGGCTCTCCGCCCGACTGCGGGTCAGCGCGGCGGCCAGAGCCCTGTGGGCTGTCGTGGTCGGTCAGCTCTTCGGCGGGATTCGGACGCGGAGCCAGGCGGGAGGGCATCGAGCGGGCGGGATGATCCCCCCCCGTACCCCCCCCCGTACCCCCGTACCCGCGGGAGTCACCCCACGCCCACCGGCGACCAGATGATGTCCTGCCCCTTCGACCACAGTGACGCGCTCGAGTTCGACCCCGCACTGGTCGCGTTGGCGGCTCGCGGGCCGGTCAGCTGGATGCGCCTTCCATGCGGCGAGGCCGGGGCAGGGCTGGTGACCAGTCACGCGTCAGGTGACGTGCGATCCGCGGCTGAGCCAGGCCGCGATCGTCGGCCGAAACTATCCGAGGATGACACCGGAACCGATCGTGTCACCGGAGTCGGTATATGTGGCGGACCCGCCTGCTGCACGTGGCGGCCACAGGGGATTGCCGATTCGCAGCAAACCAGGTGGCTGCGCTTCGCGGCCAGCGAGGGAGAGCACTGGAAGGTGCCATCTCCCACTGCTCCCTGTTTCGATCTTGAAGAGTGGTGGAAAACAGCAGGTCAAAGTCGCTCAAGACCTAGACGCTATGAACTCGTTCATGAAGTTCATCACGACCAAGAGCTTCATGCCGTTCGTCATCTACCGCATCCTCCTCGGCATCGTCCTCTTCATCCTGATCTGGGCCGGGGTGCTGAGCCCGCACGCGGGTGAGTCGGCGGGCACCACCCCGTAGGCGTTGTGCGCCCCGCCCGGGAGCAGCCGGGCGGGGCGATCCAGCAGCGCAGCAGCCAGCAGCGCGGATAGATGGTCCCCACCGTACGGCGGGGGTCTGACAACGCCGGGGCCGAGCCGGTTGTCCGACCGCGAACGGCGGGCGGGGCCGCCGACCGCCCGAGCCCAGGGTCCGTCCGGCTACCGGTCGGCGAGGTCGTGGAGCGTCGCGGTGCCGGAGCGGACGACCCAGGTACCGCTGCCCGGGAACGTCTTTTCCGAGTGGGCTTTCAGCGCTTCGACGTCCAGGCCCGCGGGCCACTGTGTGCCGCGCTCCGACCAGTGCACCCCTGTGAGGTCGATCCCGGCCAGGTCGGCATCCCTCAGGTCGGCGGTGACGAAGTCGTTCAACAGCGCGTGCAGGGAGGCACCGTCGAGCGTGGGGGGCTTCTGACCGAACACCCGGCCGATGGTTCGGCACATCTCAGCGGTACGGATGCCCACGACCTGGTCGACGAGCTCACGGTGGGCGGGACTCCGATCGGGGCCGGGTTCGAAGCCGAGGAGATGGACCAGGTCCATGGCGCGGCCGTGGGCGATGTCCAGGGCGAGATCGAGGTCATCGGCAACGTTGAGACGGAAGGTCAGGGCGATGCCTCGGTTGCGGCCGACGTCGCGGGCGAGGCCGACGGCATGGGCGTGAGCGAGGTCCAGGGCGGAGGTCAGGTCCCCGGCGCGCGTGCGAGCCGCGAGGCGGTCCGCACGGGAGCCGAGTCCGCGCGCTTGTCCGAGGCGGTCGGCGACAGCGGCGGCACGGCTGAGGTCGAGTTCACGGGCGGCGGTGATGCTGAGGTCCCGAGCCAGGCCGCGGGCCAGCGGGAGATCGTGGGCGAGGTCGTGGGTGATGTCGCAAGCGAGGTCGAGAGCAAGCGTGCGAGCGAGGTAGGTGTCGTAGGGCGGGTGGTCCTCCAGCTCCAGCGCCAGCCTGCGGGTGCGGGCAAGCCGCAGGCTGGCCGTCCTGACCTCCGTCTCGTTGCGCAGGGCCATGCGGTCCTCCGGCCCGATCGCGCGTAGGAGTGCCTCCGTCCGCTTGCCGTCGTGCGGTCCGCGGAAGGAGCTGCCGGGTGCGGCGGGAGGCAGGATGGCGGAGAGTCCGGCCTCGGTGTCCAGGACGGCGTCGAGGCCGTCGACGGCGGTGTCGTGGCGAGAGAGGATGAGTATCTCCCGCAGTCCGGCTTCGACATCGAGAACTCCGTCCAGAGCACGGGCCAGGGAGGGCTGGATCCGATCGAGCCGCCGGTGCGGTTCCTGCCCGTCAGGGTCGTATGCGGGGTGGCGGGTCACTGGTCCTCCTCGCGTTCCTCGATACGGGCTACTGCGGCTCGGCGGGCCTTCTTGAGGTTGGCGCGCACGGTCTCGGCCGACAGACCGAGGTGGTCGGCGATGTCGGTGGGCGTGAAGCCGTTCAGGGTCCAGGCCATGACCTGGCGTTGTCTCGGAGGGAGGCCGCGCAGGATGAGCAGCGCGTCGTACCGCGCCTCCCACTCGGCGATGGCGTCGGGACGCGGCAGCAGGGACGTCGGCTCGGGAACGTCCTCGACGGGATCTTCGATCTCGGCGACCTTGCGTATCAGCGCACGGGAGGCGGCCTTGTGGACCCACGCCTTCGGATACTCGATGTCGCCCCAGCACCGGTAGGCGTCGGTCATGCTCTCCTGCGCGATGTCCGCGGCGTCCCGCACGCCGGCCCCTTGGTTGATCAGGAAGCCGACCAGCGAGCGCAGTTCCTCGCGGTAGAAGGAGGCGAACTCCGCGTCCGTCCGCTGCCGGTCCCGGTCGTCCCGGTCGAACGGGGCAGGAGGCGCGGGGACAGCCGCTGACCGGTCAGCCCCCTCGGCCGGGTCCTGGACGCTCATGCCGTGAGGCCCTTCTCGCCGTCGGCCGGGGGACCTTCGATCCTCACGCACAGGTAATGCCCGGTGTCGCCGCGTTCGCCCATTTCCACCGTGCCTCCTGTCGGCAGCTTGCCCGCCATCTCCAGCAGACAGTGGTGCCGTTCCCGTTCGCTCTGCGCCCGTCGGTGCAACCGCAGCCAGAGCGCCGTCAGCGCGAAGGCTTTGGCGATGACGATCGAACCGAACACTGTCATGGCCGAGTCCATTCGGGGGCCTCCTCTTCCTCATGGGTACCGACCGCGAAGCCGTTATGAGTTGAGGGGAAATCAGGGTCGTGATCGTGAACTTCCTGACCGGAAATTCTTTGGGGTCAGACAGCTTCGGCACGCTCCTCGGTGCCTGACCGGTGGACAGGGCCGCTGGGGTATCAGGTCCGCGGAGGCCTCAGGCCGGTGGCGGACAGGACCGCGTCGACCGTCTCGTCCACGGTCAGTTCCGCGCTGTCGATCCAGATCTTCTCGTCGGCCAGTTCGGCGCGCATCGCCGTCTCCAGGAACGACCAGTCCGTCGTCAGCGTCTTGTCCCGGGCGAGGTTGCGCTCCATGGCCTTCGCGGCGCCGGGAGCCAGGACCACGCAGTGCAGCGGTACGCCGGTGAGCGTGGCGCGGTAGAAGTCGAGGTGGGCACGGCGTACGACGACGTCGTCGATGACCGGGAGGAAGCCCGCGGCGACGAAACTGTCCGCCAGCAGGCAGGCGTTGCGGGCCCGGAGGAAGATCTGCCGGTCCGCCTCCTCGTCCCGCTCGGGCGAGGGCCACCGGCCGCCGGAGACGATGAGTTCCTGGAGGGCGTCCACCTCGATGTGGGCGGAGGCGGCGAAGCGGGCGGCGAGAGCCGCGGCCACGGTGCTCTTGCCGCTGCCGGGGATGCCCATCAGCAGGACGGCGCCCGCCGCCGGCTCGGTGTCCACCGGTACCTCGGTCCACCCCATGTCGCCGCGCTCCCTCGTTCAGTACACGTCACGCACGTATCTGCGGTCCGAGGCTAGCTGCTTGACCTGCGCGGCCGCCGCGTCGGGGTCGAGTCCCCCGTGGGCGACGGCGATGTCGCGCAGGGCCCGGTCGACGTCCTTGGCCATGCGGGAGGCGTCGCCGCAGACATAGAGGTGGGCGCCGTCGCGGAGCCAGGACCAGAGCTGGGCTCCGTGCTCGCGCATCCGGTCCTGGACGTAGACCTTGGCCCGCTGGTCGCGGGAGAAGGCGGTGTCCAGCCGGGTCAGGGTGCCCGAGCGGCTCAGCGTTTCGAGTTCGTCACGGTAGTAGAAGTCCGTGGCGCGGTGCTGCTCGCCGAAGAACAGCCAGTTGGGGCCGGGGTGGCCGAGCGCCCGGCGTTCCTCCAGGAAGCCCAGGAACGGAGCGACTCCCGTACCGGGTCCGACCATGATCATCGGGGTGGCCGGGTCGGCGGGCGGGCGGAAGCGTTCGTTGCGCTGGACGAACACCGACAGAGGGCTCTCCGGTGCGGCGTCGGCGAGGAACGTGGAGGCGACGCCCTTGCGCAGCCGGCCGCGGTGGCTCTCGTAGCGGATCACGGAGACGGTCAGCCGCATGCGGTGGGGGTCCACGAGCGGGCTGGAGGCGATGGAGTACAGCCGGGGCCGCAGCGGCCCGAGCACCTCGGCCCAGGCGGCGGCCGTGGCGCGTACCGGGTGTTCGGCCAGGACGTCGGCGGCCTGCCTCCCCCAGATCCACCGGTCCCTCTCGCCCTTGTTGTCGGGGCGCAGCAACTTCTTCAGGGACCGGTCCCCCGTGTGGTCGACGACCAGGCGCAGCAGGTCCGGGGTGACGCGGGCGATGTCCAGGTGGCGGTGCAGCGCCGTCTCCAGGGCGACCGGGCCGTGCCCGGGGACGTCCACCTCGGCGGCGGGGTCGAGTCCGGTGACGTCGAGCCATTCGGCCACCAGGTCCGGCGAGTTGAGGGGCTGTACGCCCAGCGCGTCCCCGGCCGTGTACGTCAGGGGGGTGTCGGCGCCCCGCGTGTCGATCGTGAACGCACGGACCTCCTTCGTCGCGCCGGGCAGGCTCAGGAGGCGGTTCCCGGTGAGGAGGGCGGTGACGGGCGCGGCCCTGGAGGGACGGGCGGGGGCCGCCCCGACCGGCGACGCCGTCGCCGCGGCGGCGGGCGGTGCGGCAGACCCGGGCGGTGCGGCGGCGGGCAATGCGGCGGACGCGGGCAGTGCGGCGGACGCGGGCAGTGCGGCAGACCCGGGCGGTGCGGCAGACCCGGGCGGCGCGGCAGACCCGGGCGGCGCGGCAGACCCGGGCGGCGCGGCAGACCCGGGCGGCGCGGCCGTCGCCGGCTCCGCCGTCTCCTCCGGTGTCGTCGTCGCCTCCAGCGCCGCCCGGACCTCCTTGAGCCACTGGTCGAAGGGCTGTTCGTACTCCGGTTCGCAGTCGGTGCGCGGGACCAGCCGCTCGGCGCCCAGTTCGCCGAGGCGTTCGTCCAGACGGCGGCCGTGGCCGCAGAAGTCGTCGTAGCTGGAGTCGCCGAGCGCGAGCACGGCGTAACGGACGCCCGCCAGGCCCGGGGCCCCGGGGGCGTTCAGCGCCTCCCAGAAGCCGGAGCCGTTGTCGGGGGCGTCGCCGTCGCCGAAGGTGCTGGTGACGACGAGGAGGTCGGCCGGGCTCGGCAGGGCGTCGGGCGTCCCGTCGTCCATGCCGAGGAGCGTGGTGCGGTATCCCTCGGCGGCCAGGGTCCGGGCAGCCGTCGCGGCGGCCTCCTCGGCGTTGCCGGTCTGCGAGGCCCAGAGCACGACGACCGGCCGGGCCGGTTCCTCCGGGGCGCCCGTCGGCGCCGCGGGGGCGGGCTCCGGCGTCCCCGCGAGCCGGGAGTACGTGCCGGCCAGCACTCCGTTGACCCACAGCGCGTGGTCCGGGGCGAACGGAGCGCCCGCCGGAAGCACCGGGGTGCCCTCCGGCCGAGTGCCCAGGCCCGCGAGGAATCCGGCCAGATAGCGGCGTTCCGTCTCCGTGAGGACGGGTGGGGCGGTGTCCACCAGGCCCAGCGCGCCCACCAGCCCCGGGGCACTCACCGGGCCCGAGGCGTCCACCGGGCCCGGCGAGCCCACGAAAACCGGCATGCCTCCGAGGCCTGGCGTTCCCACCGGCCCCGACGTGCCCGCGGGCCGGCCGGGGGCGTCCGGGAGGCCGGGGACACCGGTGGGCGAGAGCCGTTGCGCCGCGGCCGGTTCGCGGCGCGCCGCGGGTGCGGCGACCTTCGCCAGCCGGACCGCGCACACCTTCAGCTCGGGCTGGAACGAGATCGGGTCGACCGCGTCGTTGGTCACGGCGTTCACACCGAGGTACTCGCCGAACAGGTCGTTCCAGTGGAACGGGGCGAAGCACTCCCCCGCCCGCACCCGGTCGGTGATCCGGGCCGGGAGCACCGCGCGGCCACGCCGCGAGGCGACCTCGACCCCGTCGTCCTCGCCGAGGCCCAGGGCGGCGGCGTCGTCGGGGTGGATCTCCACGAACGGGCCGGGGTCCAGCCGGTTCAGCTTGGTGATCTTCGCGGTCTTGGTGAGGGTGTGCCACTGGTGCTGGAGCCGCCCGGTGTTGAGGACGAACGGGTAGTCCTCGTCGGGCATCTCGGCCGGCGGCAGATGCGGGCGGGCGTGGAAGACGGCCCGGCCGCTCGGTGTGGGAAAGGCGAGCCTCGGCACGCTTCCGTCGGGCCGCACGGTCAGCTCCTGGCTGACGCCGTCGTTGACGTAGCGCACGGGGTTGCGGGCCGGGCCGTCGACGTCGGCGCTGGGCCACTGCACGGGCGTGCCGCGCAGCCGCTCGTACGTCACCCCGCGCAGGTCGTAGCCGGTGCGCGGGTTCGACGCCCGGGTGATCTCGGCGAAGACCTCCTCGGCGCTCGTGTAGCCGAAGGCGTCCTCGTACCCCATGGCGCAGGCAACCGCGGCGATGATCCGCCAGTCCGGCCAGGCCTCTCCCGGCGGGTCGGCGGCGCGGCGGGAGAGGGTGAGGGTGCGCTCCGAGTTGATCATCACGCCCTCGGACTCGGCCCAGAGGGCGGCGGGCAGGACGACATCGGCGTACGCGTTGGTCTCGGTGTCGGCGAACACGTCCTGGGTGACGACGAATTCGGCGGCCTCCAGGCCCTCGATGACGGTCCGGCGGTTGGCGACCGAGGCGACCGGGTTGGTGCAGATGATCCAGCAGGCCTTGATCTCCCCCTCGGCCATGCGCCGGAACATGTCGACCGTGCCGCTGCCCGAGCCGTCCGCGCTCAGGGTGCCGGGCGGCACGTCCCACAGCTCCTCCGTGAAGGCGCGATCCTCGTCGACCAGGACCGATCGCTGGCCGGGCAGTCCGGGGCCCATGTAGCCCATCTCGCGCCCGCCCATGGCGTTGGGCTGGCCGGTGAGCGAGAAGGGGCCGCTGCCGGGACGGCAGATCGCTCCGGTCGCCAGGTGCAGGTTGACGATCGCGTTGGTGTTCCAGGTGCCGTGGGTGGACTGGTTGAGGCCCATCGTCCAGCAGCTCATCCAGTCGCCCGCCTCGCCGATCCAGCGGGCCGCCCGCCGGATGTCGTCCTCGGGGATGCCGGTGATCTCCGCCACGGCGGCGGGCGGGTAGTCGCGGAGGAAGGCGGGCATCCGCTCCCAGCCCTCGGTGTGCTCGGCGATGAACTCCGGGTCGGTGTGCCCGTTCTCGACGAGGAGGTGCAGCAGCCCGTTGAGGAGGGCCAGGTCGGTGCCGGGCCGGATCCGGAGGTACAGGTCGGCCTTGGCAGCGGTGGCGTTGCGCCGGGGGTCGACGACGATCAGCTTCGCGCCCGCCTTGACGCGCTCCATCATCCGCAGGAAGAGGATCGGGTGGCAGTCGGCCATGTTGGCTCCGGTGACGAGGAAGACGTCGGCGTGAGCGAAGTCCTCGTAGGAGCCGGGCGGCCCGTCCGCGCCGAGGGACAGCTTGTAGCCGCTGCCCGCGCTCGCCATGCAAAGCCGGGAGTTGGACTCGATGGTGTTGGTCCCGATGAAGCCCTTGGCCAGCTTGTTGGCGAGGTACTGCGCCTCCAGCGTCATCTGGCCGGAGACGTAGAGGGCCACCGCGTCGGGGCCGTGGGTGTCCAGCACGGACCGCAGCCGGCGCGCCGTCTCCGCGATGGCGGCGTCCCGGCCGAGCGGGGCGGGCTGCTCGCTGCGGTCGGGGCGGGCCAGGGCGGTGGTCAGCCGTCCGGGGGCGGCGAGGAGGTCCGCGCCGGTCGCGCCCTTGGTGCAGAGCCGGCCGGCGTTCGACGGGTGCTCCTTGTCCCCCGAGGCCTTCACGACGGTGCGGCGGCCGTCGGGGCCGGCGGCGATGTCGAGGACGATCCCGCAGCCGACACCGCAGTACGAGCAGACCGTGCGCACCCGGTCGGTGGCGGGAGCGTCCGGCGGCGGGGTCGGCACGGTCATGGGGACCCTTCGGGGCGGGCGTTCCCGGAGGGACGCGGGGGCGGGCTGCGGTCGTCCCCGAATCTAGGAAGGGCCCGTTACCCGGGGATGACACCGGGCGAACAGCGACGGTTACGTCGCCTGCACACCGCCCGGGGGCCGCCGGTGAGGCGCGGGCAGTGCCGGGCGGTGGCCCGCCGCCGCCCGGTGATCGCGGGGAACTTCCCGGCCGGGTCGGCCGACTACTGGAGAGACGCCGGGTGCGGGAGGCCCGCCCGGTGACGAGAACGGCGGCCGGTGACGTGACACGGCTGCCCGGGCGACGGCAGCAGGACACCCACGGGCCCCGGGCCCGGGAGGAGGCCGCGAGGCATGCACTGGTACGAGGACGACGCTCTCTGGTCCGATTTCGCCCCGACGATGTTCTCGGCGGCGCGGGCCGAGTCCGCGGCCGCCCTGGTCGCGTCCTCTCCCCTGCTGGACTTCCCACCGGGCGCGAGAGTCCTGGACCTGTGCTGCGGGCCGGGTCTCTTCGTGGTGCCACTGGCGGAGCGCGGGTACGAGGTGACGGGGGTCGATCTGTCGCCCTCCATGCTGGAGAGCGCCCGGGCCGCCTGCGACGCGGCGGGCGCCGAGGTCCGGCTGGAGCGCGCCGACATGCTCGCGTACCGGCAGCCGGGCGCGTTCGACGTGGTGCTGAACGTCTTCACGTCGTTCGGCTACTTCGACGAGGCCGACGACAACCTCCGGGTGCTGCGCAACGCCCACGAGAGCCTCGCCCCGGGCGGGCAGCTCCTGGTGGACGTGATGGGCAAGGAGGTGCTGGCTGGCTGGATCGGGCGGCCGAAGGCGGTCGACCTGCCCGACGGCGGCTACGTGGTCCAGCGTGACACCGTGCTCGACAGCTGGCGGCGGCTGCGCACGGACTGGACGCTGGTGCGCGGCACCACCGCGCGGACGGCGTCCATCACCTCCTGGCTCTACTCGGCGGCCGAGCTGCACGCCCTCTTCGAGAGCGCGGGCTTCACCGATGTGGAGTGCTTCGGCGGGTTCGACGCGTCCGGCTACGACCAGCGCTCGGACCGGCTGATCGTGCGCGGGCGGCGCAAGTGAGGGCCGGGGCGGACGCCCGTCCGCGCGCCGCGGGGCCGGACGCTTCCGCGCGCCCGGCCGTCGCGACGGTCCACGAGCACATCACCGACGCGGTGAAGACCCCGGACCTGGTCCGGCTGACCGGCGACATCGTCCTCGCCCGCTTCGAGACGATGAAGGTGTACGCGGCGCTCGGCGCGGTCCGCTCGCTGCTGCGCCGGGGCCGGGTGGTCCCCGGGCAGACCCTGGTCGACAGCTCCAGCGGGATCTACGCGCTGGCGCTCGCCATGGCCTGCCACCGCTACGGGCTGCGCTGCCACATCGTCGCCTCCACCACCGTGGACGACACCATGCGGGCCCAGTTGGAGATCCTCGGCGCGACGGTGGACGCGATGCCGCCCTCGCGGAGCCTGCGCCTGGACCAGGAGCTGCGGGTGCGCCATGTGCGCCGGCTGCTGGCGGAGCGGCCGGACTTCCACTGGATGCGGCAGTACCACGACCAGGTCCACCACGAGGGCTACCGGGAGTTCGCGGAGCTGCTCACCGGGGCGCTGCCGGAGGGTCCGCTGACCGTGGTCGGCGCGGTGGGCACGGGTGCGTCGACCGGTGGACTGGCCCGCGCGCTGCGGGAGTCGGGGCGGTCGGTGCGGCTGGTGGGCATCCAGCCGTTCGGCAGCGTGACGTTCGGGAGCGAGCGGTTCGAGGACCCGGAGGCGATCATCGCGGGCATCGGCAGCTCGATACCGTTCGGGAACGTCCGCCACGAGCTGTACGACACCGTCCACTGGCTGGACTTCCGCCACGCGATGGCGGGCGCGGTCGGACTGCTGCGGGAGCACGCGGTGTTCGCCGGCCTGTCCACCGGGGCGGCCCATCTGACGGCGTCCTGGGAGGCGGCCCGCGATCCCGGCCGGCTGCACCTGGTGCTGGGCGCCGACACCGGACACCGGTACGCGGAGCGGGTGTTCACCCGGCACGCCGAGGCCCTGGACCCGGCCGGGCTGCGGCCCCGGACCATCGCGTCGCCGGCCGAGCTGCTGCCGCCGTGGTCGGTGATGGAGTGGGCCGGGCGCGCCGCTCCGGAGGCCGCGAGGACCGTCGAGGGCGACGCCCCCTCCCCCGTACCGACCGTGGAGCTGCTGCCATGACGATCGCCGCACTGGAGTCCCTGTCCTTCGGCCTGGGCAGGATGGTGGAGGCCGCCGCCGGAGCGGGGCACCGGCTGTGCCTGCTGACCGGCGACCGTGCGGTCTACCGGCACGAGCTGGCGGTGCTGCCGCCGGACGCGCTGGACGTCGTGGACGTCGACACGATGGATCCGGAGGCCACCCGTCGGGCCCTGGCCGCCGTGCCGGGCCTGGCCGGGCTGATCAACACGACGGACACCTGGAGCCTGCCGGCCGCCGAGCTGGCCGCCGAACTGGGGCTCCCGGGCGCCGATCCCGGGGCCGTACGGCTGCTGCGGGACAAGCGCCGGGTCCGGGAGACGCTGCACGCGCGGGGGCTGAGCCGGAGTGCGGCCGTATCCGTCCCGCCGGGTCCCGAAGGCGCCGGGGAGGTGCTGCGGGCAGTGGGGCTGCCCGCGGTCCTGAAGGACTCGGCGGGCACCTCGTCCCGCTCTGTGTGGATCGTGCACGACGAGGAGGCCCTGCACCGGGCGCTGGCGGAGGCGGCACGACAGCCTCTGGCCGGCGAGCTGTTCGCCGAGGCGTTCCTCGCAGGTCCGCTGTACAGCGCGGAGACCATCGGCTGGGACGGGACCACCCGGCTGCTCGGGGTGCTGAGCCGCCAGACGTCCCGGGCGGCGGTGGTACGGGAGGAGGCGGCGGCGTTCCCGGTGGCGCTGGACCGGGGGGAGCGGGACGGGATCGAGGCGTGGGTGGGCCGGGTCCTCGCGGCGGCGGGTCACCGACGGGGCTTCGCCCATGTGGAGTTCGTCCTGACGGCCGACGGACCCGAGCTGGTGGAGATCAACCGCAGGATCGGCGGCGCGCTGGTCGGCGAGGTGCTGTGCCGGACGCTGCGGACCAATGTCTACACGGCCATGATGGACGAGGCGCTCGGCCGTCGCCCGGCGCTGCTGGACACCCCGCTCGACGCCACAGGGCCCGCGTACGGCTTCGTCCTGGTGTACGCGGAGCGGCCCGGGGTGCTGAAGGGCTGGCACGGTCTCGACGAACTCGGGGCGTTCCCGGGGGCGGTGGAGTGGTTCCCGGTACGCGAGCCCGGCGAGAGCGTGGACCACGTCGGCGACCAGCGGGGCTGTACGGGCATGGTGCTGGCCGAGGCGCGGACGGCGGAACTGGCCCAGCACCGGGCGTGGAGCGCGGCCGTCCGGGTCCGCCCGGTCGTCGCCGGGGCGCCGTGAGCCCGGGAAGGTGAGCCTCGGCCGGACGGACGGAGCTCCGGGGGCCGGCGCGGACCGGGGACGGCCGGGCCGGGCCGCCCCCGGGCGGAGGCGGCGCCCGCCGCTCACCGGCCCGCAGCGGTTCCTGCTGGGGGGCTCGTTCCTGATCACGCTGGGCAGCTTCGCCGTGCTGCCCTACGTGTCGGTGCTGCTGCACCAGCGGCTCGGCCTCGGTCTCGGCACGGTCGGCTTCGTGCTGGCCGTCGCCTCGCTGATCCAGTTCGCCGGAGGCGTGGTGGCGGGGCCGGTGACCGGGCGGATCGGGCTGCGGCGCGCGATGCTGCTGGCGCTGGGGCTGCGTACGGCGGGGTTCGCAGCGTTCGTCCCGGGGCTGACGAGTCCGGTCCTCGCGGTCGGGGCGCTGCTGCTGGTGTCGGCGGGCGCGGCGCTGTACCTCCCGGCGAACAAGGCGTATCTGGTTGAGGGGGCGTCCGAGGCGGAGCGCCCCCGGCTGCTGTCGGCGAGCGGTTCGGCGTTCAACGCGGGGATGGCGCTGGGCCCTCCGGCCGCCGCGCCGCTCGTCATGGGCTCCCCCGGGGTGCTGTTCTCCTGCGTCACCGTGCTGTTCGCACTCGTGGGGGCCGGGCACGCGCTGCTGCCGGCGGACGCGGCGGACCGGCCCTCCACCAGGTCGTCCGACGGATCGTCCGACGGGTCCTCCGCAGCGCCCGCCGCCGGCCGGGCCCCGGAGCACGGTGCACCGCGCTCCGGGCCTTCCCCGTTCGTGGTGACCGTGCTGAGCGTGTACGCGTTCATGTTCTTCCAGCACTATCTGGCGCTGTACGCGGTCCCCCGGACGTCGGCGGCCTTCTACGGGGCCGTCCTGGCGGGGTACGCGGCCCTCCTCGTCGTCGGCCAGCCGGTGCTGGCGGAGCGGGTCGCCGCACTGAGCTACCCGGCCGCCCTGCGGTGGGGGTTCGGCGCGATGGCGGCGGGCATGGCGGCGATCGGGGCCGGGGGGCGCGCGGGGATCGCGGTGGGCGGGGCGCTGCTGTGTCTCGGTGAGATCGTGCTCTTCCTCAAGAACGACCTGGAGGCGCTGGCCCGTTCGTCGGCCGCCCCGGCGCGTGTGTTCGGGCGGCAGCGGCTGGCGGCGGGCGTCGGCGCGTTCGCCAGCGGGGTGGTGGGCGGGCAGTTGTACGGGGCGGCGGAGTCGGCGGGTTCGGCGCGGGTGTTCTGGGGGGCGGTCTGCCTCCAGTGCCTGTTGCTGCCGGTGTTCCTGCTCCGCCGACGGCGCACCGCCCGGGAGCCCGAGGGCTCGCGGGCGGGCGTCGGCTAGCGGTTTCCGTCCGGTGCGGGTGGGGCAGGCCGGAGCAGGTGAGTCAGGCCTGAGCAGGTGGGGCAGGCCGATGCAGGTGGGGCCTGCCGGAGCGGGTGGGTCAGGCCAGTGAGGGACGCGGGCGCCGGTGCTCCTGGGCCGGCGCCCCGCGCCACTGCCCGGCGAGTTCGCGGCGGGCGCGGGCCACGCGGGAGCGCACCGTGCCGATCGGGCAGCCGGCGGCGGCCGCCGCCTCCTCGTAGGACGCGCCCAGCAGTTGGGTGAGGACGAAGGCCTGACGGCGTGCCGGGTCCAGCCGGCGCAGGGCGTCCAGCACCGCGACCGACTCCTCGAATCCGGCGGGATGACGGGGCTGGGCGCGTTCCGCGGCGGTCTGCCAGTCCGCGGTGTCGGCGGTCCGGGGGCGTACGGCGGCGGCGCGGTGCCGGTCGATGACGACGCGTCGCGCGATCGACATCAGCCAGGTCCGGGCGCAGGAACGCCCTCCGAACCGGGCCAGTCCGCTCATCGCCCGGAGGTAGGTCTCCTGAGCCAGGTCGTCGGCCCCGGGGACGTCGGAGCTGAGATAGGCGACGAATCTGCGGACGTCCTCGTAGGTCGCCCGGACGAAGCGGTCGGCGGCCTCCCGGTCCCCGCCGCCCGCGGCGAGCGCCCAGTCGGTGATCTGCCCGTCGTTCTGCCGGGCGGCCGGGACCCGGGGGCGGGGCGGGCGGGTGGTGGACACCCGGATGACCGGCGGCCGGGAGGCGGGCGGCGGCGCGGCGGGCGGCGGCGCGACGGCAGCGGGCCTGGCGACGGCCGGTAGCGCGGGAGCAGGAAGAGTCACAGCAGTCCTTCGCGTCCTTGCGGAGCCGCGGCAGCGGTCGCCCGGCTCCGGCGACCGGTCCCGGGCCCCGTCGGGGGCGGCCCGGTGAACCGGCATGCCTGTCACGGGTGTGCGCGGCGCACACCCGTACCGCCTCCGGCGCTCAGCGGCCGGAGGGCGGATGGAGGTCAGAGGAGGGGGAGGGAGTGCGGCGGCCCGCGCCGGGAGATGGCGTGCAGGGCGAGGATGCCCCGGGGGCGGCAGGGCCGGCGGCGGACGCGTCGTCGGACGGGCGGCGCGGGCGCGGGGGGCGTCGCGGACCACAGGCGCCAGGCCGTCCGCAGCGGTGCCCGGACGAACAGCACCAGACTGCGGCCCAGCCGGGCGAGGGCGACCTCGCCGCGCCACAGCCACCAGCCGCAGATCAGCCCGGCCACCGCGTGGGCGGCGGCCATGCCGAGGGTGAACACCGCCCCGTCGAAGGCGGCCAGAAGCCCCATCAGGTCGGACGGGCCGCCGATCGGGACCTCGTGAGCGGAGTGGTTCATCGCGTCCGGCACACGGCGCCCGCCGCCCGAGTGGTGCGCGCCGACGCCGGACGGCAGCCAGGATCCGGCGCAGGCGAAGAGGGCGTGCAGCCCCAACTGGCCCAGGACATGGGCCGTCATGGTCACCGGAGCGCTCCGCCGGCGTGCGGCGAGCCACCACCCCGCCCCGCACACCGGCAGCAGCGCGGCGGCCTGGACGAGCAGGGGCAGGGGCGCGCCGGACATCAGCGCGTGGCCGAGTCCGGAC
The DNA here is from genome assembly GCF_044329855.1 of Streptomyces sp. NPDC017520. Taxonomy (NCBI): domain Bacteria; kingdom Bacillati; phylum Actinomycetota; class Actinomycetes; order Kitasatosporales; family Streptomycetaceae; genus Streptomyces; species Streptomyces sp. NPDC017520. The sequence goes on from NZ_JBIRKB010000014.1 coordinate 135,110, forward strand.
ACGGCGACGCACACCACCGCGAACAGCGCGGTGCGTCCGAGTCGGAGTGCGGTTCCGGCTCCCATAGCAGCCATCGTGCCAGTCGCGCCCACCCCGGAGAGAAGAGCACCAGATGCCGAAACAACGGGAGTTCACCGCGTTTGCCCCACCAGCGGCAAGACGTGATCCATATCACACACGAAGGGCGGGAACTTTTCCCTCCGAGCGCCCGACTGCTCCAACAACGCGTCTGCGTACGCCTCGTGGCCCGGGGCCGCCGCATCCGCCCCCGCCGCCAGATCCCCCCGCCCCGAAGAGGCCGCATGACGAACCCGCCCCCCGCCCCTGAACCGGCAGCGGCCGCCGAGACGCCCGGAAGCACCGCACCGGCCACCGAGGACCGAACGGGAACCGCGGCCGCGGCCACCGGAAGCACCGCACCGGACGACGGCCGGGTCCCCACCCCCCGGCGGCCGGGAGAGCCGAGACGTCCGACGCTCCGCTCCGACCTGCGGGCCTCGTGGCCCGACGGCCTGGTGGCGCTCCTCATCACCGCGGCGATCTTCGTCCTGCTCTATATACGCATCCGCAACAAGACCTCGTCCACCGTCACCGTGATGCCGTTCATGGCCGACGCGGGCGGCTTCTGGATGTACTTCCTCAGCCAGGCGTTCGGCTGGTCCGCCCTGCTCTGGGCCTGGGGAACCGTCATCCTCGGGCTGATGCTGTCGGGGCCGCGACCAGGCCGCCTGCCGCTGTCGGGCCCCCGGCTGGAACGCCTGCACCGCACCACGAGCCTCAACACCATCGCCCTGATCGCGGCCCACGCCCTGCTGTTCGGGGCCGAACTGGTCCGGCACGACACCGCGTCCTGGAACTCCGCGGTCGCCACCGCCTTCGTGGAGGCCCTCGTCCCCGGCGGCTACGACTCGGGGACCGGCAAGATCGCCATCCCCATCGGCCAGGCGGCCCTGTACCTCGCGATCCCTCTCGGCCTGATCTTCTACGTACGCCACCGCATCGGCCAGAAGACCTGGCGGGTACTGCACCGCTGCGTGATCGTCGTCTACGTCCTCAGCGTCTGGCACACCCTGCTGTACGGGACCAACGTCTGGTACGACGGCTGGTTCCGCACGAGTGTCTGGCTGCTCCAGCTCCCGATCGCCGCGCTGCTGCTCCTGCGCCTGACGCGGCCCGCCCGGCGCTCCGAGAAGCTGCCCGGCCGGCCGGGAGCGACCACCGGGGCCCGCACCGGGTGGGCCCTGCGCGTGGGTGGCCGGCTCGCCGTGGTGGCCGTCCTGGCGGCTCTCGTCGCCGTCGTGGCCAGCGGCAGCGACGGCGGGCGCAGCACACCCCCCAAGGACGCCACCTCCACCCACAACCACGACTGAGAAGCGGTCCGCCTCCGTGCGTGCGCGCCGTCCGCCTCCGTGCGTGCGCGCCGTCCTCCACTACGGGTGAGAGCCGTCCGCCCGGCGACGTACGCTCGGAGGCATGACCACCAACGATCTTCCCGTGATCGCCGCAGTCGACGGCTCCACGCACAGTCGGCAGGCGCTCGACTGGGCCACCCACGAAGCCGTGCGGCGGGGGCTGCCCCTGCTGATCGTCCACGTACGCCCGCTCACCCGGCAGGTCGACGAGGAGACCGGACGGCGCGAGGCGGAGGCCCTCCTGGCCGAGTCCGTGCGCCGGAGCGCCCTCATCGCTCCGGAGCTGCGGCCCTCGACGCTGGCCCCGCTGGACTTCCCGTCGGCGGCCCTGGTCTCGCTCGGCCGGGACGCGTCGATGATCGTGGTCGGCTCGCGCGGGCTCGGCGGCTTCCGCTCGCTGATGGTCGGTTCCAACAGCCTCGCCACCGCGTCGATGGCGAGCTGTCCCGTCGTGGTCGTGCAGGAGGACGGCCCGGAGGGGGACGAGAACCGTCCCGGGGACGCGGGGGCGTTCACCGACATCGTGGCGGGGGTGGCGGCCGACGAGAGCAGCGAGGCGGTCCTGGAGTTCGCCTTCGCCACCGCGGCCTCCCGGCCGGGCGCCCGGCTGCGGATCGTGCACGGCTGGACGATGTTCTCCTCGATGCTCGCGGGCGGGCCCGTCCTGGACCGGCAGGAGGCGGCCGGCTCGGCCGCGCGGACCCTGGCCGAGCTGACTTCCGGGTGGCACGAGAAGTACCCGCAGGTGGAGATCGTCCGGGAGCCGGTCAACGGTTCGGCCTCGCGCACCCTGGTGACCGCGTCGGCGACGGCGGCCCTGACGGTGGTCGGCCGTCGCAAGGGCGGCGAGTCGCTCGGGCTGGGGCTGTCCCCGGTGGCGCAGACGGCGGTCACGCACGCGCTGGGACCGGTCGCCGTCGTGCCCTGCTGAGCCGGTTCCCCTGCTCGGCGGAGCCGTTCTCCCGCGCCCCGACGGGTCGCCGGCCCCGGCCCGTCGGCGCGGGCCCCTTGGCCTGGCGGGCGGCTTGACCGAGACTTGCCCGATGACACAGCGTGTGGCACTCGCGACCGTGCTGGACCGGCTTGCCATCGATGCGGTGATCACCGGGTACGCGGTGGCCGTCGACGACGGGGCCTGGTCGGACTACGGCGCCCTGTTCGCCCCGGACGGCCGCGCCGACTACCGGGACGCCGGGGGCCTGGAGGGCCCGGCCGACGAGATCGCCCGGTGGCTGGAGGAGACGATGCGCCTCTTCCCCGTACGTCAGCACCTGATCGTCAACCGCCGGATCGACCTGGAGGACCTGGGCGGCTACACGGGCGACCGGGCCGAGGTACGGGCCGACTACCTCAATCCGATGTGCCTGGCCCCGAAGACGGCGGACGGGCCGGAGACGGACGCGCCGGGCCGGACGGAATCCGGGCGGTCCGGGGTCGCCACGCCGGACTTCGTGACCGGCGGCCGCTACACCTTCGAGCTGCACCGCGCCGAACCGGGCTGGCTGATCCGTACGGTCACCGTCCAGGAGAAGTGGCGCCGGGCGCCCGGCGCGTAGGCCTCGCCGTCGCACTGCCGTCGCCGCCGTGCGAAGGGCGCCGGGCCCGTCCGTCGTGCCCCGCTCGGCCCGCGCCCTGTGTCCGGCGCGGATCACCTCCCCCACACTGGGTATCCAGGGGTTGACGCGGTGAGGGCGACCGCCCGCCCGCGCACGACCGAGGAGGGCACGGCATGCGAATCCGGGGCGGGCGTCTCCCGGCCGGCCGGCACGCGGCCGGCGCTCCCGGCGAGGGAACGTCCGGTGCGGGCGGGGCTGCCGAAGGCGGTACCGGCGCAGGCGGCGCCTCCGGTCACGGCGCCTCCGGTGACGGTCCGGCGGCCGGCGGCCGGGACTCCGCCGACGCGGGGGCGCTCTCGTCCCCCTGGGTCCGGGGCACGGCGGCGCTGCTCGCCGGAGCGCTGCCGGCGCTCGCCTTTCCCGCGCCCGGACTCTGGTGGTTCGCCTACGTCGCGCTGGTCCCCTGGCTGCTGCTGATCCGCACCGCGCCCTCACCCCGCAGAGCCGCGCTGGACGGCTGGATCGGCGGCATCGGCTTCGTCATCGCGGTGCACCACTGGCTGATCCCGAGCCTCCACGTCTTCATCGTGCTGCTGGCCGCCCTGCTGGGGCTGCTCTGGGCGCCCTGGGGGCTGCTGGTGTCCCGGCTGCTCGGCGGGGCCCCTTCCGTGTCGCGTGCCGTCGCCGCCGTGGTCGTCGTGCCCTCCGGGTGGCTGATGATCGAGCTGGTCCGGTCCTGGGAGGGGCTCGGCGGGCCCTGGGGGCTTCTCGGTGCGAGCCAGTGGGAGGTCGCCCCCGCCCTGCGGGTCGCCTCGGTGGGCGGGGTGTGGCTGGTGAGTCTGCTGGTGCTCGCGGTGAACACCGGCGCGGCCCTGCTGGTCGCCGAGCGAGCGGCCCGTACGGCCGCCGGCGTCCTGCTGGTGGTGTGCGCCCTGTCCGTCGCGGCGATGTGGGCCTGGGCGCCGCGGCCCACGAACACGGGCACGGTCAGGATCGCCGTCGTGCAGCCCGGCGTGGTGAAGGGACCGGGAAGCGTCGCCCGCCGCTTCGACCGGGGCGAGGAGCTGACCCGTTCGCTGCGGGGCCGGAACGTGGACCTGGTCGTGTGGGGCGAGAGCAGCATCGGGGCGGGTGCCTGGGAGCGCCCGGAGACCGCGCGGCGGCTGGCCGGGCTGTCCCGCCTGGTCGGCGCCGATCTGCTGGTCAATGTGGACGCCCGGCAGACGGACGGCTCGGGGCGGTCGGGGATCTTCAAGTCGGCGGTGCTCGTGGGCCCGGACGGGCCGACCGGGGACCGCTACGACAAGATGCGTCTGGTCCCTTTCGGCGAGTACGTTCCGGCCCGCTCCCTGCTGGGGTGGGCGACCTCCGTGGGCAAGGCGGCGGGCGAGGACCGGCTGCGCGGCGACCGCCAGGTGGTGATGACCCTCCCGGACGGGGCGCGGGGGCTGCGGATCGGCCCCCTGGTCTGCTTCGAGACGGCGTTCCCCGATATGAGCCGCGGGCTGGTGCGCGACGGGGCGCAGGTGATCGTCGCCCAGTCCGCCACCTCGACGTTCCAGGACAGTTGGGCCCCGGCCCAGCACGCCTCGCTGGGGGCGCTGCGGGCAGCCGAGAACGGCCGCCCGATGGTCCACTCGACGCTCACCGGGATCAGTGCGGCGTACGGGCCCCGGGGGGAGCGGGTGGGCCGCCCGCTCGGCACGGACGCGAGCGCGACGGAGGTGTTCGACCTGCCGCTGGCGCGCGGGAGCACGCTCTACGTCCGGCTCGGCGCCTGGCCGGTGTACGGGGCGCTGGCGGCGCTGGCCGCGCTGTGCGCCGTCGAGGGGCTGCGGGCGCTCAGGAGGCCTGCTCCAGGGCCTCCCGGACCACCCGCTCGCACAGCTCATGGGTCGCCAGGGCGTCCCGGGCGCTGAGCGTTTCGCCCCGGCGCACGGCGTCGAGGAAGGTGTGCACACAGGCTTCGATGCCGCGCTGCCGGGCCACGGGGACCCAGTCGCCGCGCCGCCGCACGCTGGGCTGCCCCTTGTGGTCGACGATGTCCGCGAGGTTGAGGACCTGTCGCTTGGAGTCCTGGCCGGAGACTTCGAGGATCTCCTCGGTCGACCCGTTCAGCCGGTTCATCATGCCGATCGCGGTGAATCCGTCGCCGGACAGCTGGAGCACCACGTGGTGCATCAGCCCGTCCACGATCCGGGCCCGCACGGTGGTGTGGTCGACGGTGCCCGGGACCAGGAAGCGCAGGGTGTCGACGACGTGGATGAAGTCGTCGAGGATCATCGTCCGGGGGTCCTCGGGCAGTCCGACCCGGTTCTTCTGCATGAGGATCAGTTCGCGCGGGTGCTCCGCGCACTGCGCGTAGCCCGGGGCGAGGCGGCGGTTGAAGCCGACGGCGAGGCTGACGCCGCGTTCCTCGGCGAGGTTCACCAGCCGCTCGGAGTCGGCGTACCCATAGGCGATCGGCTTGTCGACATAGGTGGCGACACCGGCTTCGATGAGCCGTTCCACGATCTGCGGGTGCACCGCGGTCGGGGCGTGCACGAACGCCGCGTCCAGCCCGGCGGCGAGAAGCGAGTCGAGGGTCGTGTGACGGCCGTCGGCCGGAACGCGGTGGGTGTCGCCGACCGCGTGGAGCGTGGCGGGGGTGCGGGTCTGCAGATGCAGTTCGACCCCCGGTACGGCGCTGAGCACCGGCAGGTACGCCTTCTGCGCGATGTCGCCGAGCCCGATGCAACCGATCTTCACGAGGTCTCCCTGTCGCCGTGCCGCGCCGCTGTGCGCGGCTGTTCACGCCCCGGCAGCATACGTTGCGACCGTCCTCGGCCCTTCTGCCGGACCGCTCGCGAATTCCCTGGCCAGGGCCATGATCATGAGTCACTATGGCCCGCATGACTTCTCCGGAACGCTCCGAACCCGCTCTCGACGCCGCCGAACGCCCCATGCTGGAGGGGTGGCTCGACTACCACCGCGCCACCATGGCCATGAAGTGCGCGGGGCTGACGGACGCCCAGGTGCGCGAGGCCTCGGTGCCGCCGTCCGCCTTCACGTTGCTCGGGCTCCTTCGGCACATGGCCGAGGTGGAGCGCGGCTGGTTCCGTGAGGTGCTGGCGGGCGAGGAGCTGCCGGACCTCTACTGCACCGAGGAGGACCCGGACGGCGAGTTCCATGTGACGGAGTCGGACACCTGGGCCGAGGCGGACGCCACCTGGCGGGCGGAGGTCGCGGCGGCCCGGAAGAACGCCGCCGCGTATGGTCTGGACGACTTCTCCAAGGGTGTCGGCTCGGCGGGCAAGCCGTTCAGTCTGCGCTGGATCTACACGCACATGATCGAGGAGTACGCCCGGCACAACGGCCACGCCGACCTGGTGCGCAAGCGCGTGGACGGTGCTACCGGCGACTGACGGTCGCGCTCTCCGGCGAGCGCGGGCCGGGCGCGGGAGGGGCGCCGTGCTGACCGGGTCACTCGTGCGGGCCATTCCCGGTGCAGCGGGCCCCCGATGCCCCGGAGAACCGCAGAGTTGTCCCGTGCAGAGAACCAGAATCGCCGCGAAACTCCTGGTCGGGCTGACGGTCACGGCCGTCTCCGGCTGCGTCGCGGTGGAGCCCCGGGCCGTTCCCCCGCCGCCTCCCGGCGCCACCGGGCCGGCCCAGGACGTGGCCCCGCAGATCGTGCAGCCGCCCGCCCGTGAGGCGTTGGAGGCGGTGCCGGGTCCGAGCCCCTCGGCGGCCCTGCCGTCCTCCCCCGCGCCCCCGGCCGCCGGCTCCCCACCGCAGACCCGGCGCACCGCACCGGCCAGGGTCTCCCGTCCTCGGGAGCGCCCGGAGCCGCCGGAGCCCCGGACGCCGCGCCGGGTCCCGGGCGTCCCGTCCGTCACCGTGCCCGCCCTGCCGCGCGTCCCCGGCGTCGGGGCGGACGTCTGCGCGCTCGGCCGGGGGTACGGCGGCTGGCCCGCGGGCAGTCCGGAGTCCCGCAGCTGCTCGGAGACGTACGGCCGCTGACGCTCCCGCCTCCGCGTGGGCGCCCGGGGTCACTGCTCCCGCATGCGGAGCTCCAGGCGGTCGATGGCGGCGCGGACCCCGCCGCCGTACCCGTCGTCCGCGAGCGACTCGGCCGCGGCGCGGGCCCGCTGGAGGTGGACACGGGCCGAGTCGGGGCGCTGGAGTTTGAGGTAGTCCGCCGCGAGGTTGAGGTGCAGCGAGGGGTAGAACGCCCGGACGGCCGGGGTGTCGCGGTGTTCCGCCGACCGGGCCCCGCCACGCCCCTTCCCGTCGCCGCCGCCACGCCCATCCCCGTCGCCGCCGCACGGCCCCTCCCCGCCGTCCGGCCCGTCGACCGGTGCCTCGGCGGTTCGCAGGCCATCGGCGGCCGTCAGGGCACGCAGGTCCCAGGCCAGCTCGTCGCCGGGGTCGTCCTGGGTGTCGGCCATGTAGTGCGCGAGGGTGCAGCGGTGCAGGGCGTCGCCGTCCGCTCCGAGCTCCGACCAGAGCGCGCCGAAACGGTTGCGGGCCTCCTCCCGGTCACCTCCGTGGAGCAGCATGATCGCCTGGCCGATCCTGGTCATGACGGCGTCATCGGACGCCTCCTGCTGCTCCACCACTGCGGTCTCCTCCGTCGCCCGTCCAACCGGCTGCCGTCGGTCCGACGCTAACGCCGGGATTCCGCATAACCGGTCAGACACGGGCGTCAAGGCCCGTGGGCCGGGTCCTGTCAGCCGGGGCCCGTCAGCCGAGGTCGGGGATCCGCCAGTCGATCGGCTGGTGCCCCTGGGCGGCCACGGCCTCGTTGATCTGGGTGAAGGGGCGGGAGCCGAAGAACTTCTTGGCGGAGAGCGGCGAGGGGTGCGCGCCCTTCACCACTATGTGGCGCTCCTCGTCGATCAGGGGCAGCTTCTTCTGCGCGTAGTTGCCCCAGAGCACGAAGACCGCCGGGTCGGGCCGGTCGGCGACGGCGCGGATCACCGCGTCGGTGATCTTCTCCCAGCCCTTGTTCTTGTGGGAGTTGGCCTCGCCGCCCCGAACGGTGAGCACGGCGTTGAGCAGGAGGACGCCCTGCTCGGCCCAGGGCATCAAATAGCCGTTGTCCGGGACAGGCAGGCCGAGCTCCTGGTGCATCTCCTTGTAGATGTTGCGCAGGGACGGCGGCGTCCTGACACCGGGGCGCACGGAGAAGCAGAGCCCGTGTCCCTGGCCCTCGCCGTGATACGGGTCCTGGCCGAGGACGAGGACCTTCACCTTCTCGTACGGAGTGGCGTCCAGGGCGGCGAAGACCTGCTCGCGCGGCGGATACACGGGGCCCTTGGCCCGCTCCTCCTCGACGAAGTCCGCCAGTTCCTTGACGTACGGCTTCTGGAGTTCTTCGCCGAGGACGGCACGCCAGGACTCGGGCAGCAGGTCGATATCGGTCACGTCCACAACCTCCGGTGAGCAACAGGTTCTTGATCCCAGAACCTACCGGTCACCACTGACAACGGGTCCCGGGAGCCCCTCCGTACAGCGTCTACCAGCTGGCCTTGCGGTACAGCTCCCACAGCTGCATCACGGTCTGCGGGTCGAGCGCGCGCTCCGTGCCGCCGATGTCCTCGCCCGAGGCGGTGTACAGCTTGCCCTGCCACAGCGGCAGCAGGCGGACGTCCTCGACGAGGATCTCCTGGGCCCGCTCGAACTGCTTGCTGACCGCGCCCCGGTCGCTCTCCTGCCGCGAGGCGGGGATCAGCTGCTGGGTGATCTCCTTGTTGATGTACGGGGTGCCGGTGACGCTCTCCTTGCCCACGAAGGGGGCGATGAAGTTGTCCGGGTCCGGGAAGTCCGGGAACCAGCCACGGCCGAAGACCGGGTAGTCGCCCTTGTTGAAGCCTTCCTGGAAGGTCTTCCAGGGCTCGCCCCGCAGCGTGATCTCGAACAGCCCGGACGCCTCCAGCTGGCGCTTGAGCTCTTCGAACTCGGGCTCCGTGGAGGAGCCGTACCGGTCGGTGGTGTACCAGAACTTCATCTTCACGGGCTCGGTGATACCGGCCTTGGTGAGGATGTTCTTCGCCTTCTTGACGTCCGGGTCGCCGAAGGTGTCGAAGAAGCCCGTGGTGTGTCCGGCGATGCCCTTGGGGACCATGGAGTAGAGCGGCTCGGCGGTTCCCCGGTAGACCTTGGCGACGAGGGCGTCACGGTCCACGACGTGGGCGATGGCCTTGCGGACGGCGGGGTTCGCGGCGGCCGGGTCCTTCGGGTTGAAGACCAGGAAGCGGATGTCCGCGCCGGTGCTCTCGACGATCTGGAGGCCGGCGTTGTCGGCCTTGTTGTCCTCCAGGCTGACGACCTCCTCGGCGGTCAGGCCCCGGTAGGTGGCGTCGATCTCGTCCGCCTTGAGCGCGGTCACCATGTCGGCGGACTTCTCGAAGTAGCGGATGGTGACCGCGTCGTTCTTCCGGTCGGCGAAGCCCTTGTAGTCCGGGTTCTTCTTCAGCTCGGCGGTGACCCGGTCCTTGTACGACTCCAGGAGGTAGGGGCCGGAACCGGTGACCTTGCCGTCGTCGCGGATCTTGTCCTTGGGGTAGTCGCCGGGAGCGACCAGCGACATCGCGGGCGTGGCCAGGATGAACGGGAACGTGGCGTCGGACTTGTTCAGGTGGAAGACGACCGTGTCGTCGCCCTTGGTCTCGATCCGGTCCAGGGAGTCGAGCATCCCGGCCGGGCCGCCCTTGAAGTGGATGTCCACGATGCGGTCGATGGAGTACTTCACGGCCTCGGCGTCGAGCTTCTCGCCGTTGGAGAACTTGAGGTTCTTCTTGAGCGTGCACCGGTACGCCATGCTCGTGGCGTCGGTGAACTTGCAGGAGTCCGCCGCGTCCGGCTCCGGCATCGTGCTGCCGGAGGGGAAGCTCACCAGGGTCTGGTAGACGTTCCGCATCAGCTCCCAGGACCCGTCCCAGGCTGCCGCGGGATCCAGTGTGGACGGGGAGCTGGTCGTCCCGACGGTTATCTTCTGGTCCGTTTCCGATCCACTGTCGGAAAGGAGACCGCAGCCGGCCAGCAGAGACAGGGAAGCTAGGGCTGCAGCAGCCTGCAGACTGGCCCGGTAGAACACGTGCACGCTCCTCGATCAGCCATGGGTCGGCAGACCATACCGCAGCGCCCCACCGGGTCAATCCGCAGGCCCGGCGGGGCACTTGACCCAATCAGGGCCAAACCGGCCCAGGCCGCTCTCAGCCCACGCCGGCGTTGAGGAAAATTCCCCCGTCGACCACGAGGGTCTGGCCGGTGATCCAGTCGGACTGGGCGGAGGTGAGGAAGGCCGCCGCGCCCCCGATGTCCTCGGGCACGCCGAGCCGGCCCAGCGGGTAGGCGGCGGCCGCCGCCTCTTCGCGTCCCTCGTAGAGGGCCTCGGCGAACCTGGTCTTGACCACGGCCGGGGCGATGGCGTTGACCCGGACGACCGGGGCGAACTCGTGGGCCAGCTGGAGGGTCAGGTTGACCATCGCCGCCTTGCTCATGCCGTACGCGCCGATGAACGGCGAGGCGGAGACCCCGGCGACCGAGGCGATGTTGACGATCGCCCCGCCGTTCTCCTTCTGCCAGGCCTTCCAGGTCTGCTGCGCGAAGCCCAGCGCCGAGATCACATTGGTCTCGTAGACCTTGCGGGCGACGTTCAGGTCGAGCTCCGCCATGGGGCCGAAGACCGGATTCGTCCCGGCGTTGTTCACCAGGTAGTCGACGCGGCCGAAGGCCTCCATCGCGCGCTCGACCGCGACGGCCTGGTGCGCCTCGTCGTGCGCCTTGCCCGCGATGCCGATCGCCCGGTCGGAGCCGAGCCGCTCGACGGCCTCCTTCAGGGCGTCCTCGCCCCGCCCGGTGATGGCCACCCGGTCGCCGCGGGCGACGAGCGCCTCGGCGATCCCGTAGCCGATGCCCCGGCTCGCCCCCGTGATGAGGGCGACCTTTCCGCTGTCCTGCACCGTCATGATGTCCGCTGCCCTTCGGGTCAGTTGAGGGGTCCGCCGGCCACGTACATGACCTGGCCGGAGACGAAGCCCGCGTCGTCGCCCGCGAAGAAGGCGATGGCGTTCGCGACGTCCTCGGGACGGCCGACGCGCTGGACCGGGATCTGGGTGGCGGCCGCCGCCTGGAACTCCTCGAAGCCCATGCCGACGCGGGCGGCCGTCTGCGCGGTCATCTCCGTGACGATGAAGCCGGGCGCGACGGCGTTGGCGGTGACGCCGAACTTGCCGAGCTCCTTGGCGAGCGTCTTGGTGAGGCCCTGGAGCCCCGCCTTGACCGCGGAGTAGTTGGCCTGGCCCCGGTTGCCGAGGGCCGAGGAGGAGGAGAGCGAGACGATCCGGCCGAACCTGGCCTCGACCATGTGGGCCTGGACGGCCTTCGCCATCAGGAACGCGCCCTTGAGGTGCACGTTCATCACGAGGTCCCAGTCGGACTCGCTCATCTTGAACAGCAGGTTGTCGCGGAGCACTCCCGCGTTGTTCACGAGGATCGTCGGCGCGCCCAGCTCGGCGGCGACCCGCGCGACGGCGGCTTCCACCTGGCCGGCGTCCGACACGTCGCAGCCGACGGCGAGCGCGGTGCCCCCGGCGGCGGTGATCTTCTCGACCGTGTCCTTGCAGGCCGCCTCGTCGAGGTCGAGTACGGCGACGGAACGGCCCTCGGCCGCGAGACGTACGGCGGTGGCGGCGCCGATGCCCCGCGCCGCTCCCGTCACGATGGCGACGCGCTGCTCGGTGGTGGACATGCTTGGTTCTCCTCGCCCTTGGATCGGGGCTCAGCGGGGGTCGGGGCGTTTCCCTGACAGAAAGGCTCCCGGTTGCTGAGCAACCGCTTAGTACCTTCAGCAGACGAGACGCTAGAAGCCCTGGCACCCGGTGTCAACGGCGCACGCCCCGGCGGGCCGTACGTCACACCGGGCGGAAGCGCCCGCCGCTGTGCCGTCAGGGTCCCGCCGGGGCGTCGATCAGCGCACGAGGAGGTCGAGCAGCCGTTCCACCTCACCGGCCGGGTCGGCGGTCAGGCCGCTGTGCACGGCGCCGGGCTGGACGACCGTGGAGCGGGGGGCGATCAACCAGCGGAACCGTCGCCCGGCGTCGTCGCCCGCCGCCTGACCGGCCCCCTCACCGCCGCCGCAGACCCCCTCCACGGCGCGCAGGGCGGCCCGCACCCCGATGACATCGGCGCCCGGGTCCAGAGCCTTCAGCTTCGCCTCGTCGAGGTGCGTACGGGCGGCGACGAACGAGTGTGCCCGGCAGTAGACGAGCACCCCGGCGTTGAAGCACTCCCCCCGCTCGACGCGGGGCACGACGCGCAGGAGCGCGTACTCGAAGACGTCGCGGCGCGTCATCGGCCACCCTCCTCGCCGGTACGGGCGGACGCCGCGGCGCGGTCGTCGGCGGCCCGCTTCGGCCGGGGCGGCAGCCGCTCGGTGAGCCAGCCCGGCGCCTGGGAGGGCCGGGTCGAGGCCGGCGCGTCCAGCGTGATCCGCGCGTGGATGTCGGCGGCCCGCGCGAGCAGCGGTGCGATGTAGGCCCGGCGCACCTCGTCGGCGGAGGCGAAGCCGGGCTCGTCGGCCAGCCAGACGTCCGGCACGTCGGCGGCCACCTCGGTGAGCAGTTCCTCGGTGACCAGCGGGGCGAGCTCGGCGGCCGCGGCCGCGATGTCCGGCCCGAAGGGCGCCAGGACGTGGTCGGAGGCGTTGTACGGCTTGGCGGCGGAGGCCTGGGCGCCGGGCCAGTTGTGGTGCCAGATCATGGTCGCGCCGTGGTCGATGAGCCAGAGGTCGCCATGCCAGACGAGCAGGTTCGGGTTGCGCCAGGAGCGGTCCACGTTGTTGATCAGCGCGTCGAACCAGACGATCCGGCCGGCCTCGGCGGCCCCGACCTCGTAGGCGAGCGGATCGAACCCGAACGAGCCCGGCAGGTAGTCCATCCCGAGATTCAGTCCGCCGCTCGCGCGGAGCAGCTCCTGCACCTCCTCGTCGGGCTCGGCGAGTCCGATGACGGGGTCGAGCTCGATGGTCACCAGCTCCGGCACCCGCAGCCCCAGCCGACGGCCCAGTTCCCCGCAGATGATCTCCGCGACGAGCGTCTTGCGGCCCTGTCCCGCCCCGGTGAACTTCATGACGTATGTGCCCAGGTCGTCTGCCTCGACGATTCCGGGGAGCGAGCCACCCTCACGCAGAGGCGTGACGTAGCGAGTCGCTACGACCTCTTCCAACACTTTCCCAGGCCACCCATCTCTTCAGCCTTACAATCCACGGACGACTCCTCCGGGGCGTAGAGGCAGGGGTCACCGGTCGACGACGCTGGGGAGAATCCGGGGAGATTCGGCCAGCGAGCCGATGCCTCCGCCCCTCCCCAGCAGACCGTCGATGGTGCCGCGCCCCTTACTGCCGGCCTCCGGCATGAAGTGAGCATAGTAACCGAGAGTGATCGATGGCGAGGAATGTCCGACCACACGAAAACGGCCGACCACATTCCTGTTGAACACGGCCTCCTTCTCCAACCCGCTTTTCGCGTACGTGATGTGGCGAGTACCGACCTGTTCGTCGACGGGCGGATGGAAGCCGTGCTCGGCGGCGGAACCTCCCCCGCCCGGGGCCGCCCAACGGCATCCCGACATCGCGGCACCCCGAGATCCCGGGGTCTCGGCGTGACCATCGTGTCCCCGGGGCACGTAACCCTGACCGAAGTGACCGAGCCGGGAAGACCGACGAAGGGAATGCCGCGATGAGCGCAACGCAGGGACGCCGGAGCCTCCTCGGACGCCGCACGGTCGTCGCCGCGGTGGGAGCGGCAGGAGCGGCCGCCGCCCTCACCGCGTGCGGCGGATCGGACGGATCGGACGGGTCGGAAGGTTCGACAGGTTCGGGAGGTTCGGGAGGTTCGGGAGGTTCGGAAACGGTCGAGCAGCCCGGGAGCGGCGGCGGGAAGGGTGGAGAGGTACTCGCCGCGACCGCGGACATCCCGAAGGGCGGCGGGGTGGTCTTCGCCGCGCAGAAGGTCGTGGTGACCCAACCGCAGCCGGGCGAGTTCAAGGCGTTCTCGTCCACGTGTACCCATCAGGGCTGCGCGGTCAAGGACGTATCGGACGGCACGATCACGTGCCCCTGTCACAACTCCACGTTCGACGCCGCCACGGGCGGCCCGACCGGCGGGCCCGCCACGCGACCGCTGCCCGCCCGTGAGATCACCGTCGAGGGCGGCTCGATCAGGCTGGCGTAGCCGCTCCCTGCCCCGTCCCCCGCCTGCGCGGTCGCTGCCAGCCGCCGAGCACGGCGTCCGTGGTGGTGACAGTGGCGACGAGGGCGAGCGTGTTGCGGACCATCGCGGGGGTGTACTCGGCGGGCACCCCCGCGATGGCGTCGGCCGGGACGACGGCCGTGTAGCCAAGGTTGACCGCGTCGAAGACGGCGTTGGGGATCGCGATATTGGCCGATACGCCCGTGACGACGAGCGTCCGGCAGCCCAGGTTGCGCAGCAGCGGGTCGACGTCGGTGCCGGCCAGCGGCGAGAGGCCGTGCAGCCGGCGGACGACGAGGTCCTCGTCGGCCACCTCGATGGGGGCCGCGACCCGGACGGCGGTGCTGCCGGTGTACTGCTGGACGGGCAGCCGGGCGGCGGCGCGGAAGAGCCGGGCGTTGTGGTTGCCGCCGCGACCGTCGGGCCTGCTCTCGGCGACCGCGTGCATCACCTGGACTCCGCTCCCGTGGGCGGCGGCGACGAGGCGGGCGATGTTGTCGAGCGCGCCCGACGAGCGAGCTGCGGCGGCGAGTTCGGGCAGGGCGCTGTCCGGCCCCACGACGCCCTGCTGGCACTCGACGGTCAGCAGGACGGTGGTGGCGGGGTCGAGCAGTTCGGTGAGCCGCTCCTGTGATGGCCTCGACGGCACGGGCGCTCCTCCCCTTCTCTGTGACCGCCGACCGGGAGGACGCGCTCCCGTGGACGGACTCCCGTGGACGGACTCCCGTGGACGGACTCCCGTGGACGGACTTCTGTGGACGGACTCCCCCGTAGACGGACCGGGCGCGCGAGAGTAACGGCCATTGCGTCACGAGGGAAGAGCCCCCACACTTCCTGACGTAGCGTCAAATCACGGGAGAGGGCGACCATGACCGACACCCAGCGACGAGGCCGCCGGATCATGATGACGCCCGGGGAGCGTGACGCCTATCTCCGCGAACAGCGCACCTGCCGGGTGGCGACGCTCGGCCCCGACGGCGCCCCGCACGTCGGCGCCCTGTGGTTCGTCTGGGACGGCGACTCCCTCTGGCTGTACTCCATCACGCGCAGCCTGCGCTGGTCCCAGCTGCACGGGGACGCCCGGATCGCCGTGGTCGTGGACGACGGCGAGGGGTACGAGGAGCTGCGCGGCGTGGAGCTCACCGGCCGGGCGGAGTTCGTCGGCGAGGCGCCCCGCACGGGCGAGCCCTGCCCCGAACTCGCCGAGCCGGAGCGGCTGTTCCCCGCGAAGTACTTCGGCATGGCGGAGATGCCGCACGACGGACGGCACGCCTGGCTGCGGCTCACCCCGGAGACGATCACCTCCTGGGACTTCCGCAAGCTCGCCGATCTCTCCTGAGCTCCCGCCCGCGGCCCCGACCCGCCTATTTCCAGGGCTCATCCACCGTGCGCCGCCACACCCACGCCCACACCCGCCCCAGCCCCCGCCGCCCGCAGCGCCTTCACCGCGGCGCGGACCGACGGCCTGCGGTCCGCGTCCGTGCGCCAGACCGCGTGGACGTGCCGCCGCATGGTCTGCCGCACCGGCACCAGCCGCACGCCTTCGGGGACCGGACCGCGCCCCAGCCGAGGAGCCACACAGACGCCGAACCCAGCAGCGATCAGCGCGAGTTGGGTGTGGTGCTCACCCGCCAGATGGGCGATGCGGGGCTCGATACCACGCGAGCGCAGCGTGAACATCAGCCACTCGTAACAGAATTCGCCCTCGGGCCAGGACACCCACGGGTCGTCCGCGAAGTCCTCCAGCTCCACCTCGTCACGGTCGGCCAGCGGATGCCCGGCCGGCATGGCGATGTCCGGCGCGTCGTCGAGGAGTTCGGCCTTGGCCAGCCCGCCGGGCACAGGCAGCCGCTTGTTGCTCCAGTCGAGCACGACGGCCAGGTCGACGTCTCCGCGGAGCACCGCGCGCAGCCCCTGTTCGGGCTCCAGCTCCCGGGTACGGACGGCGAGATCGGGGTGGTCCGCGCGCAGCGCGGTGAGCATCGCGGGGAACAGCCCGCGAGCCGCCGTCGGGAAGGCGCAGATCCGCACCTCGCCGACGACCTCGCCGCGCTGTGCCTCGATGTCGGACTGGGCCAGCTCCACCTGCGACAGGATCCGCGCGGCGTGGTCCGCGAGGAGCCGGCCGGCGTCCGTGAGCCGGACGCCCCGGCCGTGCTTGGCGAGCAGCCGCTGCCCGACCTCACGCTCCAGCTTCGCCAGCTGCTGCGAGACCGCCGAGGTCGTGACGTGCAGCCCGTCGGCCGCCCCGCTCACGGAGCCGTGCCGGGCGAGGGCGTCCAGCGTGCGCAGCCGCTCCAGGTTCAACATGTAAGCGATGCTACGCGAACGAGCGCAGAAAGATTCGCTTGTCCTACGATGTCATCTTCGTCAGGGTTGACCTCATGAGCGCTCCCTGCGAGCCGGGGGTCATGGCCCCGGCGTCGGCACCTCCCCCGCCACCTTCCCCGCCACCTCCTCCGCCCGCCCCGAGAGCGTCCGCCGCGCGGCGCCCCGCCCTCGACTGGCGGATCCGGTTCGCGGGGCTCTCGCTCATCTGGGGGTTCAGCTTTCTGCTGATCAAGATCGGGACCGACGGCTACGCCCCGTTCCAGGTCACCTTCGGCCGGCTGCTGGCCGGTACGGCGGTGCTGGTCGCCGCCATGGCGATGCGCCGGGAACGGCTGCCGCGCTCCGTCCGGACCTGGGGGCACCTCACGGTCGCGGCGCTCCTGCTCAACGCACTGCCGTTCTCGCTCTTCTCCTACGCGGAGCTGACGATCCCCTCGACGCTGGCCGGTATCTGCAACGCGACCTCGCCGCTGTGGGGCATGGCGCTCTCGGTGGTCGCCCTGTCGGAGGACCGCCCGACCCGCCGCCGGGTCGGCGGCCTCGGCGTCGGCTTCCTCGGCGTCCTCACGGTGCTGGGCGCCTGGCAGGGCTTCTCCGGCCTGGACCTGCCGGGTACGGGCATGGCGCTGCTCGCCTCGTTCTGCTATCCGGTCGGCTGGATCTACGTACGCCGCACCCTGGCCGGGACCGGGTCGTCGACGTTGGCGCTGACGGGCAGCCAGCTCTTCCTCGGGACGTTGCAACTGGCCGTGGTTACGCCGCTGTTCACCTCGGCGCCGACGTCCTTTCCGCTGCTCCCGACGGTCTCGGTGCTCGCCCTGGGCGCGCTGGGCACGGGCCTCGCCGTCCTGCTCCAGTACGGCCTGGTCCAGGAGGTCGGTCCGACGACGGCCCAGATGGTCACGTACTTCGTCCCGGTGATCGCGACGGCGGCAGGCGTCGCACTGCTCGGCGAACAGCTGAGCTGGAACACCCCGGTCGGGGCGCTGATCGTCCTCGTCGGGGCGGCCCTCACCCAGAGCCGGGCCCGCCCCGCCACCGCAACCGAGCCCGCGGAGGCTCTTGTCCCCGCCGCGCAGGAGCCCACGGCCGTCCCGGCCGCCGCCCCACCGGAACCCGCGGCGGACCGAGCCGTACCGCCGGAACCCGCGGCGGACCGAGCCGGGCCACCGGACGTGGACGCCGCCGGTCTCAGCCGTAGCTGACCGGCCGTGCGGGACCCGCTGCCGCGGCCACCGCGTCCGCCAGGGGCCCGATGTCCGCCGCGGTCAGCGGGGAGACGGTGAGCCGCACCCCCTGGGGCGTGTCCAGCCGGAAGCGTGCGCCCGGGGCCGCCGCCCAGCCCGCGTGGAGCAGCCGGGCGACGGCCCCGGTCTCGTCGCTCACGGGCACCCACACGTTCATCCCGCTACGGCCCCGGGCGCTCACGCCGCGCTCCGCCAGCGCGTGGATGAGCGCGTCCCGGCGGTCCCCGTAGGAGCGGGACACCGCAAGGGTGTCGACGGCTCCCGAGGTCCACAGGTGGAGCACGGCACGCTGGAGCAGCCGGCTGACCCAACCGGGCCCGAGCCGCTGCCGCCCCGCCACCCGGTCGACCGTGACGGCGTCCCCGGTGAGCGTGGCCACCCGCAGATCGGGGCCGTACGCCTTGGCCGCCGAACGGATGAACGCCCAGTTGGCCGTCACCCCGGCCAGCGGGTGCAGCGGCAGGTCCACGATGGCGTGTCCGTGGTCGTCCTCGATCAGCAGCACGTCCGGGTGGCGCCCGAGGACCGCGCGCAGTTCCCGGGCGCGCGGCGCGTCCAGGGACGCGCCGGTCGGGTTCTGCGCCCGGTCGGTGACGACCAGGGCCCGCGCCCCGGCCCGCAGCGCCCGCTCCACATCCGCGGGCAGCGGGCCGGAGTCGTCCACGCCGACCGGCACGGCGCGCAGCCCGAGCGCCGGTACGAGGTCGAGCACGCTGCCCCAGCCGGGATCCTCCACCGCCACCGCGTCACCCGGCTTCAGGTGCGCCGCGAGGACCCGCTCGATCGCGTCCAGCGCTCCGGACGTCACGGCGACCGGCCCGGCGGGCACCCCGTCGGCGTCCAGCACGGCGCGGGCGTACGCGGCGAACTCCGCGACCACCGCGGCCTGCCCGTACAGACCATGGCTCTCCGCGTCGGCCGCGGCGGCCGCCGCGAGCGCCGGCCCGAGGCCGGGCAGCAGCTCCGGATCGGGATTTCCCTCGCCGAGATCCCGGACGCCCGGGGGCGCTTCGATCCGCAGTGAGCCGCGCGACGTGCTGGCCGGGGCCGGACGCACCCGGCTCCCCCGCCGGCCCGCCGTCTCGATCACGCCGCGCTCGCGCAGCGTCCGGTAGGCGGCGGCCACGGTATTGGGGTTGACCTCCAGACGCGCGGCCAACTCCCGCATGGGGGGCAGCACATGGCCCGGCGGAAGGTCTCCGGAGCCGACCCCGCGCTCCACACTGGCGGCGATCTCTGCTGCGCGCCGCCCACTGATCCGATACTCTCCTAGCACAAACAACAGTATGCACTAGTGCAATGGAGTCAGCAAATGCAGCACACCGCAACGCCCGACGGCACGGGCTCCGGCGTCGCCGCCCCCTACCTGCCCACCGACCGCACGGTGCCCACCCGGGCCAAGGACCGCGCCTCCTACGACCGCGAACTGGTCCACTCCATCCTCGACGAGGCCTGCCTCTGTCACCTGGGCTTCGTGCGCGACGGCGCCCCGGTCGTCCTGCCGACCCTCTTCGGCAGGATAGGAGAGCGGCTGTACGTCCACGGTTCCACGGGCTCGCGACCGCTACGGTCGGCCAGGAGCGCCGACCCGGGGCTGCCGGTCTGCCTGACGGTCACCCACGTCGACGCCCTCGTGCTCGCCAGGTCCGCCTTCCACCACTCGATGAACTACCGCTCGGTGGTGGTGCACGGCACGGCCGTGACGGTGACCGACCCCGAGGAGCGTCGGCTCGCCCTGGACGCGATCGTGGACCAGGTCGTGCCCGGCCGCTCCCGCGACTCCCGGCCGGCCGACGCCAAGGAACTCGCCGCGACAGCGGTGATCCGGCTGGACCTGAACGAAGTGTCCGCGAAGGTCCGCACCGGCGGGCCCAACGACGAGCCCGAGGACAGCGCGCTCCCCCACTGGACCGGCATCGTGCCGCTCACCCGGGGCTACGCGGCGCCGGTCCCCGCGGACGACATGGATCCGGCCATCGCCGTACCGGAGTACCTGTCCGCACTCTGACGCAGGCCGCGGCGGCCCGCCGACCCGCCGAGGTCGCGGCGGCCACGGCCGCCGCGACCGGCACCCGCCACGCCGCCGGGCAGGGGCCTCACACGGCCAGGCCCTCCCCCCGGCGGGCCGCCGCCGCGCCGCGCGCCTCCGCGAGGGCCAGTCCGGCCACCGCGGTCAGCAGGAGCAACGTGCCGAGGACCGTGGCCGTCGTCAGCCGCTCCCGCAGGACGGTCACCGCGATGACGGCCGCGCTCACCGGCTCCAGGAGCATGATCACGGAGACGGTGGCCGACCGGACGGCGGCCGCCCCGGCGAAGTACAGCGCGTAGGCGAGCGCCGTGGGGACCGCGGCCACATAGACCAGCAGCCACAGCACCTGCCCCGTCTCGGCGGTGTGCGGCGCCAGCCCCTCGGCCATGGCCATGGGCAGCAGGCCCACCGCCCCGATGCCGAACGCCCAGGCGCTGGTGGTCAGCGCGTCACCGCCGCCGCCGTGCCGGCCGAGCCAGCGGGTGAGCAGCGTGATGGCCGCGTACCCGGAGGCGGACAGCAGCGCGAGCAGCACCCCGGCCGGCACTACCTCGCCGCCCTCGCCGCCCAGGACCAGCACGGCGAGCCCGGTCAGCGCGCCGGTCACAGCGACCAGGCCGCCCCGGCCGAGGCGTTCGCCCAGCAGCAGACGCGCCCCGACGGCGATCAGGACGGGCCCGGCGCCGAGCGTGACAACGGTGCCGACGGCAAGGCCGGTGACCTCGACCGCCGCGAAGTACGCACTCTGGAACAGGGTGAGACCGATGCCCGTACCGAGAATCCGGAACAGTCGGCGACGTCGGGGTTCGGGCTCCCGGGGCGTCCGGCGGGGGCGCAGTGCGAGCGCCCCGGCCAGCAGGAGGAGACCGCCCACGCAGCGCCAGAAGGACAGGGCGAGGGGGCCGAGATCACTGACCCGGAAGATCAGGGAGGCAGCCGCGCCGGCGGTGCCCCAGGCGACTCCGGCGACGACCAGATACAGCATGCTCCGCCCGACGGGCAGCGCGGAAGCAACAGGGATGGACATGTGACTTCTCCAGAGGAGGACAGGGTGGCAGGTCGCTCGGCTCCGCACGCGGGCAGCGACGAGCCGCTCGGGGACTGCCCGAGCCCGGTCTTCGTCAGGAGTGGCCGCCCGCGCTAGGCGGCAGGGGGCGGCAGCACAGTCAGATGCATGGTCGGCACACTAGTGCGGGGCCCGGCCGCCGGACAACTCGCCCTCGACGACCCCCGCCGCCGCTCCGGCGCCGACGCCGGACGCGACGGGACCCGACGGGGGCTTCGGCGCGGCGGACTGGGCGATGAACGCGCCGGTCAGGACCACGAGTCCGCCGATGAGCTGCGGTGCGGAGAGGTGCTCGCCGAGCAGTACCCAGGCCAGTCCGGTCGCGATGACCGCTTCGAGGCAGGCGACGACTCCGGCCACCTGGGGCGAGAGCAGCCGGACCGAGACGACCCCGGTGACGTACGCGAGCACGGTGGCGAGCAGCACGATCCAGCCGAGCAGCAGCCAGGCGGGGACCTCATTGCCGTTCATGCCCGCGCTGCCGCCGAGCAGCGACCAGTCCATGCCCCAGGGGCGGGCGACGACGGTGAGGACGGCCGCGCCGACGATCAGTCCGTACGCGATGACCCCGACGGGGTGCGGAGGCTCGGCGTGCTTGCCCCCGCCGTCCCGGCCGTCTTGCCCGCCGTGGTCGGAGAGGACGAAGTAGCCGACCTGGCAGCAGGCCGCGCCGAGGGCGAACAACAGGCCGAGCAGGTCGAACTTGAGCCCGGACCAGACCTCGACGACACACGCCAGGCCGCCGACCGCCAGCACCACACCGACCGCGGCGGCCCGGGTGACGGGCCTGCGCTGCACGAAGCGGACCCAGCCGAGGACCAGCGCGGGCGCCAGGTATTCCACCAGCAGCGCCACCCCGACCGGGATACGGGAGATGGAGGCGAAGTAGAAGGCCTGGACCCCGGCCACCGCGAACAGGCCGAACCCGGCCAGCAGCGCGGGGCGTTCCCGTACGAGATTCCGGTGTCGCCAGGCGACCGGGAGCATGATGACGGCGGCGCCCGCGACACGCAGCCAGACCACGTGCAGCGGGTCGAGCCCTGCCTCGATCAGCGGCTTGGCCGCCACTCCCGAACCGCCGAAGGCGAAGGCCGAGACCAGTGCGAGGCCCAGCCCGGCACTTCTGCCCTGAAATCCCGAAGACGCTTGCATCGGCACATCATGGCAGCAGTCGACAGCACCGTCATCCCCATGACACCTGTCGAGACGGCCCTCCGGCCGCGACCGCGGGAAGGCGGTGAGGGATCACCGTCACGGGGCGCCTCAAGCGTGTCGCGCCACCTCGGCCGTGAGCACGACCACCCGGTCCGCCAGCCACCGCGCGTCCACGCCCCCGCGGGCGAGCACCTCCACCGCGCGGCACTCGGTGTCGGCCGCCAGGGCGGCGAGCAGATCGAGGCCGGAGGCGCGCGCTTCGCCGCGCGACGCCGCACGGTACAGCGCGCCCTCCATCGCGGCGAGGGCCGAGGGCGACCAGCCGTCGACCGCCGGGTCGCGCACCACCGGAACGGCGCCGGAGTCCTCGACGGAGCCCTGCCAGCGGAGCCCGTAACCGATGCTGCGCTGAACGAGATAACCGAGCACCTTGGCCAACTGGCGCCCACCGTCGAAGGCCTCGCGGACCTCGGGGTCCGTCTCGATCAGCGAATGCAGGAGGTGGGCGGTGTCGATCTGCCGGTCACCGTCGCGCAGCGCGCGCCTGCGCGCACCCGTCAGCACCGATGCCAGTTCCACGGTGAAGCGGGCATCGTTCTCGGCGTGGTTCGGTGCGGGCTGGTCAGGCATGCGCGGCGTCCGGTTTTGCACACCTCTACCCCATCAGTCCCACGGCCGAAAGACATCCCCGGAGCGACCCATTGGGCATCCCACCGAAGTTGGGGACGCCGCAGCCGTCCGTCATCCTTGCGGATGAGATCGCGCCGAACGGCACAACCATGACGGTCCGGAGAGCGCGCCGTCTTGCGTCTCACGCCCCCGCGGCAACCGCAGGCCCCCGCGCGCACGTCCCCCACGCCACAGGGACGCGGCGGGGGCAGAAGGGGAGGATCGGGTGTTCTGGATGGTCGCGCTGCTCGCCCAGGACGGGCTGCAGTACGTCTACCGCGTGTACGCACCCGACGACGCCCTGCCCGCCGATCTCTTCTGGGCGGCCTTCCACTGCCACGACGAGGGCCCCCACCCCCGCGCGTCGGACAGGTTCGACTCCGCGGTGATCTGGCGGAACAGACAGCCCCAACAGATCTGACGGCGCATCAGTATTGAATGTTGACGCGGCCCCCGCTACCTTCCGCGACACCGAAACCGGACGAACCAGGGGTGGTCGCATGGCTGAAGTCAGCGCCGAGGCACGCATCGAGGCGCCCGCCGGGAAGGTCTGGGGCCGCCTGACGGACTTCTCGTCGTACGGGGAGTGGAACGCCACCCACACCAGCTTCCCCGAGGGCGGCCCGGCCCGGCTGGAGCTCGCGGCCACCTACGAGGAGAACATGAAGCTCATGGGCTTCCCCGCCGAGGTGATCTGGACGGTCGACGGCCTGGAGGAGGGCCGCCTGCTGGCGACCCGGGGCAAGGGCCCGATGGGGGTCAACCTGGCCATGCGGTACTCCCTGACCCCGGAGGGCGACGCCACGACGATGCGCATCGACGGGGAGTTCACCGGTGCGGCGGTCTCACTGATGGGCGGCAGTCTCAAGGACTCCGCGACGGCGGCGCTCCAGGAGTCGCTGCGCAAACTCGCCGGGCTCGTCACCTCCTGACCACGCCCACGCCCACGCGGCACGCGGCACGCGGCACGCGGCACGCGGCACGCGGCACGCGAAAGACTTTGGGTCAGCCGGGACAGCCCTTAGGCTCTTGTGTCGTGCAGGAGACACGCCTCGACACCGCTCGGATCCGAGCGGCTCGCCGGTTGATCGACCCGATGTTTCTCGACACTCCGCTGTACCGCTGCGAGGCGCTGGAGCCCCACCTCGGATGCGCTCTGAGCGTCAAGCTAGAAACGGCGAACCCGGTCCGCAGCTTCAAGGCCCGCGGCACCGAGGTGGTTGCGAGCCGGCTCGCCGATGACGGCTCGCAAGCCGTGGTGTGCGCGAGCGCGGGCAACCTCGGCCAGGCCCTCGCCTGGTCCGGCCGCGGCCGGGGGCTCGACGTCACCGTCGTGGCATCCCGCTCCGCGACCCGGGCCAAGCTCGATCGCATCCGCGCACTGGGCGCCAGACTGGAACTGGTGGACGGCGATCACGAGCCGGCGCGCCAGCGGGCCGCGGCCATCGCGCGGCATGACGGCATTCGGCTGGTCGAGGACAGCCTGGACATCGAGACCTGCGAGGGCGCGGCGACCATCGGCCTGGAACTGGTGGACACCGTGCCGTCGTTCGACGCCGTTCTGATCGCTCTCGGCGGTGGGGCGCTGGCCACCGGCGTGGGTCACGTCATGAAAACCCTGGCTCCCGATGTCGAGGTGATCTGCGTCCAGCCGTTGGGCGCACCGGCGCTGACACGCTCGTGGCGCCAACGACGCGTCGTCACCACCGGCTCGACCGACACCATCGCCGACGGCGTCGCCGGCCGGTATCCCATCCCGGCCGTCCTGGACGACCTCCTCCTGGTCGCCGACGACGCCGTCCTTGTCCGGGAGGCGTCGATCATCGCCGGTATGCGGATGCTCCTCGACCAGGCCGGCCTCGTCGTCGAGCCGTCGGCCGCGCTCGGCGTCGCGGCGATCCTCGAAGACCGTGAGCGCTTCGCCGGCCGGCACGTAGCCACCATCGTGTGCGGCAGCAACGTCGACATGGACGCATATCGTCGCTGGGTCGGTTCTCCCCTCCACAAGCCTTGACGGTCGCTCCGGCAGGCCTGAAGCCATGGGCGCTCATCGATCGCGTGTGGTTGCGGTGCGGGCAGCCGGTGATGCGGTGCCGGGAAATAATCGCTGGCCCCCCGACCGAGCTGTGCATACGCTGACGGCGTTCCTCGGTCTGTTCTGGGCTTCCGCGCCCTGGAAAAGAGAGATTTTTATGTTCCGGCCCGCGCCGCGCGCGCCTCGCTGCACCGTCTAGCCAGTAGTCCGTCTTTCTGCTGCCGTCCTTCTCGGACGGCGTCCGGACGTGACTCTCCGGTGCACTGAATCAGCCCCTTCCTCCGCCCGCACGCATGTCGCGTCGTACGGGGTGGGCCTCTTCGTCGAGGCCGCTCGGCCTGCTCTTGCTGTCATCACAGACCTCCCAGCAAGGAGCACCCCGGGTGTCCAGCACCAACAGAACTCCCTCCAGCACTCCACGCACCGCCCTGAACACCGCTTTCTCCTGCGCGTGGTGCGGCCGGACCGTGTCCGCCGTCGCCGACGACGGCGCACGGCGCCATCACTGCCCGTCGTGCCTGCAGTTCCAGCATGTTCCCGACCCCGCCGACGGCGGCTCCGGTGACTGCCGGGGCCGCATGTCGCCGATCGCCGTCGCCGTGCCGCGTACGGGCGGCTGGGTGGTCATCCACCGTTGCGTGCGGTGCGACGAGCTGACCTCCCACCCCGCCCGCACGGACGACAACCAGCTCATCCTGATGCGGTTGGCCGTCCGGCCACTGGCGCAACCTCCCTTTCCGCTCGAAGCGTTCGGCGACCTCTGAACCGGAAGGAGAGGAGAGGACCGGCCATGCCGAGACGAGCGAAGAACACCCGTCGCCGCGCCCGGGCCGCACGGCGGCCGCAGCGGTACAAGGACGTCCTGCACAGCCAGGGAGGGCACCGGGGAGACGCTTTCCGGTGCGCGGGCTGCCGACTGGACGTACCCCTGGAGGCACCCGGCACCACGCACCGCAATCACTGTCCGAACTGCCTGGTCAGCCTGCACGTCGACCGGCGGGTGCCGGGCGACCGGGCCGCGGACTGCCGCGCCCGGATGGAAGCCCTGGGCATGTCGGTCAGGCCCGACGGCGAGTGGATGATCATCCACCAGTGCGTGTCCTGCGGCGAGCTCAGCGCCAATCGCATCGCCGGTGACGACAACGCACTGGCCTTGGTGCGCCTGGCGCTGAGACCCCTGCGGGACCCCGGCGCCGCCCATCGCATGGGACTCGCGCCGTGACCCGGCCCCCGCGCGATGCCGTGGCACACGGCACCCACCACCCCCACGCCTTGACGCTCGGGGTCCCCACACCCCCGTCCCACTACAGATCGCACCCGTGTGCGACTCGCAAGGAGAAGCCATGCGCCCCATGACCAGGGAAGAGGTGCGCGGCGCGATCGTGAACCTGGACCCGGCCGCGAAGAAGGTCCGCCTGCCGGCCCGGTTCGACGACGTCCGATGGCACCGGATCGACTACCTCGGCTGGAGAGACATGCGCGCCCCGACCCACGCCTACCTCGTCACCGAGCTCGACGGCCGAGCGCGGGGAGTGGTGCTGCGCCAGGCCCCGAACGACTCGGCGCGCGGCTCGCGCGCGGTGATGTGCGACCTGTGCCGGTTCGCCCGCCGCTTCAACGAGGTCTCGCTGTTCACCGCCCAACGCCCCTCACGTGACAAACGCGAACGCCTCGACGCGACCGGTCTCCTCCTGTGCACCGACCTCGACTGCGCGGTGAAGGTACACAGCAAGCCGGTCCGCGAAGCCTTCGGCCGTCCGGTCGACGAGATCATCGCCTCGCGTCGGGGAGGCTTGCGCTCACGCACGATCGCCTTCGTCCGTTCGGTCGCTGAACCGCGGCAGGCCCCGAACCGCATCGCCCCTAGGGCGCGTATCCAGTCGTGATCAATCTGCGGAAATCGTCCTCACCGGAGGACTTGGGTCTGCAGGCCTTTTGCATCACGCGGGTGCAAATGGCATACCGAGCTGGGGAGTTCAGTGAGCCGTAGTCTCCGACGCTGTTCGGGCCGGCCGGACGCGGTGCCGGGACAAGCCGCCTTGGTTCGCGGTAACCACGCCCACCTGCGTAACCGCCTCACCTCGGGCGCTTGGGGGCGGGGATCGACACGGAAGCAGTCTGAGTAGAGTGGGTCTTTGATCGATCATCTATCAGCCCAGCTCGAAGGACCGGAACATGGCGGAACGGGGAGAGCGCCAGCGGGTGACTGTGGTCACCGGCGGCAGCCGGGGCATCGGCGCGGCGATCTGCCTTCGGCTGGCAGCCGAAGGACACGACGTCGCCGTCGGCTACCGGTCGGACGCCGAAGCGGCCGAGGTCGTGGCCGAAGGGGTGCGCGCGCTGGGCAGGTCGGCCGTCGCGGTCGCGGTCGACACCTCCGACGCGGCGGACGTGGACCGTCTGTTCGATACTGCCGCCGCGCACCTGGGACCGGTCACCGGGCTGGTGAACAACGCCGGGGTGAGCGGGCCGGTCGGACCACTGACCAGCGCAGACCCGGAAGGGATGCGGCAGGCCCTGGAAGTCAACATCCTGGGCTACCTGCTGTGCGCCCGCCGGGCCATCGGCGACATGACGGCAGGCGGGGCGATCGTAAACATCTCCTCAGCCGCAGCGACCCTCGGCAGCCCCGGCACCTACGTCCACTACGCGGCGGCGAAGGCCGCCGTGGACGCCATGACGGTCGGGCTGTCCAAGGAAGTGGCGGCCGAAGGCGTCCGGGTTAACTGCGTCGCCCCCGGGACGATCTGGACCGACTTTCACGCCGACCCGCAGCGGCCCGCCAAGGTGGCGGCGATCACCCCCATGGGCCGCGCCGGCAAGCCCGAGGAAATCGCCGGAGCAGTCGCCTGGCTGCTTTCGGACGACGCCTCCTACGCCACCGGCACGGTGATGAGAATCGCAGGCGGGATGTGAGCACAGGCGGCACCGCCACCTCGAGGCAAGAGCGGCGCCCTGGTCCCGGCGGCGGGCGGCGACCAGGGTGCGGTGCGCGTTTCACGGCGATCAAGGAGTGGACTCTATGAGATCCCTGATCCAGATCGTCGAGGCACGGAGGTAGAGCCCGGCCAGGTAACTGGAGGTCGGCGTCGTGGCTGACGAGCCAGCCACCTCTGGAGCCCTTCCCGTTCCGATTGGCGGCCTGGTCCCGCTTCTCCGGGATGACCGCCTTGATGCGGCGTTTACGCAGGTGGGCGCGGTTTCCACGGGACGCGTACGCCTTGTCCCCAGCGACCGCGTCCGGCCGGGTGCGAGGGCGACCGACGGGCCCGCGCACTCGCACTTTCTCAAGGACGGAGATGGACTGCGGGCTGTCCGCCGCCTGGCCCGCAGTCAGGATGAATGCCAGGGGGCGGCACTTGCGGTCGGCAGCGAGGTGGACCTTGCTGGTCTGCCCGCCCCGGGAGCGTCCGAGGAGGGCGGCCTTCAGCCGGAGCTTGTGCCGGCGTCGGATGCGTCGCCGCTCTTCCCGAGCGGAATCGTCTTCGGTGACCTGCCCGCTTTGTCCTTCAAGGGAGCCCCCTTTGACTTGGCCTTCTCCTCTTCGGCAGCAGCTTTCTCCAGGGCGGTGACGAAGCCCTCATCAAGGTGCATCCCGGCCGCGTAGTGGTGGGCCCGCGCGGTGGTGGAGACCACGCTGACCAGGGATAGGTCCACCTCGCCCCGCTTCGCGGCTTCCGCGATCAGGTCCTCCAGCAGTGCCTCGAACACGCCGGCGTCACGCCACTGCCGGAAGCGGTTGTGGACGGTCGACCAGGCACCGAACTCGGTCGGCATCTCCCGCCACTGCCCACCCGTCCTGAACCGCCAGATCACGCCCTCGAACTGCTGCCGCAGGGGCTCGGGGTACGGACCGCACCCCCCGATCGGCAGGTGCGGCTCGATGAACTCCCACTCTTGTTCTGTGAGTTGCACTCGCGTCATGCAAGAAGGTCTATCGATCCAGTCCCTTTCGTGAGGTCGATTCCCGCAGATTGATCAGGACTCGATACGCGCCCTAACTGAGTTGGGCCCCGTAGCGGGCCGCGAGCGTGACGGCCAGGTCGTGCAGGGCACTGCGCAAGGACTGCGGGGCCAGGGCCTCCGCATCCGTACCGAGCCGCCACAGCGCCCATTCGGCGTGCCGCGCGTCCTGGAAGGTGACCTCCAGCCGCGGCCAGCCGTCCGTGTCGGGATCTTCCGCGCGGACGGCCAGCACGGTGCCCAGCAGTTCCTCCCGCCGCGCCGGAGCCACCCGTACCAGCGCGGTGACGTGGTCGCCGCCGGCGAGGAATCGCGCGGAACGGTCCTGCCAGATCCGGTCCAGGTCGACCCGGTTCGGCCGCTGGGCCGGTTCGGGCAGTTCCTCGGCGGCCAGCACCCGTGACAGCCGGTAGGTGCGGTCCGCGCCTGATCTGGTGGCCAGCAGGTAGCCCCGGTCCCGTACGGTCACCAGGCCGATCGGGTCCACCGTGCGCCACTGCGGCGCCCGGCCCGTGGCCGCGTAGTGGATGCGCAGCTTGCGGCCGGAGAGCACGGCCCTGCGGACCTCGATCATGGTGGTGCCCGGTACCTGGTCCATGACCGGCCGACGCGAGAGCAGGTCGGTCTCCGGGTCGACGAGAATCCGCTGAGCCGCGTCGCTCGCGGCGGCCTGATGGCTTTCGGGCAGCGCGTCGACCACCTTCCGCATGGCGGAGGCGAGCGCCGGTCCGAGACCGAACATCTGCTCCCCGCGTCCCGGTCCGGCGGCCAGCAGGGCGAGGGTCTCGTCGTGGTTCAGCCCGGTGAGCTCGGTCCGGAAACCAGGCAGCAGGGCGAACCCGCCGTGCCTGCCGCGTTCGGCGTAGACCGGGACTCCGGCAGCGGACAGTGCCTCGATGTCGCGCAGCACGGTGCGGGTGGAGACCTCCAGCTCACGGGCCAGCGTGTCGGCGGTCAGCCGACCGCGCTGACGCAACAGCAGTACCAACGAGACCAATCGGTCGGCGCGCATGCGGGAACGGTAGCGAAATACATGACCAAGGGTGTCGTCTTTTGTTTGGAAGGCTCCCCCGTACGACGTCGAGGCCGGCGACCGCCGGGCCGACGGACCTCCGTACTCCCATGAATCGAATGGAGCTGAAGTGGCACTGGAACGAACGGCCGTGAACCCGGTGACGTGGTCGGTGGACCTGGGGTTCAACCAGGGTGAAGTAGTTTCCGGGCAGACCCGGACCCTGTACGTCTCGGGGCAGACCTCGATGAGCGACGACGGCAAGCCCCAGCACGACGGGGACATGGCGGCGCAGTTGACGCTGAGCATCGACAACCTGGAGGCCGTGCTGAGCGAGGCGGGCATGTCTCTCGCGAACCTCGTCCGCCTCAACGTCTACACGACCGACGTCGATCTGCTGCGCCGGCACTACGGCGCGCTGGCGGGGCGGCTGGGCGCGGCCGACGTGGCGCCGGCCAGCACCCTGCTCGGGGTGACGCGACTGGCGGTCCCCGGCCAGCTGGTCGAGCTCGAGGGCACCGCCGTCGCGTGACGCGGCCTCACCGCCCGTGCCGTTCCCGTCGCCCGAACCGAGGGGGACGGTACGGGCGGTGAGAACCGTACGTGGGGTGAGAACCGTACGGGCGGTGAAAACCGTACGGGCAGCGAGAACGGCAGGGTGGTGAGAACGTCAGGAGCGGGGGCCGACCTCCGGTGCTCCGCATCGCGGACGCCGAGGGGTACCGCCGCCCCGTCGCACCCGTCCGAGGCCGGCCACGCCTTTCCGTGCCTCCCGTAATTGCCTTTCTCCCCCCGCTCGGTAAGCGCTAGCCTTCCGGGCGAGGAGTGACCCCACCAGGAGCGGAGAGACATGCTCGGTCGTCCGAGCGCGCGCTGACGTCGTAGCCAGACCGGCCCGTCATCGCGTGCTGCCCTTGAGGTCGCGGCACAGCGAGCCCCTTTCACGCCCGATGCCCGGGTGCGCCTCCGTGCGCCCGGCCGCGGGTCTCGTGCCCGGCGACTCCAGAGGTTCCTGTGCAGCCCCTCTCCTCCCCCTCCCCTTCCTCCGGCGTACCGGATTCCGGCAGAGCCATGCCGCCAGGCCCCTGGCGGGACGCCGACTTCCGCAGGCTCTGGGCAGGTCAGACGGCCTCCCAGCTCGGCGAGCACACGACGCTCGTCGTGCTGCCGCTCTTCGCCGTCCTGACGCTCGACGCGGGCGCGGGCCAGTTGGGCGCCCTCCGCGCCGTGGGGCAGGCGCCTATCCTGCTGCTCGCCCTCCTAGCGGGCGCCTGGGTGGACCGGTGGCGGGCCCGTACGGTGATGGTGCTCACCGACGCCGGCCGAGCCGTGGCCCTGGGGGCGGCGGCCGTGGCCGGTCTCCTCGGACTGCTCGGTCTGCCCGCGCTGTTCGTGGCGGCGTTCACCGTCGGAGCCCTGTCCGTCCTCTTCGACGTGGCGTACCAGGCGTCCCTCGTACGGATGGTGCGGCGCGACCAACTCGTGCGGGGCAACAGTGCGTTGGAGGGCAGCCGGTCCGCGGCGCAGATCGGCGGCCCCGCGCTCGGCGGCGCGTTGGTGTCACTGTTGTCGGCCCCGGTCGCCACGGCCACCGCCGCGCTGTTCTTCGCGGTCTCGTTCGTGTCTCTGCGGCGGATCCGCCGTCCCGAAGCCGTACCCGGGCGGGTGGCACCGGTACCGGAGCGCGCCTCCCCGGTCCGGCGCCGGATCGGGGAGGGCCTGCGCTTCGTCGCCAAGAACGCCTGGCTGCGGGCCGTGTGCCTCGCCTCTGCCGCCTTCCAGCTCTCCTTCGCGGCCACGATGACCGTCTACCTGCTCTTCCTCACGCACGAACTGCGGCTGACGGGCGCCACCGTCGGCCTCGCCCTCGCGGCGACCGGACCGGGCGCGCTCCTGGGCTCGGTCCTGGCCGCACGGCTGCCGGGCCGGTTCGGTCACGGCGTGGTGCTCGTGTCGGCGGCGGTGCTCGGCAACGGTGCGCTGCTGTGCGTACCTGCCCTGCACGGCTCCTCGACCGCGACAGTCCTCGCGCTCCTGGCCGCCAACTTCGTGTTCGGGACGTTCAGCCAGCTGGTGAACGTCACGGTCATGTCGGTGCGGCAGGCCGTCACACCGGACGGGATGCAGGGACGCGCGGCCGCGACGATCACCTTCGTCGGGATGGGGTTCACTCCGCTCGGCTCACTGCTCGGCGGGTTCCTCGCACAGGGGTGGGGTCTGCGCACCGGCCTCCTGGTGTCGGCCGCGGGCATGATGCTGTCGCCGGTCCTGATGGCCGTGTCCCCGCTCGCTCGCCTGGGACGGGTGCTCCCGGTCCCGCAGGCATGCGGTGCTACCGGCCAGGTCGGGCCGGGACGTACCGCTGCGGAGTGATCCCCCTGCGGGACACCCTCGATTTCCGGTCAGGGGCCGGCCACCCGGAATTGGCCTTGGCCCGCCTCCGCCCCGGCGATCTACGGTCGTCCCATGAGGATTCGCATCGTCGACGCGTTCACCGACCGCCCCTTCTCCGGGAACCCCGCCGGCGTACTCCTGCTGGACAGCGGTACGTTCCCGGCCGACGCACGTCTGCAGGAGATCGCCGCCGAGGTCAACCTCTCCGAGACGGCCTTCGCCCACCCACTGCCGCCGGGCGGCACGGCCGACTGGGCGCTGCGCTGGTTCACTCCGGCCACCGAGGTGGACATGTGCGGGCACGCGACGCTCGCCACCGCCCACGTCCTGCACACCACGGGTCTGGCCACGGGCCCGGTGCGCTTCGCCGCGCGCTGCGGGATCCTGACCGCGACCGCCCGGCAGGACGGCACTCTCACCCTCGACTTCCCCACCTCCGCGCTGACCGAGGAGCCGGTGCCGTACGGCCTCGCCGGTGCCCTCGGGGCGGACCCCGTCTCAGTGCACGACACCGGTGAGCACGTCGGCGACCTGCTCGTCGAGCTCCGCGACGAGGCGGCCGTACGGGCGCTCGCCCCGGACTTCGCCGCGCTGGCGGCTCACTCCCGGCGCGGTGTCATCGCCACCGCCGCCGCCGAGGACCCCGCCCGGGGATACGACTACGTCTCGCGCGGCTTCTTCCCGGGCGTCGGCATCGACGAGGACCCGGTGACCGGCAGTGCCCACACCGCGCTGGCCCCCTTCTGGTCGGCCCGCCTCGGCCGCGACGACCTCACCGGTCTCCAGGCGTCCGCCCGTTCGGGGCTGGTCCGCACCGCGTTGCGCGGCGAGCGCACCCTGCTGACCGGCACGGCGGTCACGGTGATCGACGGCGAACTGCTCACCACGCTCTGACGGCCGTCGGGGTGCGCGGACTTTTCCGGCGCACCCCCTCACCGCCCTGACGGCACCGTGCTCACGGTGTCGGCAGCCAGTCGACCCGGCCGGCGAGCAGGGCGTATCCGACGAACGCCCCGATGTCCAGGAGTGCGTGCGCGACGACCAGCGGGCCCACCCGGCCCCAGCGTCGGTAGAGCAGCACGAACACGACACCCATCACCACGTTGCCGATGAAGCCGCCGATCCCCTGATACAGGTGGTACGACCCGCGCAGCACGGAGCTGGCCACCAGCGCGGCCATCGGCGTCCAGCCCAACTGCCCGAGTCTGCGCAGCAGATAGCCGACGACGATGACCTCCTCCACGACGGAGTTCTGGATCGCCGAGAGGATCAGTACGGGAAATTTCCACCAGACCTCGGGCAGGGACTCGGGAACGACCGTCAGGTTGAATCCGGTGGCGCGGGTCACCAGGTAGAAGGCGAGGCCGGCGCTGCCGATGCCGGCCGCGACGAGGGTTCCGCGGCCGAGGTCGAACCAGGGTTTCGTCACGTCGAATCCGATGGCCCGCAGCCCCGCTCCTTCCCGGATCAGCAGGTGCGCGACCAGCGCGACCGGCACCAGAGCCGTTACGATTCCGAACATTTGCCATGACAGATCAAGCCATGGACGGTCCGGAGCGTACGAGCCGTTGAGCGTCGCCGCCTGGTCCTTCAAACCCCCCGGCTTCGTCAGCGATCCGACGAAACTGATAAGGGAGGACACCGCGCTGGCGCCCAGCGAGAGCGCCAGGACCAGCAGCACCTCGGACCGCGAGATCCTTCGTGACACGGCCTCCTGGGGAAAAGAATCAGCCACGCGCCCGGCCTCCACTTGTACACCTGCCTTTTGTTCTGCGATCACGTCTCATCCCACCGACCGCCGCACCGGGGTCTCGAATAGAGATACGAAGATCATGCGCGACAGGCCGGGGGACGACCACCCTCGCTGATGGCGCGGTCCCTTTTTTCCTCGTTTCATCCTCAACCAGGGACACCACCGGGACGTCATAGCTTGCCCGACAGCCACGCGGCGGAAGGACGCCGGGACCACCCGAGCGCCCGGGGAACCGCCAGCGGCGCCGGGTCCCCGGGGGCCTCAGGGGGCCGGGAAGCCCACCGGCCAGGTGTGGACCGGCTCCCCCGCGTGCATCAGCTCGGCATAGCGGCGGGTGGTGGCCGCCAGCGCCGCGTCCCGCCCCAGCCCGGCGCCCAGGGCCCGGCCGTACGTGGCCACCTGCCAGGAGGCCCCGTTGACGCGCCGCTTGCAGCGCTCCTCGATCACCCCGAGATAGCGGTCCCGGTCGGCGGGTTCGATGTGCCAGGCGTCCAGCCCCGCGGCGGCCAGCGGCAGCAGCTCCTCCAGCACCAGCTGCACGGCGGGGATCCTCGTCAGCCCGCCGGAGCGGCCCGACCGCGGCCAGAGCAGCTCGGCCTCGATGCCGTGCCGGCAGGCCGCGGTGAAATTCTCCTCGGCGGCCTCGAACGGCAGCCTGCTCCACACCGGCCGGGACTCCTCGGCGAGCGCCCGTACGAGCCCGTAGTAGAAGGCGGCGTTGGCGATCACATCGGTGACCGTCGGCCCGGCGGGCAGCACCCGGTTCTCCACCCGCAGATGGGGGACGCCGTCGGCGATCCCGTACACCGGACGGTTCCAGCGGTAGACGGTGCCGTTGTGCAGCACCAGCTCGGCCAGACCGGGCACCCCGCCCTCGTCCAGCACCTTCAGGGGGTCCTCGTCGTCGCAGATCGGCAGCAGCGGCGGGAAGTAGCGCAGGTTCTCCTCGAAGAGCTCGTGGGCGGAGCCGATCCAGCGCTCCCCGAACCAGGTCCTCGGGCGCACCCCCTGGTTGGCCAGCTCCGGCGGCCGCACGTCGGTGGCCTGCTGGAACAGGGGCGGCCGGGACTCCCGCCACAGCTCCTTGCCGAAGAGGAAGGGGGAGTTGGCGCCCAGGGCGATCTGGACGCCGGTGATCGCCTGGGCGGCGTTCCACACGTCGGCGAACCGGGCGGGCGTCACCTGGAGGTGCAGCTGTACCGAGGTGCAGGCCGATTCCGGGGCGATGGAGGGCGAGGTGCAGACCAATCGCTCGACGCCTTCGATATCCAGGAGGAAATCCTCCCCCCGGGCGGCCGCCATTTGATCGTTGAGCAGGGTGTAACGGTCCACGTCCGAGAGATTGGCGGACACCACGTCATGCTCGCCCAGGGTGGGCAGGATTCCGATCATCACGATCCCCGCGTCCACCTCCCCCGCCTTGCGGTGCGCATAGGCGAGGCCGGTCCGCAACTCCTCCGCGAGCTGATCGAAAACCCGGCCGCCGAGGCGGTGCGGCACGATATTCACTTCGAGATTGAACATCCCCAGCTCGGTCTGGAAATCCCGGCTCGCGATGCGCTGGAGCACTTGCTGATTCATCATGCGGGGCATCCCGTCGGAACCCGCGAGATTCAGCTCTATCTCCAGCCCCATCAGGTTCCGCGGACGGTCGAACCTCCGTTCCGCCAGGAGTCTGCCCAGCCCCTCCAGGCACTGGTTGAGCTTGGCGCGGTACGCCTGTCGATCGGACAGGTCAAAGGCTTCCGCCACGACCTTCTCCCCCATCGAGGGGTCCCTCCTCCAGTGGGCGGCCCGCGGCCCAGGCCGCTCGCATCACGATCGATAATGCCCAGCGGGAGTGATCCGTAACGCCCCCACGGGCCTCCGATACCCGATAGTCTGATGGAAGGAGACCGGGGGCACATTCCGGAGGCATGTGGCTCCCCACATTTTCGGCCGGGGTATGCGCGGTGAAAACACCGCCGAGTTTCGGCCGACCGCTCCACCGGAAGAACGCCAGGTCGGGGTCGCCGGCAGCAGTTCAAATCACCAGGAATACCGCAACTCGAAGGCCGGATGACGCCTTGCGCGACATATCTCCGACCGCTAGTGGAAACACTGTGTGAACACGCGTCATATAAACTCCGCTCAACGAGGCAGAGAGTTGATGCGACTCGCCCGTCACCGGCCGTCTCCGGCCCTCATGCCGACAGCGCCGTCTGCACCCGCCCAAGCGCCACCGTGTCTCCGAAGTGAGAGGCGACCCACTATGCCGCTGCATGTTCCCCCAGCTCCCGCGCCCGCCCTGCGCAGCGTTCTCGCGGCCCTCGGTTTCCCCACCGCCGTCCGCGAGGCCCGAACATCCGCTCTCCGGTCCGTCCAGGGACCGCTGAGCCCCGAACTACCGCTTCCCGTGCATGTGCTGGACCGGATCGCGCCCACCAGGACAGCACCTCTGACACGCCTCGCGGCCTGGCGTTTCCTGATCCGGAGCGAGGGCCGCGCGGTCGCCGCGGCGGACACCGTGCTCACCCCCGACGGCTGGGCCTTCTCGCACTTCTTCGAAGGGCCCTACCTCGCCTCGACCGAACTGGCCCTCCGGCAGGCGGAGGGATCGTCCACCGCCTGCCAGGCCCGGCTGCTGTCCATCCCGGAGCTGTACATGCTCACCCTCTGGCTGCACGGCGACACCGAGGCCGATCCCGCCGGCGGGATGCTCGCGCCGACGGACGTCCTGGTACCCCTGGCGCCGGCCCCGCCGGGCATCGCCGCCCACCGCCCGCACCGGGTCGCCGATCTGCTGCCCGTCATCTCGCTGCGCGTGGCCCCCGGCCCGCTCCTCAGGTCGGCCTGACCGGCGCCACCCCGGCACAGCGCCCCCGTGGCGACCCCGCCCTGCCCCGCCCGAACACCGGGCGGGGCAGGGGTCGCTGCGGGGGCGCTGTGCTGCCCACCCGGACTAGCCCCATCCGGCCACCCCGAACCACCCAAAGGGGCAGTGCAGTTGCGGTGAACCGTCCGCGCGGGTGATGCGTCATGAGAGGAGTACGAATGCTGCGGCCAAATCCCTGCGGAATCTTCCCCGTAGGGCAACACTGGGACCGGACCGACTGATACGGGGGCGGCCATGAACACCTCATCCAGCCGCAGGACACTCGACTCGACGCAGCGAAAGAACCCATCCATGTGCCAGCACCAGCCAACCTGCCCCACCGCCGATTCCCCAGACCGGGAGGCCGCCCGCCTGACGGCCCACCACCCCGAACAGGGGTGGAGCCTCTTGTGCAACGGCGTCCTGCTCTTCGAGGACACCGGCGAACTGCTGCCCGACGGGCAGATCATCGCCCCGCACCGGACCCTGGCAACCGGCCGCGCGGTGAAGGCCGCCTGAGGACGGGCCGTCGAACAGGGGCCGGCCCGGAGAGATCTCCGCACCGGCCCCGACGCATGTCCGGCGTGCACCGCTCACGGCGCACGCCCTACCGCCGCCTGTCTCAGTCGTCGTACGCGTCCAGCGGGGGGCAGGAGCAGACCAGGTTCCGGTCGCCGAAGGCGCCGTCGATGCGGCGCACCGGCGGCCAGTACTTGTCCGCGGCGGACACTCCGGCCGGGAAGACGGCCTCCTCGCGGCTGTAACCGTGGTCCCAGCCGCCGCCGAGCGCCGCGGCGGTGTGCGGGGCGTTGCTCAGCGGGTTGTCGTCCTGGCTCCACTCCCCCGAGGCGACCTTCTCGATCTCGGCACGGATCGCGATCATGGTGTCGCAGAACCGGTCGAGCTCCGCGAGGTTCTCGCTCTCCGTCGGCTCGATCATCAGCGTGCCGGCCACCGGGAACGACATGGTGGGCGAGTGGAAGCCATAGTCGATCAGACGCTTGGCCACGTCGTCGATGGAGACGCCGGTCGCCTTGGAGATCGGGCGCAGGTCCACGATGCACTCGTGCGCGACCAGACCGGCCGGACCGTTGTACAGGATCGGGAAGTGCGGCTCCAGCCGCTTGGCGATGTAGTTCGCGGCCAGCACGGCGACCTGCGTGGCCCGCTTGAGCCCCTCGCCGCCCATCAGACGGACGTACGCCCACGAGATCGGCAGAATGCCCGCCGAACCCCACGGGGCGGCCGAGATCGGGCCCACACCGGTCTCCGGGCCCGCGGCGGGCTGGAGGGGGTGGTTGGGGAGGTACGGGGCGAGGTGCGCGCGGACACCGACCGGGCCGACGCCGGGGCCGCCGCCACCGTGCGGGATGCAGAAGGTCTTGTGCAGGTTGAGGTGCGAGACGTCGCCGCCGAACTTGCCGGGCTTGGCGAGCCCGACCAGCGCGTTGAGGTTGGCACCGTCGACGTAGACCTGGCCGCCCGCGTCGTGCACCTCGCCGCAGATCTCGGCGACGTGCTCCTCGAACACACCGTGCGTGGACGGGTAGGTGATCATGAGCACGGCCAGCTCGTCGCGGTGCTGCTCGATCTTGGCACGCAGGTCCGCGACGTCGACCTCGCCGTCGTCGGCGGTCTTCACCACGACGACCTTCATGCCCGCCATGACGGCGCTGGCGGCGTTGGTGCCGTGCGCGGAGGACGGGATGAGGCAGACGGTGCGCTGGTCGTCGCCGTTGGCCCGGTGGTACGCGCGGACGGCCAGCAGCCCCGCGAACTCGCCCTGGGAGCCGGCGTTGGGCTGGAGGGACACCGCGTCGTAGCCGGTGACCTCGGCGAGGCGCTCCTCCAGCTCACGGATGAGGGTGAGGAAGCCCTGCGCCTGGTCCGCCGGGGCGAAGGGGTGCAGCGCGCCGAACTCGGGCCAGGTGACCGACTCCATCTCGGCGGTCGCGTTCAGCTTCATGGTGCAGGAGCCGAGCGGGATCATGCCGCGGTCCAGCGCGTAGTCGCGGTCGGCGAGCTTGCGGAGGTAGCGCAGCATCGCGGTCTCGGAACGGTGCTGGTGGAAGACCGGGTGGGCCAGGATGTCGTCGGAGCGCAGCAGCCCCTCGGGCAGCACGTCGGCGACCGTCGCGTCCAGCGCCTCGATGTCGCCCTCGGCGCCGAAGGCGGCCCACACGGCGGAGATCTGCGCGCGGGTGGTGGTCTCGTCGCAGGCGATGGATACCTGGTCGGCGTCGACGAGGCGGAGGTTGACCCCGCGCTCGCGGGCGTCGGCGACGATACCGGCGGCCTTGCCGGGCACGCGCACGGTCAGGGTGTCGAAGAACGCGCCGTGCACGACGTCCACGCCGGCACTCCGCAGGCCGTCGGCCAGGATCGCAGCGAAGCGGTGGGTGCGCCGGGCGATCGTCCGCAGCCCGTCGGGACCGTGGTAGACCGCGTACATCCCGGCCATGACGGCAAGCAGGACCTGCGCCGTACAGATGTTGCTGGTGGCCTTCTCGCGGCGGATGTGCTGCTCGCGGGTCTGGAGGGCCAGGCGGTAGGCCTTGTCGCCGTCGGCGTCGACGGAGACGCCGACGAGCCGGCCGGGCAGGGAGCGGGCGAACTTCTCGCGGACCGCCATGAAGCCGGCGTGCGGACCGCCGAAGCCCATCGGGACGCCGAAGCGCTGGGTGGTGCCGACCGCGATGTCGGCGCCGAGCGCCCCGGGCGAGGTGAGCAGCGTGAGGGCCAGCAGGTCGGCGGCGACGGTGACGATCGCGCCGAGCTCGTGGGCCTGCTCGATAACGGGCTCGATGGCGCGCACGGCACCGGAAGCGCCCGGGTACTGGAGCAGGACGCCGAAGACGCCGCGCTCGGCGATCCCGGCGGGGATGCCGTCGCTCAGGTCGGCGACGACGACCTCGACACCGGTGGGCTCGGCGCGGGTCTCGATCACCGCGACGGTCTGCGGCAGGGTGTCGGCGTCGACCAGGAAGACACCCTTCTTGACCTTGCCGACGCGCCGGGCGAGGGCCATCGCCTCGGCGGCCGCGGTGCCCTCGTCGAGCAGCGAGGCGCCGGAGGTGGGCAGCCCGGTCAGCTCGGCGACCATCGTCTGGAAGTTGAGGAGGGCCTCCAGGCGGCCCTGGGAGATCTCCGGCTGGTACGGCGTGTAGGCCGTGTACCAGGCGGGGTTCTCCATGACGTTGCGCAGGATGACGGGCGGCGTGAAGGTGCCGTAGTAGCCGAGGCCGATCATCGGGGCCAGCACCTCGTTGCGGTCGGCCAGCGACCGCAGCTCGGCCAGGACCTCCGCCTCGGTGCGCGCCGAGGGAAGGTTCAGGGCCTCCGCGCTCTTGATCACGTCGGGCACCGCGGCGGCGGTGAGCTCGTCGAGGGAGCCGTAGCCGACCTGGGCGAGCATCTTCGCCTGGGCTCCGGCGTCGGGCCCTATGTGGCGCTGCTCGAACGGAATGCCCTGCTCCAGCTGGGAGAGCGGAGTGCGACGGGGGGTCATGGTGGAGGCCTCCTGGTCTGTCACGACCTGCGAGGGGCACCACGGCGCGGGTGCCCGAACGGCCTCCCCCTCTGTCATCTCAACCTGAGAGCTTCACCGACGCGCCCGGGGGCGTGCCGACTTTCACCGTCGGTGAGGGTCGAGTCCGCCCGGGCCTGCGCCCGCACGGAATCGCCCTGCTTTCCAGAGTGACCTCGTCCGTGCGGTACGGGGGCCTGAGAGATTCCGGGGAGGAGTTGCTCCTTCGGCGCCTCCGGATTCTGCACCGGAGGACTCTCCCGCACGGGGTCAGCAGCCACAGCCAGCCTACCAGCGGCCACCGCGCCGGAGTTCTCGAGTGGCCGACGCCACGGATCTGCACTTGTGTGGTGCTGGTGGAGCGACAGCGTCCACCCTGAGCAGTTGCGACCAGTGGGAGGCACCGTGCAGACCGATATCGATCCGCGCCGCCTGATCGGCCGCAAGGCATTCGATCGCAAGGGCGCCAAGATCGGAACGGTGGATGAGGTCTATCTCGACGACGCGACGGGGGTGCCCGAATGGGCGGCCGTCCGCACCGGCCTGTTCAGCAGGGACGCCTTCGTCCCCCTGGAGCCCAGCGAATTCGTCGAGGACGCGCTGCGCGTCCCCTTCGACCGCGCGTTGATCAAGGGCGCGCCGGACTTCGGCGTCGGCCGGCACCTCTCGCCCGAGCAGGAACTGCAGCTCTACCGCCATTACGGACTGGACTCCCCGCCCCCGGCGGAGTCGGCACCCGATCGGGACTTCGGCAGGCTGGCGGGCCAGGAGGAGTAGTCGGCCGCTTCACGGACGAGCGGCAGCGGGTCGGCGGGCCGCAGCAGCGGATCGTCGATGCGGAACGTCAGCACCCGGCCGGGTGCGCTCCACGGTTCCTCGAACCGGACGGTGACCCGGCCCACGCCGCTCCCCTGCACCCAGCCGTGCCCGTGCTCCTCGTGGTGCACGTCGTGCCCGGCGGGCCAGCGCCGGGCGGCGAGCAGCTCCGCACTGTCCTGCTCGGGCTCGGCCGCCACGTCCTCCTCGTCGCCCTCCGCCGGAGCCCGGTGCTCCTCCTGGGCCCGCTGAGCGAGCTCCCGGGCGTCGGCGGCCTGGGCGAACAGGTCCTCCTGGGTGTAGTCGGCCAGCCCCGTCACACCGACCCCCAGCAGCCGTACGCCCCCCGTGGTGTCGACGGACTCCAGCAGCCGCCCCGCCGCCTCACGGACCACCGTGGGGTCGTCGGTGGGGCCTCGGAGCGTCTCGGAGCGGGTCAGGGTGGAGAAGTCGTAGCGGCGCACCTTCAGCACCACCGTGCGGCCCGACCGGTCGGCGGCGCGCAGCCGCTCCACGCACCGGACGGCCAGCCGCTCCACCTCGGCCCGCACCCGCACGCGGTCGTGCAGGTCCACGTCGAAGGTGTCCTCCACCGATACGGACTTGGCGTCCCGCTCGGCGACCACCGGCCGGTCGTCGAGCCCCAGCGCCATCCGGTAGAGCCCGTGGCCGTGGGCCTTGCCGACCAGCCGTACGAGCTCCGCCTCGCCCGCCTCGGCCAGATCGTGGACGGTGGTCATCCCGGCACGTCTGAGGTGGTCGCCGGTGGCCGGGCCGACCCCCGGCAGGATGCGCACGGACATGGGGGCGAGCAGCTCCCGCTCGGTGCCGGGCTCGATGAGCAGCAGCCCGTCGGGCTTGGCCTCCTCGGAGGCGATCTTGGCGAGCATCTTGGAACCGGCCAGCCCGACGGATCCACTGAGGCCGGTCACCGCGCGGATGGCCGTCCGCAGCCCTTCACCCGTCGCACGGGCCGACGCCGCGTCGTCGGCCGTCCCGCCGGCCTCCAGGTCCACGAAGGCCTCGTCCAGGCTGAGCGGCTCCACCAGGGGCGACAGCCGCCCCAGGAGCTCCATCACCTGGTCGCTCACCGTCCGGTACAGCGAGAAGCGGGGCACCAG
Organism: Streptomyces sp. NPDC017520; assembly: GCF_044329855.1. Taxonomy (NCBI): domain Bacteria; kingdom Bacillati; phylum Actinomycetota; class Actinomycetes; order Kitasatosporales; family Streptomycetaceae; genus Streptomyces; species Streptomyces sp. NPDC017520. Next base: position 177,286 of record NZ_JBIRKB010000014.1, read on the forward strand.
GTAGGCGGCGTTCGGTGCGAGCCGCCGGGCCTGTGCGGTGGGCATCGCCGAGTGCACGCCCAGGCGCCGGGCCTCGTACGAGGCGGTGGCCACCACTCCGCGCGGTCCGAGGCCACCCACCACGACCGCCTTGCCGCGCAGGCTCGGCTTGGCCGCCTGCTCCGCCGACGCGTAGAAGGCGTCCATGTCCAGGTGAAGGATGGTGGGCGCGGGTCTCACACCGTCGATGCTGCCCTACGGCACTGACAACGGGACGGTCCGGCGCCCCGTGGGGTGCCGGACCGTCCCGTCGTCCTGCTTCGTGCTGCCCGCCGTGCTGTGCTTCCGGGGCGCTCAGACGGCGCGGTTGCGGCGCCGCGCCAGCTCGTCGGCGGGGTTGTGGCCGACGAGCGTCTCGCCGGTGTCGACCCGCTCGCCGTGCAGCTGCGAGAGCGCCACGTCCACATCCCGCCAGACGACGCCGACGGCGATCCCGAAGACTCCCTGCCCGCCCTGGAGCAGGCTGACGACCTCGTCGGGCGAGGAGCACTCGTAGACCGTGGCTCCGTCGCTCATCAGCGTCATGCGCTCAAGGTCCTGGAAACCACGGGCCCGCAGGTGCTGGACCGTGGTGCGGATGTTCTGCAGAGCGACCCCGGTGTCCAGGAAGCGCTTGACGATCTTGAGGAGAACCACGTCACGGAAACTGTAGAGACGCTGGGTCCCCGACCCGTAGGCCGGGCGCACACTGGGCTCGACCAGTCCCGTACGGGCCCAGTAGTCCAACTGGCGGTAGGTGATCCCCGCCGCCGCGCACGCCGTCGGTCCGCGATAGCCGATGTCGCCGGCATCGCTCGCCGCTGCCACGCCGCCCGCTGCCACCGTTGCCGGTTGAACCGGCTGCCTGATGGCGTGGTCGGCTCCACTGCCGTGCTGCGAATACGGCCCACCCGCCGCCGTACCGTCGCCGCTGCTTCTCACGCCGACCTCCGTCCTTGACCTGCCCACTCGAAGGTAGGCAGTCACTCGGGGTGCGTCAACGATCGCCACACTCGGCACGCCGAGTGATAATCACCCTGAGGGTGGTTTCCCGTGTCTCGTTTCCGGGAAAGGCTTGTCGGATGCGCTGACAGCACCCCTGCGGGACGGTCACTGACTGTTCGTATCGAAGTCCTCCGGAGAGATCTGATCGAGGAACTCGCGGAACTTCTCCACCTCGTCCTCCTGCTCGTCGGGGATCGCGATGCCCGCATCGTCCAGCACGCCGTCACTGCCGTAGATCGGCGTGCCGGTCCGCAAAGCGAGCGCTATGGCGTCGGAGGGCCGGGCGCTCACCTCGACTCCGCTGGCGAAGACGAGCTCCGCATAGAAGACCCCTTCGCGGAGGTCCGTGATGCGGACCTCGGTGAGCTCCTGGCCCAAGGCCTCGAGCACATCCTTGAACAGGTCGTGGGTCAGCGGCCTGGCGGGAGCCATGCCCTGCTGGGCGAAGGCAATCGCGGTCGCCTCCCCAGGACCGATCCAAATGGGGAGGTACCGGTCGCCTCCCACTTCACGCAGGAGAACGATCGGTTGGTTGGAGGGCATTTCCACCCGGACACCGACAACGTCGAGCTCGTTCACACAGCAACCCTAGGACGTGCTCGCCATGTTTGGGTAGTCGGGTTCCGCCGAGGTCAGTGCAGACGGCTGCGCAGAGCGCTCTGCACGAGGGCCGCGTGCAGCCGCACGGACAGCTCGGCGAGCTCGTTCGCGGTGGTCTCGGCATGGGCTCTGGTCTGCGGATTGCGGTGCCGGCGCAGGGGCGCGACCAGCTGCTCCACCAGCCCCGCCTCCCGGTCGGCGGAGGCCCGCATGGCCCGAAGATGACGCGGTTCCAGACCGAAACGCCCCAGGTCCGCCACCAGCTTGGCGACCGTCACCATCTCGGCGTCATAGCCGCCCTCGGGGGCGGGGACGATCAGTCCGTAGGACTCCCACTCGGCCAGCCGGTCCTCGTCGACCTCGGCCGCCGCGAGCAGCTCGGCCCGCCCGACCCGGGCGGCGGTCGCCGTCCCGGCGCCGGCCTCCCACACCCCGTCGGCCAGGTCCCGCCGCTCGCCGGGCGAGGGCAGAGCGGGCTGCTCCCCGCGGGCCAGGGCGTCCAGGTGCTCCCGGATGACCTTCAGCGGCAGGTAGTGGTCCCGCTGCATGCGGAGCACCTGAGCCAGGCGCTCCACATCACGCGGGGCGAACTTCCGGTATCCGGAAGGAGTGCGCTGCGGCTCGATGAGCCCCTCGGCCTCCAGGAACCGGATCTTGGAGATGGTGACTTCGGGAAACTCGTCGCGCAGCTGGATGAGCACCGTACCGATGCTCATCGGGCGCGCTTCCGCGGTGGCGGTGCCGTGTCCGGCACCGCCTGTCGGTGTTCGCAGCATGGGCCTTCCTCGGGGTCCCCCCGGACGGAGTCCGGGGGCTGGTCACACGCCCCGCGGGCTCGCATAGAAGACCAGGCGGTACTTTCCGATCTGGACTTCGTCGCCGTTGGACAGCTGGACCGAATCGATGCGCTCACGGTTGACGTAGGTGCCGTTGAGGCTGCCGACATCACCCACGGTGAAGCTACCGTCCGGGCTCCTGCGGAACTCCACATGACGCCGCGACACGGTCACGTCATCGAGAAAGATGTCGCTCTGCGGGTGACGACCGGCCGTGGTCAGGTCGCTGTCGAGCAGGAAGCGGCTCCCGGAGTTCGGGCCCCTCCGCACGACCAGCAGCGCCGAGCCGCCGGGCAGCGCGTCGACCGCGGCCTGGGCCTCCGGGGAGAGCGAGGGCAGAGCGGTCTGACCCGTCGCCTCCGCCTCGTACGCCTCTAGGCCGGAGATGGAGATGGTGGACGTCGTCTCCGAGGGACGCTCGGGAACACCGCCTCGCAGCGGCGCGCCGCAGTTGGAGCAGAACCTGCTGGCCTCCGCGTTGCGGTGACCGCACCTCGAACAGACCGGCATCGACGAGCCCTCCGGGGTGAACCCTCCACCCGTACTCGAGGCTGATGGTTCGCCGAAACCTATGCGTCCGGCACCGGCAGGGTCAACAGACGACACGCCGTCACCCCCCGGAGCGCCGGACACCTCGTCGCGGAAGAGCGGACGCTCCGCCTCCTGCTCCTCGCCCTGACCGTGGCGCGGCGCGCGGTGGCGGGCAGCACTGTTGCTGTCCTCGCGTGCACTCTTCCCGAACAACTTCGCAAACAACTTCACGGGCGATTCCCCTTGACCGACATAGACCCGCCCGTGGGGCAGGACGAACCCTGATTGAACACACCTGCCGACCCGGACATCTTCACAACGTCCGTATCCACCCGACAGTTTCCACCACGCACCACCAATCCGGTGCGCCGACCCCCCGCAACCGTCCGACCCGCTCCACCGGCCCCCACGTTCGCCCGGCTCACGGCGATGACGACCGAGCGTAGTCAGGCCGCTGCGCCGGTCGCAAGGCATCGACGACGACGTCGTCGGACCGCTCCACGAGCACGGTGGCCTGCTCCTTCTCCAGCGTCTGGACCACACCGCCGGGAATGTTGAGGGCGGGTTCCAGATCCTGCGGTTTGCCGATCACCGTGAACTCGTACGGCGCCTCGATCTTCTCCCCGTCCACCTGGACGCTTCCGGCGTCACCGGAGAAATAGGTGTTGGCCACCACCCGCACCCCGTTGACCTGGATCGCCTCGGCCCCCGCCGCCCGCAGTTCCTGAATGGCGTCGAGCAGCATGTCGGGCGCGACCGCCCCCGATGGATCGGTGATCGTCAGCGTGATGCCGGGGCCCTGCGCCGCCGAGGTGCCCGCGAGGATACCGAGCTGGCGTTCCTTCTCCAGTGTCTGCTTCCGGGCCTCCTCGGCCTGGTCGGAGCTGTTCTCCAGCTCGGTGCGCTGATCGTCCAGACGCTGCTTCTCGTCCTCCAGACGCTGGGTCCGGTCGTCGACCTCGTCGAGGATGCGGACCAGGTCCTCCTGCCGGGCTCCGCGCAGCGCACTGTCGTCGCTGGTGGACCGCACCTGGATGGCGAGCCCCAGCCCGAGCCCGAACAGCAGCAAGGCGACGATCAGTTGGGCCCGGCTCAACCGCGGCGGCCACAGGCCCGCCTTGAGCCTCTGCCGACCCGACACCTCCGCGGCGGGCGGCGGTGCGGGCGGGCCGGGGACGGCGGACGCGCCGCTCTCAGGCTGTTCGCTGCGGGGATTCTCGTCGTTGTTCATCGGCCTCAAGCCCGGAAGACGTGCCGGCGGATCGCGGCGGCGTTGGAGAAGATCCGGATGCCCAGCACGACCACCACACCGGTGGAGAGTTGAGCGCCGACACCCAGTTTGTCGCCGAGGAAGACGATCAGCGCGGCCACCACGACGTTGGAGAGGAAGGAGACCACGAAGACCTTGTCGACGAAGATGCCGTCGAGCATGGCCCGCAGACCGCCGAAGACGGCGTCGAGCGCGGCGACCACCGCGATCGGCAGATAGGGCTCGACCACCGCCGGTACCTCGGGCCGGACCAACAGTCCGACCACGACTCCCACGACGAGGCCCAGTACGGCGATCACGATGTGCCCTTCCCTGTGTCTGCCGCACCACTGCCGGCGGCCTTCGGCTCTGCTGTACGGACGATCAGGCTCGGCGCGGCCGGAAGCCGCACCTTCGCCTGATCGGAGATGCTGGTGCGGATGTCGAAGCTCTCCTTGAGCGCCTGAAGGTACTGGCCGTCGGCGCTGTCCCGGAAGGCGGTCGCGAGCTTCTTGCCGTCCCCCACCACGAGCACCGTGTACGGCGGTACGAGCGGTCTGTTGTCGACCAGTATGGCGTCGCCGGCGGCCCGGATGGCCGACAGCGCCGTCAGCCTCTGCCCGTTGATGGCGATGGCCTCGGCCCCGGATTCCCACAGGCCGTTGACGACCCGCTGCATGTCCCGGTCGCGCAGCCGCCCGGTGTCGGCGAAGCCCGTCGACTCGCGCGGCCCGCCGCCGCCCTGGTCGGTGTCCTTCGCGTCGTCGACGACCAGTTTCACGCCGGGGCCCTCGACCGGCGTCGCTCCGGCCAACAGCGCCACCAGTTGCCCCTGGTCCCCACCGTGCTGCTCGAGTGCCTTGCGCTGACGTTCGCTCACATCGCGGCGGAGCGCGTCGACGTCGGACTCCAAGGTGTCCGCGGCCTCTGTCTCCGCGTCGATCCGGTCGATCAGCTCCTCGCGCTCCTTGGCGACGACCGGCGCGGAGATCCGCGCCTCGGCGGCGCCGAGGGTGACCACCAGGGCGGCGACCACCAGTCCGGCGGCCAGGCCGAGCTTCGACTTGAGCGTACGGGGCAGCCCAGCGCTCCCGTCGGCCCTGCGCCGTGCGGAGGCCTCGGCGTACCCGTCGTCGAGGCTGTGGTCCATCACGTTGTTCAGCAGCGACATGGAGGCGTCGGGGCGTGCGGGCGGCGGGGCGGTGCTCCGATCGGGGGACTGCTGCGACATGCCGCACATCGTCGCACGTCATCGCGGCTGCCGCCGAATGGCCCCACCGGTGCGCCGCGACCCCCTGCCCGGGGCGTCGCGGCGCACCGCGTGCGCGTCAGTCCCCGGCGCTGTCCACCACCGCGGCCCACTCGTCGAGCAGTGCCTGGGCCGAGGCGTCGTCCGGGCCTTCGGCCCACAGATGGGTGACGGCCTCCGCCCGGTCGGGCAGGACCATGATCCACCGCCCGTCGGCCTCGACCACACGGACCCCGTCCGTGGTGTCCACGCTGCGGTCGCCGGCCGCTTCCACGACCCGGCGCATGACGAGTCCCTTGACGGCCCACGGGGTCGCCAGGTCGCGGCGCAGGACATGCGCCCGGGGAATCCGGGCGTCGATCTGGCTCAGCGTGAGCTGGGTGCGCGCGACGAGCCCGATGAGCCGGACGAAGGCGGCGCTCCCGTCGAACACGCTGCTGAATTCGGGAACGATGAACCCGCCACGCCCGTCTCCTCCGAAGATGGTGTCCTCTTCACGGCCCACCCGGGTCAGATCGTCGGGCGAGGTGGTCGTCCACTCCACCTGGGTGCCGTGGTAGGCCGCCACCTGCTCGGCGACGCGCGTGGTCGTCACGGGCAGGGCGACACGACCGCTGCGCCGCTCGGCGGCGACGAGATCCAGGAGGACCAGCAGGGCCCTGTCGTCCTCGATGATCCGGCCCAGTTCGTCGACGAGGGAGAGCCTCTCGCCCACCGGGTCGAACCGCACTCCGAAGGCCGCCCGTGCGGAGGACACGATCTCCCCGAGCCGCACGAGACCGGCCCGCCGGGCGTCGGCCGACTCGGTGGGCCGCGCCTCGTCGAGCCCGGGGTTGATCGTCAGCGCGTCCACGCCGAGCCGCCCGAGCAGGCTGGGCAGGACGAGCCCGGCGCTTCCGTTGGAGGCGTCGACGACGACCTTGAGTCCGGAGTCGGCGATGCCGGTGACGTCGACGTTCCGCAGGAGGGACCCGGTGTACGAGTCGAACACGCTGGACGGGAAGTGCAGGTCCCCGATCTCGCCGGGGAAGGCCCTGCGGTACTCCTGGCGCGCGTAGACCCGGTCGAGCTTGCGCTGCTGCGCCTGCGAGAGGTCCGCGCCCCGCTCGTCGATGAACATGATGTCCACCGAGTCGGGCACGCCGGGCGACGTACGGATCATGATGCCGCCGGCGCTGCCCCGGGCGGTCTGCTGGCGCGCCACGGGCAGGGGGACGTTCTCCAGGTCCCGGACGTCGATGGCGCTGGCCTGGAGGGCCGAGATGACGGCCCGCTTGAGGGCGCGGGCGCCTCGGGAGTGGTCCCGCGCGGTCGTGACCGTCGAGCCCTTCTTGAGGGTCGTGGCGTAGGCGCCGGCCAGCCGTACGGCGAGTTCGGGGGTGATCTCCACGTTCAGGATTCCCGAGACCCCGCGCGCCCCGAAGAGGTGCGCCTGTCCTCGGGACTCCCAGATCACCGAGGTGTTGACGAACGCGCCGGCCTCGATCGTCTTGAACGGGTACACCCGGACGTTGCCCTGGATGATCGACTCCTCGCCGACCAGGCACTCGTCCCCGATGACGGCGCCGTCCTCGATCCGGGCCGCGCGCATGATGTCGGTGTTCTTGCCGACCACGCAGCCCCGGAGGTTGCTGTGCTGTCCGATGTAGACGTTGTCGTGCACCACGGCCCTGTGGAGGAAGGCGCCCGTCTTGACGACGACGTTCGACCCCACGACCGTGTGTTCGCGGATCTCGACGTCCGCCTCGACCTTGGCGTAGTCGCCGATGTACAGCGGTCCGCGCAGAACGGCGTCGGGGTGGACCTCAGCCCCTTCGGCGACCCACACGCCGGGCGAGATCTCGAAGCCGTCGAGCTCCACGTCGACCTTGCGCTCCAGGACGTCCGCCTGGGCCTTCACATAGCTTTCGTGGGTGCCTACGTCTTCCCAGTAGCCCTCGGCGATATAGCCGTAGATGGGCTTGCCCTCCTTCATCAGCTGAGGGAAGACGTCACCGGACCAGTCGACCGAGGTGTCGGCCTGGACGTAGTCGAATACTTCGGGCTCCATGACGTAGATGCCCGTGTTCACGGTGTCCGAGAAGACCTGTCCCCAGGTCGGCTTCTCCAGGAACCGTTCGACCTGACCGTTCTCGTCCACGATGGTGATCCCGAATTCCAGGGGATTGGGAACCCTGGTCAGGCAGACCGTGACGAGCCCGCCCTTTTCCTTGTGGAACGCGATGAGGTCGGTGAGGTCGAAGTCGGTGAGCGCGTCACCGGAAATGACGAGGAACGTGTCGTCCTTCAACGCCTCTTCCGCGTTCTTCACGCTGCCCGCGGTGCCGAGTGGCTTCTCCTCGTTGGCATAGGTGAGCTCCATCCCGAGCTCTTCGCCGTCGCCGAAATAATTCTTGACGAGGGAGGCGAGGAACTGGACGGTCACTACGGTTTCGCTGAGCCCATGCCGCTTGAGCAGCCGTAGGACGTGCTCCATGATCGGCCTGTTGGCCACGGGCAGGAGCGGCTTGGGCATGCTCGAGGTCATGGGGCGAAGGCGTGTGCCTTCGCCGCCAGCCATCACGACGGCCTTCATGTCGGAAACGTCCTCCTACAAGAGACGACGGTCAGCCGAGTTCGCCCGTCGGGGCATCATTCGCACCATCTGCCGCGGGCCGGCCACACTGCGCGGCACCGCATCAACGAGCTCAATCGGCTACTGCGTCCGCCTTCACGATCCGGCGGACCTGAACCACATAGAGGATTCCTGCCCACCAGTAGAGCGTTGTACCCCATCCTGCGAACGCCCATCCGAAGACAGCTGCCAGTGTGGCCAGCCAACCACTCCCGTCGCTGAGCAGCAACAAGGGGAACGCGTACATCAGGTTGAAGGTTGCAGCTTTTCCGAGGAAGTTCACCTGCGGAGGCGGATACCCGTGGCGGCGCAGGATGGCCACCATCACCAGGAGCATCAGTTCCCGGGCGAGAAGCGCCGCGGTGACCCAGAGGGGCAGGATCTCACGCCAGGTGAGGCCGACAAGGGTGGAAAGGATGTAGAGACGGTCAGCCGCCGGGTCCAGGAGCCGGCCGAGGCTGCTGATCTGGTTCCACTTGCGGGCCAGCTTGCCGTCGAGGTAGTCGCTGATGCCGCTGAGCATCAGCACCAAAAGGGCCCAGTTGTCGCTGTTGGGCCCCCCGAACACGGGGCGAAGGATCAGCCACAGGAAGAGCGGTACCCCGACAAGGCGAGCCATGCTGAGGATGTTGGGGATGGTGAGGACCCGGTCCGTCTGGACCCGAGTCTCCTGGACCTCCACCCGGGGGCCTCCTGTGCAGAACGTGCCAATGATGCCCCCTGACCCTACCCTCAGCGTCCCCCGTCCGGTGCACGGGGGTGGCGGGTCGAACAGGGCACACCCAAGGCCCTGGAACGCAGGAAAGCCCCGCACCAAAAGGTGCGGGGCTTTCCCGGAAAAATTGTTCGGCGGCGTCCTACTCTCCCACAGGGTCCCCCCTGCAGTACCATCGGCGCTGAAAGGCTTAGCTTCCGGGT
>NZ_JBIRKB010000015.1:0-178935 GCF_044329855.1 Streptomyces sp. NPDC017520
GGGGGGCGGCCGCGGGGGCGGGCCGCCCCCGGGGGGGCCCCGGGGGGGCCGGGGCCGCGCGGGCGGGGGGGCGGGCCCGGGCCCGGGGGCGCTTCACCCGTAATTTCGTGGTGCAGGGCAGCGCGGCCGACTGGGCGCTGCTGCTGCTGGCCGCGCTGCGCCGGACGCTCCACGAGCAGGGGCTGCGGGCGCGGCTGGTGTTCTTCCAGCACGACGAGGTGATCGTGCACTGCCCGGCCGGGGAGGCCGAGGCCGTCGCGGAGGCGATCCGCGCGGCGGGCGAGCTGGCCGGGCGGACCGCCTTCGGGGAGACGCCGGTGCGGTTCCCCTTCACGACGGCGGTGGTGGAGCGATACGCCGACGCCAAGTGACGCCAAGTGACGCCCGTGGCGTGACTGAGGCATACCAGGCGCCGCAGGCGCGGTCCCGGTCCGCAGGACGCGCCCTACCGCTGCTGGAGCCTCGGCCATTCCGGGCTGAGGGCCAGGGCGGTGAGCTGGTCCATCGTGAGCGCGGGCGTGGGCCGGGTGGCGGGGCTCGACTGCTCGCCGGAGTTGAAGGCCGAGACGACGACCCGCATACCGTCGGGGCGCATCGTGTCGGCCGTCCACATGACCACTCCCTGGCCGCCCTTCTCGCCGGGCTTCTTCGAGGTGGCGAGCAGGGTGCCGTCCGGCAGGGTGGTCGCCTCGCCGTACAGCTGGTCGGCGACGTCCCGCATGTCGGGCTGCACGTTGATCTGCACGAGGGACCGGCCCTTGCTGTCGTCGACGACGACCGAGGCGAACTCGCCCCCGCTGTCCGTCTCCTCCCCTACGGAGAGGCCGTCGGGCAGCAGCGAGCGGAAGGTGGGCATCAGCAGGGAGTAGTCGAGCGGCGGCGCCGGCTCCCCCGCATCGTGCGTTCCGCGCGACGCCGGGTCCGGCGAGGGCTCACCGGGGCGCGCGGTGTCCGTAGCGGTGGGCGCCGGCGCGTCCGGGGTCGGGGCCGGGGGCGCGTCCGACGGCGTGGCCGTCGCGGCGTCCGTGGGCGCGGCCGTCGGTGTGAGGGTGGCGGTGTCCGTGGCGGCGTCCGTGGGGGTGGCGGCCGTCTGCGGGATCGGGCCGCTGCTCGCGACGTTCGCCCCGTCGCCGGAGGCGCCCAGCTGTCCGGTGGCGAACGTGACCCCGCCGCCGACGAGGGCCAGGGTCAGCACACTGCCCGCCACGGCGGCGGCACGACGGCGGCGCACGGTGCGCCGGCCGCGTTCCAGCGCGCCGTCCACCAGGGCGCCGCGGCCGGACAGCTCGAAGGTCTCTCCGGCACGGCGGATTTCCGTACCGAGGCCGTCCTCGAACGGCTGCTCGTCTTCACTGGGCATGGGGAACCACCACTTCTCGTTCTGGATGATCGACGGTTGACGGCCCGTGGGGCCGGTCGGGCAGGCGGCCGGTGGCTGCCGGAGGTCAGCGGGCGGCGAGCTCCGCGAGGCTGCCGCCCAGCAGTTCACGCAGCCGCCCGAGGGCCCGCACGCAGCGGGTCCGTACGGCGGCGGGGCTGACCTGGAGGGCGGCGGCGGTCTCCTCGATGCTCCGGTCCTCCCAGTACCGCAGCACCACGACCGCCCGGTCTTTGGGGGCCAGTTGGGCCAGGGCCCGGAGCAGCGTCATCCGCAGCGCCGGGTCGTCGGGGGCGGTCTGAGCGCCCTCGGGCAGTTCGGCCAGCGGGCGTTCGCTCGCGGAGCGGCGTCGCCGGTGGGTCAGGAAGGTCCGTACGAGCACGGTCTGCGCGTACGCCGCCGGGTTGTCGATCCGGCGGGCCCGGCCCCACAGCACGTACATCCGGCTCAGCGTCTCCTGCACCAGGTCCTCGGCGAGATGCACGTCGCCGCTGGTCAGGAGGGAGGCCGAGCGGAACAGATGGCCGGCCCGGCCGGCCGCGAACACCTTGAACTCCTCGGTACGCGACGCCCTCACACACTCCCCCGTCCATCCGTTCCGCCCTTCCCCCTGTACGACGCGGCGGGGGCGGGAAAATGTTTCGGCCGATCCGGGAAAACATTTCCGGGGCCGGGAGCGGGGCCTCGCGGGGGAACGCGAGAAGCGCCCCGTTCACGCGCCGGACGGCGTGAACGGGGCGCGGGCGGTGGTGCGCTCGCTGTGTCCTCGTCTACCCGCGTTCCCACAGCGCGGGGACGTTCGGCGGCTCCCAGCCCGACATGGCCCGGTGTGCCTGCAGACAGCGGTAGGCGACCCCGCCGTACGTCACGCGGTCACCCGCGCGGTAGGAGGTGCCGGACGACCAGGTGCCGCCCGGCGGATCGGTGGGCGGATCGGTCGGGCCGGGCGTCTGGGCGACGTCCAGCACGAAGTCGAAGGTGCCCTGGCGCCCGTTCCCGACGGTGCGGACGTTCATCAGCAGCTCGGGGTCGAACAGCGCGTCGGTGTTGTTGCGCGGCTCGTTCGGGAAGTACAGCTGGGTGGTGAGGATGCGCCCGCCGGGCGCCTGCGCCTTCACATGGATGTGCCGGGTGCGGCCCGGGTAGAGGCCCGCCACGATGGTGGTGAGGCTGAACGACCCGTCCGCGCCGGTGAACTGATGACCGCGGAAGGCGAACTGGGCCATGTCGTAGGCCCCGTTGGCGTCAGCCTGCCAGAAGTCGAGCAGCGCCCCGGAGATGGGGCGGCAGGCCCGGCCGAAGACGTATCCGCTCACGGTGAGCGGTACGCCGGGGGTGCTCGGGGTCACCAGGCTGGTGCGGCGGGGCGAGTTGGGCTTGAAGTACGGCCCCTCCATCTGCGGAGGCGTCGTGTCGTCGCCGTCGTCGCACTCCGGGGTCGGGGCCAGCGGCCCGTTCCCGGACGAGGCGGCGTCCCGGGCGAGCGCGACGCCGCCTCCGGCGAGCAGGGGCGCGGCGCTCGCGACGAACGCGGCCTTCAGGAGACCTTTGCGGCTGATCCGCCGCCGGTCCCCCGGCGTCTCGTCGGACGCGTCGGGCTCATGGGGGGTTGTGTTGTCCATCTGTGGGGTCATGACGGTTCCTCGGAGTCCTCGGGGTTCCTCGACGCGGGGAGGCGGGAGGCGGGAGGTTCAGGAGGTTCGGTGGTGCCGGACCGGTCCCGGGGCGGTCGGACCCGGGACCGGTCCCGGGTGGTCAGACCCGCTGCCAGAGCGCCGGGACGGCCGCGGGGGTCCAGCCGGGCTGGGCCGTGTGTCCCTGGAGGCAGCGGTAGGTCGCTCCGCCGTACGTCACCGTGGCACCGGCGGCGTACGTGGTGCCGGCCGCCCAGGTGCCGCCCGGCGGGTCGGTGGGCGGGTCGGTCGGCGGCGTGGTGGGCGGGTCCGTCGGCGTACCGCTGGTGACCAGGGTCAGCCCGTACGTCTGGAGCAGCGGGTTGATCGGCTGGAAGTACGTCGTACCGCCGGAGGAGCAGTTGCCCGAGCCGCCGGAGGTGACGCCCTGCGCCTGGCTGCCGGAGATGTAGGAGCCGCCGGAGTCGCCCGGTTCGGCGCAGACGCTGGTGCGGGTCACGCCGGAGATGGTGCCCTCCGGGTAGGTGACGCTGGTGTTCAGCTGCTGGATGGTGCCGCAGTGCCAGCCCGTGGTGGAGCCGGAGCGGCAGACCGAGGCGCCGACGACGGACGCGGTGGAGCCGGCGACGGTGACGTCGCCCCGCCCGTAGCCGTTCACCAGCGGACGCGGGGTCCAGTTGGCGTTGGTGGCGACCCAGGCCATGTCCCGGCCCGGGAAGGTCGAGCCCTGGAAGGAGCCCTGGGCCTGCTGGTTGACGCCGTTGGTGGTGGTGCCGACGCGGCCGCAGTGGCCCGCGGTGGCGAAGCCGTTCTGGGTGCCGCGCTTCACCGAGAAGCCGACGGAACAGCGGCCGGAGCCGTTCATGTAGTACGCGTCGCCACCCCGGATGTCGGCGAGGGCGCGGGGCTGCTCGGCGGACCTGGCGACGGTGACGAGGCCGCTGTCGACCCCGGCCGCCTTGAGGAACGCCTGTCCTGCGGCGGTGCTGGCGGCGTTGACGACGACCCGGTTGGTCTCGACGTCGACGTACCAGACGGGCACGTTCTTGGGCGCCTTGTTCAGCGCCGCCTTGTCGAGGGTCTTCTTGACGCCTTCGAGCCGGTCCAGGCTGTGGCCGACGACCTCGGCGCGCGCTCCGGCGTCGATGATCCGGTCGGCCTCGGAGGCGTCGGTGGTGGCGACGGTCAGAGTCGCTTTCGCGCCACTGACCCTGGCTCCGGCGAAGCTGGCGCCGAGGGACTTCTCCAGCCCGGCGGCGACGGCGGCGGCGCGGTACTCGTTGGCTATCCGGCTGCGGGCGTCGTCCGCGTCGAGGCCGAGGTCGCGCTCCAGGGCGGCCAGCATGCCGGGCGACAGGCTGTCGGCGGAGACCGCCGGGGCGGCGGTGGCCGCGGGGTCGGCGGACGCCACGCCGGTCAGGCCGGCGAGGGCGAGCGCACCCACGGCCACCGTGGCGGTGCCGGCGGCGAGGGCGCGTCTGCGGAGCGTGGTTCTCTCCACGTCACTCTCCTTGGTTCTGGGGGTGTCCAGGTCCGGCTGGGGTTGGTCCGGACCAGGGAATTGCCGAAACCGTAGCGGCGGCGACACCCGGCGCAGGAGATCCCGTTCACCCCCCTCCCTCCGCGTTATGGGGCCGCGCGGCGCGTGCTCCGGCCCACCCCGCGGGCGGGTACGGAGCCGATTTCGCGGCCCTGCCGGGCGAAGCCGGATCGCGTCTCCCTTTCGGCGGGGCGCCCGGGTAGGTTCGGCCCCATGCACACAGGCCAACTTCTGGGCTCGGGACGCACCGCCGACGTGTACGCACTCGACGGCTCCTGGGTCCTTCGCCGTTACCGGGACCGCACCGACACCACGGAGGAGCTGGCCGTGATGAGTTACGTCGGCGCCTTCGGCTTCCCGGTGCCGCGCATCGGTCCGCCCGCCGAGGGGGCCCGCCCCACGGACCTGGTGCTCCAGCGACTGACCGGCCCGACCCTGGCCGAGGCCCTGCGGGCGGGGCGGTGGTCGGCGGCCGAGGCGGGCGCGCTGCTCGCCCGGCTGCTGCGCGAGCTCCACGCCATACCGCCCCGGGTCTCGGCCGACCCGGAGGACTGCGTGCTCCACCTGGATCTGCGTCCGGAGAACGTGGTGCTGACGGAGGGGGGCGCGGTGGTGATCGACTGGTCCACCGCGGCGGAGGGCCCGCCCGGCCTCGACCGGGCGATGTCGGCGCTGACGCTGGCCCGGACAGCGCTCGACCCGGAGGTCCCCGCCGGGGCGGACGTCCGGCCCCTGCTGACGGCGCTCCTGGCGGAACTCACCGACGACGGCGGCGCGTCGGCCGCCGATCTGTCCCTCGCCCGCGCCCGCCAGCGGGCGAACCCGCATCTGACCGACCACGAACGGGCCCGCCTGGACCGGGCGGTGGACCTGGTGCTGGGCTGCGGAGCTGAGTCAAGCCCCTCCGGCGATTGAGGAGCGGGGGGACCGGGGGCGGAGCCCCCGGAAGGGAGCGCTCAGCGCCGCCTGCGCTTCGCGTCGCGCACGCGCCGTAGCCGGTTCACCGTGACCGGGTCCTCGCGCAGCGCCCGCTCGTCGTCGATCAGCGCGTTCAGCAGCTGGTAGTAGCGGACCGGCGAGATCCCGAGCTCCTCGCGGATCGCCCGCTCCTTCGCCCCGGGCCCCGCCCAGGGCCGCCGCTCCAGGGCCAGCAGCGCCCGGTCCCGTACGGACAGTCCGCCGGCGTCGGGGGCGGGCTCGGCCCGGGGGGCGCGGTGCTCGTGGTCGGGGGCGGTCATATCAACCAACCTAACGCCCGCCCCCGACACCGTGCGCGCGGCTGCTACTCGGCGGCCTCCGCCTGTGACGCCTCGGTGGCGAGCTCGCCGAGGATGCTCTCGGGGTTGCTGCCCGGCGCGACCGCGCTGCCGATCTTCTTCTTGATCCCGTCGCTGACCGAGGCCCAGGACGTCTTGCTGTAGGGGATGAGCGTCGAGTTCGGCAGGGCCGCCAGGAACGGGCGCAGCTTCTTGTGCTTCTTGTCGGTCTCCATCGCGGCGGAGGCGCTGCCGGTCACCGGGAGAAGGTCGTAGCTCTCGGCGAACTCCAGCACGTTCTCGTCGGAGTAGGCGTAGTCGAGGAACGTGCCTATCTCCTTGCGATGGCCGTTCTCCTTGAAGCCCATCATCCAGTCGGCCACGCCCATGGAGCCCTTGGTCGGGCCGTCGAAGCCGGGCAGCGGCACCATGCCGACCTTGACGCCCTTGGCCTCGGCCTCGTCCATGAGGGTGGGGTGGCCGTTGAGCATGCCCACCTCGCCGTCGGCGAACGCCTTGAAGGCCTTCGCCCGGTCCAGCTTGTCCGGCTCGACCGGTCCGGTGAGGCCCTCGCCGACGAGGTTGTCCCGCAGCCAGCGGAACGTGGCGATGTTCTGGGCCGAGTCGAGGTCGTACGCGCCGACGTCGTCCGTGTAGCCGCCGCCACCGCTGAGGAGCCACATCAGGGTCTCGGCCTGGGCCTCCTCCTGGCCGAGCGGCAGGGCGAAGGGGTAGTCGACGCCCTTCTCCTTGAGCGCGGCGGCGTCGCTCCGGATGTCGTCCCAGGTCTCGGGGGCGTCCAGGCCCGCCCGGGCGAAGAGCTTCTCGTTGTAGAAGAGCAGCCGGGTGCTGGCGACGAAGGGCAGGCCGTACAGCGTGCCGTCGATCTTGCCGGCGTCGGCCAGCCTCGGCAGGAAGTTCGCCGTGGTGCGGATCGCGAGCGTCTCGTCGGCGGTGTAGAGCTTGCCCGCCTTGGCGTAGTCCGCGTACGCGCCGATCTGGGCGATGTCCGGGGCGTCGCCGGCCTTGACCATGGCGGCGACCTCGCGGTCGACGTCCTTCCAGTGCAGGACGGTGACGTCGACCTTGATGCCGGGGTGCTCCTTCTCGAAGCCCGCCGCGACTCCGCTCCAGTACTTCTCGGAGCTGTTCTCCGGGCTGGTGCCGTAGTCGGCGGCGACCAGCTTGAGCGTGACGTCGCCCGAGCCGCCGTCACCGCCGCAGCCCGACAACGTCGCCGTCATTCCCAACGCGGCCACCACCGCGGTCAGACCCAAAAAGCGCCGCTGCACAGCCTCGCCCATCCTCGTTGATCACCTGGCTCACGGACGGCGCGCACGGCGCCGGCCCCCGGCCGGGTTCGGCCGCGGCAGCGCCGCCCTGTCCTGGGCACCGTCCGGATGAACTGCGATTTTCCCCCATTGGCGACGCGGAGGTCTACACCACCGGCGTATCGCTTCGGCAACGTATACCGGTCCCGGGGGCCACAACTGGCGTACGCGCACTGGCAGTCGGCGGCCTCTACCCGTATCTTGGTCCAGACCTTTGGGCCGATTCCCCCCGGTCCGGGTTCCCCATGAGTGACTTTCCGGGAGAAAAAGACCGGCCTTCACTCCTTCATCATTTTGTATGGGTGCGCAACAAACCTCGCTAGTGGACTAGACCTTTTGGGGGTCGGCGGGCGAAACTGTCTCCCGTGAGACATGTCATCGCCCTCGATGTGGGCGGCACCGGAATGAAGGCCGCACTGGTCGGGACCGACGGCACCCTCCTCCACGAGGCGCGGCGAGCCACCGGCCGGGAGCGCGGCGCCGACGCGGTCGTCGAGACCATCCTCGGGTTCGCGGCGGACCTGCGGGCCCACGGCGAGGAGCACCTCGGCGAGAGCGCCGTCGCCGCCGGGGTCGCCGTGCCCGGCATCGTCGACGCCGAGAAGGGCATCGCCGAGTACTCCGCGAACCTGGGCTGGCGCGACGTACCGCTGCGCGCCCTCCTCGGCGAGCGCCTCGGCGTCCCCGTCGCCCTCGGCCACGACGTCCGCACCGGGGGGCTCGCCGAGGGCCGGATCGGGGCCGGGCGGGGCTCGGACCGCTTCGTGTTCATCCCGCTGGGCACCGGGATCGCCGGGGCCATCGGCATCGCGGGGGTCATCGAGGCGGGCGCCCACGGGAACGCGGGCGAGATCGGCCACATCGTGGTCCGCCCGGACGGCCCCGACTGCAGCTGCGGCCAGCGCGGCTGTCTGGAGACGCTGGCCTCGGCCGCCGCGGTGACCCGGGCCTGGGCCGCCGCCTCCGGGGACCCAGGCGCGGACGCCGCGGACTGCGCGAAGGCCGTCGAGTCGGGCGACCCCGCGGCGATCCGGGTCTGGCAGGACGCGGTCGACGCGCTCGCCGCCGGCCTCGTCACCGCGCTCACCCTCCTCGACCCGGCCACGCTCATCATCGGTGGCGGACTCGCCGAAGCCGGGGAAACCTTGTTCACACCACTGCGTGCGGCCGTCGAGGAACGCGTCACGTTCCAGGGACTGCCCCACATCGTCCCGGCGGCCCTCGGGGACACCGCCGGATGCCTGGGCGCGGGGCTGCTCGCCTGGGATCTACTCTCCACGGAGGTTTCCGCCTGATGGCCGGACGCGCAGCAGACAGCACCGTTCTCGTCGGCGCCCGGGTGGTGCTCCCCACCGGCACCGTCGAGGACGGCCGGGTGGCCGTCGAGTCCACCCGGATCTCCGGTTCCGCACCGGAGGACGCCCGGACCATCGACCTCAGCGGCCACTGGGTGGTCCCCGGCTTCGTGGACATGCACAACCACGGCGGCGGCGGGGGCTCCTTCACCTCCGGCACCGTCGACGAGGTCCTCACCGGCATCCGTACGCACCGCGAGCACGGCACGACCACCATGGTCGCCTCCATGGTCACCGGCTCCATGGACTTCCTCGCCCGGCGCGCGGGCATCCTGTCCGAGCTGGTCGAGCAGGGCGACCTGGCCGGGATCCACTTCGAGGGCCCCTTCATCTCGCCGTGCCGCAAGGGCGCCCACAGCGAGGAGCTGCTGCGCGACCCGGACCCGGCCGACGTCCGCGAACTGCTGGACGCCGCGCGCGGCACCGCCCGGATGTTCACCCTCGCCACCGAGCTGCCCGGCGGCATCGACTCCGTACGGCTGCTCGCCGAGCACGGGGTCATCGCCGCGATCGGCCACACGGACGCGACGTACGAGCAGACCGTCGAGGCCATCGAGGCGGGCGCGACCGTCGCCACGCACCTGTTCAACGCGATGCCGCCGCTCGCCCACCGCGACCCCGGCCCGATCGCCGCCCTCCTGGAGGACGACCGGATCACCGTCGAGCTGATCAACGACGGCACGCATCTGCACCCGGCCGTCCTGGAGCTGGCCTACCGCCACAAGGGCGCGGGCCGCGTCGCGCTGATCACCGACGCGATGGACGCCGCCGGCTTCGGCGACGGCAAGTACGAGCTCGGCCCGCTCGCGGTCGAGGTCACCGACGGGGTGGCCCGGCTGGTGGAGGGCGGCTCGATCGCCGGCTCCACGCTCACCCTGGACACCGCGTTCCGGCGGGCCGTCACCGTCGACGCCATCCCCGTCGAGGACGTCGTCCGGTCCATCTCCGCCAACCCCGCCCGGCTGCTCGGCGTCCACGACCGGGTCGGCTCGCTGGAGGCGGGCAAGGACGCCGACCTGGTCGTCCTCGACGAGGACTTCGTCCTCAAGGGCGTCATGCGCCGCGGCGAGTGGATCATCGAGCCGAAGACCGCGTAGCCCGCGCGGTGAGCACGTAACGAAGCGATGGCGGTCGGCCCGCGGAACTGGGCCGACCGCCATCGCTTTGACATGATCATCGGATGGGCGCGCCGCGGACCGGTGAGCGCACCGCTGGGGTCTTTCGTTTGGATCAGGTCGGCCCCCGCGAGCCCGACCTGATCCAAACGAAAGGCCCCAGGGCCACGCACCGAGGGAGGGACCGGCAGAGATGATCCTGACCGTCACCCTGAACACCGCGCTCGACGTGACGTACACCGTCGACGCGCTCGTCCCGCACCGCAGCCACCGGGTCGACGAGGTCACCGAACGCCCCGGCGGCAAGGGCCTCAACGTCGCCCGGGTCCTCGGCGCGCTGGGCCACGACTGCGTCGTCACCGGCTTCGTCGGAGGCCCGACCGGGGACGTCCTGCGCTCCCTGCTGGCCCCGCTCCCGCCACGCGACGCGCTGGTGCCCGTCGCCGGGAACACCCGCCGCACCCTGGCGGTCGCCGACCGCTCGACCGGCGACACCACCCAGCTCAACGAACCCGGACCACAGGTGAGCCCCGCCGAATGGGCCGCCTTCCTGCGGACGTACAAGGAGCTGCTCGCCGGAGCCGACGCCGTCGCGCTCTGCGGCAGCCTGCCGCCCGGCATCCATGTCGGGGCCTACGCGGAACTGGTCCGGACCGCCCGCGCCGCCGCCGTGCCCGTGCTCCTGGACACCAGCGGAGAACCGCTGCGTCGGGGCATCGCCGCCCGCCCCGACCTGGTCAAGCCGAACGCCGAGGAACTGGCCCGGCTGACCGGCTTCCGCGAACCGCTGCGCGCCGCCCGCGACGCCCGCCGCCGCGGGGCCCACTCCGTGATCGCGTCCCTCGGCCCGGAGGGTGTGCTCGCCCTCACCCCGGACGGCGTCTGGCGGGCCGCCCCGCCCGCCCCCGTGCGCGGCAACCCGACCGGGGCGGGCGACTCCGCGGTGGCCGGACTGCTGTCCGCCCTGGCCGAGGGCCTCGACTGGCCGGATCGCCTCGCCCGGGCGGTGGCCCTGTCGACGGCGACCGTGCTGGCCCCGACGGCCGGCGAGTTCGACGCGGCGGCCTACGCGGAGCTGCTGCCGCGCGTCACGGTGGAGCCGCACACGCCGACGCCCTGACCACCTCGGGGGCGGTCAGGGCGTCGGCGCGCACAGAGGTGTCCAGGGCGTGTCCGGCGGATCAGGCCGCGGACCCGGTCAAGATCCGCCGGACACGTCCTAGCTCTTGATGTGGCCGGACTTCAGCTCCAGCTGGTCGAGATTGGCGTCGCACTGATCGCCCGTCTCGCACGACAGCTTGAGGGTGTTGGACCCCTTGTCGAGCTGGACGTACGCGTACGTGTTCGTCCAGCCCTTCTCCAGGTCGCCCTCGGGGGCCTGCGCGAAGTTCTTCATGTTGATGGAGCGGGGCTCCTGCGCGTTGACCGTCAAGGTCGTCTTCGCGTCCTTGCCGGGCACGCCGTAGGTCACGTACAGGGTGTACGCGCCGGCCTCGGGGACCTCGACCGTCCAGGTGGCCGACCGGCCGACCTCGTTCAGGTTGATGTAGTTGCCGTTGGCGCCCTTGGCGCCCTCGACCGTGGAGTCCAGGGCCGCCGTGCCGCCCAGCGTCAGCGTCGCCGCGTCCTGCTTCGGCAGTTCGACCGGCTTCGGCGACTCCTTGGGCTTCTTCTCCGGCTTCTTCGACTGCTCGACCTCGCCGGCGGGGCCCTGCGAGGAGGACGCCTCGTCCTTCTTGTCGTCCTTGTCGCCGTCTTCGCCCGTGAGCAGGGCGGCGCCTATGCCGATGACGACGACCGCGACCACGGCGACCGCCGCGATCAGGAGCGCCTTGGTGTTCGGGCCGCCCCGGCCCGGACCGCCGCCGTGGCCGCCCTGCGCCGGAGGCTGTCCGCCCGGCCCGCCGCCCGGGTAGGTCTCGGGCGCCGCGTACTGCGGGTTCGGCCGGTTGTACTGCTGCGGGGGCTGCTGGCCGTAGCTCTGCTGGGGCGGGTAGCCGTACCCGCCCTGCTGCTGCGGCGCCTGCTGCTGGCCGTACTGGCGCTCGCCGACGGCCCGCACCTGGTTGTAGGACGTTCTGGGCACGCCCGGCTGCGCGGCCGGGCCCGGGTAGCCGTAGCCGCCCTGGCCGGGCGGCTGGGCGCCTGCCGCCTGTCCGTCCGCGTACAGATAGCCGAACGGATCGTCGTCCTCGGGCTTGCTCGCGCCGTTGTTTCCGGCCGTCATCCCTGGGTCACTCCTCACCATGTCGCCAGCCGTCGCCGACCGGCCGAGCCTACCTCGAACGGAGCAGCGCCCGAATTGCGCTCGGCGGCCGGGACGGCCGTCGGGGAACGGGCACGGGGTAGGGGGAGAAACGGGCCGTGAACCTCATCCGGCCCTGCGGTGAACCTTCGACCGGGACCGCTTTTCCACGTACATCCGCTGGTCGGCGGAGCGCAGGACCTCTTCGACGGTCATTCCGCACTCGGCCCAGCCGATGCCGAAACTCGCCCCGACCCGGACTGCGCGACCATCGACCCTTATGGGCGGAATGATGGCATTTCTCAGGCGAACGGCCAGGTCAGCGGCGTCCGCCGCCCCGAGCCCGTCGGCGAGAACGACGAATTCGTCACCCCCGAGCCGGGCGACGGTGTCACCGTCCCGCACACAGGTGCTCAGCCGCCGGGAGACCTCGATGAGCACGGCGTCCCCGGTGTGGTGTCCGAAGCGGTCGTTGATGGACTTGAAGCCGTCGAGGTCGCAGAAGAGGACCGCGAGGCCCTTCGTCCCGTCGTCGTGCTCCGGATCCGGGGCCACCGTGTGCACATGGTGGTCGAAGGGGCCGCCGCCGGGGACGGCCTCGCCCTCGTAGCCGTCGGCCTGGTAGCCGTGGGTCCCCTCGTACCGGTCGGCCCGGTAGCCGTGGGTCAGGGACGACTCGACGTCCCCGTACGCCGCGTCCAGCGCCTCGATCGCGGTCGCGGCCGGGGAGTGCGGCCGCTCGCAGATCCGTGCGCTGAGCCGCGACTTCAGCTCGGCGCTGTTGGGCAGCCCGGTCAGCGCGTCGTGCGAGGCGCGGTGGGCGAGGTTCAGTTCGTGCCGCTTGCGCTCCTCTATGTCCTCGACATGGGTGAGCAGGAAGCGCGGCCCGTCGGCGGTGTCGGCGACGACCGAATTGCGCAGCGAGACCCACAGGTAGGTGCCGTCCCGGCGGCTCAGCCGCAGCTCGGCCCGGCCGCCCTCGGCGGAGGTGCGCAGCAGGGTGCCGATGTCCTCGGGGTGGACCAGGTCGGCGAAGGAGTAGCGGCGCATGACGGAGGCCGGGCGCCCCAGCAGCCGGCACAGGGCGTCGTTGGTGCGCAGCAGCCTGCCCTGCTGGTCGCCGCCCATCTCCGCGATGGCCATGCCGCTGGGCGCGTACTCGAAGGCCTGCCGGAAGGACTCCTCGCTGGCCCGCAGCGCCTGCTGCTCCCGCTCCAGGCGGACCAGGGCACGCTGCATGTTGGCCCGCAGGCGGGCGTTGCTGATCGCGATGGCGGCCTGGGAGGCGTACATCTGGAGCGCCTCGCGCCCCCAGGCTCCGGGGCGGCGCCCGTTGCGCGGCCGGTCGACGGATATGACCCCGAGGAGGTCACGGCCGCCCGCGGCGGCGTACATCGGGGCGTAGAGCCGGTCCAGCGGGTGCCACTCGTCCTCGAACCGGGGTTCGGGCCCCTCGGTGTGCCACTGGGGTACGTCGTCGTCGAGGAGGACCCAGCCCTCGGTGTGCGGGATGAAGCGGAGGCTGTCCCAGGCCTCGCCCATGGAGAGCCGGCGCTCCCAGGAGGCACGGGAGCCGACGCGCCCGGTGATCAGGGCCTCGGCCGCGGCGTTGCCCGCGAAGGCGGCGATGACGAGGTCGCCGTCCGGCCGGACCAGGTTCACGCAGCCCAGCTCGTAGCCGAGGCCCGCGACGATTCCGTCGGCCACGGTCTGCAGCGTGTCCGCCAGACTCCGCGCCGTGTTGAGATCAGCGACGGCCTGATGCAGCTGCCGCATGGTCGCAAGGCGGACGTACGGTTCCGACTCGGCCTCCATCGCTCGCACTCCCCGAGACCTCGACAGCAACTCCAGGTTTCATATCGACGTACTTATCGCAGTGTCACGGCCACTGAATCACAGTGAGCTGTGCACCCGGTACACAGGGTCAGCAGAAAATGGACTCTGTGACTCAAGTCACAACAGATGACCGGGTGTGGTCGGTGACTCACGGTGACTGTTCTTGTTCGCGGCGGAGCCGGAGGGGCGGCTCCACTGCGCGTGGATGGAGCCGGAGGGCCCGGTTCCCGTTGTGTGCGCGCGTCTGTCACGCCGCTCGCGCGCCCGCGTACGCGGCCTTTCCGGAGTCCTAGGACCGGTCTGGTCCCCTGGCCCGATGCGACCGTCCGGCCCCCGGGGTTAGCGTCGGTGTGTGCTCCAGACGAAGCCTCCCACCCCGCGCCCCGAGACCGTCCCCCATGCTGAGGGAGTGAGCAACGACGAGTTCCGTGCCGCCCTCGCGCGGCTGGCCGCCGGGGTGGTGCTGGTCACCGCCCAGGAGCCGCCCCTCGACGAGGACGGCCGGGGCGAGGACGTGGGCATGACGGCGACCGCCTTCATGTCCGTGTCCCTGGACCCGCCCCTGGTGATGGTGAGCCTGCGCAACGGCTCCCGGATGGACGACCTGCTGGACGAGCAGCCGCTGTGGGCGGTCTCCGTCCTGGCCGCGAGCCAGCGGCACATCGCGGGGCGGTTCGCCATGAAGGGCCGGATCAGCGACCGGCTGCTGTTCGAGGACGTCCCGTACGTACGGGGCGAGGTCACGCAGGCGCCGCTGATCGGCGGGGCGCTGGCGACGCTGGAGTGCCGCACCGAGCAGCGCGTGGTGGCCGGGGACCACACCCTGGTGATCGGGCGGGTGCTCACGGCGGTGCTGCCGAGCCCGGAGGGCGACCCGCTGGCGTACTTCAAGGGCCGCTACCGCCAGTTGGGCTGACGGGACAGGGCCCCGGGCGTCACCAGTCGCGGCTTGAGCGTCACCAATCGCGGCTTGAGCGTCACCCGTCGCGGGCCGGGGCGCTACCAGTCGCGGCTTGAGCGTCACCAATCGCGGCTTGAGCGTCACCCGTCGCGGGCCGGGGCGCTACCAGCCGCGGCTTGAGCGTCACCAATCGCGGCTTGAGCGTCACCCGTCGCGGGCCGGGGCGCTACCAGTCGCGGCTTGAGCGTCACTCTCGCGCGGGCCCGGGCGTCACCAGTCGCGGCCCGAGCGCCCGCGCTTGGTGTCGCCGCGCTGCTTCTTCTCGCGCAGCCTGCGCTCGTTGATGCCTCGCGGGATCTTGCGCTTGATCCGGGGCTTGGGCGGCGGCGCCGTGGCCTCGGCGAGGAGTGCGGCGAGCCGGGTGCCGGCCGTCTCGCGGTTGCGCCACTGGGAGCGGTGCTCGGAGGCCCGTACGGAGATCACCCCGCCCACCAGCCTGCTCGCGAGCCGCTCCAGCGCCCGCGCCTTCCACACCTCGGGGAGCGCGTCGGTCGCCGCCAGGTCGAAGCGCAGCTCCACCTGGGAGTCGCTGGTGTTGACGTGCTGGCCGCCGGGCCCGGAGGACCGCGAGAAACGCCACATGAGCTCGGCCTCCGGGAGGGAGACCGAGCCGCGGATGACATAGGGCCCGGACATGACACCCATGGTCCCCTCCCCGCACCCTGTCCGTCACCTCCTTTTGCCCACGGGATCGCGCATTGGGTCCGCCCGCGATCGGCCACCGGGCCGCGCGGTGTCCCCTGACCGGCTCCACTTCGGGACGAAGTTCGGCAAAGAAAGTAAAGCGACCAGGAACCTCGTGGTCTGCTGCTTGCGTTATGACGGGTGACGGTAGCTTTCGTGATGGCACGAAGCCCGCACACGACGAGGAAAGGGACTTCCCATGGCAGTAAGCCTGTCCAAGGGCGGCAACGTCTCGCTCACCAAGGAGGCACCGGGCCTTACCGCCGTCACGGTCGGCCTCGGCTGGGACGTCCGCACCACCACCGGCACCGACTTCGACCTCGACGCCTCGGCAATCGCGGTCAACCCGGCGGGGAAGGTCGTCTCGGACGGCCACTTCGTCTTCTTCAACAACAAGTCGACGCCGGACCAGACCATCGTGCACACCGGTGACAACGTCACGGGTGAGGGCGAGGGCGACGACGAGCAGATCAACGTCAACCTGGCGGGTCTGCCGGCCGACGTGGACAAGATCGTCTTCCCGGTCTCCATCTACGACGCCGAGAACCGCAGCCAGAACTTCGGCCAGGTCCGGAACGCGTTCATCCGCATCCTCAACCAGGCCGGCGGCGCCGAGATCGCCCGCTACGACCTGAGCGAGGACGCCGCCACCGAGACCGCCATGGTCTTCGGCGAGCTCTACCGCAACGGCGCCGAGTGGAAGTTCCGCGCGGTCGGCCAGGGGTACGCCTCCGGCCTGCGCGGCATCGCCCAGGACTTCGGCGTCAACCTCTGACCCGAGCGCACAACCGCTTCACCCGCTTCACCCGGAGCCCCCGGCCGCTTTCGCGGCCGGGGGCTCCGGCGCGTGTGAAGGTACGGGCGGAACGTCCCGGCCCACCACTTCGGTACGGCCGTGATCCGCGCCGGCACGTCCTCGCTCGCGGCGGCCGACTCCGGTCCACGGCGGTGAACAGCCGGGTGCCGTCGGGCGACTCCTCGGTGGCGAACCGCCCCGCGGCGACGGTCGCCGGACAACTCGCCATCGGCTCGGCGGTCCGCCGGCGGTAGGCGGTGCGCCCGTCCGCCGTACGCCGGGGTTCCCCCGAACCCCGCCCGTACAGCCCCCGCCGCGGAGCGGCAGGGCGAGGGCGAGCAGCAGGGGTTCGGGCGGTGCGCCGCCGGAGCGGGTGAGCGTGGTTGACCCGACAGATCCCAGGACTCGGGAGGACCGGTTCCCGGGCGGAAGGAGCCGCCCGCATCGGGGGAAGGAGCCGCCCGCCTCGGGGGAAGAGCGGGCGGCTCCCGTTCAGAGGATGGCGATTCCGAGCGGCCGGTTGCCTGCCTCCAGGCGGACCGGCTCGCTGCTCGCGTCGTCCAGGTCGACGACCGTGATGCCGTTCCAGTACCCGTCGCGGGTGAAGCCGCCGGTCACGTATGCCGTGCGGCCGTCCTCCGACACCGCCACGTCCTCGTGCGGCCCGTCCAGCGGAACGAACCGTTCCGCGCCATCGGGGGACCGGACGGTGAGCGAGGGGCCCTCGTCGTCCGGTCCGATCGGGCCGGTGCCGACCACGAGGAGGGTGCCGTCGGGGGCGAGGGCAGCGCCGTGCTGATGGGTGTCGGCGGTCATCGGCTCGATGGCCACCTCTCCCGTGCGCGGGTCGAGGACCGCGAGCCGCTCCCCCTCGAACGGCAGCAGCAGCTTGCCGTCCTCGGGGCGCACGACGGCGTAGTGCGGCTTCAGCCAGGAGCCGAGCCCGCCCTCCGTGCCGTACGGGGCCACCTCCATGCGCCGGGTCTCCAGCGAGTCGGCGTCCACCGCCGTCACGTCGAAGGAGTCGTGATCGGTGGCGTACACCTCCCGGCCGTCCGGGGACACGTCCACGTCGAAGGGGCGCATGCCGACGGGTGCGCTGCCGGTGACCTCGCGGGTCGTGGTGTCGATGACCTCGACCGCGCCGTCGCCGCCGGGCACGTTGACCCCGACGTAGACGTGCTTCCCGTCCGGGGCCAGGGCGATGCCCATGCCGCCGCCCCGGTACTCGCCGGTGGTGACCGGGCCGGACTCCGTCTCGTACGGGACGAGCGCGAGCCGGGTCCGCTCCCGGGTGTCGACGACCGCGACGCCCTCGGCGGTGGCGACCCAGGCCCGCCCGTCCTCGCCGACGACGAGGCCGTAGGGCGCGGTGCCGACCTCGACGGAGGCGATGGGGGCCCCGTTCCTCCCCGAACCGTCCTCCCCGGGGTCCACGAAGGTCACGGTGTCGCCGCCGAAGTCGGCGACGAGGAGGGTGCCGTCGGGGGTGCGGCCGGTGGGGGCGCGGGAGGGGTCGGGGGTCGCCGCGGTGCCGGCCGCGGCGGACGGTCCACGGGTGCCCGGGGTGTCCCTGGTGTCCGGGGCCGCCTCCGTCGTGCCGGTCGAGCACCCGGCGAGCAGGGCGGCGGCGGCGAGCCCGAGGGCGAGGCGACGGGCGCGGGGGCCGGGCAGCCGGAGGGTGGCGCGGGGGCCGGAGGCCGAGGGGCCGTCGTCACGGCCCGCGTCGCGACGGGGGATGAGGGGGCCGGAGGCCGGGAAGGCACCCCGGCGACGGGCGCGGGGGCCGGAGGTCGGGAAGGCACCCGGGCGGGCGGCGCGGGGGCCGGGCGCCCCGGTCATGCGGCGTCCCGCAGCAGGGCGGCCAGCTCGGCGAAACCGCGCCGCTCGGCGTGGGCCAGGGGCGTCACCCCGTCGCCGTCGGGCAGGTCCCGCGTCGCCCCGGCCGCGAGGAGCAGCTCCACGACCTCCTGGTGGGCGAGCCCGCCCTCGCCGAGGATCACCGCCTCCAGCAGGGCGGTCCAGCCGAGCCGGTTGACGTGGTCGACGTCGATGTCGGTGACCCGCAGCACCTCCCGTACGTAACCGGCATGGCCGCGTTCGCTCGCCGGGATGAGGGAGATGCCGCCGAACCGGTTGCGCAGGGTCAGGTCCGGTCCGGCCGGCAGCAGTACGTGCAGCATCGCGACGCTGCCGGTGACGCCGGTGGCCAGCCACGGGCTCTCCTCGCGCCGGTCCTGGGCGTCCGGGTCCGCCCCCGCGGCCACGAGCAACCGGGCCGCCTCGACGTGGTCGCCGTGGACGGCGAGGAGGAGAGGGGTGCGCAACTCCTCGTCGCGGAAGTCGACCCGCGCGCCGCCCTCGATCGCGGTGCGCACACCTTCGGTGTCGCCGGTGCGTGCGGCGGTGAGCAGGTCGTGATCGAGGGCGTTCATGGGTACTCCGTTCCCGTCTGTGCCTGTGCCTGTGCGTGTGCCTGTGCGGGTCGTGACTACCGGGCGAGGGCCGCGACGCCCGCCTGGGCGAACTTCTCGTCGAGGTCGCCGCTGGGCGCGCCGGCCACGCCGATGCCGGCCACCGGGGCGCCCTTGACCTGCACCGGAGCACCGCCACCGAGGAACAGGGTGCCAGGGATGTCCTTCAGGTTCGGGGCCTGCTCCAGGCGCTTGACCAGCTCGGAGGTGGGGGCGTTCCAGGAGACGGCGGTGTACGCCTTCTTCACCGCGGACTCCGGGGACTGCGGGCCCGCGCCGTCGCCGCGCAGGGAGACGATGGTGTTGCCGTTGCGGTCGACGACCGCGACGGAGATCCGCTGGTTCTCCTTCTTCGCCGCGTCCAGCGTGGCCTGCGCGGCCTTGGTGGCGGCGGCCACGGTCAGATGCGTCGTCTGCTGGAGGTTCCGGTTGCTCGTGTCGGCCTTGACCGCGGCGGCGGGGGCGGCGGCCGGGGAGGAGGCGCTCGCGGACATCGCGCCGAACGTGCCGGCCCCGAGGGCGGCGACGACGACGGCGCCGGTGACGACACGAGTGCGCAGCGACAGCTTCTTCATGATGGCTCCTTGGTGATCCGGGGGCGGCCCGGTGGTTCGGTGGTCCGGTGGTTCGGTGGTTCGGTGGTCCGGTGGTTCGGTGGTTCGGTGGTTCGGTGTGCGGATCGGCCCGGTAGTGGTCCGGGCGTTTCGCTCTGGTATCGATCCTCCCGGCGGATCCGGGCCCGTACGGTCGACGTACCGGCTGGAAGCGGCGCGCGGGTCGGCCGACGCCCCCGTCGGCCGATCGGTTGATGCGGGGGTCGCCGGAACGGGTCACCATGGAAGATCCGCGCAGGTCAGCAGGGTCTCAGCGGGTTCGGCCGAGACGGAACACGAGGTACGAGGTGGAGCACCGGAGCGATCCGCAGGCCCCGGAGGGGGACGGGCCCGCCGACGCCGGCTCCGGCTCCGGCCCGGGCCGGAGCGCTGCCCCCGGCACGGGTCCCGGCTCCGCCCCCGGCACGGGTTCCGGCCCGGGCACCGACACTGCCCCCGGCACGGGTTCCGGCCCGGGGACCGACACTGCCCCCGGCACGGGTTCCGGCCCGGGGACCGACACTGCCCCCGGCACGGGTTCCGGCCCGGGGACGAGCTCCGGCCCGGGCAAGAGCGCCGGCCCCGGCCTCGGTCCGGGGCCGGGCGCCGACCCCGACGCCCGCTGGCTCGCGCTGCTCATGCACGCCGCGTTCTTCCTGCTGCTCGGCGCCTCGCTGACCCGGTTCCTGATGCGGCACCCCGGGGAGGCCCGAACTCCTTGGATCATCGCCCTGTCGATCACCCTGGCGGTGCTGTACCTCCTGGGACCTGTCCTGGGTTCGCGCCCCACCCCGCGCCGGCTCGCCTGGCTCGGCGTGCTCGTCCTCGTCTGGATGGTGCTGGTCGTCCTCGCGCCGAGCTTCGCGTGGTGCGCGGTGCCGTTGTTCTACACCGGGCTGCGCATCCTGCCGCCGCGCGCGGCCCTCGCCCTGGTCGCCCTGCTCACCGCGTTCGTCGTGGCCGCGCAACTGCGCCTGGCCGAGGGGTTCGACCCGAATCTGGTCCTCGCCCCGCCCGCGGTCGCCGCCGTGGCGACCGCCGTCTTCGTCCATATGCAGCGCCAGGCGGTACGCCAACGGGAACTGGCGGCCCGCCAGCGCGAGCTGATCGACGACCTGCTGCGCACCCGGCGAGAACTGGCCGCCACCGAGCGGCGCGAAGGGACCCTCGCCGAGCGTCAGCGGCTCTCCATGGAGATCCACGACACCCTGGCGCAGGGCCTGTCCAGCCAGCAGATGCTGCTCCAGGCGGCCGACCGCACCTGGAGCGCCGACCCGGACGCGGCCCGCCGCCACGTCCGTACGGCCACCGGCATCGCGGAACGCAACCTCACCGAGGCCCGCCGCTTCGTCCACGACCTCGCCCCCGCCGACCTGGCGCAGGGCGGCGGCCTGGAAGCGGCCCTGCACACGCTGGCGGCCCGCGAGAGCGCCCAGGCGGAGGGCGCGATCACCGTCCACTGCCATGTGGAGGGCACCCCGCACGCCCCGCTGCCGGACCGGGTGCAGTCGGCCCTGCTGCGCATCGCCCAAGGGGCCCTGGCCAATGTGCGGGAGCACTCCGGGGCCACCGCCGCCGGGCTGACCCTGACCCACCTCGACGACCGGGTGGTCCTCGACATCGGCGACAACGGCCGCGGCTTCACCGTGGAGCCCACGCCCGTCCGCAGCCCCGACACCGTGCGCGGCCACGGGCTCCCCGCCATCCGGGCCCGCGTGCACCAGCTCGGCGGAACGCTCACCATCGAGTCGGCCCCGGGCGAGGGCACGGTCCTCTCGGCCGCGATCCCGCTCACCCCCGCCCCCCTCACCGCCCCGGAGGACCCCGCATGACCGGCCAAGGCCCGCAGACACCCCCCGTACGCATCCTGCTCTGCGACGACCACGTGGTCGTCCGCGCCGGACTGCTCGCCCTCCTCGGCAGCGAACCGGACATCGAGGTCGTCGGCGAGGCCGGCAGCGGCGAGGAGGCCGTGGTGCTCGCCGCCCGGCTCACGCCGGACGTCGTCCTCATGGACCTCCAGCTCGGCGAGGGCATCGACGGCGTCGAGGCGACCCGCCGGATCGCGGCCGACGGCACGGTCCACGTCCTCGTGCTGACCACGTACGACACGGACGCCGACATCACCCGGGCCATCGAGGCGGGGGCGACCGGCTATCTGCTGAAGGCTGAGCGCCCCGAGGAACTGTTCGCCGCGATCCGGTCCGCCGCCCAGGGCCGCACCACGCTCTCGGCCCCCGTCGCCAGCCGGGTGATGGCCCGGATGCGCAGCCCCCGTCCCAGCCTCACCGACCGGGAATGCGACATTCTGGCCCAGCTCTCCCAGGGCCTCGGCAACCGCGACATCGCCCGCGCCCTGTTCATCAGCGAGGCCACGGTCAAGACCCACCTGGGCCGGATCTACGACAAGCTCGGCGTCGACACGCGTGCGGGCGCGGTGTCGGTGGCGAAGGAGCAGCGCCTGCTTCCGTGAGTCGGCACGCGAAGGGACACGAAGCCCACGTGATCCGGGTGACCCGGGCGACCCGCGTGACCCGCGTGATCAGGGTGGTCCGCGTGATCGCCGGACGCCAGCGCGGCACAGCGGGACCGGGTGACTCCGGAACTTTCGTCCAAGACAGACGCGCAGGAGTCGGCAACGGTAGGGGCATGCGCAGAAATCACGTGGGTCCCGCGCCTCGGGAGCACGATTCCGAGCACGGCTGGGAGGTCGCCCCCTTCCTCGGCAGCACGGCACTCGACGGGGTCCGGATGGCCGGCTTCCGTGACCGCGCCTCCGTCGGGCTGGAACGCCTTCGACTTCGGCCGGTTCACCACGGTCACGGACGTCGGCGGAGGCGACGGGACCCTCCTGGCCGGTGTGCTGGCCGCCCACCCCGGACTCACCGGTGCCGTCCTCGACACGGCGGAGGGCCTGGCCGGAGCGCCGGACACGATGGCGCGGCACGGGATGGGAGACCGGTGCTCCCTGATCGCCGGAGACTTCTTCCACTCGGTGCCCGGGGGCTCGGATCTCTACCTGCTGAAAAGCGTCCTGCACGACTGGACGGACGACCAGGCGGTCACGATCCTGAGCCACTGCCGTCAGGTGCTGCCGTCAGGCGGCCTCGTCCTGATCGTGGAACCCGTGCTCCCCGACGCGGTCGACGTCCGGGCCGACGTCACCGACGGCGGGGTCACCTACCTCAGCGACCTCAACATGCTGGTGAATCTGGGCGGCCGGGAGCGCACCCGCGATGACTTCGCGGAGGTGTGCCGCCGCGCGGGCCTGGCCCTCACGACGGTCACCCCGCTCGCGGAGGCCGCGCCGTTCGCCGTCATCGAGGCCGTGGCCGACTGACCTGCGCCGAACGGCCCCGGACACGGGACGTTGTTGAAGTGCGCGCGGAGACAGGACCTCCGGGACGAACCCGGCGATCAGATCTCCGCGAGCACCGCGTCGACGGTCCTCGCCGTGACGGCGCGTTCGAACCACACATCGAGCACGGCGAGGTCCTTGCAGGCGGTGATCCGCTGCCGTGCTTCATCCGGCACCGTGACACCGCGCACCGCGAAAATCCGCAGAATGTCCTCGGCCCGGCCTTCGACGCGGCCTTCGTCGCGGAAGCTCTCGGCGACGAAGCCGCGGAAGTGACTGAGACCAGTGCCCATCAGGTTCCTCCAGATCTCACGGGCCGGGGTGGCTCCCAGGCCCGCCTCGGTGAATTCGGCGAAAACCGCCGCGGCATCGGCGTCCGTGGCCCGGAGCGCCTCGGCAAGAGCTTCCAGTATGGCAGCGATGTCGTGATCGTTACTATGCGTGATCGCCGAGAAGACGGCCATCGGGATGTCGTCGGCCGCCCTGCCGGCGTCCGTGACCATGGGTACATTGTGCGGTCCGAGCACCAGGGGGTGAGCGACCAGGCTGGGGTGCTTGTCCAGGCCGACACGGATCGGCTCGGCTGCCCACTCCGCCGTCCCCTTGTCCCGGCAGACGACCAGGAGCACGCACGGGTAGCGGAACTTCGCGTAGAGGTGGGCGAGGTAGTACGCCCAGCTACTGCGCTTGTCCGGGTCCTTCTTGCCCTGCGCCTCGATCGCCAGCAACAGGGAGCCCCCGTCGGCCACATCAATGCGCAGCAGCGTGTCCACGTGCCGTTCGAGCGGTCTGATCTCCGTGAGATCGGTGTCCATGAGCGACACCGCGACAGGTTCCGGAAAGGGAATGCCCAAGGTGCGGAAGGCACTCGCGAATAAGCCCGGATTCTCCTGGAAGATCCTATGATGAGCCTCATGAGGCGAACTGACCATATGCCGGAGACTAAGAACTGGTCGACATATGCGTTCGGCATATCCATCCCGCTTCACTCGATCGTGTCGGTCCGCCCCGGACGGGCATGACACCATCGATCCGTGCTCGACATCGGCTACTCCCTCTCCCGCCGCTTCCCCGACCCCCCGCAGACCGACTACCGCCGCGCGGACGTCCGCGCGCTGCGGCACGATCTGTTCTCCGGCGACGTCTACCTCGCGGACACCAAGGCGGACCGCGAGGTGTCCACAGCCTGGGGATGGGTGCCGGTGCTGGACTTCGCGTGGGCGCTGTGCGACATCGTCGAGCAGATCGACCAGGATCCGCGCGGCAACCGCTCGCACCGGCAGCAGTACGCGGAGCTGGACTTCACCGAGTCATCGGACCGGATGATGTTCGAGCGGCGCTTCGGCTGGGTCGACGTCGAGGCGGACTGGATGCCCGGCGACGAGCCCCCGCTCACCTTCAGCCACTCCCTCCTGCGCCGCGAGGCCCGCGACTTCCTGCACGACCTGATCGCCGACCTGGCCGACCTGCACGAGGGCCTCGCCGACAACCCCGTGATCTGGGACCTCCAGGCCCGCTTCCCCCGCCTGTGAGGCCCGCGTTGCCGCCCGAGGGCCTCAGGCCTCCACCCGCACCCCGATCTGCGCCGCGAACGCCGGAGCCAGCTCCATCAGCTGCGACGGGCTGATCACCGCGCCCGCCAGCCGGTCCACACCCCGCGCGATGTCCAGCTCGGCCACCGCGCGCAGGTCCACCGACTCCATCCGGACCCCGCTGAAGTCCGCCCGCTTCAGCACGCAGTCCCGGAACTCGACGCGGACCAGGTGCGCGTCCCCGAAGTCCGGCTCGGAGAGCACGCAGCCCTCGAAGACGACGTCCTTGAGCCGGGCCCTGCGCAGATTCAGGTAGTCGATCTTGCCGCCGCGCACCACCACCCGCTCCAGCACCGCACCGTGCAGCTGCACCCCGCCCAGGCGGGCGTCCACCACCTCCACGTCCCGCAGCGACGCCTCCGCGAGATCGGTGCCCACACCCCGTACGCCCGTCAGCACCGCGTCGATGAAGCGGGCCCGCGCCAGCTCCGCTCGGTCCAGGGTGCAGCCGTCCAGGGCGCAGTCCATGAACCGGGCGCCCCGGCCCGACGCGTCCGTCAGGTCCACCCCGTCGAACCGCACCCCGTCGTAGTCCCCGTCCGGCTCCAGGCCCTCGCCGTCATAGGGAACGAGCGGTGGCAGCCGCACCTCCGGACGTCGCGCCGCCGCGATGGTGTCCTTCTTGCCCTTGACCGCCCTGGCCGCCCTCGCCCCCCTGGTCGCCCCGGTCGTTCTGGTCGTTCTGGTCGTCCTGCCCTCGCTCGCTGCCATGCCCCCATCGTGACGCACCCCACTGACACCCCCCGGCGACCGTGTCACGAGCCGCCGCCCGCGATCCGTCGCATCATCAAAGACGCGAAGGAGATCCAGCCATGGAACACATCCACGTCATCGGCGGCGGCCTCGCCGGCCTCACCGCCGCCATCACCGCGGCCGAGTCCGGTGCGCGCGTCACCCTGCACGAGGGCCACCGGACCCTCGGCGGCCGGGCCAGGACCGCGGACGGGCCGTACCGCGCCAACGAGGGCCCGCACGCCCTGTACCGGCGCGGGCCGCACTGGACCTGGCTTGCCCGGCACGGTCTTCTCGGCGCCGTCGTCTCCGTACCGCCCCTCGAAGGCCTCCGCTTCCGTTTCCGCCGCGCGGGAGCCGCCCGCCGGACCCCGCCCGTGGCCCTGCTGCGGCTCGCCCGCCGGGCCCCCCGCACCGCCCCGGTCGACGTCGCCTTCCTGGAGTGGGCCGCCGGGCAGGTCGGCGAGGAGGGCGCCAGGGCCGCCTCGAACTTCGCCGCCACCGCGCTGTTCCACCACGACCCGGGTTCGCTCTCCGCCCGGTTCGTCCAGGAGCGCCTGCGCCGCCTGGCCTCGTTCCCGCCCGAGGCCCACTACCCGGCCGGCGGCTGGGCTCCGCTCGTCGAGCGGCTGGCCGGCCACGCCCGGGGCCTCGGGGTCGGCATCGAGACCGCCGCCCGCGTCGATGCCCGGACCCTCGGCGAGCTGGCCCGTACCGGGCCGGTCGTCGTCGCCACCTCCCTCGACTCCGCCCGTGGCCTCCTCGACGACGCGTCCCTCACCTGGGAGAGCGGCCGCACCGTCCTGCTGGACCTGGCGGTGCGCACCCGGCGCGGTGACGCGTTCGTCGTGTCGGACCTGGACGCGCCCGGCTGGCTGGAGCGGTTCACCGCCCAGGATCCCGGCCTCGCCCCGGTCGGCGAACAGCTGCTCCAGGGCCAGTTCCCGATCGGCCCCGACGCGCGCAGGGCGGAAGGGACCGCGCGGGCCGAGGAACTCCTCGACCTCGGCTTCCCCGGCTGGCGGGAGCGCACCACCTGGCGCGTCGAGGCCCTCGCCGACGGCCGCACCGGGGCCGTCGACCGCCCGGGCACCACCTGGCGGGACCGGCCCTCCGTCGTCCGGGGCGACGGGATCTTCCTGGCGGGCGACCAGGTCGCCGCCCCCGGACTCCTCAGCGAGGTCTCCTTCACCAGCGGCATCGAAGCCGCCCTGCTCGCCGTGAAGGCCGCCGGACAGCGCTCCAGGACGGGAGCCCAGGGCCGGAGTTGACCCCAAGCGGACTTGAGGTACGAGGGTGGGGACACAGCCCGCAGCGGGCTCGGTTCACGATCGTCACGGCCGACAACCGTCACCGTCCACAACCGTCACCGTCCACAACCGTCACGGCCCACAACCGTCACGGCCAACAGCCGGCACAGCCCGCGACGGGTACAGCCCGCAGCGCGATCCCAGGGAGCCCGCCATGCACGCCGTACGCCTTCACGCCTTCGGCCCCGCCGAGAACCTCGTGTACGAGAGCACCGAGGACCCCGCCCCCGGCCCCGGCCAGGTCCGTATCGCCGTGGCCGCGGCCGGGGTGCACCTCCTGGACACCGCGCTGCGGGAAGGGGAGCGCGGCCCCTACCCGGCGCCCGTCGCCCTCCCCACCGTCCCCGGCCGCGAGGTCGCCGGAACCGTCGAGACGGTGGGCGAAGGCGTCGACGCCGACTGGCTCGGCAAGCGCGTCGTCGCCCACATCGGCATGGCGCCCGGCGGGTACGCCGAACTCACCGTCACCGAGGCCGACCGGCTCCACGAGATCCCCGAGGGGCTCGACGCCGCCGGGGCCGTCGCCATGATCGGCACCGGCCGCACCGCGCTCGGCATCCTCGGGTCCACCCCGCTCGGCCCGGACTCGGTGGTCGTCGTCACCGCGGCGGCGGGCGGGATCGGCATCCTCGTCGTCCAGTACGCGAGGAACGCGGGAGCCACCGTGATCGCGCTGGCCGGCGGCCCGGCGAAGGTGGCCCGGGCGACGGCCGAAGGCGCCGGCCTCGCCCTCGACTACACCCGCCCCGACTGGCCCCGCCGGGCCCGCGAGCACCTCGAAGCGGCGGGACTGCGGGCGACCGTCGTCTACGACTCCGTCGGCGGGACCACCGCCCGCGCCGCCGTGGACCTCCTCGGCCCCGGCGGGCGGCACGTGGTCTACGGCTGGTCGGGCGAGGGGCTCCACGACGGAGGGCCGCTCACCTTCACCGACGAGGAGCTGGCCGCACGCGGCATCACGTCCGGGTCCGTCCTCGGGCCCGGGATGATCGAGCGGGGCGGCGGTCTGCGCGCCCTGGAGACCCGTGCCCTCGCCGAGGCCGCCGCCGGCCGGCTGCGGCCCGCCGTGCAGCGCTTCCCGCTCGCCGAGGCCGCCGCCGCGCACCGCGCGCTGGAGACCCGGGGCACGATGGGCAAAGTGGTGCTGGAGCCGTAGTCAGGCCCCGCGACCGCCCGACCCCAGCCGGGCTCAGGCCCCGCGACCGCCCGACCCCAGCCGGGCTCAGGCCCCGCGACCGCCCGACCCCAGCCGGGCCAGGGCCCCGTCCGTCAGCCGGTACACCGTCCACTCGTCCTGCGGGCGCGCGCCGAGCGACTCATAGAACGCGATGGACGGGGCGTTCCAGTCGAGGACGGACCACTCCAGCCGCTGGTAGCCGCGCTCCACGCAGATCCGCGCCAGCTCCGTCAGCAGCGCCCTGCCGTGGCCGCCGCCGCGCCGGTCGGGACGGACATACAGGTCCTCCAGGTAGATGCCGTGCACTCCGCGCCAGGTGGAGAAGTTCAGGAACCACAGGGCGAAGCCGATCGCCTCGCCACCGTCGTCGTCGGCCGTCGCCACGTGCGCGTAGGCGGCGGGCCGGTCGCCGAACAGCGCCTCGCGCAGCTGCTCCTGGGTGACGACGACTTCGTCGAGGGCCTTCTCGTACGCGGCGAGATCTCGCACCAGGGCGTGCAGGACGGGGACGTCTTCAGGTGTGGCGGTACGAATCATGGGCGCAGCGTAAGCAACCCGCGGCCCGGGCCACACCCTGGTTTCGCGGCCTCCGGCCCCGCCCCGCCCCGGCCCCGCTCGTGCCCCCCGCCCCGGCCCCGCTCGTGCCCCCCGCCCCGGCTCCGCTCCTGCCCCCGCCCCCGACCGGCACGCGGGAGGCGGGCCCCTCACCGCCCCAGCAGCCGCCGCGCGATCTCCGCGTGGTCGGGGGCGATCCGGCCCGCCCCGCTCGCCGCCGCCCACAGCCCGTTCTGGAGCACCCGCCCCAGCGTCCAGGCCCGCGCCCGCTCCCGGTCCCGCTCCAGACCCAGCGCCTCCGTCAGCGCGTCGAACCGCCACACCACCTCGTCGGCGTCGAAGAGGTTGTGCAACGCCGGGAACAGCTCGAACCCCGGGTCTCCCGCGAGCGGCTTCGGGTCGAGCGCCACCCACTCCCCGGACCGCCCCGCGTCCGCGCGCCCGGCCAGGACGTTGCCGTAGTGCAGGTCCCAGTGCAGCAGCCGGCCCCCGGCTCCCCCGCGACCTCCCGCACCGCCGCCGCGCACTCCGCGACGAGCCGCCGGTCCTCGGCGTCGGCCAGCAGGCCCACCCGCTCCGGGACCGCCGCGAGCATCCGCTCCACGGCCCCGCCCAACGTGCGCAGCCCCTCCGGCGCGGGCACCGCCACCAGCCGGGCCAGCACCGCGCCGAGCACCGTCACCGCATTCCGCACGTCGGCCTCGCCGGACAACGGCCGCCGCTCGTCGAGCCGTTCCAGCAGCATCGCACCGGTCTCCGGGTCATGGCCGAGCAGCTCCACCGCCCCGGCCCCCGCGTCGGCCCACGCCCGCAGCGCGACCGGTTCGCCCGCCGTCTCCTCGTCCACCGACTGGAGTTTCAGCGCGGCGGGCCGCCCGTCGGCCTCCCGCACCACCGGCAGGACCAGGGCGCACATCCCGTACATCGACGGGCCGTCCGGCCGCAGCCCCCACCGCTCCAGGCACCGCTCGGCGAGGCCGGGCAGGGCGGCGACGAAGGCCCGGCCGGCCGCTCCGTTGAACCGCGACTGGGTGGCGATCAGTTCGTCGGGAATGTCGATCACCCCACCGATCCTAGGGACCCGCGTCGACCGGGCCCTGACGGAACAGCCCCGCGCGCAGTAACGTCCCGCCACACGTACGCTCTCCATCTCACCGGACCGGACAGGGACACCAGGGGCATCATGAGCACCGTCAGTACCGTCGTCGGCGGCATATCGTTCTGGTACGCGCAGGACGGCACCCCCGCCCCGCGCGAACCCCTCCCCGGCGACACGAGCGTCGACGTCTGCATCGTCGGAGGCGGCTACACCGGGCTCTGGACGGCGTACTACCTCAAGAAGGCCGTCCCCTTCCTCAACATCACCGTCCTGGAAGCCAAGTTCTGCGGCTACGGGGCCTCCGGCCGTAACGGCGGCTGGCTGTACAACGGCATCGCGGGCCGGGACCGGTACGCCAAGCTGCACGGCCACGACGCCGCCGTACGGCTCCAGAAGGCGATGAACGACACCGTCGGCGAGGTCGTCAGGACCGCCGCGGAAGAGAAGATCG
Organism: Streptomyces sp. NPDC017520; assembly: GCF_044329855.1. Taxonomy (NCBI): domain Bacteria; kingdom Bacillati; phylum Actinomycetota; class Actinomycetes; order Kitasatosporales; family Streptomycetaceae; genus Streptomyces; species Streptomyces sp. NPDC017520. Next base: position 29,473 of record NZ_JBIRKB010000015.1, read on the forward strand.
ACGCCGACATCCATCAGGGCGGCGTCCTGGAAGTGGCCCACACCCCCTCCCAGCTCGCCCGGCTCAAGGACTTCCACAGCGTCGAGATCGCCTTCGGAGAGAGCGACCGGGTCCTGCGCGGCGCCCGCGAGACCGCCGAGCGCGTCCATGTGACGGGGGCCGTCGGCTCGACCTGGACCCCGCACGGCGCCCGGCTGCACCCGGCCAAGCTGGTCAAGGGCCTCGCGGACGCGGTGGAGGCGCTCGGCGTGACCATCCACGAGTCGACGCCGGTCACCGAGATCAAGCCCAAGCACGCCGTGACGCCCTACGGCACGGTCCGCGCCCCGTACGTCCTGCGGTGCACCGAGGGCTTCACCGCGAGCCTCAAGGGGCAGAAGCGCACCTGGCTCCCGATGAACTCCTCCATGATCGTCACCGAGCCGCTGCCCGCCCGGATCTGGGACACGATCGGGTGGGAGGGCCGCGAGACCCTCGGCGACCTGGCCCACGCCTACTTCTACGCCCAGCGCACCGCCGACGACCGCATCGCGCTCGGCGGCCGCGGCTACCCGTACCGCTTCGGCTCGGCCACCGACAACGACGGCCGCACCCGGCCCGAGACGGTCGCGGCCCTGCGCGAGCTGATGGTCCGGCTCTTCCCCACCACGGCGGGCGTCCACGTCGACCACGCCTGGTCCGGCGTCCTCGGCGTCCCGCGCGACTGGTGCGCCACGGTCACCCTGGACCGCTCGACGGGCCTGGGCTGGGCGGGCGGTTACGTCGGCTCCGGCGTCGCCACCGCCAACCTCGCCGCCCGCACCCTGCGCGACCTGATCCAGCAGGACTCCGGGCAGGCGGGCCCGACGGAGCTGACCACCCTGCCGTGGGTGAACCACAAGGTACGCCGCTGGGAGCCGGAGCCCTTCCGCTGGCTCGGCGTCCACGGCATGTACGCGGCCTACCGCGCGGCCGACCGCCGCGAGAGCACCTCGCCCCGCCCCGGCACGGACCCCGTCGCCAGGGTGGCCGACCGCATCGCGGGCCGCCACTGAGCCACCGGGCCCGGGCCCGGGCCCGGGGCCGGGCCCGGGGCCGCTCGCTCAGTCGCGCGGCCAGGGCCGTCCGTCGAGACGCTCGATGGAGAGGTTCAGACGGCTGAGGGAGTCGGCGAGCTGCTGGGCCTCCTCGGGGGTCCAGTCCGTGAGGACCTTCGCGAGGCCCGCCATGTTCCTCGCCCGGTCGCTCTCCAGGCGGCGTCCGCCCTCCTCGGTGATCGCGAACTTGCGGGCGATGCCACCGTCGGGGTCCGGGATGCGCTCGACGACCCCGGCCCGCAGCATCGCGGCGGTCTGCCGGTTGAGCGTGGAGGCGTCCAGACGGAAGGCGTCGCCGAGCTGGCCGATGGACATGGGCCCCTCCACCTGGATCCGGCTGAGCAGGATGTAGGCGGACCGGTCGAGCTGCCAGTCCACGCGTGGGGTGACCATGTGCATGTACCGGCCGAGCAGCATCGTCTCGCGTTCGATCCGGTCGATGGGCTTGTCCACGCGCGCTGCTTCCTTCGTCGAACCAGGTCTCTCACGATAGATGTGCATGATGCACATGCTATGCATAATGCACAATCAATGTATCTTGCATAGTCGAACGCCGAGAGCGCCGCCCGAGAGCGCGTACGCGAGAGCGAACGACCCGAACGACCGATCCGAACGAACGACTCGAACGAACGACCGGCCCGGAAGGGCAAGAGGGAGCAGTACCCGTGGAGAGTTCACCCCCCGCAGCCCGCCCGGGAGGCGTGGTCGGCATCCTGGCCTTCGCCGGCATCGTGGCGGCGCTCACCCAGACCCTGGTGGTGCCGCTGATCGCGGAGCTGCCGAAGATGTTCGACACCTCCGCGTCGAACGCCTCCTGGGTGATCACCGCCACCCTGCTGGCCGCCGCCGTGGCCACGCCCGTCGCCGGCCGGCTCGGCGACATGTACGGCAAGCGGCGCATGCTGCTCGTCTCGCTCGTCCCGCTGATCCTCGGCTCGGTGGTCTGCGCCCTGTCCTCGTCGGTGGTCCCGATGATCGCCGGGCGCGGGCTCCAGGGCCTGGGCATGGGCGTGGTCCCGCTCGGCATCAGCCTGCTGCGTGATGTGGTGCCGGCCGAGAAGCTCGGCCCGTCCATCGCGATCATGAGCGCCTCGATGGGCGTGGGCGGCGCGCTGGGCCTGCCGTTCGCCGCCGCCATCGCGGAGAACACCAGCTGGCGGGTGCTGTTCTGGGTGGTCGCCGTGCTGGCCCTCGCGGTCGGCGCGCTGATCCTGGCCCTGGTCCCCGGGGACCGCCCGGCCACCAGATCCACCAGCTTCGACCTGCTCGGGGCCGTCGGCCTCGGCACCGCCCTGATCTGTCTGCTGCTCGCCGTCTCCAAGGGCTCCGACTGGGGCTGGGGCAGCGCCACCACGCTCGCCCTCTTCGCCGCCGTGCTGGTGCTGCTGCCCGCCTGGGGCTGGTGGGAACTGCGCCTCAGCGAACCGCTGGTCGACCTGCGCGTCACCGCCCGCCCCCAGGTCCTGATGACGAACACGGCCTCGATCCTGGTCGGCTTCGCGATGTACGCGCAGTCCCTCGTCGTGCCCCAGCTGCTCCAGCTGCCCGAGGCCACCGGCTACGGCCTGGGCCAGTCGATGCTGGCGATGGGCCTGTGGATGGCCCCGGCGGGCCTGATGATGATGGCGATGTCCCCGGTCGGCGCGAAGCTGTCCGCCGCCAAGGGCCCGAAGGTCACCCTGGCCGTCGGCAGCCTCCTCATCGCCGCCGGCTACGGCCTGTCCGTACCACTGATCGGCGCGGACTCCCCGTGGAGCCTGCTGATCGTCACCCTCGTCTGCAACTCGGGCGTCGGCTTCGCGTACGGCGCGATGCCCGCGCTCATCATGAGTGCGGTGCCCCAGTCCGAGACCGCGTCGGCGAACAGCTTCAACGCCCTGATGCGCTCGATCGGCACGTCCTTCGCGGCGGCGGTGATCGGCGTGGTCCTGGCGCAGATGACCACGGACTTCGGCGGCTTCCCGCTGGCCTCCCAGAACGGCTTCCGCGTCGCGATGCTCATCGGCTGCGGTGTGGGCCTCGCGGCGGCGGTCGTCGCCGCTCTCATCCCCGTACGCCCGGCGACCGCACCCATGCGGCCGGCCGCCGCGAGCGGCCCCGCGGGGGTGCCGGAGGCCTCGGAGTCCAAGGTCTGACCGTCGCCCGTACGGAGTGCGGCCCGTGGCCCGACGGCTCAACCGCCGGACCACGGGCCGCACTACGGGCCGGACCACGGGCCGCACTACGGGCCGGACTTCGCCCGGTGACCCGGCACCCCGGTCACGACGCGGGGTCAGCGCGTCAGCAAGTGGCGCGTCAGCAAGCGGCGGGCCAACGGGTCAACGGGTCAACGGGTCAGCCTCAGCAGCCGCCCCGCTCTCGCCGTCGCGACCAGCTCCTCGACGGTGGCGAGCTTCACCCGGGGCCGCCCGTCGCGCCGCCCCCGGTCCCGTTCGGCACGGTCGATCGCGGCCAGGCCCCGGGCGTCCACCACCCGGCGGTTACGCCGTCGGGTCAGGCGCCGGAACGCCTTGGCGTCGCCCGTCGGGGCGGGCAGCGTCCCGACGACCGCGTCGGCCAGGAGTGTGCCGACCGTCTCGGCCGCGCAGGTGCGGTTCGCCCCGATCCCGCCGGAGGGCCCTCGCTTGATCCAGCCGACCACATAGGCGCCGGGCAGCCCCGCGACCCGGCCGCCCTCGTGCGGGACGGTGCCCGAGGCCTCGTCGAACGGCAGCCCGGGGACCGGCAACCCCCGGTATCCAATGGCCCGCAGCAGCATTCCGGCGGCCAGATCCACCACACCCTCGCCGCCGCCGTCGGTGACCCGCACGGAACGCGCGCCCGCCTCACCCAGGACCTCCACCGGCTCGGAGTGGAAGCGGAGCACGATGCGCCGGTCCGCCCCTCGACCTCGCCCGGGGGACGCGGCGGCCGTCCGCGCCCGGGCGAGCCCCCGGAGCAGCCCGGCCCGGTCGCCCGCACCGGCCACGTCGATCGCCGCCGCCGTACGCGGATCGTGGTCGTCCACCACCAGCTCCACGCCCGGCAGATGCTTCAACGCGAGGAGTTCGGAGCGGGTGTACGCCGCGTCCCCGGGCCCCCGCCGCCCCAGCACCACCACCTCGCGGACCCGGCTCGCCCGCAGCGCCTCCAGCGCGTGGGCGGCGATGTCCGTGCCCGCGAGCGCCTCCGGGTCGGCGACCAGGATCCGGGCGACGTCGAGGGCGACGTTGCCGTTGCCCACCACGACGACCCGCTCGGCGGACAGGTCGACGCCCTGCGCGACGGCCTCCGGGTGGGCGTTGTACCAGGCGACGAACGCGGTCGCCGACAGGCATCCGGGCCCTTCCTCGCCGGGGATGCCGAGCCGCCGGTCCGTTGAGGCGCCGACCGCGTAGATCACCGCGTCGTGGTGGGCGGCCAGCTCCTCCGCCGTGACCTCCCGGCCCACCTCGACGCCCAGGTGCATCCGGACCCGGGGGTGGGAGTGGAAACGGGAGAAGGCGTCGCCCACCTTCTTCGTCGCGGGGTGGTCGGGGGCCACGCCGTACCGGACGAGCCCACCGGCCACCGGCAGCCGGTCGATCAGGGTCACCTCGGCGGCGGTGTGCAGCAGCAGGTCCTGCGCCGCGTACATCCCGGCGGGCCCGGTGCCGACGACGGCCACCCGCAGCGGCCCGAAGTCGGACGGCAGGCTGCGCCCGAAGACCGGCTCGCCCCAGACGTGGAAGTTCGGCCCGTCGACCTCTGCGGCGGCCGGCTCCCCGCCCTCGTAATAGGCGGCGTTGATGTCCGCGTACTCCCGCTGCGCGGCGGACAGCGAGTCCACCGGGAAGATCGCGTCCACCGGGCAGGCGTCCGCGCAGGCCCCGCAGTCGATGCACGCCCGCGGGTCGATGTGGAGCATCTCCGTACTGCCGAAGGCGCGTTCCTCGGGCGTCGGGTGGATGCAGTTGACCGGGCAGACGGCCACGCAGGTGGCGTCGTTGCAACAGGTCTGGGTGATGGCGTAGGTCATGACCCCGGCTCAGATCAGGTTCGCGCGCTTGTAGAACGCGAGGGCGGGCTTGGTGAGAAGGCGGGCGGAGGCCAGGAAGTCCATCAGCCCCGAACAACTGGACCGCATCATGGACTTGTGGTGCTCGTTGCCCTTGGCGGCGGCCAGCGCACGCCGCTTGTCCAGCCCGGCCTGCCGGTAGACCTCCGGGTTCACCATGCTGGTCACGATGAAGTACGAGGCGACGGCGACGACGAACGCGTTGAGCTGCCGGCGCGCCCACCCGGCACCCGCCAGGCGCTTGAGGGTCTCGTCCCGGGCGAACTTCATGTGCCGGGACTCCTCCACCACATGGATGTTGTTGATCGTGCGGACGAACGGCACGACCCGCTCGTCGCGCATCCAGTCCCGCTGCATCACGTCGAGCACTTCCTCGGCGACCAGGATCGCCGCGTACGCCGCCTCGCCGAACGCCAGCGTCTTGAAGGCCCTGCCCAGCTCCATCACCGCACGGCGGGGCCGGTAGTGGGGCGCCCCGAGCTTCTGCGCACCGCGCGCGAACATGATCGAGTGGCGGCACTCCTCGGCTATCTCGGTGAGCGCCCACTGGAACTCCGCGCCCGCCGGGTTCTTCATGTAGATGTCGCGCAGCACCATCTGCTGGAGGATCATCTCGAACCAGATCCCGGTGCTGGCGACCGAGGCCGCCTCCTGCCGGGTGAGCTCCTTGCGCTGCCCCTCGGACAACTCGCCCCAGTACGCCGTCCCGTAGAGACTGCACCACTCCGGGCTCGCGCCGTGGAACTCCTTGTCCAGCGGCGTCTCCCAGTCCACCTCGGTGGCCGGGTCGTACGCCAGCTGCGCGGCCGAGTCGAGCAGCCGCCGCGCGACGTCGTCGCCCTCCGGGCTCTCCTGGACCTTCGACGGAACGGTGCTGCCGGCCATGCTGCGGCTCCTTGGGTCGAGTGCGGTGATCCTCGATCGTGGTGAGGTGCGTACGTCGGCCGACCGGCGCGTACGGAGTCGGCTCGCGCTGTACGGAGTCGGCTCGCGCTGTACGGGGTCGGGGTCGTGCTGGGTGCCCTGTACTGCACGGGGTCGGTCGTGCTGTGTGCCGTTCGGGATCACCGGGCCGGGGGCGGCGGCCCGCGCCGGGCCGGACACCGGCCGGCCCGGGATCCTTGTTAGACGCAAGGTATAACAAGGATCCCGGGCCGCCTACCCCCCGGTAGAAATCGGTACGGACACTCACCGTCTCTCCACGCCCCAAGGGCAGTTCGGCGCTATTCCTCCCCCCAGGCGACCGGCAGGGAGACCACTCCGTAGATGCTGGAGCGTTCACGCAGCGGCACTTCCCCCGGCGGGACCGCGAGGCGCAGGGAGGGAAAGCGGGCGAAGAGCGCCGGAAGCGCGACGGTCATATCGACCCGGGCGAGCTGTTGACCGAGGCACTGATGGGGGCCGTGACCGAAGGAGAGATGCCCGGTGGCCCGGCGACGGATGTCGAGCCGGCCGGGCCCAGGGGCCGCGAGGTCGCTGAGCAGGTCGTCGGTGGGCTCGGCCCGCTTGCCAAGGACGAGTTCACCGACGTACCGGAGCAGCCCCGCGTAAGCCTCGTCCCTGGCCCCGGCGTCGGCCACCTGGTCGAAGATGACCTCGACCAGCCCCAGAAAGCGCCCCCGGTCGGCGTAGGGCACGCCGAGCAGCTCGCAGATCACCAGCGTGGGCACGGGCCGGGCGAAGGCCTCCACCAGGTCGGCCGTCGGCCCGGCCTGCTCCATGGCATCCAGGCAGTCGGCGGTGAACCGCTCGACACGGCCGGTCAGTTGACGCATCCGGCGCACGGTGAACCGGCCGGCGAGCAGCCTGCGGTAGCGGGTGTGCTCCGGGGCGTCCAGGCCGATGATGTCCCCGACGGGCGCCGGCGGCAGCTCCCCCGGCGCGCCCTCCATCGCCAGCGGGAGGTGCAGGAGCTCGTAGCGGGAGCTGAAGCGCGGATCGGCCAGCACCGCGCGGGCCGCGGCGTGCCCGGTGACCAGCCGGCCCACGTGCCCGTCGGCGTAGCGGAGGCGGACCGGCCGGTCGCTCAGCGCGATGAGCGCGGCGGGCGGATCGAAGGGGCAGCCGGTGTGCCGGTCGGCAGGCAGGGCGGGCGGATCGTCGGCGGTCGCGGAGTCGGTGGGCACGGAGTCGGTGGGCACGGAGTCGGTGGCCGGGTCGTACGCCATCAGGTTCTCTCCAGGTCGTCGGATCGAGACATCGGATCGAGACATCGGATCGAGACACTTGAGCTATCGAGACGCCGGAGCCGAAGTCATCGGGGCCACGCCACCGGGGCCACGACACCTGGGCGGGAACTCACCGGGGGTCCTGGGCGAACTTCGAGGTCGCCCAGAAGTAGCCGAGCACCACGAGCCCGAGACTCCAGCCCACGGCCAGCCAGCCGTTGTGGCCGATCTCGCTGCCGAGCAGCAGACCGCGCAAGGTCTCGATGGCCGGGGTGAAGGGCTGGTACTCGGCGATCGGCCGGAACCAGCCCGGCATCGTCTCCACCGGGATGAAGGCGCTGGACAGCATCGGGAGCAGCACCATCGGCAGGGCGTTGTTGCTGGCGGCCTCGGCGTTCGGACTGATGAGCCCCATGCCGACCGCGACCCAGGTGAGGGCGGCGGAGAAGAGCACGAGCAGCCCGAAAGCGGCCAGCCACTCCACGAGCGTGGCGTCCGTGGAGCGGAAGCCGATGGCCACGGCGACCGCGCCGACCAGGACCACGCTCAGCACGCTCTGGAGCACGCTGCCGACGACGTGCCCGGTGATCACCGAACCGCGGTGGATCGCCATGGTGCGGAAGCGGGCGATGACGCCCTCGGACATGTCGGTGGAGACGGACACGGCGGTCCCGACCACGGTGGCTCCGACGGTCAGCAGCAGGATGCCCGGGACGATGTAGGCGATGTACGCGGCACGGCCGCCCCCTCCGCCGCCGATGCCCGCGCTCATCACGTCGCCGAAGATGTAGACGAAAAGCAGCAGGAGCATGACAGGCGTGAGGAGCAGGTTCAGGGTGAGGGAGGGGTAGCGCCGGGCGTGCAGGAGGTTGCGGCGCAGCATGGTGTTGGTGTCGCGGACGGCGAGGGCGAGGGTGCTCATCGGAGGTTCTCCTTCGGCTGGTTGTCCCGGGCGGGCACGCCGGAGCCGGTGAGGGCGAAGAACACGTCGTCGAGGTCGGGCGTGTGCACGGTCAGTTCGTCGGCCTCGACACCGGCCGAGTCCAGCCAGTCGAGGATGGAGCGCAGTTCGCGCTGGGTGCCGTCGCTGGGGATCTGGAGCGACAGGGACTCGTCGTCGCGGGTGACTTCGCGCAGCGCGGAGGCGGCGGACCGGTAGGCGTCCGGGTCGGTGAAGCGGAGCTTGACGTGGCCGCCGGGGACGATCCGCTTGAGCTCATCGGCACTGCCCTCGGCGGCGATCCTCCCGTCGTTGAGGACGGCGATGCGGTCGGCCAGCTCGTCGGCTTCTTCGAGGTACTGGGTGGTGAGGAAGACGGTGACGCCACCGGAGACCAGCTCGCGGATGATCCCCCACATGGTGTGGCGGGAGCGCGGGTCGAGGCCGGTGGTCGGTTCGTCGAGGAAGATGATTTGCGGGGAACCGACCAGGGTCATCGCGATGTCGAGGCGCCGCTTCATACCGCCGGAGTAGCCCGCGGCGGGCTTCCTCGCCGCCTCCATCAGGTCGAAACGCTCCAGGAGTTCGGCGGCAACCCGCCGCCCCTCACGCCGGGGCAGGTGGTGGAGGTCGGCCATGAGGAGCATGTTCTCCTCGCCGGTGATCAGCCCGTCGACGGCGGAGAACTGGCCGGTGACGCCGATCGCGGCGCGGATGGCCTGGGCGTCGGTGGCGAGGTCGTGTCCGCCGACGCGGATCTCGCCGGAGCCGGCGCCGGGGGAGATGAGGGTGGAGAGAATCTTGACGGCGGTGGTCTTGCCGGCGCCGTTGGGGCCGAGCAGTGCGAAGACCGTGCCGGCCGGGACGGCCAGGTCGATGCCGTCCAGGACGGCCTTGTCGCCGTAGGACTTGCGCAGTCCGGTGGCGGTGATCGCCTGGGCTGCGAGCGGCGCGGAGGCCCGGGTGACAGTCATGCTGGTTCCCTTCGTGCTGGTGCCCTTGCGTGAGCGGCGAGTCGGGCGTGGACGGAACGGGGGGCGAGCTCGGCGGGGGCCGGCCGCAGCGCAGTCGGGAGCGGCGGCCCCAGCCACGACGGAGTCGGGCGCGACGCACTCGGGCACGGCGGCCTCGGACACGACCGTCTCGGACACAGCGGCCTCGGGCACAGCGGCCTCGGGCACAACGCACTCAGGCACGGCGGACGATGATGTCGCCGGCCCCGCTCCGGGCGTGCACCTCGACGGTCTCGTCGGAGTCCTCGGGCCCGGCGGCGGCGCCGAGCGAGTTGCGTACGGTGCCGAACTTGGGGTTCAGGTCGAGCCAGGCGGCGGTGCCCTCGTGGATGCCCACTTCGAGGTCGCCGACGGAGGTGCGCAGGGCGATGCGGCCGCGGGTCACGTCGCCGACGCGGATGCGCCCGTTGGAGGAGGTCGCGTCGACCCCGGCCCGTGCGACGCCGATCTCGATGCGCCCGTTGGCGGACTTGGCGACGACGTCGCTGTGCGCGACGCCCACGGAGATGTCGCCGTTGGCCGCGTTGACCTTGAGGACACCGCCGACCTCGTCGATCCCGGTCGCGCCGTTGCCGTTCTTGACGACCGCCGCCCCGGCGACGGCGCCGACCTCGACCCGGCCCGAGCCGATGACCTCGGCGTCCCCGGTGGAGCGGACCAGGCGGATGTCGCCGTGGTCGGTCCTGAGCTCGACGCGGGCCGCCTCCTCCACCTGGAGGTCGCCGAGCGAGGTCCTGAGCCGCACCTCGCCGAGCGGCCCCTCGCCGAAGAAGCCGCCCAGTGCGGAGGTGCCGCGCACATCGGACCCCGCGGGCAGTTCGATGCTCACCACGACGGCGCCCGGCTTGCCGAACAGGGAGCGCTTCTTGGGGGTTCTGACGGTGAGACGGCCACCCGAGCAGGAGACCTGGGTCTGCTGCACGGCGCGTACGTCGTCCTCGTCGGACCCGCTGCCCGGCAGCACCTCGACAACCGTGTCGGTGCGCTTGCCGGCGGTGATGCGGGCGGTGCCGGCGTCCAGCTCGATGACGGCGGAGATCGGCTCGGGGGTATCGAAAGAAGGCATGGCTGTCCCGTCCTCTTGGCTCGGTGAGTGCTGAATGATCAGTGACGTCGGCCGGATCGGCGATCCGCCGGTGAAAGGGCGCCGCCTACGAAGAGGCGGCCCAGCGGACCCAGCGCAGGCCCAGCAGACCCAGCGGGCCCAGCAGGCCTAGCGGGCCCAACAGGCCCGGCAGACCCAGCAGGCCCGGCAGACCCAGCAGGCCTAGCGGACCCAGCCGGTGAAGCCGCGACCGCCCGAGTCCCTGCCCCGGCCCGTCGCGCTCGCGCGCCCCCCGCCGTCGAGGGACACGGACACCGCCCGCACGAGCCAGGCGTTGACCGACAGCCCCTCCGCCGCAGCGGCGCTCTCGGCGCGGCCCTTGAGGTGGGCGGGGAGACGGAGGTTGATCCGCACCATGGTGCCGTCGTCGGCCTCCCCGGCCGAAGGAGCCACCACCGAGGGAGCCACGACCGCCTCCCGCTCCTCCCGCACCGGCTCCGGCTCGGGCACCGGCGGCGGCGTCACCACGAACTCGGGATCGAGCCCGCGCAGCCGTACGTCGACCGAACCGGGGGCCAGCTCCCGGGTGACGTCACCCATGGCCGCGGAGAGCACGTTGAGCAGGGTCAGCCGGACGGCGGACTCCAGAGGAGCACTGAGCCGTTCGGCCAGGGCGCGGGCTTCGTCACCGCTGGCATCCGCGGCGACGGCGAGTTCCCGCCGGAGATTGTCGACGTAGGGGGTGAGGTCCATGACGCCATCATGGCACACGAATGGCACCACGTCGAGCCACCCTGGCTCACCCCACCTAAAGAAGCCCCTGACCTGCAACATCACAACCAGAGAAGTCGAGGCGACACCACAGAGGCAACCAAGACACCCCAAGATGGCACCACAACAACACCACTTGGCACCACCTGGCATCACACGGCGCCACCTGGTGCCTACGCATCCCCTTCAGCTGCCTGCTCCGCCGCACACAGCACGCCCACCACCGACCACCCCGCCCCTCACACCGCGCGGTGGCCCTCCCGGGCGACACCGCACCCGCCCGCTCAGCGCGGCGCGTCCACGATCTCCTCGCCCGCCCCGGACCGGGCGGCCCGCAGGACGGACGCGCCGGTAGGGGTGAGGGTGTGCAGAACGGCGGAGCCGATGCGGGCCGTCGTGATGAGCCCCGCGTCACGCAGCACGGTGGCATGCCTGCTGGCGGCGGACGCCGAGACCCCGGCGGCACGGGCGATCTCCCCCGTGGTGGCACCGCCCGCCGCCGCCCGCAGCGCCCCCGCCCGGGCCCGCCCGAGCAGATGGGCCAGCGAACGCTCCGGGTCCTCCTCCCGCAGAGGACGGGCCGGCGGCTCATGCAGCAGCGAATACCAGAGCACCGGCGGCAGCCCCGGATCGGCGAACGCGACCGGCTCACCCCAGTTGAAGTACGAGGGGACCAGAGTGAGCCCACGACCGTTCAGATGGAGATCCCGGTCCCGCGTCTGCCGGGGATACGCGACCTCCAGCACGGGCGCACGCCAGCGCAGCATCGGCCCGAGCCCGGCGAGCATCCCCTCCACTCCACCGTGCAGAAGACCACGGCCACGCACCGCCCGCTCGGCCTCGATGCGAGCCTGGATACGTTCCTGCTGGGGCACGACGGCGGCGGCGTAGTACGCGCGCAGTACCCCGACGAACTCCTGACGCGCTCCGCGCTCGGCCAGTCGCCCGGCCCATTCGGGCGCCCCGATGAGCCGGTCGAAGAGGGTGATCTCCTCCTCGACCCGCCGCGCGGGAGTGGCCAGGAGCGCCTCAAGACCCGCTTCCAGCCCGTCCACCCCGGTGGACGGCGTGAGGAAGTCCGGGAAGTACGCGGCCCGGGGATACAGAGGCAGCAGCACGCTCCGCAAGGCCCGTTCCAGGCCCTTCTCCCGCAGATCCCGCCGCGCCGTCCGATACCACCCGGCATGCGCCCAGCGGCCTCGGCTGGACTGCAGCCGGTGCAGGCTCGCGGCGATCTCGAAGAGGGGGTCGGGCGCGGGGGCCATCCGGGTCCTGGCCAGATCCACGTCGCTGAAGTGGATGCGGAGCATGTGGTCCCCCATGAGTTCGGCTCCTTGCGAGCCTGGGGAAACGCGATAAAGGTCCGATAAACAAGGACTCAACGGGCATGCGCCACCCGGAAACGGAAGAAGCCCGGGTCAGAAGTACATCTGACCCGGGCTCCACGCTGAGCCGCCTGTCGGAATCGAACCGACGACCGTTCCATTACAAGTGGAGAGCTCTTCCAACTGAGCTAAGGCGGCAAGGACGCGCGCCAGAAGCGCGCACCAAGACGCCACAACTCTACACAGCCCCGCTCCCCCACGGACAGGCATATCGGACGGCCGTAACCTCCCACTCACCTGTTCGTTGAACGCACTGACGTGCCATCCGACTATCGGACAGGCGGAGGGGCCGTGGTCGAGGCCGCAGGGGAGGACGGACGGCTCCGCGTCACCGGCGTGGATGCGCAGCGCATCAAACGCGAGGCGCTGGGCGTTCCCGACCGGATCAAGCATCAGCAGCGGGTGGCCGTGCCGATGCAGCGGCGGACGCCGGAGGCGGACACCGGAGGCGGACACCCGCCAGCGTGTCTACCGGTACCGCTGCTACCCCTCCCCCACCCAGGCCGAGCAGCTGATCAAGACCTTCGGCGCCTGCCGCTGGGCCTACAACGAGGGCCTCGCCCTGCGGGACAAGGCCTGGCGCGAGCACCGGGTGGCGCTCGGGTTCGCCGAGTCCTGCCGGGCTCTCACGGGCTGGCGGAACGCCGAGGGGACGCAATGGCTGCAGGAGGTGCCCTCGACGGTCCTCCAGCAGGCGCTCCGCATCTCGACGCCGCGTTCGGGCGGTTCTTCAAGGGCTCGGGGAGACAGCCGAAGCGTAAGAAGAAGGGCCGTTCCCGTGACTCCGCGACCTACGTCCGTACGGGCTTCCGCTGGGTGGAGGACCCGGAGCGGCCGGGTACGGGGCTGATCGCGTTGGCCAAGCAGTCCGGGCCGCTGCGTGTCCGGTGGTCCCGGCCGCTTCCGGCGGGGGTGCGGCCGGTGAAGCTGACCGTGAGCCGTGACCGGGCGGGGCGCTTCTTCGTCTCCGTGCTGGTGGAGGAGCGGATGGAGCCGCTGCCGCCGGTGTTTCTGCGGGATGGCGGTGCGCCGAAAGCGGTCGGTCTGGACCTCGGGCTGGCGGCTCTGGTCACGCTGGACGACGGGGATCAAGTCGTCCGAGATGCCGGACGTGGTGCTGACGGCATAGTCGGCGTGAGGCGCCCGGGGATCTGTTCGGGTGCGGCAGGTGGATACGCAGGAAAGTGTGCAGCCGGACCGACGGGCCGTCGGCCGTGATGCCTGGGGAGTCCGTGTCAGACCGGCGGGGTGTCGCCTTCAGGGTGGCGTCCGGTCGGCGACGGGCGCCGAAGCAGGAAGCTCCTCTAACACGGGGCGGGTCAAAAGTGCATTGCTCTGGCGTCTTCGGGTCCACGGGCCGCTTTCGTGACCCAAGAGGTACTGACAGAACATATGAACGCCAGGTAGCGTCACGGCAGGTTCGCGTCTGTGGACCAGACCACTCCCTACTCGGATCGTCCGGCACGTTCCTGCCGGTTGAGGAGAAGATTCAGCATGGCCAGTGTCACGTTCGACAAGGCGTCCCGCGTCTACCCCGGCTCCACGAAGCCGGCCGTGGACCAGCTGGAGATCGACATCGCGGACGGTGAGTTCCTCGTCCTCGTCGGTCCCTCCGGTTGTGGCAAGTCGACCTCCCTGCGCATGCTCGCGGGTCTTGAGGACGTCAACGGCGGTGCGATCCGCATCGGTGACCGCGACGTCACGCACCTGCCGCCGAAGGACCGGGACATCGCCATGGTGTTCCAGAACTACGCGCTCTACCCGCACATGTCCGTCGCGGACAACATGGGCTTCGCGCTGAAGATCGCCGGTATCAACAAGACCGAGATCCGGGCGAAGGTCGAAGAGGCCGCCAAGATGCTGGACCTCACCGACTACCTGGACCGCAAGCCGAAGGCGCTCTCCGGTGGTCAGCGTCAGCGTGTGGCGATGGGCCGGGCCATCGTGCGTGAGCCGCAGGTCTTCCTCATGGACGAGCCGCTGTCGAACCTCGACGCCAAGCTCCGTGTCTCCACCCGTACGCAGATCGCCTCGTTGCAGCGCCGTCTCGGCATCACCACGGTGTACGTCACCCACGACCAGGTCGAGGCCCTCACCATGGGCGACCGGGTCGCGGTGCTGAAGGACGGGCTGCTCCAGCAGGTCGACTCGCCGCGCAACATGTACGACCGGCCCGCGAACCTCTTCGTCGCCGGCTTCATCGGCTCCCCCGCGATGAACCTCGTCGAGGTCCCGATCACCGACGGCGGCGTGAAGTTCGGCAACAGCGTCGTCCCGGTCTCCCGTGAGGCGCTCACCGCCGCCGCGGACCGCGGTGACACCACGGTGACGGTCGGTATCCGCCCCGAGCACTTCGACATCGTCGAGCACGGCGGCGCTGCCGCGAAGTCGCTGACCAAGGACTCCTCGGACGCGCCGGCCGGTCTCGCCGTCTCCGTCAACGTGGTCGAGGAGCTCGGCGCCGACGGCTTCGTCTACGGTGGCGCGCAGGTCGCCGGCGAGCACAAGGACCTGGTCGTCCGCGTCGGTGGCCGTGCCGTCCCGGAGAAGGGCACGGAGCTGCACGTCGTCCCGCGCGCGGACGAGCTGCACGTCTTCGCGACCTCCACGGGCGAGCGTCTCACCAACTGACGCCCCGCCCCCCGCCCCACCTGCCGTACGCCCGGCTCCGCACTCCTCGCAAGGGGGTGCGGGGCCGTTTGCGTGGTCCCGGTGGGTTTGGGTTTCGGTGCCGGGCGGCGGCAAATGCCCCGACACACAGGGCATTTCACGGGCATTTCACCCCGGTTCGTCAAGCCCGTATTCGAAAGGGCGCGTCGAACCATCCCCCGCAAGGGTGACGAATTGTCGCCAGGTCATCACTGGCCGCTACGCTCGCTGCGTGACCCACACCGCGCGCCGCATCGGCCGATCCCTCGCTCTCGTCCTGCCCGTCGTCATGGTTCTGTCCGGGACCCTCGCGGTCACCAGTGTCCAGTGGGCGGAGTCGGACAACGACTCCCAGCTGCTGGCCGCCTCGTCGGAGACCGTGTCCAAGCCGGCGAAGCCGCATGCCCCGCAGGACGTCCTGCGCGAGAAGCTGCTCGTGGAGCTGCGGGAGAAGGACCCGGGCGTCGCGCTCACGGGCCTTCAGCGCGCCGTCGAGCAGCGTCCCTCGCTCGCCCGCCACTGCATGTCGATCGCGAAGGCTCTCGGCAAGGCGGCCGTCGAGCAGTACGGTCCGACCCGGGCGCACCGCTTCTCCCGGCCCGTCTGCGACACCTCGTTCGCCTCCGGCGTCGCGCAGTTCAGCTGAGTACTCCCAGTCCGGGGGGGGCGGTCGCGCGGAGCGTCGCCTTCTGTCCGGCGGGCACCGCATATCGTGCCTGCCATGCATACGTATCCGACGCAGGCCGTGATCCTTGCCGGTGGCCAGGGGTCGCGGCTGCGGCCGTACACCGACGACCGCCCCAAGCCGATGGTGGAGATTCCCGGGACCGGGACTCCGATCATCGGCCATCAGCTGTCCTGGCTGGCCGCTGAGGGGGTCACCGATGCCGTGGTCTCCTGTGGGCATCTCGCCGAGGTGCTCCAGGAGTGGCTGGACGCCGCCGTGTTGCCGCTCCGGGTCACCACCGTCGTGGAGACCGAGCCTCTGGGTCGCGGCGGCGGTCTGAAGTACGCGGCCGGGCGGCTGCCCGATCCGGAGCAGCCCTGGTACGCCACGAACGGTGACATCTGGACCCGTTTCTCCCTGCGGGAGATGGCGGCCTTCCACGCGGAGCGTGACGCCACCGCCACCCTGGCTCTCGCCCGGCCCCGGATCCCGTGGGGTGCTGTGGAGACGGACGCGTTCGGGCACATCACCGACTTCATCGAGTCGCCGCCCTCCCCGTATCTGATCAATGCCGGGGTGTATGTGTTCTCGCCGGCGTTCACGAAGCTGCTGCCGGACCGGGGCGACCATGAGCGGACCACGTTTCCGCGTCTCGCCCGCGAGCGTCGGCTGGCCGGGTATCCGTTGCCGAACGGGGCGTACTGGCGGGCCATCGACACGGCGAAGGACCTGACGGAGGCGGCCCGCGAGCTCGGCTCCCACGAGGGCTGACAGCCGTCGCCTCCCCGCCCGGGATCTCGTCTTCACACGGAGGGGCGGCCCCCACCCGGTTCTTCCGCCCGGGTGGGGGCCGCCCCTTTTCCGATGTCGTGCGGGGTCGTGCGGGGTCGTGTGGGGTCAGCCGAGGAGGCCGCCGATGGGGTTCCGGCCGCCGCCGCCCGTGGTCGATCCCTCGCCGCCGGTGGAGGTCGAGCCGCCGGTGGGGGCCGGTTCGCCGCCGCCGGAGGAGGCGTCGCCGGTGGAGCCGGATGAGGTGGGTCCGGCGCTGGTGGCCGCCGGGGGCTCCTGCGGGGTGGACTGCTGCGGGGGTGCTTGGTCGGTGCCCTGGGTCTGGCTGGGCTGGGTGTCCGAACCGGTGCTCTGGCCGCCGGTGTCGCGCGTCGCGCCCGGTGTGGCCCGGCCGTCGGCGGGGGTGGTGGCCGCGCCGGTGCGGCTGGGCTCCGGCTGTCGCCGCTGGTCGGGCGTACGGGAGGCCTGGCGCTCGCCGGTGGACTCCTGGGGCAGCGGCATGCCGGGGAGGCGGTTGGTGGGGTTGTCGTTGCGTCCGGGGACGGTGACGACCTCGCTGGAGCGGACCGCGCCGCCGAGGATGGAGCCGATGAGCAGGGTGCAGCCGACGACGACGGTCGCGATGACGGTGCCGCGGCGCAGGACTCGGCGGCGCAGGTCCCAGATCTCGGAGCGCGGGCCGAGCTTGCGCCAGGCTTCTCCGGCCAGTCGGCCGTCCACGGAGTAGACGGGTGCGCCGGCGATGATCAGCGGGCTCCAGGCGGCGAGGAGGATGATGTCGGGTGCGTCGTACACGGCGACCGAGCGCCAGCTCACGGTCACCAGCAGTGCGGCGGAGAGCAGCGCGCCGAACGCGGCGGCGACCCGCTGCCAGAGGCCGAGGACGGTGAGTACGCCGACGACGACCTGGAGGAAGGCGACGGTCAGGCCGGCGCCGACCGGGTGGGAGAGCGCGAAGTCGCGCAGTGGTTCGGCCATCGCCCAGGGGTGCAGGGAGGTCAGCCACTTGACCATCGAGCCGCGCTCGCCGCCGTCGAAGTAGACGGGGTCGCTCAGCTTGCCCATGCCGGCGTAGATGGAGATGAAGCCGAGGAGCACCCGCATGGGGAGCAGGACGACGCCCAGGTTCATCCGGTGGCCGGGGTAGTAGGCGTGCCGGACGGGGTCGCCCACGCCCTGTCGGGCGCGGGAGTCGGCGGTTTCGTCGGCCTCGTCGTAGTCGTCGTCGCCGGGGGTGCCGGTCCTGTCGAGGTCGTCGGGTCCCTCGGCCGGGTCGTACGCGCCGACGGCCTGCCGCATGGGCGGCAGCAGGGGGCCGGTGTGTCCTGGCGGGTGGGGGGCGGTCAGTACGGGGTTGGGCTGTGTCTCCTCCAGGAGGGGGATGACCTGCGTCGCGCCCGCCCCGTGCCCGCTCCCGGAGGCCCCGCCGAGTCCGGCGTCGAGGCGGCCCGCGGTGGAGTTGCGCACGGCTTGGAGGAGGCCTGTCGCGCCGGGGTCGCCGGGAGCGGACTTTCCGCTCCAGACGACCGGTGCCCGCCTGCGGCCTCCGCCGGGGCCGCTCATGGCTGGGATGCGGGCCGTTTCCGCGGGGGCACCGCGCAGCCGTGTGCGCTGGCCCGGGGCGAGCTGCACCCGGAAGCTGGCGTGGTTGACGATGACCTGCGCGGGGTCGCTGTCCACCTTGGTCATGCTCAGGGCGGCGGGTTGCTCGTCGAACCGAGGCGTTCTGGTGTCCACACTCATCTAACCGAGTGATGTGTGTTTAGGACACTGCCTTGACCGCACCGGATGTGTCCGAGACCCGTCAAGATCAGGCCAAACTCGGGCAACCTGGAATTGTGTTCGGGTTCGCGCGTCGACTCGCCGGGCGGGCGGCCCGGTTGCCGCGCGCGTCGTGACGCGCGCTGACGCGCCCGGCCTCGCGGACGCGGTGGTACCGGCGGGTCGGCGGGCCCCGGGTCGGCCCCGGGCCGGCCCGGGGCCCGCCGGACGGCTATCCGCGGCGGCGCGCCACCTCGTACAGCACGATGCCCGCCGCGACGCCGGCGTTGAGCGACTCCGCGCCGCCCGGCATCGAGATCCGCACCCGGTAGTCGCAGGTCTCGCTGACGAGACGGCCGAGGCCCTTGCCCTCGCTGCCGATGACGATGACGACCGGGCCCGCGAGCTGCTCCAGGTCCTCGACCGTGTGCTCGCCGTCGGCGGCGAGGCCGACGACGGTGAGTCCCGCCTTCTGGTAGCCCTCCAGGGCGCGGGTGAGGTTGGTGACCCGGGAGACGGGCGTGCGGGCCGCCGTGCCGGCGGAGGACTTCCACGCACCGGCGGTCATGCCGGCCGCGCGGCGCTCGGGGACGACCACGCCGTGGCCGCCGAACGCGGAGACCGAGCGGACGATGGCGCCGAGGTTGCGCGGGTCGGTCACCCCGTCGAGGGCGACGATCAGCGGGTCCTCGTTGTTGTCGTACGCGGCGGCGGTGAGGTCCTCCGGGTGCGCGTACTCGTACGGCGGGACCTGGAGGACGAGGCCTTGGTGGTTCAGGCCGTTCGTCATCCGGTCCAGCTCGGGGCGCGGGGCTTCCATCAGGTTGATGTTGCCGCGCTCGCTCGCGAGCTTGAGGGCGTCGCGGACGCGCTCGTCGTTGTCGATGTACTGCTGGACGTAGAGGGTGGTGGCGGGCACGCCGTCGCGCAGGGCCTCGTAGACCGGGTTGCGGCCGACGACCATCTCCGAGGTGCCCTTGACGCCGCCGCGCCGGGGGGCGGGGCGGCGGGCGGCGGCCTGCTTGGCCTGGGCGCCGGCGATCCGGTTCTTCTTGTGTCCCTTGCGGGCGGAGGCCGGCGGCGTCGGTCCCTTGCCTTCGAGACCACGGCGTCGCTGGCCACCGCTGCCGACCTGCATGCCCTTCTTGTTGGACGTGCGGCGGTTCCTGCGTTGGCTGTTCCCGGCCATGATCTACCTGTTTCGTTGCTTTCAGACGTACGTACGTATAAGGAAAGTGTGCCGCCCGGATCGCCGGGCGGCACCATCTCACTGCTCGGAGCGGGTGCTCAGCGCGGTCCCAGCGTCCACCGGGGGCCGGTGGGGCTGTCCTCGATGACGAGGCCGGACTGGCCCAGCTGGTCGCGGATGGCGTCGGCGGCGGCCCAGTCCTTGCGGGCGCGGGCCGCCTCCCGCTGGTCGAGGACGAGGCGCACGAGGGTGTCGACGACGCCGTGCAGGTCCTCGCCCCGGTCGGTCTCGCCCGCCCAGTGCGGGTCGAGCGGGTCCAGGCCGAGGACGCCGAGCATGGCCCGGACCTCGGCGAGGCGGCCGACCGCGGCTTCCTTGTCGTCGGCGGCCAGTGCGCTGTTGCCCTGGCGGACGGTGGTGTGGATGATCGCGAGCGCCTGCGGCACGCCCAGGTCCTCGTCCATCGCCTCGGCGAAGGCGGGCGGCACCTCGGCGGCGGGGGCGACGACCTCGCCGGCCTTCTCGGTGACGCGCTGGACGAAGCCCTCGATCCGGGCGAACGCGGACTCGGCCTCGCGCAGGGCCTCTTCGCTGTACTCGATCATGGACCGGTAGTGCGGGGTGCCGAGGTAGTAGCGCAGGACGATCGGGCGCCAGTGTTTGACCATCTCGCTGACGAGGACGGAGTTGCCCAGCGACTTGGACATCTTCTCGCCGGACAGGGTGACCCAGCCGTTGTGTACCCAGTACTTCGCGAACTCGTCGCCGTAGGCCTTGGCCTGGGCGATCTCGTTCTCGTGGTGGGGGAAGATCAGGTCGATGCCGCCGCCGTGGATGTCGAAGGCGGAGCCCAGGTACTTGTGGGCCATCGCGGAGCACTCCAGGTGCCAGCCGGGCCGGCCGCGGCCCCAGGGCGTCTCCCAGCTGGGCTCGCCCGGCTTCGTGGCCTTCCACATGGCGAAGTCACGCTGGTCGCGCTTGCCGGTCTCGCCCTCGCCGGAGGGCTGGCGCAGATCGTCGAGCTCCTGGTTGGAGAGGGCCAGATAGCCGGGCAGGGAACGCACGTCGAAGTAGACGTTGCCGTCGGCCTCGTAGGCGTGACCGCTCTCGATCAGGCCGCGCATCATCTCGATCATCTCGGGCACGTGGCCGGTGGCGCGGGGCTCGTAGGTGGGCGGCAGGCAGCCCAGGGCGTCGTAGCCGTCGTTGAACGCGCGCTCGTTCTCGTAGCCGATCGACCACCAGGGGCGGCCCTGGTCGGCGGACTTCGCGATGATCTTGTCGTCGATGTCGGTGACGTTCCGGATGAACGTGACGTCGTAGCCGCGGTAGGTGAACCAGCGGCGCATGATGTCGAAGTTCAGGCCCGAGCGGATGTGGCCGATGTGCGGTGCTGCCTGGACAGTGGCGCCACAGAGGTAGATCGAGACGCAGCCCGCTGTGAGCGGGACGAAGTCACGGATCTGCCGGGCGTTGGTGTCGTGCAGGCGAATAGTCACGCCTCAAGGGTAGTAGGCCCGCACCAGTGCCCCGCGACCCTTGGGGATCGCGGGGACAACTTTCTGGTACCGGGATGCCCCGGATCGGCCTTGGAAGGGCCCGGAGAGCGTTCTCACACCGCCCGTGGGGCCTACAGGCGGCCGACGACCTTGCGCGGGGAGACGCGGACGACGACGCGGGGGCCGTCGTCGCCGGAGTTCGGGTTGAACTCCGCGTACGGCTTGCCGGTGTACTTCACCGACAGTTCGTCGATCAGTTCCTGCCCGCCGTCCGTCGTCAGCGTCGCCTCGCCGCGGATCTCGGCGTAGGTGTACGGGTTGTCGAAGGGCTGGACGACCACGGTGACGCGCGGGTCGCGGCGGAGGTTCTTCTCCTTGCGGCGGCCGACGGTGGTGGAGATCAGGACGTCGTCGCCGTCGCGCTTGACCCAGACCGGGGAGACCTGGGGGCTGCCGTCGGGCTGGATGGTGGCGATGTTGACGAACACGGGGCTGTCGAGCAGGTTCTTGAGCTCGGCGGAGAGTGCGGCGGTCATGCGTACGTCCTCCTCGGTGGTGCGGGCGGTCCTTCGTCCAGTGCTGCTCCTACCCCGCAACCGGGCGCGTTCGCCGATCCTTCCCTCCCCGCCCGCCGGAAGGGTGAACGCGAGCGCCGCACCGGCCAGCGGGATCGCGGCGAGCACCGCCCATCGCACGGGCGCGGGCGCGTCGAGCAGGGCGCCGGTCGCCGCGCTCCCCGCGAGGACGGCGATCCCGGAGACGGAGGACAGCGCCCCGGTGGCGAGCCCGAGCTGCCGGTCCTCGACCAGGTCGGGCACCAGGCCCCGGGCGGCGGGGACCAGCAGCATCTGGCCCAGGGTCAGCAGGACGACGAGCACCGCGCCGGGCAGCAGGCCGCCGGGGCCCGCCGGGGTGAGCGGTACGGCGGCGAACCCGGCGGCGACGGTGACGAGGCCGGTGACCAGCGCGGTGCGCGGGGTGATTCGGTGGGCGGACCAGCGGGTCAGCGGCAACTGGGCGACGACGACGAGCAGCGAGGACAGCGCGAAGAGCCAGCCGAGCGCGGCGCCCGATCCGGTGGCCCGCTCCACCTCGACGGGCAGCGAGAGGTAGAGCTGGTTGTAGGCGACGAGGTAGCTGCTGTACGTGAGGCAGAGGAGCAGGAACGGCCGGTTGGTGAAGACGGCCCGCCACGGCGACCGGGCCGGTGGGGCCGTTCGGGTGACGGCGTCCGGCGACGCCTGTGGCTGGTCTCGTCCGCGTACGGGGTCGGGTGCCCGGCGTTTCCGTACGGGGTCGGCTGCCCGTTTCCGTCCTTGTTCCCGCCGTCGGTCCCGTTCTCGTTCGCGTACGGGGTCGGGTGCCCGTTCCCGTCCTTGTCCCCGCCTTCGGTCCCGTTCCCGTTCCCGTACGGGGTCGGCGCGCGGCATCAGGCGGGCGTGCCCGGCCAGTACGCCGACGAAGACGGCGGCCCCGGCGAGGCAGGCCGCCCGGAAGCCGCCGCCGAGCAGCAGGAGCAGGGAGCCGAGCAGCGGCCCGACGAACGCCCCGGCCTGCCCGGCGGCGGAGAACAGGGCGAGGACGTGGGCGCGCGGGGCGCCGGTGTCCCGTTCGTGCCGGACGGCCTCGCGGGCGGCCTCGGACTCGACGGCCGGGGAGAAGAGCGCGGCGGCGAAGCCGATGAGGAGCACGGCGGCGATGACGGTGGCCGTGGATCCGGCGAGGGCCAGCCAGCCGAACCCGGCGATCCGCAGGGCGCAGCCCGCCAGCACGACGGGGCGCGGGCCGTAGCGGTCGGTGAGGGCGCCCCCGACGACGAACAGGCCCTGCTGGCTGAAGGTGCGCAGCCCGAGGACGAGGCCGACGAGCCAGCCCGCCATGCCGAGGCCGCTGCCGAGGTGGGTGGCCAGGTAGGGCAGGACGGCGTAGAAGCCGATGTTGAAGGCGAACTGGGTGGCGGTGAGGAGCCGGAGGTAGGGGGTGGGCGCGCTCGCGAGCCGGGGCCCGCGCCTCTCCTGGGCGGGGGCTTGCGCGGGTGCGGGCCGGTTCACTTCAGGCCCGCCGGGGTGCGCCCGCGCACCGCGGCGGAGGTGAGGACGGCCAGTGCGCCGAGGACGGCGAGCGCGGCGGCGGGGGCGAGAACGGCCCACGGGGCGCGTTCGGCGTACGGCATGTTCTCCGACAGCATCCGGCCCCACTCCGGCGCCGGGGCCTGTGTGCCGAGGCCGAGGAAGCCGAGGGAGGCGAGGGCCAGCGCGATGGCCGGGACGCGGAGCAGGGCGTGGCGCACCACCGGCGGCAGGACCCCGGGCAGGACGTGGCGGCGCAGCAGGTGGGCCCGGCCCGCGCCGAGGGCCGCGGCGGCGGCGAGGTGCGGGGCCGCCTTCTCCTGGGCGTACAGGGCGGCGGTGTGGGCGGCGAGCGGGGCCCAGGCGACGGCGGCCACGGCCGCTGCGGCGCCCCAGGGGCCGGGCCCGGCGATGCCCGCGACGACGAGGCCGGCGAGGACGGCGGGGAGCGCGTTCGCGGTCTCGGTGAGCGCTCCGGCGCGGGCGGCTCCGAGGAGCAGGCCGAGCATCAGGGTGACGGCTCCGACCGCGCCGGCGGTCAGTGCGGTGCGGGCGGCGCCGTGGCCGAGGCGGGCGAGGACGTCGCGGCCGAGGTTGTCGGTGCCGAAGGGGTGCGCGGTGGAGGGGCCGGCGAGGCGGGCGGCCGTGTCGACGTGGAGCGGGTCGCGCAGGAGGCCCGCGACGGTGACGGCGATCAGGAGGCCGCCGAGGACGAGGGCGGCGAGGGTGAGCGCGCGGCGGCCGGGCAGCCGGGGCGCGACGAGGGCGGGGAGCGCGCGGTCGGTGAGGGCGGGGCCGAGCAGCGCGCGGACGGCGAGGCGGGAGAGCAGGCCCGCGGCGACTCCGAGGAGCAGCAGGACCAGCACGGTCGCCTGGAGGACGGGCAGGTCCTGGGCGAGGGCGGCGGCCAGGGCCGTGCCGCCGAGGCCGGGGACGGCGTACAGCGTCTCGACGGCGACCGCCCCGCCGGTCAGCCCGACCGCGACCAGGCCGAGCTGGGGCAGCAGGCCGGGCAGGGCCCGGCGCAGGGCGTGCCGGGCGACGGTGCGGCCGGGCAGGCCGTTCGCGGCGGCGGCGCGGGCCCAGGGTTCGGCGAACGCGCCGGGCAGGGCGTCGTCCAGCAGCCGGCCGAGCAGCGCCCCAGCGGGGACGCCCATGGCGAGCGCGGGCAGCACGAGCTGGTCGGGGGTGCCCCAGCCGAGCGCCGGGAACCACCCGAGGTGCACGGCGAACACCGTGGCCAGTACGGCGGCGAGCAGGAACTCGGGCAGCGCGGCGAGGACCGCCGCGCCCGCTCCGGCGCGCACCCGGACGATCCGGCGGGCGGCCCCGCGCCGGAGGGTGGCGGCGCTCAGCGCGAGGGCGAGGAGCACGGCGACGGCGAGTGAGGCGGCCATCAGGGTGAGGGAGTTGCCCAGGGCGGCGGTCACGTCGGGTCCGACGGGCTGCCCGGAGACCCAGGAGGTTCCGAGGTCGCCGCGTACGAGTCCGCCGAGCCAGCCGCCCAGGACGTGCCGGGGTCCGCCGTCGAGCCCGGTCTCGGCGCGGATCGCGGCGAGGGTCTCGGGTGTCGGGGCCCGGTCGGCGTACCGGGCGTGCAGGATCGTGCGGGCCGGGTCGGTCCGGGTCAGCCAGGGCAGCAGCCCGATCACCGCGACGACGGCGAGCAGCGCGCCGAGCCGTCCGGCGAGGTACTTCACGCGGTCACCCGATGCGGGTGTCGGCGGTGATGAGGGTGCGTTCCATCGGGTCGAGGGCGACGCCCTGGACGCGGGTGTCGTCGTAGCCCTGCACGAAGCGTTCGTGGACGAGCGGGACGAGGGCGTCGGAGCCGAGGATCGCGGCCTCGGCGGTCATCTCGGCCCGGTGGCGGGCGTCGGTGTCGGCGAGGGCGGCGGCCTGGTCGACGGCGGCGTCGACGGGGGCCGCGCAGAGCTGGGTGATGTTGAAGCTGCCGTCGCAGGTGAAGTCGGAGGCGAGGTAGGAGACCGGGTCGGCGGTGTCCAGGAGGGTGTTGCGGGCCTGGATGAACGCGTCGTACTTCCCGGCGAGCGCGTCGGCCTCCAGCTGTGCGTAGTCGCGGACGACCTGCTTGACGGTGAAGCCGCGCTTCTGGAGCTGCTGCTGGACGACGGTGGCGGCCTCGGGCAGCTCGGGCCGGTTGGTGTAGGTGGCCAGCACGATCTCGGGCGTCTTCTTCACCTCGGCCGGGGTGGCGGCCTTCGTGCGGCCGGTGGGTGCGGTGCGCAGGTCGGCAGCCCACGGGACGCCGGGGCCCAGCAGCCCCTGGGCGGTGTCGGCGCGCCCTTCGTAGACGGCGTCGACCAGGGCTTTGGAGTCGATGGCCTCGCGGGCGGCGGCGCGCATCGCCGGGTCGGCGAAGACGCCGCGTTCGGTGTTGAGGGAGAGGCCGTTGGTGCGGGCGGAGGGGAACTCGTGGACCAGGCCGTCGCCGAGCAGCGAGGCCTGGGAGATCGGTACGTACTCGGCGACGTCGACGTCCTTGGTCCGCAGCGCGTTGGCGCGGGCGGTGCCGTCGGCGACGAACTTCACGTCGACGCCGGGGGCCTTCGCCTTGCCGCCCCAGTAGGTGTCGTTGCGCTCCAGGGTGGCGCTGACCGCGCCGTTGGTCTCGGCGAGGGTGAAGGGTCCGGTGGCGTGCCCGGCGGGGTTCGTCCGGGAAGCGTCCTTGTACGCGGCGGCGGACAGGATGCTCAGGGAGGGGTTGGCGAGCCGCTGGGGCAGCAGCGGGTCGGCGTCCTTCGTGGTGATCCGTACGGTGTCCGTGCCCGCGGCCGTGGCGGTGAGGGTGGTGTCGGACAGGACCCGGGGCTTGGGGGACGCCTTCTGCGCGGCGGTCAGCGAGCGGACCACTGCGGCGGCGTCGAGCTTCGTCCCGTCCTGGAAGACGGCGCCCTCGCGGACCGTGAACTCCCAGGCCCGCTCGCCGTCGCGCTTCCAGGAGGCGGCGAGCGCGGGCTTCGCCTCCCCGTCGCGGTCGAGCCGGGTGAGCCCCTCGACGACGGCGAGCCGGCTCAGGGTGACGGCGTCGTCGCCGTACGGGGACATGGCCTGGGCGGGCGGGAAGGCCATGGCCACCTTCAGCCGCTGGTCCCCGCCGGAGCCGCCGGAATCCGTGGACGAGGTGCAGGCGGTGGCGACGGGCACGAGGAGCGTGGCGGCGGCCAGGGGCAGCGCGACGCGGCGGCGGGGAAGGCGGGAGGCGGGCATGGCGACGACCTTATATGGAAACGATTGTCATCTAAGGGGAGGGGTGGCCCGGCGGGAGCCGTCGGCGGCACCGGGGGCGTCGGCGGCACCCTGGACGCCGGCGGCACCGGGGGCGGCCCCGGGCATCGGCAGTTCGAAGTGGACGATGCCCTGCCCGCCCCCGGGCAGCGCCCGCTCGTCGCACACCTCGCGGGCCAGCGAACGCCAGAAAGGCTCGGCGCCCGGCACGGCGGGGTCGGTGTGCAGGTACAGCGCCTCGTAGCCTCCGGCCCGGGCGGCGAACTCCGCCAGCTCGCGCACCAACTGCCGGGCCAGTCCGTGCCTGCGGTGCTCGGGACGCACATAGATCCGGCAGAGCTGCGCGGTGGTTCCGGACGGGAAGCGCTCCGCGACCCACGGAGGATTGGGCGGCGCCTGCGGCCCCCGGTCGCGCACGGCCCCGGTGGCGACGATCTCACCGCGGTGCTCGACGACGAGCAGGGTGCACCGCTCCGGGCGCAGATAGGCGGCCTGGGGGTCGATGATGTCGGCGTGCCAGCGGGGTACGTAGCCGGACTTCAGGTCGCGGTAGACGGTGTCGAGCATCACGGCCCGCGCTCCGCCGAGGTCGTCGGCGGTGGCGGTGCGCAGGGCGTATCCGGCGTCCCGATGGCCGTCGTGGGCGGTCCGGTCGCCGACCCGGTCGCCGGCCCGGTCGGCCGCCGTCGCCGCAGCCCCCGCCGTCACCGTGGTCGCGCTGGTCACCGGTACCACTTCGGCCTCCTCCTGCACATCGCTTGCATCTTCAGCGTACGTGCAAGTGATGTGCAGGAGGCGGCGGGCCCGGGGCGCCGCCATGTGCAGGAGGAGGCGGGCCCGGGGCGCCGCCCGGGCGTCAGGCGGTCCGGTAGACCAGGGCGGTCGCGATGCCGGCGATGCCCTCGCCGCGGCCGGTGAAGCCGAGCCCGTCGGAGGTGGCGGCGGAGAGCGAGACCGGGGCGCCCACGGCGTCGGACAGCACCTTCTGCGCCTCCTCGCGCCGCTTGCCGATCTTCGGGCGGACGCCGACGACCTGGACGGCGACGTTCCCGATCTCGAAGCCCCCGGCGCGGACGATCCGGGCGGCCTCGGTGAGCAGCGTGACGCCCGCGGCCCCGGACCACTCGGGGCGGCCGGTGCCGAAGTGCTGCCCGAGGTCGCCGAGGCCGGCGGCGGAGAAGAGCGCGTTGCAGGCGGCGTGCGCGACGACGTCGGCGTCCGAGTGGCCGGC
Source organism: Streptomyces sp. NPDC017520 (assembly GCF_044329855.1). Taxonomy (NCBI): domain Bacteria; kingdom Bacillati; phylum Actinomycetota; class Actinomycetes; order Kitasatosporales; family Streptomycetaceae; genus Streptomyces; species Streptomyces sp. NPDC017520. Next base: position 57,010 of record NZ_JBIRKB010000015.1, read on the forward strand.
CAGCCCGGGGCCCTCGCCCTCCCACTTCAGGCCCGCGCACCACAGTTCGCGGCCCTCCTCGAAGGCGTGGATGTCGGTGCCGATGCCGACGAGCGGGATGACGGGGGCGGGGGCTCCCGCTCCGGGGACGGGGGCTCCCGCTCCGGGGTTCTCAGAAACCATCGTTGGCCCTCCTGCGGGCGAGTACCGCCTCGGCCAGCACCAGATCGAGTGGCCGGGTCACCTTGAACGCCTCCTCGTGGCCGGGGACGACGACCACCGGCGCGCCGAGCCGTTCCACCATGCCCGCGTCGTCCGTGGCGCCCTCGCCGTCGACCGCGACCTCGGCGTGGGCCCGGACCAGCGTGTCCCGGTCGAAGCCCTGCGGCGTCTGCACCGCGCGCAGCCTGGCCCGTACGGGAGTGGCGAGCACCGGCTCCGGCTCCCCGGGCGTGACGGCGGGCTCGACCTCCTTGACGGTGTCCGCGAGGGGCAGGGCGGGAACGACGGCGGGCGCTCCGTCCCGTACGGCCGAGGCGACGGCGTCGACCGTGTCCACCGGCACCAGGGGGCGGGCGGCGTCGTGGACCAGGACTACGGAGATGTCCTCGGGCAGCGCGTCGAGGCCCAGTCGGACGGACTCCTGGCGGGTCTCACCGCCCGGCACCACCAGGTAGTCGGTGCGCTCGGGCAGCGCGTGCTCGTCGAGGAGGTGCTTCACCTCGGGCGCGCCGTCCGGCGGGGCGACGACCACGACGAGGGAGACGGCCCGGGACGCGGCCATGGCGCGAATGGCGTGGATCAGCATGGGCGTTCCGCCGAGCGCCCGCAGGGCCTTGGGCGCGCCCGGCCCGAGCCGCACGCCCCGTCCGGCCGCGGGGATCACCGCGGCGGTACGGGGAGGGCGCGGCCGGTCGGTCGGGGGTGGCGTCGATGACATCGGTTGCACTCCGAAGGTCCGAGAAGGTCCGAAGGTTCGGCAGGTTTGTTTCCACGACCGACATGGGTAGGGGCCCAGCGAGCCGGGCGTGACGCCCTGGGCTCGCACCGGGCCCCTTCCGTGACACCCGGTCGAGCGCAGGTCGCCGTCGGGTGCTCACACAGCACGGGGGCCGTCCTTCGCCGGACGGCCGCCGCACACGCGGATCTCACCGCGGGCACGGGGCTACCGGCAGTCGGGCACCGGATGCGGGTCCGAACATGCCGCAGCGCCCGACGACACAGCGTGAAAACGGCTGGTCAGCGGGCACCGCGGCACATTCATACAACCGGTGCGCTCCGGCCGCACGAGACCGGAGTAATCCAGTTTCAGGACGCGAGGACCTCGTCGAGCAGAGCCTCGGCCTTGTCCTCGTTCGTGTTCTCCGCGAGAGCGAGCTCGCTCACCAGAATCTGGCGGGCCTTGGCGAGCATGCGCTTCTCTCCGGCGGAGAGACCGCGCTCGCGCTCCCGACGCCACAGGTCACGCACTACTTCGGCGACCTTGATGACATCGCCGGAGGCGAGCTTTTCGAGATTTGCCTTGTAGCGACGGGACCAGTTCGTCGGCTCTTCGGCATACGGTGCGCGCAGCACCTCGAAGACCCGGTCCAGCCCCTCCTGCCCGACCACGTCGCGCACGCCCACGAACTCCGCATTGTCCGCCGGCACACGAACCGTCAAGTCGCCCTGGGCGACCTTGAGCACCAAGTAGGTCTTGTCCACGCCTTTGATCTGGCGAGTTTCGATAGCCTCGATCAGCGCGGCCCCGTGATGGGGATAGACCACGGTGTCGCCAACCTTGAACGTCATGTGACAGGTACCCCTTCCGTGGCTATCCAGAGTAACACGAGAACCACATCTCCTGAATGGCGTTTTCGCAGGTCAGGGCATATCTCGGGGCTTGACAACAGCAACACGAACGTGCTGCGGAAGGCTTCCGGAAGACGGTATTCGCAGGTCGGAGCCGCTGTGCGCCCGGAGCGAAACAGCCCCGTCACGCAGCCTCGAAGCCCTACAGAAGAGGACGAAAGTCCCGTTTTGTCGGTTTCGAGATGCCCATCATTCCGTACTCCGTTCGGTGATCGCTCACCCGTACGGACGTAACTGTCCGACCGCAATGAAATTGATCAAGCCACAGTGAGACCCGGCCCCTTTCCGCCGCGAAGCCGGGAATGGCGAAGAAACGACCACGGCGCCACGACACGGGCAGAAGAATTGATCACGCGGATTATGTGAACGGCACATGGCGTACCTGCCGGTAGAACACCTCGTGGCCCTTCGGATGACGTACCTCCGGCCTCGTACCCGCGAAGCCTCCCGGGCCCTCCCTCCCCACGCCGGAAAACATCCCTCGCCATCCCCCCGGGAACGTCACTCGCCGCCCCGGGGGAAGAGCCGGAGCGCGTAGGGGGCGGGTCGGGTGCAGGGCGGGCGCGGCGGCTCGGTAGCCTAAGGCCGCTGACACACCCTTAGGGCGGCTTTACACCCACCGCTCGACACACCACCGCTCGACGACTGACGTCCGAAGTCCGCAGTCCGACTCGTTCAAGGAGTTGCCGCCGCCGTGAGCCGCAGCCTTCGACACGGCGCCCTCGCCGCCGCCGCCACCGTGATCTCGATCGTCTCCCTGTCCGCCTGCGCGGCGGGCAACAACGCCGAGACGCTCAAGATCAGGCCGGACAACCCGGCCACCACGGTGGGCGACATCAAGATCCAGAACGTGAACGTGCTCACGCAGCCCGAGGGCGGCGCGGACGGCCCCGCCGTCGTCGCCGCGACGCTGTTCAACGAAGGCACCGAGCGCGAGGTGCTGGAGTCGGTCACGCTGCCCGGCAGCGACGTCGAGGTGAAGCTCCAGGCCGCCAAGGGCGACGGCCCCATCGTGGTCCCGGCCGGCGGCCAGGTCACGATCGGCGGCAAGGGCAACGCCGCCGCCGTGATCGAGAACAGCGGCGAGGCGGCGCGCAACGGCGATGTCCAGCAGGTCGTCTTCAAGCTCAGCAAGACCGGCGACGTCGGCCTCGGCGCCAGCGTCTTCCCGGCCGAGGGCTTCTTCAAGGACTTCGGCCCCAGTCCGAAGGCCGAGGCGCCCGCGTCGAAGCCGACGCCGTCGGGCAGCGCGTCCGGCGACGCGTCCGGCGAGGGGGAGACCCCCGGCGCTTCCGAGGGCGAGACGTCCGGCACGCCGGCGAACGGCGCGGACACCGAGGGCGCCCAGGGCGAGACCGGCACGCAGGGCGAGACGGGCACCCAGGGCACGGGCGACGCCGCCTCGGTGCCTGCGGCCGACTGACGCGAAGCTCCTAGCCCCGTAACGCACCGGAACGCGGACGCGGGGCGTACAGCACGCCGAAGGGGCGCTTCCCGGCCGGGAAGCGCCCCTTCGGCGTGGAGCGGGCGGTGTGGCCCTCGGCGTCCTTCGGTTTACGGCTCGAACTTGTACCCCAGGCCCCGCACGGTGACGAGGTAGCGCGGGGCGCCCGGGTCGGGCTCGATCTTGGCCCGCAGGCGCTTCACGTGGACGTCGAGGGTCTTGGTGTCGCCGACGTAGTCCGCGCCCCAGACCCGGTCGATGAGCTGCATCCGGGTCAGCACCCGGCCCGCGTTGCGCAGGAGCATCTCCAGCAGGTCGAACTCCTTGAGCGGGAGGTCGACCTTGCCGCCGGAGACGGTGACCACGTGCCGGTCCACGTCCATCCGGACGGGGCCCGCCTCCAGGGCGGCCGGGGTGACCTCCTCCGGCTCCCCTCGCCGGCGCAGGACGGCACGGATGCGGGCGACGAGCTCCCGTGAGGAGAACGGCTTGGTGACGTAGTCGTCGGCTCCTATTTCCAGCCCGACGACCTTGTCGATCTCGCTGTCCTTGGCGGTGACCATGATCACCGGAACGTTGGAGCGGCTGCGGAGCTGGCGGCACACCTCGGTGCCGGGCAGGCCGGGCAGCATCAGGTCGAGCAGGACCAGGTCGGCGCCGTTGCGCTCGAACTCGTCAAGACCGTCGGGTCCGGTCGCCGCGATGGCGACCTCGAAACCTTCCTTGCGCAGCATGTAGGACAGGGCGTCGCTGAAGGATTCCTCATCCTCGACGACAAGCACTCGGGTCACGGAAGAGCCTCCGGGGCAGGGAAGGGGTCAAAGGTGTCGGTCTCGTACGGCCCCTCGTCGTCGTCGTTGACGATAAGCGGTCCGCCGGTGGTGCGCTCCCTCGTGGCGCCCGATTCGGGCAGCCGGAGGGTGAAGGTGGAGCCCTGTCCCTCGGAGCTCCAGACGGTGACCTCCCCGCCGTGCGAGGCGGCCACGTGTTTGACGATGGCGAGGCCGAGACCGGTGCCACCGGTGGCCCGTGAGCGGGCCGGGTCGACGCGGTAGAACCGCTCGAAGACCCGTTCGCGGTCCTTCTCGGAGATGCCGATCCCCTGGTCGGTGACGGCTATCTCGATGAGGTCCCCGCCCGGTGATCCCATGCGGCGTGCGGCGATGCCGACGCGGGTGTGGGCGGGGCTGTAGTTGACGGCGTTCTCGACGAGGTTGCCGAGCGCGCCGACGAGCTGGCCGCGGTTGCCCCAGACCGTGAGGCCCTCGGCTCCCGCGGAGGCCATGGTGATCTGCTTCGAGCCCGCCTGCTGGCGGCAGCGGTCGATCGCCTCGGCGACCAGCGTCTCCACCTTGACCGGCTCGGCGTCCTCCAGCGGGTCGTCGTTCTGCACCCGGGAGAGGTCGATGAGCTCCTGGACGAGGTTGGTCAGCCGGGTCGCCTCGATCTGCATCCGCCCGGCGAACCGCTCCACCGCCTCCGGGTCGTCGGAGGCGTCCATGACCGCTTCGGAGAGCAGGGAGAGCGCTCCGGTCGGCGTCTTCAGTTCGTGGCTGACGTTGGCGACGAAGTCGCGCCGTACCGCTTCTATCCGGCGGGCCTCGGTGAGGTCCTCGACCAGCAGCAGCACCAGCCGCGAGCCCAGCGGGGCGACCCGGGCGGAGACCGCGAGGGTGTCCCCCCGGCCCGTGCCGCGCCGGGGCAGGTCCAGCTCGCCCTGCCGTATCTCTCCGTCCCGCCGGGTGTCCCTGGCCATGTTGAGCATGGGTTCGACGGCCAGTCGGCCGCCTCTGACGAGGCCCAGTGCGTACGCCGCCGAGCTGGCCTTCACCACGCCGTCGCTCTCGTCGAGGACGACGGCGGAGGAGCTGAGAACGGAGAGGACGGTGTCCACCCCGGGGGGCAGGGCCGCGTTGTTGTCCGGCCGCAGCGACGTACGCGTGGGACGTTTCAGGTCGCGTTCACTCCAGCGGAACGCCAGCATGGCGATCACACCGGTCAACAGCCCGGCGATCGCTGCAGCTGCGGCGACCGCCGCGTTCACGTCCATGCTTCAAGGTTATGCGGGTGCGACGACTCCCTCCCAGCCGTCCGAGTGCCATCTCGAACACTCGTCGCCCAGAGTTCACCGAGGGGTAGGAGCCGGTTCACTTAGGGGGTTGGATCCGGACGCGTTCCGGCCCCACCGTGTAACCGTGGGGGTCGGTCCGAGACCCCGGCCTCAGTCTGGAACTGGAGAGGGACTTCCCATGCGCGACGCTTACCACGAGGAACTCGATTCGATCGGAGAGGGCCTGGTCGAGATGGCCCGGCTGGTCGGCTCGGCGATCGGGCGGGCGACCACGTCCATGCTCGACGCCGACCTGGCGCTGGCGGAGACCGTGATCGCCGGCGACCAGAAGGTCGACGACCTCCAGCACGATCTGGAGGCCCGCGCCATCGCGCTCCTCGCCCGCCAGCAGCCGGTGGCGACCGACCTGCGCATCGTGGTGACCTCGCTGCGGATGAGCGCCGACCTGGAGCGCTCGGGCGACCTCGCCCAGCACGTGGCGAAGCTGGCCCGGCTGCGCTTTCCGCAGGCGGCGGTCCCGAACGACCTGCACGCCACCATTCTGGAGATGGGCCAGCTCGCCCAGCGCCTGATGGCCAAGGCGGCCGAGGTCATCATCACCAAGGACGTCGATCTGGCACTCCAGCTGGAGCAGGACGACGACGAGATGGACCTGCTGCACCGCACGCTGTTCCAGCACCTGATGGACGACCGCTGGAAGCACGGCATCGAGACGGCCGTCGACGTGACGCTGCTGGGCCGCTACTACGAGCGCTTCGCCGACCACGCGGTGTCGGTCGCCAAGCGCGTCGTCTACCTGGTGACGGGCGAGCACGCGGACGAGATCCAGGCGGCGGCCCCGGTCGAGGGCGCGTAACGGCAGCTTCGGCGGTACGCCAGCGGCTCCGGCAGCCGCTGGCGTACCGGAGTATCGGCGGCGCACGCGGGTCGCACTCATGTTCCTGCGCGCGTGCGCCGTTGATGCGCCCGCTGGGATGGGCATGCAATGGGGCGGGGACGGACGACGCCATGGCCGTGAGCGGTGGGCCATGCCCGTACGTCCCCGGCGGCGGCGCACCGGCGTCCGCCGCCCAGCCGTATGCCCTCCAGGAGGAACCATGGCCGATTCCCCCACGACCGGACCCCAGCAGGAGACCTCGACCGAAGTGGTGCGCCGACCCGTGCTCGGCGCCTGCGGCTGCGGGTCGGGCTGCGGGTGCGGCTGCCAGTCCGGTGCCCCGTGCCAGTGCGGCGGCTGCTCCGGCTGACCCCCGCCTCCTACGCGCGCACGGTGCCCGCCCGGCTTCTGTTCCGGGCGGGCACCGTGCGCGTCACCGGTCGCCCGGATCAGTCCGCCCGGATCAGCCCGCCCGCTCCACCGCGGCGGCGGGCGCGGCCTCCGGCTCGGCCAGATCCGGCCGGGCCTCGGCCGGTACGGGCGCGGGCTCGGGCAGGGCGTCCACCACCGCGTGCTCCTCGCGCGGCAGGTTGCGCATCAGCAGCCAGTAGCCGAGGCCGGCGACCGTGCCGATCACGGCGCAGGCGGCCCAGAGCCAGGCGGCGCCGTAGTTGTCGATCACGAAGCCGGACATCAGGGGCGCGACCAGCGCGGCCACCGACCAGGACATCGTGTACATGCCCTGGTAGCGGCCCCGGCCCTTGGCGGGCGACAACTGCACGACCAGGCCCGTCTGCGTGGGCGCGTTCACGATCTCGGCCAGGGTCCAGACGCACACGGTGAGGGCGTACGCGGCGACGGACCCGGCGAAGGCCGTCAGCCCGAACCCGTACCCGGCGAGCAGCGAGGAGATGATCAGCAGCCGTCGGGGGTCGCGGTCCTGGATGAACCGGGTGACGGGGATCTGGAGGACCACGATCAGCACACCGTTGACGAAGATGGCGGTACCGAAGTCGGAGCTGGACAGCCCGTCCTTCACCATGGCCACCGGCAGTCCCACGTACCCCTGCTGGAAGATCAGCGCCACCAGGAACGACAGCCCCACGACGCCCATGTAGCGCCCGTCGCGCAGGACAGTGGTCAGCCGCACCTCATCCTTGGGCCGCTTGCCGCCGACGGTCTTCACGGCCGCTTCCTCGGGCCGCGACTCCGGCACCTTCATGAAGACGAGCACGGCGCACACGAGCGTCATCAGGGCCTCGCCGATGAAGCAGGCGAGGTAGCTGTACTCGGCGATGAACCCGGCGCCGGCGGAGGAGATCGCGAAGCCCAGGTTGATGGCCCAGTAGTTGAGCGAGAAGGCCCGGACCCGGTCCTTCGGGGGCACGATGTCCGCCATCATCGCCTGGACGGCCGGGCGGGAGGCGTTGCTCGCCATGCCGACGAAGAACGCCACGGCGGCGATGGCGAATGGGTGCACCATGAACCCGAGTACCAGCACGGACGCCGCGGTGGAGAGCTGGGCGATCAGCATGGTGGGCCGCCGCCCGAGCCGGTCGGTCATCACCCCCGCGCCGAGCGAGGAGACAACCCCTCCCAGCCCGTGAAGAGCGGCGACGAGCCCGGCGTACGAGGCGGAGTAGCCCCGGTCCAGGGTCAGATACAGGGCCATGAAGGTCGCGACGAACGCCCCGAGGCGGTTGACCAGCGTGCTGGTCCACAGCCACCAGAACTCGCGGGGCAGCCCGGAGACGGTCTCGCGGGCGGCTGTGCGCAGACCGGCGACGGACATAAGGATTCCCCCCACGGGACGTACGGAACGAGGTCTCGGGTAACACCCCCGACAACGTCCGAGACATTACGAAGCCCCGGTCCCCGCCCGCCACTGGATTGACGGCCCCCGTCAATCGTCCGCCCGTCGGGCCCTCCCGGCACGGGCCCTGTCCGCGTGACGGGCGGGCGCGCGGAGCCCGCACGGGTTCGATTACGCTCGGACTCATGGCCGACGCACCGTACAAGCTGATCCTCCTCCGCCACGGCGAGAGCGAATGGAACGCGAAGAACCTGTTCACCGGTTGGGTGGACGTCAACCTCACCGAAAAGGGCGAGAAGGAAGCAGTCCGCGGCGGTGAGCTGCTCAAGGACGCCGGTCTGCTCCCCGACGTCCTGCACACCTCCCTCCAGCGCCGCGCGATCCGGACCGCCCAGCTGGCCCTGGAGTCCGCCGACCGTCTCTGGATCCCGGTCCGCCGCTCCTGGCGCCTGAACGAGCGCCACTACGGCGCGCTCCAGGGCAAGGACAAGGCGCAGACGCTCGCCGAGTTCGGCGAGGAGCAGTTCATGCTGTGGCGCCGCTCGTACGACACCCCGCCGCCGCCGCTGGCGCGCGACGCCGAGTACTCCCAGTTCGACGACCCGCGCTACGCGACGCTCCCGCCGGAGCTGCGCCCGGACACGGAGTGCCTGAAGGACGTCGTCGTCCGCATGCTCCCGTACTGGTTCGACAGCATCGTCCCGGACCTCCTCACCGGCCGCACGGTCCTGGTCGCCGCCCACGGCAACAGCCTCCGCGGTCTGGTGAAGCACCTGGACGGCATCTCGGACGAGGAGATCTCGGGCCTCAACATCCCGACCGGCATCCCGCTCTCGTACGAGCTCGACGCCGACTTCAAGCCGCTGAAGCCGGGCGGCACGTACCTGGACCCGGACGCGGCGAAGGCCGCCATCGAGGCCGTGAAGAACCAGGGCAAGAAGAAGTAGCCCGCGTTCTCCGGCTCGACGAGCCCCCTGCCGCGGGCTTTCCGCGTGGTGGGGGGCTCCTCGGCGCTCCGGGCCCGCCAGAGCCGGCGGGGCGTTGCTCGGAGAAGGTCGCGGCGAGGCGGGCGGTGGCTCAGGCCGCCGGGGCCTCCGGCTTGCGCCAGACCGAGATGTGCTGGTCTGCGTCATCGGTGAACGGCGCTCCGTGCCAGTCCGCCACGCGTTGTTCCAGCTCAAGACCGGCGATACGGGCCATCAGGTCGAGCTCCGCCGGCCAGGCGTACCGGTGCCGGGAGCTTCCGCGACGGTAGCGGCCGTCCTCGCCGTCACGGGTGAAGTGGTGCGAGACGAGGATCTGCTCGACCAGGTCGAAGGTGTCGAAGCCGAGATGCCGCTCGGACACGTCGAACGGCACCGCGACCTGGCCCGGTGGGAGGAACCGCAGGGGCGGAACGCCCAGTTCGATGACGAACCGGCCGCCGGGAGCGAGGTGGCGGGCCGCGTTGCGGAAGCACTCGACCTGCTCGTCCTGGGTGAGGAGGTTCGAGATGGTGTTGTAGACGAGGTAGACGAGAGCGAACTCGCCGGGGACGACCGTGGTGGCCATGTCCCCGATGGTCACCGGGAGGGTGTCCGCGTCGACCTTGCGGCGGAGTACCGCCGCCATCGGTTCGGACAGTTCGATGCCCGTCACCGGGACGCCGCGCTCCCGGAGCGGCACGCCCACGCGCCCGGTCCCGATGGCGAACTCCAGGGCCCGGCCGCCTCCGGCGAGTTCGGCGAGGAAGGCAAGGGCCGGTTCGAGGGCGGCGGCCGAGGAGTTCTCGGCCTCCTCGTCGTCGTAGCGGTCGGCGGTCTCTCTGCTCCACAGTTCGCTGCTCGTCACGGGAGACCACTCTGCCGGGCGCCCGGGAGCTGTGTCGACGCAATTGATGGTGGTCGGCCCACCCGGCGTCGCCCCGGCCTCGCTCCCTGCTTCGGCCCGGCGTTGTCAGTGCCCCCTGCCACCATGGTCATCATGGCGACCTACCTGCTCACCGACATCGAACGGGCCCTCCGCGACAGTTGGAGCGCCGAGACCTGCACCCCGGAGTACCGGGACCGCTGGACTCCGGACAATCCGGCGCGGGACCAGTGCGGGGTGACCGCCATGGTGCTCAACGACCTGCTCGGCGGGGGGCTGATCCGGGGCGAGGTCCATGTCGACGGGGTGCGCACCGACTTCCACTGGTGGAACCGCCTGGGCATGGGCGTCGAGATCGATCTGACCCGGGAGCAGTTCGGGCCGGAGGAGGTCGTCGTGGGCGGTGACGTCATAGTCAGGCCGCCCGTCAGCGAGTGGCGGCGGCTTCAGGAGGAGTACGCGATCCTGCGCGACCGGGTCGCGGAGAGGCTCGGGCGGGGCTGAAATCCCGGTGGCGGGCTGAGTCGCCCTGCCGTCGGGTGGCGCGGGCCGAGCTCCGCTGCCGTAGGACGGCGCGGCGGTCAAGCCGCGCCACGTCGGCCGGTGCGGGCCGACTCGCGGCGCGGCCAGGACGCATCCGCCGTGCGGTGTCGGCGCAGCCGCCGCGCACCCCGATCCGTGCCCGATCCGTGACCCCTTCGGACCGGCCGAAGTGCCCCTGGTACGCACTACGGTGGGCCCATGCCGTCCGTGTGCTTCCAGGGCAAGGAGATCGAGGAGAGCGATCATGGGTGAGTCTCTGAAGACCTTCGTCGGCGGTGCCGAGGTCGAGGTGCCCAACACCATCCCGGACATCCGGGCCGCGCTGCCCGACGAGAGACGCGAGGAGTTCGATCTCGCGATCAACGAGGCCGGGGTGCACGAGATTCAGGCCGTCATGCGGCACTGGATGCTGGAGGCCGTCCCCGACCCCGAGGCCGAGAAGATCCTGGACCGGCTGGCGCAGGACGAGGCCGAGAGGCGGAGCGTCGCTTGAGCTTCCGTATCTCCTACGCGCCGCCCGCCGACGACACCCTGGCCAAGATGCGCGGCGGCGAGACCTTCCGGGACGAGATGGCCCGCACCCTCGGCGAGGAGCCGTACGGCCACGCGTCCTCCGCCGTCAAGAGCGAACGGGACCGGCGTGAGGCGACCGTCTCCGGGGCCATCGTCCTCTACTACGTCTCCCGGTCCGTCCTGACCGTCACCGTGGTCCGCCTCGTTCCCCTGCCCTGACCACCCGAGGGGCGGGCGGGAAGGGCAGGGGCGCGGGGCGGGGGCCGTACGTCAGACGAGTCAGGCGAGCTTCTTGTCCTGCGCCGCCACGACCTCCGCCGGCACCTCGAACTTCACGTCGCCGCCCGCCGCGGCCAGGTTGAAGGAGAAGAACGTCGCCACGGTGGCCTCCTTGCGCAGTGCCACCAGCTTGAACGGAGCGGTGTCGCCCTCGTCCTCGGAGGTGACCGTCCAGGCCGCGGCCTCGTCGCCGCCGGTGACCTTCTCCTCGGCGATCGAGGCGACCTTCGTCGGCGTGCCCGCGACGGTGGCGGTGAAACCGCCCGCACAGTCGGCGGCGGCCTTCTTCAGCGCGGCGAACGCGTCCGGGCCCGCCGCCCCCTCGTACGAGTGCAGCGCGACGAAGGTGGACGTCAGGTTGAAGGCGTCCTTGAACGCCTCCCCGGCTTCGCCTTCCGCCATGTCCTCCAGCGACTTCTTCTTGCCGTCGGTCTTCGGCTCGTCGATCACCTTGCGCTTCGTGGTGGCCACCGAACCCTTCTGCGCCACGCCGAACATGGCGTGGGCCACCGGCAGACAGCCTTCCTTGTCGACCGTTACGCCGTCCGCCGGGACCTCGTCGGCCGGGCCGGCCTTGGTGACCTTGCGGCCCTGCACATCGCCCTGGGCGAGAGTGGCCTTCTCCAGCTCGGCGGCGGTGAGCGCCTTGGCCGGCGTCTTCGGGGCCGAACTGCTGCCGCCCCCGGCGCCCTTGTCATCCTTCCCGTCCTTCTTGTCGGCGTCCGACGTGGAGCCGCAGGCGGTGGCCAGCAGGGTGAGGGCGGCCGCGGAGGCGGCGAGGGCGGTACGGCGTACGGCAGTGGCGCGCATGGTTCTACTTCCTGCAATATCCGGCTGGGAAAGCAACCGCCCTCTTCCCGTACGGCACTTCGACTCCGTCTGGGACGGGCCGTCGCAGTGGTCCACACTTTACGATCGAACCTGCGAGCGACGACCGGTTCCGTGGCACCCTCCGGTGATCGTGATTCCGCTGTGATCATCCTGTGAACGCACTGTGTGGCAGCTCCGTACAACCCCGCCGTACTGCCACGCCGTGCCCCCCAGCCGTGCAACCTCGCCGTACAACCCCGCTCCCGCCACGCGAAAGGACGTCACCCGTATGTCCGGCCACGCCCCCGATCCGACGCTCGCCCGCGTCCTCGACGCCCTCGGGGTCGGCGATCGCGACATCGCCTCGCGCGCCACCCTCACCGGCGGCACATACAACACCGTCACCCGCGTCACGCTCACCGACGGCCGCGACTGGGTGGTCAAGACGCCCCCGCCACAGGCCGCCGCCCTGCGGTACGAACGTGATCTCCTCGTCAACGAGGTCGCGTTCTGCACCGCCGCCGCGCAGGCCTGCGGCCCCGCCGTCCCCCGCGTCGTCCGCAGCGAACCGGACCCGGCCGCACCGACCGGCGCGTACCTGGTCATGACCGCCCGCCCCGGCCGCCCCTGGCACGAGGCCAGCGGTGCTCCGTGCGCCGACGACGAGCCGCGGCTGCGCGCCGAACTCGGCGGCTTGGTGGGCCGGTTGCACACCGTGACCGGCCGCGCCGGGTTCGGCTATCCCGCCGAGCCGTTCGGGCCGCTCGCCCCCACCTGGCGTGCCGCGTTCACCGCGATGACCGAGGCCGTGCTCGCCGACGCCGAGACCTACCGGGCCCGGCTGCCGTACCCCGTCGGCCACATCCGTACGGTGCTGGCGGGCGCGGCCCACGTGCTGGACGACGTCACCCGGCCCGCCCTCGTCCACTTCGATCTGTGGTCGGGAAACCTGCTGGTTACTGGTGGTTCCGGCGCGCGCACCATCGGCGGGATCATCGACGGGGAGCGGATGTTCTGGGGCGACCCGGTGGCCGACTTCGTCTCCCTCGCGCTCTTCGGGGACATCGAGGAGGACCGGGACCTCCTCGACGGGTACGCGCGGTCGACCGGCGCGGCGGTGGAGTTCACGGACTCGCTGCGGACCCGCTACGCGCTGTACCGGAGCTACCTCTACCTGATCATGCTGGTCGAGACCGTGCCCCGCGCGGTCGGGTCCGAAGCCGCCGAGGAGACCTGGGAGTTGGTCGCGCCTCATCTCGTCGCCGCCCTGGACGCCGTCCGTGGCGGCGGCTGACAGGCGCGGCCCCTGGCCGCCGGGGTGGCTGACGGGCGCGGCCCTTGGCCGCCGGGGTGGCTGACGGGCGCGGCCCTTGGCCGCCGGGGTGGCTGACAGGCGCGGCCCTTGGCCGGGTGGCTGATAGCCGCGCCGCCCGGAGAAGGTGACGCACGCGCCGGTCAGCTGCCGGGGGGCCGCCGGGTCAGATGGCTGAACGCGTCCAGATTCCGGGTGGACTCGCCGCGCGACACCCGCCACGCGTACTCCTTGCGGATCGAGCTCGCGAAACCGAGCTCCAGAAGGGTGTTGAACGCCCCGTCCGCCGCTTCGAGTACCACGCCGAGCAGCCGGTCCAGCTCCTCGGGGGTGACCACCGACAGCGGCAGCTTGCCGACCAAGTAGACGTCGCCGAGCGAGTCGATCGCGTAACTCACCCCGAACAGGCGGAGGTTGTGCTCCAGCAGCCAGCGGTGCACCTCGGCGTCGTTCTCGTCGGGGTGTCGGACGACGAACGCGTTGAGGGAGAGGGAGTGCTTGCCGACGATCAGCGAACAGGTCGTCGACAGCTTGCGGGTGCCTGGCAGCGTCACGACGTAGTTGCCGCGCCCCGGGCTCTCCCATGCGAGCCCGGCATCGTTCAGCGTCGCCTCGATGACCTGGGCCGCTGCGGTCTCGTCCGGTACGTCAGCCATACGGCGAGCCTACGACAGGTCGCCGGGACGCACGGGACGGGCTCAGCCGTGGTGGGTCCGGGCCCGGCGGCGGTGGTCGCAGAGCGCGGCCGTGTACACGTCGGCGGTGGCCGAGGCGGCCGTGTCCCAGCCGAAGGACTGGGCGTGCGCCGCGGCGGCCGCCCCCATCCGCTCGACCAGCTCCGGCGCGTCCGCGAACCGCCCGAGCGCGCGGGCGTACGCCTCCGGCTCGTGCCCCTGCACCAGGAAGCCGCCGACCCCGTCGCGCACCGCCACCGGCAGCCCGCCCACGGCCGCGGCGACCACGGGGGTGCCGGTCGCCTGCGCCTCTATGGCGACGAGCCCGAAGGATTCGCTGTAGGACGGCATGACCAGCACCGACGCGGCGCGGAACCAGTCGGCGAGCCGGTCCTGGCCCACCGGCGGGTGGAACCGCACGACGTCGGCGATGCCGAGCCGGGCGGCCAGCTTCTGGAGCCCCTCGGGCTTGGCGAGTCCGCTGCCGCTGGGGCCGCCGACCACCGGCACGAGGATGCGGGACCGCAGGGACGGGTCCCGGTCCAGGAGTACCGCCACGGCGCGCAGCAGCACGTCCGGGGCCTTCAGCGGCTGGATGCGGCCCGCGAAGAGCGGGATCAGCGCGTCCTGCGGCAGCCCGAGCCGGGCCCGCGCGGCGGCGCGGGCGGATGGGGCATCCCTCGGACGGAGCTTGTCGGAGCCCTCGGGGAAGGGGCGGAAGCGGTCCAGGTTGACGCCGGGGTGCACGACGGCGACCGCGGCCGGGTCCGCGTCGTAGAAGCGGACGAGTTCGGCGGCCTCCTCGGCGGTGTTGGCGATCAGCCGGTCGGAGGCGTTCACGATCTGGGTCTCGCCGATGACCCGGGCGGCCGGCTCGGGGGTGTCCCCCTCGGCGAGCGCGGCGTTCTTGACCTTGGCCATGGTGTGCATGGCGTGCACGAGCGGGACGCCCCAGCGCTGGGCGGCGAGCCAGCCGACCTGGCCGGAGAGCCAGTAGTGGGAGTGCACGAGGTCGTAGTAGCCGGGGCGCTGACCGGCCCAGGCCTGCATCACGCCGTGCGTGAAGGCGCAGAGCTGGGCGGGCAGCTCCTCCTTGGCGAGGCCCTCGTACGGTCCCGCGTCGACGTGCCGGACCAGGACGCCGGGCGCCAGCTCGACCGTGGGGGCCAGCGAGCCGGTGGTGGCCCGGGTGAATATCTCGACCTCGATGTTGATCGCGGCGAGGCGCTTGGCCAGTTCGACGATGTAGACGTTCATCCCGCCCGCGTCGCCCGTGCCGGGCTGGTGGAGCGGGGACGTGTGCACGGAGAGCATCGCGATGCGGCGGGGCTTGCGGGAGGCCCCGGAGAAGCCTCCGGGAAACCTGAGGCGCGCGGCCGTGCGGGTGGAGCCGAGCCGGGAGACGTACTGGCTCACCTCGTCGGTCCTCCTCGATCGGGGCATGCTGACCGGAGGGCACGGAGGTCCTCCGAAGGGCGAGAACAGTGGAATCCCGTCTTTCATTTCCGCTTTGCCAAATCATTACGTTGCCGGTCGGCGCGTCGCACGGCAGCGGGGGACGCCCTCTCCTCCACCCCGCGCCGCCCCGTCGCATACGCTCGACCCATGCGCCAGCGCCCCATCGGCACCGCCACCCGCGGGACCACCAACCCGAACCGGCTGCGCCGCATGGACCGCTGGATCGCCGACGCGCACGGCCCGGCCCTGCGCCGCGCCGGGACGCCGGTCGCCGTCGACCTCGGGTACGGGGCGGCCCCCTGGACCGCGGTCGAGCTGCTGGACCGGCTGCGCACCGCCGAGCCGCGCACCGTGGTGGCGGGCGTCGAGATCGACCCGGAACGGGTCGCCGCCGCGCGGCCGTACGCCCGCGAGGGCCTCATCTTCGTGCACGGCGGCTTCGAGGTACCGCTGGACGTCCGGCCGCTGCTCATCCGGGCGGCGAACGTGCTGCGCCAGTACGACGAGGACCAGGTCGCCGAGGTCTGGGGGCGGCTGTGCTCCCGCCTCGCCCCGGACGGGCTCCTGGTGGAGGGGACCTGCGACGAGATCGGGCGCCGGCACGTCTGGGTGGCGCTGGGCCCCGAGGGGCCGCGCACGGTCACCTTCGCGACCCGGCTCGGCTCGCTGGAACGCCCCTCGGACCTCGCGGAACGCCTGCCGAAGGCGCTGATCCACCGCAACGTTCCGGGTGAGCCGGTCCACGCGTTCCTGCGGGACTTCGACCGGGCCTGGGCGACGGCCTCCCCGTACGCCTCGCTCGGCGCGCGGCAGCGCTGGATCGCGGCGGTGCGGGCGGTGGCGGCCGACTGGCCGGTGACGGACGGGGTACGGCGGTGGCGGCAGGGCGAAATCACCGTGCCGTGGGACGCGCTGCGGCCCAACAGCCACTGAGGCCTTGCCCGGAAGGGCAGAAAGCCTCCGCTCCGGGAACGCCGCAGGGGCACCGTTCGTCCCAGTGAGGGGAGATGACGCGGGTCGCGCGGCGGAGCGCGCGCCGGGCGGGCGGGGGCAGGGGGACGGGGGCAGGGGGACGGGGGCAGGGGGACGGGGGCAGAGGGACGAAGGACGGGGGGACGGGGGAAATCATGACGAAGTAGCCCTGTGGGGGCGGTATGTGACGCGTCAGGTACCGTCGGCCCCTGTTGCTTTACGGGACGACATGGCACGATCGCGACGTTGCCGAGAAGTTACTGACGGTAAATCAGATACACATTGTCGCCTTCGTCCGGAGGCGGGCCCGGAGTAACAACCCGGAGGGGGAGCTCGTGAACCGACGCCACTGCGCCACTGCCGCCATCACGCTGGTCTGTGCGCTGGCCCTGCTGACGTCCACGGGCCAGGCCATGGCCGCCCCGGTTCCGGAGCCCTCGCCCTCCCCGTCCGCCTCCGCCTCCGCCGGCTCGCCGCCCCGCTACTCCAACGCGGACCTCGAAAAGGTCCGGGAGCAGATCGACACGCTGTACCGGAAGGCGGGCGCGGCGACGGACGCGTACAACCTCGCCGAAGAGCAGACGAAGAAGCAGTCCGGCGAGATCGTGAAGCTGGCCAAGGCGATCGTCGACGGCCAGGCGCGCATCGCCGCCCTGAAGGACCAGGCCGGGGCCCAGGCGCGCGAGCAGTACCGCAACGGCGGCCTGCCGCCCGGCGCGCAGCTGGCCCTGAGCAACGACCCGAAGCTGTTCCTGGACGGGCTCAACCAGGTCCGCCAGAGCCAGCAGGCGTCCAAGTCGCTCCTGACCGATCTGACCCAGACACAGCAGGACCTGGAGACGTACACCCAGGACGCCAGCACCAACTGGGAAAAGCTGGAGACGATCCGGGTCAAGCAGGCCAAGGCCAAGAAGAAGATCAACGCCCAGATCAAGGCGGCGGAGAAGCTCGAATCACAGCTGGAGAAGAAGGAGCGCGACCGGCTCCGACAGCTGGAGCGGGACGCCGCGGACAGGGCGCAGACCGCCTGGCTCTCCTCCGGCCCCGTCAAGGACGTCAGCGGCGAGGCGAGCGAGGGCGGAGCCGCCGCGGTGGCCTTCGCGACGGCGCAGATAGGCAAGCCGTACGTCTGGGGAGCCGAGGGCCCCGGTTCGTACGACTGCTCGGGGCTGACCTCACAGGCGTGGCTGGCGGCGAAGCGCACGATCCCGCGCACCTCGCAGGAACAGTGGCGGCTGCTGCCGCGCATCGACATCCAGGACATGCGCCCCGGCGACCTGATCATCTACCACGCCGACGCCAGCCACGTCGGGATGTACGTCGGCGGCGGCTCGATCGTCCACGCCCCGCGCCCCGGCCGCAACGTCACGCTGGCCGGCGCCGGCTCGATGAAGATCCTCGGCGTGGTCCGCCCGGACAAGTAGGACCGACCGAACAGGCAGCACGGCCCTCCCGGGGCCGTGAACGGGGCCGCGTGAACGGGACCGCGTGAAGCGGGGCCACGCCGCCGCCCGTGAGCGGGGCCGCGTGGGCGGGGCCGCGTGAGCGGGGCCACGCCGCCGCCCGTGAGCGCGTGATGTTTGTCATGCGCGCTTCTCCGCCGTTAGGCCGACCGCCGCGCCGGATCCGTGTGGGGACGCGGCTTATGGCGGCGCGTCCGGCGAGGACCGGTCCCGGGGCGCCATTCCGTTCCCCCACCGCGGACCGCTATCGTCCCCGTCTGGCGGATCGTCGATCGTCGACCCGCCGCGCCCTCGGGGGGAGGGAAGGAAACTCGAACCGATGCCCGTACCCGTACCGCAGCAGCGAGCCGTTCCCGCTGCGGAGACCTCGCACGGCGACCTCACCCTGCTGGTGATCGAGGACGACCCGGCGGGCACCACCATCACGGTCCCCGAACTCTCGGCGGCGGCCGGAACCCGGGTCCGTATCCGTACCGCCCGCAACCTCACCGAGGCCGCGCGGCTGCTCACCGACGACGTCGACTGCATCCTGCTGGACCTGGCGCTGCCCCTCACGGGCGGCGGATCCGGCCCCGGCTCGCCCCCCACGGACGCCGGGACGGCAGGCACCGGCACGTCCGGCGGAACGCTGCCCGAGCTGCCCGAGCCCGTCTCCGCGCGGGCCGACGAGCTGGCGGCCCTCACCCACGTACTCCGCATCGCGCCGCTGCACGCGGTCCTCGCGCTGACCGCGCAGGACGACACGGAGCTGGCGGCCGAGGCGGTCCGGGTCGGGGCACAGGACTACCTCTTCCGGGGCGAGCTGGACGCGCGCGTCCTGAGCCGCGCCATCCGCTACGCCGTGGAGCGCAAGCGCGCCGACATCGCCCAGCACCAGCTGACCGAGTCCCGGCTGCACGCCCAGGAGAACGCCCGCCTGGAACGCGGCCTGCTCCCCACTCCGCTGCTGGACGGCTCCGGCCTGAGCTTCGCCGCGCGCTACCGCCCCGGGCGCAGCCGCGCCCTCCTCGGCGGCGACTTCTACGACGTCGTCCGCACCCCGGACGGCACGGTGCACGCGATGATCGGCGACGTCTGCGGACACGGCCCGGACGAGGCGGCGCTCGGCGTCGAGCTGCGGATCGCCTGGCGGGCGCTGACCCTGGCCGGGCTGTGCGGGGACGAGCTGCTCTCCACGCTCCAGCAGGTGCTGGAGCACGAGCGGCAGAGCGAGGAGATCTTCGCGACGCTCTGCACCGTGGACATCGCACCCGACGGGCGACGGGCCGGACTCTGCCTGGCCGGGCATCCCGCACCGCTGCTCGCCCGCCACGGCCTGCCCGCCCGGCTGCTCCCGTACGAGGACGGCGGCCCGGCCCTGGGGCTGCTGCCGCGGGCCCGTTGGCCGCGCCGTCAGGTCGAGCTGGGCGGCGCCTGGAGCCTGATGATGTACACGGACGGGCTCATCGAGGGGCGCGCGGGGAACGGCGGCAGCGAGCGGCTCGGCCAGGACGGCATGGTCGCGATGGTCAACAGCCGGCTGGAACAGGGGCTGGCGGGCGAGGAGCTGCTGGAGGCGGCGGTCGCCGAGGTGCGGGAGCGACACGGCGGCGAGCTGACCGACGACGTGGCGGTCCTGCTGCTGGGCCGCGATCCGGAGCGGATACGACGATGGGGCGGCAGCGCACCGCGCTCCCACCCCGCGTCCGTCGACCGGCCGCCGTCCCCGTCCGTGAGGGCGGCGAGGGCTCAGCGCCCGCCGTTGTAAGGACCGTACGGACCGTCGCTGCTGGAGCCACCGCTGCGGCCACCACCGCCGCCGCCCGAGACCGCCTTGAGCGCGGGGCGCACGTCGACCATGAACACGATCGACGCGACCACACCGGCGAGCTGGAGGAAGAGCATCGAGAACAGGCTCATCACGGTCAGCAGGTCGATGACGACGGCGATGCCGAGGATCAGCAGCCAGAAGGGCTTCTGCTTCTTGTCGGCAGCACGGTAGGCGTCCTCACGGGCGGTCGCCGCGAAGACGAACGCGATCACGGCCAGCACCAGCATCGCCAGATTGAAGAGCTGATGAATCGGACTGGACATGGTGTGTACCGCCTAGTGAGTGGATGAGCGCCCTGCGGCCGGAAAGGCCAAGGTACCGGGACAACGAGCCGGCCACCTGTAAAGGTGCCCGCCCCGCGCCCCGGTCACGCGTCCCGCGAACCGCGCACCGGAAGGACCCGTGGGGGTCACTTGCCGGCGGGCGGCGGGGTCTTCCTGGCCGCGGGCTTGCGCGGCGCGGGCGCCTTCTTGACGGGCGCGGCCTTGGTCGCGGCGGACTCCACCGGGGCGGCGGGCGCGGCCTTGGTCGCGGCGGGCGCGGGCTTCGCGGCGGGAGCGGCCTTCGGCTTGGGCTCCGCCTCGACGACGGTGGCGATCTCGACGATCTCCTCGGCCGTCTCCCCGCGCCAGGTCCGCACCGTCTGCTCGCCGTGCTCGGCGACCTTCTCGTACGTCTCCCGGGCCTTGATCGCGTACTCGGCGGCCACGCCCACACTGCGGAGTGCCAGGTCCTGAGCGCTCTCGCCCAGCTTCTTCAGGTCGGCGGCGTCGAGCGAACCGAACACCTCGGTGACCTTCGCCTGCACGGTGGCCTGGGCCTCCTTGGCCTGCGTGGTCACCTTCTCCTGCACGGCCCTGGGGTCGGTGTTGCGCACCGCGTCGATCCGCTCGGGCGCCTCGGCCCGCAGCTGCTCGATCAGCGCCGGAACCTTGCGCGCCTGCTGCACGGCCAGGTCGGCCGTGCCGGCGGCGAAGTAGAGGGGGGTGGGGTCGGTGAGGGTCTTGCGCAGGTCATCGGTGATGGCCATGACTGTGGTCCTCCCGGATCATCAGAACCAGCTGTTCAGCTGTGAGGGTCTTGGTCTTCGGTGGCGTCAGCGCCGGCGCCGGCGCCGTTACGGGGCCCGGCATCAGCGTCCGCGGCGAGGCCGCCGTCCGCGACGGGGCCGACGTCCGCTTTCCCGTCCGCACCGGGCCCGGGGACGAATCCGTTCTCGCGGCGGAAGGAGTCGTAGATCTGCAGCAGCACGTTCTTCTGCCGCTCGTTGATCGACGGATCGGCCAGAATGACCGCCCGCGTCTCCAGCTCCTCCCGCTCCCGCTCGTCGAGGATCCCCGCACGTACGTACAGGGTCTCGGCCGAGATCCGCAGCGCCTTGGCGACCTGCTGGAGCACGTCCGCGCTGGGCTTGCGCAGACCGCGCTCGATCTGGCTGAGATACGGGTTCGACACCCCGGTCGCATCGGCGAGCTGCCGCAGCGAGAGCTGCGCTGCCCGGCGCTGCTCCCGCAGGTACTCCCCGAGATTGCCGACGTTGAGTGATGCCATGACCCGATAGTGCAACACCTCTGCTAACTTTTGCAAGCACATGCTTGCAAAAGTGTCGCGTGCCACTGCAATGGGTGCCTGTGACTGAGCACGCTGGTGTCCGTTCTCAGTAGATGCGGCAAGTCCCAGTGGTTCTGGCAAACGACCTGGCGAAGTCCCGGCGAAGCTGGCCGGCCCGTACGGTCCGGAGCTGGAGCGAGCCGAGGAGATGCTGGGGCTCACGCCGCCGACCGCGTCGCGCGAGGCGTATGCGCTCCTCGGCACGCGTCACGACCTCACGGGGAACCACGTTCGGGGAAGTACGCTCGCCGACCTGGAGCCGCTCTGCGCCACCCTCCCCGGCCACTGGGTACGTGGATACTCAGCGCCGCTGGAAGCCGACGAACTGCCTTTCCAGGCGCCCGATGGTCTGCTTCGATGACACCGGGTAAGTCTGTGGACCGAGCGCAACGGGGGCGGGAGAATGGCTGATTCGTACATCATTCTCAACGAGCTCGCCCAGGAGCTTCGGCCGATGCCACAGGGCATCGAGTGGTTCGAGGGCCTCTCGACCGAGGAGCAGTCCAACACCCTGCGTCTCCTGTCACATTTCTGTATTCAGGCCCGCGCCACCACCGAGGACGGCCCGGTAAGTATCCGACGCGCCGGACTTCGCGCGACGCACACACCGACTGTTCTGATCACACGAGGGCGGATCGACCAGCAACTCGGAAAGATCGCCGGTCTCACCCCGCACGACGAGCGCCTCAAGTCATTCCGGCTACTGATCGCGGTGCTGGCCGTCGCCGACGAACGCCGACGAGAGCGCTTCTGCTCCGGCGGCTGCGTCCACGCGTGGCATCACCTGTCTGTCGACATCCCCGAAGCCTCGGCCTGATCCCTCGCGCTTTCGCGTCTACCGGACCAGTGGCCGGAGGGGAAACATCGCGCTCAGGCTCGGCAGTTTGTGCTTCGACTCCTCTTCGCATCGCGCGTCCCACTGCTCGCCGCGCGGCCCTGGATTGCCGCCTACAGCGCCCTGCTCGGCTTCGACGGCTTCATGGAATGCGTCGCCGCAGTCGTCGTCCGCGCGGGTGAGCAGTCCATACGCCTCCATGGCGACGTAGTCGAGAGACTCCCACTCCGGCCAGTCGTCGTTCCAGAGCTCCCGAGGGCGACCCACCAGGCACTGAACCTCTGGGGTGTCGGCCAGAGCGTCGGGATCGATCACTGCCCGCGCGAAGGCTTCTCGACCGATCCCCACCATCCACAGACCGAAGTAGCAGAATCCGTCGTCCGAACACCAGCCGCCGAAGATCCGCTCCGCAGCAGCCCAGAGATCCCAGGTGAAGGCTTCGCGCGTCACTTCGTCCAGGCGAACCTGGAACTGCACGATCTCTGTCAGTGGCCTCCGCGACAACTCGTCACGCAGCCACGTCAGACGTTCGTCCCGGCCCCGCGTCTGCCGTCGGCACTCTTCGATGAGCTTCCAGAAGGAATCGATGTCCACGGCGGCACTGTGCCAGGCACCTCTGACACCGCAGGGTCGGCGCATTATGTTCGAGCAGTGGAGAACACGGAGATCATCATCAAGCTCACCTCTGACGAAGCGCTGGTCCTGTCGGACTGGCTGGAGCGAGTGCAGATGACGGACCTCAACCGTCTCGTCGACGACGAGGCGGTCTGGGCTCCCATTCATAGGCTGGCCGGAACTCTCGACAAGTCCCTGCCTGGGATCTTCGCAGCGGACTACAGCGAACGCCTGGACGCGGCGCGTCGCAGGCTTCGACCCGTCTCGGACGATGCCGACAGTGATCATGAAGACTCTGACTGAGCTGGCTCGCGGCATCACTCACATGAGAGGTTTCAGCCCAGAACTTCTGGTGGATTCCCATGGGTTCCGGAGGACTCCGATGCTTCTGCCGCGGCTGGCACTCCTGACGGGTCTCCCTCACGAGACCCTTCGGATGCTATTGCCAGCGGTCTCCCGGATTGAGGCGCGTACCGGAGGCGAGGTGATCCGCTACCGGCGGCGTCTCTACGTCGCGTGCTCGCACTGCAGGGACTTCGTGTGCGTCTTCTGCGGCGAGGAGCTGCCTCAGGAGTGGAACGTCGGTGAGCCCGGGTGACTGGTCAGACCGCGAAGATCGCATCGCCTTGCGCGTGCGGCGGCATGGCGGATCGGCAGGTGAACCAGTTCATCCTTCACGACGAGTTGTGGTGGGATGCGGAGTTCTCTTGCGGGTCCTGTGGCACCCGCCTGTGCGAACACGCTGGTCCGGGACCAGCACCTGATGATGTTCGGGAGGCTCTCCTCGCGGCGCATGGGTCCGTCAGACTGCGGCTGGTCGGTTCGGTTCCCAGTCTCGTCCCGGCTTTGCAGGTCTTTCGGGAGATCGCAGCAGCCTCGTTGTCGCGGGCTCGTGAACTGGTCGGGGAACTGAGCGAGGATGGCCTGGTGGGGACGTTGCCGGAGATGGAGTTCCTGAAGGCCCGGTTGCAGACGCGTGGAGTTCCCGTCGACGTCGATCGGTAACTGCCCGGGGGACTGAACCGGACGATTCCAGCGCTGGAATCGATCTTGAGCTTGGGCCGGGCCCACAATGATCAGGCGCCTGCCGTCAGGACCTGCTAGAACCGGGTCCCGGTGGCACTTGGGCCACGAGGCTCTGGGGGCGGTATGTCGGGACCGGCCATGGGACTGTGGCTCCTCGAACCACGCGGGTGGGCGGGCATCGAGGACTACTCGGCCTTCTCGCGGGCACCGGCGCAGGGGCTGATAGCCGGCGCCGGCTGCGCGGCCGACAGCGGGTCTTGAGCCGACCGGGGCCGACCGGGGCCGACCGGGGCCGACCGGGGCCGACCGGGGCCGGACTTGGGGCGTGAGCCGTGTCAGACCCGGGTGTGACACTTCGGCCCATCTCTCTCGCTGATCTCACTCTCGACCAATGGCGGTCCTTCGAGCTGCCTGCCGCACGCCGCATCGCCCAAGAGGCCGCGCACCAGGTGGATGGCCGCGTGACCGGCGTGGAGACCGTTGAGCATCTCGGTGCTCCGCTGCACCGGGTGCGGATCGAGCGGGACGGGCAGTCATTCGCCCTGATACCCGGCGGCGCGGTGACCCTCGGATGGGATCTCGACACCTGGCAGCCCACGCCCGAGCAGGCCGCCGACTACGCGGAGAGCCTGGAACAGGGCTTCGGCTACGGCCCCGATCTGCGAGCCCACCTCGCTCAGGTGCTCAGCCCCCGCCGCAGCGTCACCTTGGCCACGGTGCTCATGGCCGTGAGGGACGAGAATCTGACGGAGCTGCCTGCCGCCATGCCGGCCGTCCTCGCGGCTCGCGGCCTGCGGATGCCGAGCTCCGACGAGTGGGAGCACGCCTGCGGAGCCGGAGCGGACACGCTGTTCCGGTGGGGCGACGACTGCCCCACCGGCGGCGTCCCCTACGACGACGACACCGGCCCGCATCAACAACTGAGCGGCTTCGGCCTGCGCATCGCCTATGACACCTACAGCACCGAGCTGACGAGCGACGTCACCGCGGTGCATGGGGGCGACGGCGGCGAGTCGGTGTGCGGAGGTTATGGCTGGGTGCTGGCGTGGCTGCCCCTGGCCACAGCCAACCGCAACCCCTCCATGGCCGAGTTCGCGTACGGCCCGGACGGCGAGGGCCTCTGCGAGGACTTCTCCACCCGGCCCGTACTCACGCTCTGAACCGCCGGGGGCCGACCCGGGGTTCACGGCGCGCGCCTTCCCGCCGGGCGGATCTTGTTCCGAAGATCGTTCTGTTGGAGGCTGAAGCATGCATACTCAACCGACGTTCATCCTGGTCCACGGGGCCTTCGCGAATTCCTTCTCGTTCGCGCCTCTACAGGCCGAACTCGCCCTGCTCGGGCACCGCTCGGTCGCGGTCGACCTTCCGGGGCACGGATTCGAGGCGACGTCGCCGGCGTCCTACCAGGCCCCCCAGGATCCAGCCGCCCTCGCCACGGAGCCGGGAGGCATCAGAGGAGTCACGCTCGCGGACAACGCCGCCCGAGTGATCCACGTCCTCGAAAGGGCCAAGCGGAACGGCCCCACCGTTCTCGTCGCCCACAGCAGGGGCGGCATCACGACCACCGCCGTCGCCAACGCCCGGCCCGACCTGGTCGACCGGATCGTCTACGTCTCCGCCTGGTGCCCCGTCGACCTGGAGGTGGGCGACTACTACGCCCAGCCGGAGATGGCCGACGTCGACGCGGGAGCCCTCACTGCCGCACTCGTCGGGAACCCGGCCGAACTCGGGCTGCTGCGATTCAACTTCCGCACGGCCGACCCGACGGCGCTCGCCCTGCTCAAGCAGGCCTTCGCCGCCGACCTCACCGATGACGAGTTCCGGACCTTCCTCAGCACCTTCCAGTGCGACGAGAACCTCGACGCCGGTACGGCCGCCGACCGGGCACAGGCAACGACCTGGGGCCGGATACCCAGGACCTACGTCCGCCTGGCCGACGACGCCAGCGTTCCGCCGGCCGTGCAGGACCGCATGATCCGCGAGGCCGACGCGCTCACACCCGACAACCCCTTCGACGTCCGGACCCTCGCCGGCAGTCATCTGCGCTGGCTCGTCCACCCGAAGCCCGCCGCCGAGCTGCTCGCCGGCCTCGCAGCACGCTGACCTCCCGGCACGCCGGCCTCGCAGCACGCTGGCCACCCGGCAGGCTGACCACCCCGCACGCTGTCGGCGGCTTCACAGGTGGAGTCCCGCCACCTCCGCCGCCGACAGCGTGAGCCCGGCCGCCGCCACGGAGTCGCGGACGGAGGCCGGCCGTCGGGCGCCCGGGATGGGGATCAGGATCGGCGACTGCGCCAACTGCCAGGCTAAGGTGATCTGCTGGGGGCTGACGCCGCGCTCGCGGGCCAGGTCGTGGAAGGGGGTGTCCGGAGCGGGCTCGCCGGTTCCCGGGTCGTCGACGGCGCTGGTCGAGATTCCCCCGAGCGGGCTCCAGGGCAGGAAGGCCAGGCCGATTTCCGTACACAGGTCGAGCGTGTCCCGGGTGGACCGGTGCGCCGGAGAGAAGCGGTTCTGCACCGAGACCAGGCGGGCGCCGAGGATCTCGTGCGCCGTACGGATCTGCTCACCGTCCACGTTGGAGAGGCCGGCTGCCCGGATCGTGCCCGCGTCGGCCAGGTCCCGGAGCGCGCCGACCGACTCGGCGAAGGGCACGGCCGGGTCCGGCTTGTGCAGCTGGTAGAGACCGATGGCCTCCACGCCGAGCCGGAGCGCCGAGGCCTCGGCCGCGCGCCGCAGGCGGTGCGGGTCGCCGTCCACCGTCCACGACCCGTCGCCGGGTCGGCCCCGGCCGCCCTTGGTCGCCACCAGAACCTCCTCCGAGCCGCTGCCGTAGGCGGCCAGAGCACGGGCGATCAGCCGTTCGTTGTGGCCGAGTTCACCGGCGTACCACTGGTAGCAGTCGGCAGTGTCGATCAGCCGTACGCCGGCGTCGAGTGCGGCGTGGATCGTGGCGAGGGCCTGCTCCTCGCTCGGGCGCCCTTCGACGGAGAGCGGCATCGCGCCGAGGCCGATGGGCCCCACCGCCACGCCGCCGACAGTCCGGTCCACGGTGGGAATCCGCGCGGTGGTCATCGTCCTCGGGCCTCCTCGACCACGCGCGGCAGCCAGTCGGCGACCGACGAGAAACCGAAGCCGAGACGGGACGCCCGGCCGGTGTCCATGGCATAGCAGCGGTCGAAGGAGAACGGCGAGAGGAGCTCGTGCGGCCCCTCGGCCAGTCTCGGCACGGCAGCGATCACACCGCCGATCGCCGCGCACAACTCCCGTGCGTCCAGCGGCCCGTGGGACGCCGCGTTGACGGGCCCGGTGAAATCCGCCGCCGCGGCCCATGCGAGGAAGCGGGCGATCTCCGGCTCGTGGACGAAGGACGCGGGCTGCGGCGCGGGATGGACCACCACCGGCAGCCCCTGCCCGATCCGCTCCACGTAGTGCGCGAGCCGCCCGGTGAAGTCGGCGCCGCCGAGGACGTGCGCGGTGCGGACCGGGACGACGTCGAACGGCGCCTCCCGCGTGAGCAGCGCCTCGGCCTGGCGTTTGCCCTCGCCGTAGTGGTCCGCCAGGAACCGCTCGTCCGCCCATGGAAGCTCCAGGTCGAACAGCACGTCCGAGGGGACGACGGAATTCTCCGGGACCGCCGGTCCGCCCGGCCGGCCCAGTTCGGCGTAGACCTCGACCGTGGAGGTCAGCACGTAGCGCCGGGTGCGCCCGGCGAAGACCCGGGCGGCGACGGCCGCCTGGAGCGGCGAGTAACAGACCTGGTCGACCACGACGTCGAAGCGACGGCCGCCGAGCGCCGTACGCAGCGCCGCCTCGTCGTCGCGGTCGGCGAGCAGATGGGTCACGCCGGGCGGTGCGGGCGTCGTTCCACGGTTCACCACGGTCACCGCCGCCCCCGAGTCCCGCAGTTCTCCGATCAGCCGCCGTCCGAAGTGGCGGCTGCCCCCGATCACGCATACGTCCATGCCGCGTCCCCTTCCCGTTCCCGTTCCCGTACATCGGCCTGGGGAGTCCCGCGCCGCCCTGTGGAGGCCCGCACGCCGTCCCGCCCGGTGTCTTCCTGGGCCTGCTGGTGTCTTCCTGGGCCTGCTGGTGTCTTCGTGGACCTGCTTGCGTCTTCCTCGGCCCTGCTTGCGGATTTCTGGGTCCTTCAGTGTCTTCGGCATGCAGTCTGCTCAGCTCCGGTCAACGGCGGTAGTGTCGATCGACGCACCACGTCATAAGGAGACCTGTTGATTGACGTCCAGCGGCTGGCCGTCCTGCGCGAGGTGGCCCGTCGCGGCAGCTTCAACCAGGCGGCCCTCGCACTGCACTGCACGCCCTCGGCCGTCTCGCAGCAGATCGCCGCGCTGGAGCGTGGCCTCGGCGCGCCCGCGGTCGAACGTTCCACCCGGGGTGTCACGCTGACGGAGGCGGGCCGCCTGCTGGTGGAGGCGGCGGACTCGATCGCGGCCGAACTGTCCGACACCCAGCGGCGCATCGACAAGCTGGCCGCCGAGCGGACCGCCCTCACCGTCGCCACGTTCGCCAGTGGCGGTCGTCGGCTGCTGCCCGCCGCACTCTCCGGGTTCGTCGCCGAACACCCGGAGGTGGAGCTGACGATCCTGGAGGCCGAGCCGGAGGAGAGCCTGCCCGGCGTCCGCGAGGGACGGGCCGATCTCGCCCTCGCCTACCACTTCGACGGTCCGCCGCCCGCCCGGGCCGGTGACCGGTCCGGCCTCGACTGGACGCCCCTCGGGGTGGACCCGCTGCGGGTCGTTCTGCCGCGCGACCACCCCGCCGCGGCGCGGTACCTGGAACGTCCGGACCCACCGCACCTGGCCGAACTCGCCGATCAGCGATGGATTCTGGGCTGCCGGAAGTCGGCCGCCCAGCTCGCCGGCCACGCCGAGCTGGCCGGAGTCGAGCTGCGCATCTCGTGCACGGCGACGGATTACGACTTCGCCCAGTCGCTCGTCCGCGCCGGCGTCGGCATCGCGCTGATCCCTGAGATCGGCCTGACCCGGCATCCGGACCTGGTCGCCCTCCCGCTGGCCGGGCCGAGCCCGCGCCGCTACCTGGGTCTGGCCCTCTCCCGCCGCCGTCGCGGGCCCGCCGCCCGCCTCGCCGAGGAGCTGGCGTCCCGAATCGCCGGCCGGGCGCAGGAGCCGCCGGGGACTGAGCGGTAGACGGAACCGGTACGGAACTCCGCCCGCTCATACGCGTGTTGGGCCCCCCAATAGGCCCGTGGGCCCCTGACCGGGCAGCCGCCCGGCCCTATCGTCCATGCGGGTAGATCCTCGTACCCACTGATGCCGCTGCCCCGGACACCCACGAGCCCACGCACCCACACACGCACACACCCACGCGCCCTGACGTCCCGCGCGCTCGACCCGCTTCGAGGGAGACATGATGTGCCGATCCTGTGCCACCACCACACCGGCGGAAACACCGGCGAAAGCGGCGGCGGAAACACCGGCGGACAGGGAGCGCCCGGACCACGGCCTGTCCCGTCGGCGGCTGCTGGCGGGCCTGGGGCTGGGCGCGCTCGCCGTGAACCTCACGGCCGGGGCCTCCACAGCAACGGCCGCGGCGGCGGCGAAGGACGGGGCGTGGGCCAATCCCGCCCTGGGCCGGTTCCCGGCCGGGGGCCACTACGGCGCGCCCCGGGGCGGCGCGTCCCACGCCGGCCAGGACGTCAGCAACTCCACGGGCACCGCCGTCCACGCGGCGGCCGGAGGCACGGTCGTCCGCCGGTCGTGGGGAGGGGGGCTGCCGGGCCGGACCGGTAACGCCCTGGTGATCGCGCACGGCAACAACCAGTACACGTACTACGGTCACCTCAGCGCCTACCGCGTCGCGCTCAACGCCAAGGTCTCGGCCGGACAGCGCATCGCCGACATGGGGGCCACCGGCAACGTGACCGGACCCCATCTGCACTTCGAGACCCACTCGGGACGCCTCGGCGCCACGGTGAACCCGGTCACCTTCCTGGCCGCCCGGGGCGTGGACCTGTCCGGCGGCTGGTCGAGGATCGACCCGGGCGCGCGCGGCGCCACGGTCGTGGTGATCCAGCACCTGATGAACCAACGCGGCCACGGGCTGGCCGCCGACGGGAGTTACGGCCCCTTGTCCGTCGAGGCGGTCAAGCGGTTCCAGCGCTCCAAGGGGCTGGCGGCCGACGGCCAGGTCGGACCGGCCACCTGGCCCGTACTCGTGTACACGCTGCGGCAGGGGGCGAGCGGGTCCCACGTCCGGGCCCTGCAGACCGCGCTGAACAGACGCGGTGCCCGACTGGCGGTCGACGGCGGGTTCGGTTCCGTCACCACGAGCGCCGTACGCGCCTACCAGAGCGGCAACCGCCTGGTGGCCGACGGCGAGGCGGGCCCGGTGACCTGGCGGGCGCTGACCGGTTGACCGCCGCCGAGTGTGGGACACACGGTGACGCGTGATGTCCTGCGGGCCGCCCGTGAGGGAGTGTCCGCGAAGTAGCGTCGTCCACCCTTTGGGCGGGCCGGACGAGACTTTGCGGACACGGCCAAGGGCGGCAGTGATCGGCCATGAACGGTCCGGCGGCCGTTTATGGTCGACCACGTCCCTCCGCACCCGGCGCACCACGCCGAACGCCACGGCAGGAGTCCAGTACCAGGATGAGTTCCCGATACACCCCCGGCGACGACGGCACTCCGGCAGCGCCTCCCCTCGCCCCTCCGGTCCCCGCGGGGCGCGCCTTCGACGCGGTGCTCTGCGATCTCGACAACGTCGTCCGCTTCTACGACACCGCCCCGCTCGCCGCCCTGGAGCGGGCCGCCGGACTTCCGGAGGGCACCACGACGGACATCGCCTACGCACCCGAGGTCGACCTCCCGCTGCTCCTGGGCCGCATCACCCCGGACGCCTGGGTGGCGGCCATCGCCGCCGGGCTCGTGGAGCGGGTGGGCGCGGACCGGGCCCGCGCACTGGGCCGGGCACTCGCGGACGCGCCGTTCCGGGCCGACGAGGAGGTGGTGGCGCTGCTGCGCCGGGCCAGGGCCCACGTCCCCCTGGTGATCGTCACCAACGCGACTCTCCAACTGGACGCCGATCTAGCCCTGTTGGGCCTTTCCGACCTGGCCGACGCGGTCGTGAGCAGCGCGGTGGAGCAGGTGGCCAAGCCCGACCCGGCCATCTACCGCATCGCTGCCGCGCGGGCGGGCGTACCGCCGGCCCGGTGCCTGTTCGTGGACGACCGGCAGGAGAACGTCGACGCGGCCGCCGCCCTCGGCATGACCGGCGTCCTCTACCGCGAACCGGCGGACCTGCGACGGGCGTTGGGGCCTTGCGCGTTGGGGCCTTGCGCGTTGGGGCCTTGCGCGTTGGGGCCTTGCGCGTTGGGGCCTTGCGCGTTGGGGCCTCGCGCCGAGAATGATGATGCGGGGAGCGCCGAGGCGGCGGACGGGGCGGCCGACAGGGCGCGGCAGCTCGCCGCGCGGGCGTGTTGAGCCCGCTGGACCGGGACCCGGAGGCGCTGTCCGGCGGACTGGCCAACGCCGGAGCCGTCCTCCGTCACGGCGATGCCGTCGAACGCCCCGCCCCACCGCATGCCGCCCTCCTGCACGCCCACCTTCGGGCCCTGAGGGAGCAGGGGTTCGACGGCGTACCCGTCCCGCTGGGGATCTCCGACTCCGAACGCCGCGAGCGGCTCTCGTACGTCCCCGGCGAGGTCGCCGTCGCCCCGCACCCGCCGTGGGCCTGGACGGACGGGGCCCTGCGCTCCGTGGGGGCGCTGCTCCGGCGCATGCACGACGCGGCGGCGGCCGTTCCGTCCGGCCGGGCGGCCGACTGGCCCGGCGACCTGGCGGACCCGGAGGGGGCGACGGCTCCCGGCGCGGTGGTCTGCCACAACGACGTGTGCCTGGAGAACGTGGTGTTCCGGGACGGCCGCGCCGCCGCGCTCATCGACTTCGACCTGGCCGCGCCCGGCCGCCCGGTGTGGGACGTGGCCATGGCGGCGCGCTACTGGGCGCCGATGCGGGGCCGCGCCGGCCTCGACCCGTCGCACCGTCTGCGCGTGCTGGCCGACGGTTACGGACTCGGGCGCGCGGACCGGGCCGCCCTGCCCCGGGTGATCGAGCAGGCCACCGCGGTGTGCCGGGCGTTCGTCGAGCTGCGGGTGGAGCGGGGGGACGCGGCGTACGCGGCGGCGTACGCGGAGAGCGGGCGCGCGGCGTGGGACCGGCACCAGACCTGGCTGGCCGGACACCGCCGCACCCTGACCGCATCCCTGCTCACCGACTGACCACCGCCGCACACTGACCGCGGCCCTGCTCGCCGACTGACCACCGCCGCACACTGACCGCAGCCCTGCTCACCGACTGACCACCGCGAACCGGGCCCGCGCCCCTCACCCCCACCCTCAGCCGGGCGACCGCGGGTCAGCGCCCCGGCCCGGGTTCACTCCGGCTCCAGGCCCGTCCGCAACTGGACGAACGCCTGCTCGGCCGCCCGTACCGCGGACGCGTGGACCCGGTCCGCGCTCTCCCCCGCGTCGATCCGGCGCCAGTTCTCCAGGGCCAGGAGCCGCAGGACGGCGATGATCTGCCCGGCCGCGAGCCGTTCGGGCAGCCCGCCGCCGAGGGCGCGGGCGAGCGCCGCCTCGGAGCGGCCCTGGTAGGCGTACATGCGGGCGACCAACGACGGCGTTCCGTACAACAGGCGGAGGAACGCCAGCACTTCCGGTACGTCACAGAGTCCGGTCACCGGGTCCCGCCGGTCGAGGCCGCCGAGGAAGTGGCGGCGCAGGGCGTCCAGCGGGCTCTCGCCGGGGGGCCGTTCGGCGACCACCCGGGCGGACTCGTCCTCGTGGTCGGCGAACCGGTGCAGGACCAGGTCCTCCTTGGCGGGGAAGTACCGGAAGAGCGTCGGCTTGGAGATGTCCGCCGCGGCCGCCACCTCCGCCACGGACACCTTGTCGAAGCCGCGCTCCAGGAACATGGTGATGGCCGCGT
This sequence comes from Streptomyces sp. NPDC017520, assembly GCF_044329855.1. Classification (NCBI taxonomy): domain Bacteria; kingdom Bacillati; phylum Actinomycetota; class Actinomycetes; order Kitasatosporales; family Streptomycetaceae; genus Streptomyces; species Streptomyces sp. NPDC017520. The sequence goes on from NZ_JBIRKB010000015.1 coordinate 89,777, forward strand.
CGGAGACCGCCTGATAGGTCAGCCGCTTCTTGCGCTCCCGCAGACCGACCGGTGCCGGGGGGCGCTCCGGCGCCCGGCCCGGGGACCGAACCTCGTCCGCGCTCCTGGACTCGCCCCCGGCTTTCTCTCCGTTCATGACCACGAAGCGTACGCCCCTGACCTCAGGCGGACTTGACGTCGTCGGAGGAGGAGCCGGAGGAGGAGCCGACGCCCCCAGCGGCGCCGGAGGCGTCGGCCGTCCTGCGGATCAGCGCCTCCACCCCGTCCAGCAGCACGCCCATGCCGAAGGTGAACTCGTAGTCCGCCTCGTCCGGCTCGCTCATGACCCCGGTCTCCAGCTGCCGGGTGATCCCGGGGTGCCGCTCGGGGTCGACGAGCCGCTTGAGGGTGCGTTCGTGGGAGGCCGCCAGCTCCTCGGGGGTGATCCCGCGCGCGGTGACGGCGGCCGCCAGGTCGCCCATCATCAGCGCCTCGCTGCGTACGAAGTTGGAGATCAGCAGGACCACCGAGGTCTTGTCCCCCTCGCGGAGACCACTGCCCCTCAGCGCCTGGAGCCCCTGCTCCCACCACGCGATCGAGTTCGGGGTCGCGGGCGGACCGCCGATGGGGATCCGGAGGGCCCAGAGGTGGCTGTGGTACCGCTCGCGCTGCGCGGCCGCCCACTCGGTGAGCGCGGCCCGCCAGCCCGCGTCGGCCTCCAGGGCCGACAGGGGCTCCGGCGGGCCGACGGCCGCCTCCTGCATCAGGACGTACAGCTCGTCCTTGGCGGAGACGTACCGGTACAGGGACATCGTGGACGCGCCGAGCTCCTGGGCGACCCGGCCCATCGACACGGCAGCGAGCCCGTCGGCCGCCGCGACGGCCACCGCCGCGGCCACGATCCGCTCCAGGCTCAGGCCCGGCTTCGGCCCCTTGGCCGGGCGGTCCCGCAGCCCCCAGGCCGCCTCCAGGCTGGCCGGCAGATCGCCGCCGCCCGAGCCGTTCTTCTCCGTCACCGCATCCCCTTCGCCCGCCGTCCCGGCCACGCCGCCGTCCCGGACAATCCGCCGTCCCGGCAACGCCGCCGTCCTGGCGCCGTCGCGCTCTGCGCCCCCGTGCGCCTTGACCCCATCCTAGAGATGCGTAATGCTTACGCAATAACGCGTATGACATACGCAGAAGGGGGCTCGACCATGACCGGCCCGACCGGAACCACCGATATCGACACCGATATCAACACCGATATCAACACCGACAGCGGCAGCGACAGCGACAGCGCTGCCGCCGGCGCCCACGCCATCGAGGCGTACGGCCTCACCAAGTCCTACGGAAAACCCGCCGTCCGGGTCCTCGACGGCATCGACCTCCAGGTCGGGCTCGGCACCGTCTTCGCCCTCCTCGGGCCGAACGGGGCCGGCAAGACCACCACCGTGCGGATCCTCGCGACGCTGACCGAGGCCGATTCCGGCTCCGCCCGCGTCGCGGGGTACGACGTCGTCGCCGAGCGGAGCGCGGTGCGCGGGTCGATCAGCCTCACCGGCCAGTTCGCCGCCGTCGACGAGACCCAGACCGGCGAGGAGAACCTGCGGATGATGGCCCGGCTCACCGGGCTGTCCCGGGCCCACGCCCGGCGCCGGGCCGGGGAGCTGCTGGAACGCTTCGACCTCACCGCGGCGGCCCGCCGCCCCGTCCGGGCCTACTCCGGAGGCATGCGCCGCCGCCTCGACCTGGCGGCCGGGCTCGTCGGCTCACCGGAGCCCGGGGTGTTCTTCCTGGACGAGCCGACCACCGGCCTCGACCCGCGCAGCCGCCAGGAACTCTGGGAGGTCGTCCGGGAGCTGGCCGCGAGCGGGGCGACCGTCCTGCTCACCACCCAGTACCTGGAGGAGGCCGACCGCCTCGCCGACCGGATCGCCCTGCTGAACCGAGGCCGGATCGTCGCCGAGGGCACCGCCGCCGACCTCAAGTCGCGCGTCGGCGGCCACCGTCTCGACCTGGTCCTCACCAGCAATGAGGCCTACCTCCGGCTGGCCGGCCGGGCCGTCCACCACTCCCCCGAGACCCTGACGCTCGGTCTCCCCACCGACGGCTCGGCGGCCCAGGTGCGCGCCCTGCTCGACGAGATCGACCCGACGGGCCACGCCATCGAACGCTTCGGCCTGCACAGCGCGACCCTCGACGACGTCTTCCTCGACCTGACCTCGAAGGCGCCCACGACCGCGCCCACGACCCCGGAGGCATCCACCCGTGTCTGACACCGCCGTCCGGCGCGGAACCCCGGCCCGGCCCACCGACAGGGCCACGCGGCGCCCCGGCCCCGCCCCCGGCACCGGCCCGCTCACCCACACCGCGGTCATGGCCGCACGCGCCCTGCGCATCAGCAGCCGCAACACCGACGCGCTGATCACGTCCCTGGCCCTGCCGATCATGATGATGCTGATCTTCGTCTACTTCTTCGGCGGCGCCATCGACACGGGGACGGGCTACGACTCGTACGTCATGTACGTCGTCCCGGGCGTCGTGCTCCTGTCGGCGGGGTTCGGCGCCGCGACCACCGCCACCGCCGTCAGCGAGGACATGAAGGGCGGCATCATCGACCGGTTCCGCTCCCTGGACGTGGGCGGTATGCCGGTACTGGCCGGCCACGTGGCGGCGAGCGCCGTCCGCAACCTCTGCGCCACCGCCCTGGTCTTCGGCGTCGCGCTGCTGATCGGGTTCCGCCCCGCCGCCTCCTGGGGCGGCTGGCTCGTGGTGGGCGTCGTGCTGGTGGCCTACATCGTGGCCCTGTCCTGGATCTCGGCGGCGATCGGCCTGCTGGCCCGGACCCCGGAGGCGGCGAGCGGCTTCACGTTCTTCATGTCGTTCCTGCCCTACCCGAGCAGCGCGTTCGTCCCGACCGAGAACATGCCGGACTGGCTGCACGGCTTCGCCGACCACCAGCCGATCACCCCGGCGATCGAGTCCCTGCGCGGGCTGCTGCTCGGCCAGGAGGTGGGCAACACCCCCTGGATCGCGCTCGCCTGGGCCGCCGGGCTGCTCGCCGTGGCGATCGGCGTCTCGGGGACGCTGTTCCGGCTCCGGACCCGCTGACCACCGGCTCCGGGCCGACGGCACCGGCACCGCCGCCGGGACGGGGCCCGGTGCCGGTACCGGGCCCGGTCCCCGTCCCGGCGGCGGACAGGACTCAGAACACGTCCGGGCACCACGGCCGCCGGCCCGCACGGAACACGGCGTCCGCCGTCGTCGCCGCACCCGCCCGCAGCTCCTCGGCCCGGTCCAGGTCCACCAGCCGCCGCACGGACTCGTCGCCCAGATACAGCGTCGCCAACTCGGCCACGTCCAGTGCCAGATCGGCGCTCCGGGTGGTCGGGGCGCACCGGGCGCCGGCAGTCGAGGCGTCCAGCAGGAAGCGGCCCCCGGCCAGCCCCGCGTCGTCCCGGACCTCCAGGACGAGCGACGCCTCGGTGCCGTAGGTCCGGGCCTCCAGGGCGCGCGGCACGTCCAGCAGCCTCAGCCACAGCCAGTCGATGTTCGTGACCTTCCGGGCCGCGCGCGGGTCGGGCAGCAGCAGCGGAAGCAGGTCGTCGGGGGCCCGGTTGCCCGAGCGGACCGTGGTGATCCAGTCGATCGAGCAGACGTAGTGCCACAAGGCCCGCTCGGCCGCCGGGTTCAGCGCGATCAGGTCGTGTACGGAGGCGGTGTTCTGCGGCTGCATGGCGTCGCCCCACGTGCCGTCCGTGCTGTACGTCAGCAGGCCGTCGACCGTGCCGTCGGCGGCCCGGTGCACCACGTAGAAGGGCTCGGTCCACTTCTCGTGGTCCGGGCGGGGTGCGACCCCCGTGTGCCGCCGCCACCAGCGCTCCCCGCGGGTGACGATCCCGGGCTGCCGGGCCGCGAGCGCTCCGTGCACCTCGGGGCCGACCTTGCGGACGTCCGTGCCGTCCACCATCTCGATCCGGCCGCCGCCCGCCGGCTGCCCGGAACGGCGCGGGTCGAGGCCGGCCCGGTGCACGGAGACCTCCCACACGGCGTTCCAGGCGGCGGGGCCGAAGCCGTACCGCCCGTAGATCGGGTACTCGGCGGCGATCAGCGAGGCGACCGTCTCGCCGCGCTCCTTGGCCGCCGCCAGGTCCGTCGCCATCATCCGGCTGAGCAGCCCGCGCCGGCGGTGCGTGGGCGTCACCGTGACCGCGGTGATCGCGTCGGCCGCCACGGTGGCCCCGCCCACGACGGTCAGGTCCTGGGCGAACGAGCGGAACGTCGCCACGCAGCGCCCGGCGTCGAAGACGCCCTGCGCGCGGGAGAGGTCTGCATCGGCGAGCCGGTCAGCGACGAGCTCCTCGCCCGGCTCCTTGCCGGCGGTCAGGAAGCCGGTGCCCACCGCCCTCATCCACTCGGGGAACTCGGACGCGGTGACGTTGCGGACATCGAGGCTCATCCCTCCACGCTAGGCACGCGCGCCTCAGAATGTCGCGCGAATTTCCCCGACCTCCGCCGCCCCGCCCAGCAGCGGCGAACGTCCGATCCTGGCGACCACCGGGGCGTCCACGCCCAGCAGCTCCAGGGCGCGGGCCAGCACCGGGCCGAGCGCCCGGGCGCCCCCGTCGTCGATCTTGAAGGCGAGGGCCCTGCCGTCGGCCAGCGCCACCGCCTGGACCGCCTCGGCGCCCATCTTGGAGAGCGTCCCCGGCACCTCGCGCATCAGCCAGGTGTCCGGACGCCGGGTGCCCGCGACGTACTCCGGGTGGGCGCGCATCGCGTCCGCGACCCGGCGTTCGGCGCTCCCGGGCTCCGCCAGCACGAAGGACCGGAAGGCGCGGGCCAGGCCGGTCAGTCCGATCGCCATCAGCGGGGCCCCGCAGCCGTCCGTGCCGAGCGCCGCGACCGGCTCGCCCGCCGCCTCGGCGACGACCTGGCCGACGAGCTGCTGGAGCGGGTGGGCGGGGTCGAGGTAGGTGGCGGTGGGCCAGCCGTTGCGGACGCAGACGGCGAGCATGGCCGCGTGCTTGCCGGAGCAGTTCATCGTGAGCCGCTCGCGCACGTGACCGCTCGCGAGGTAGGCCTCCGCCTCCACCGGATCCAGCGGCAGGTCCGGCGGGGTCCGGAGGTCGGCGGTGCTCAGCCCGTGCTCGGCGAGCATCTTCCGTACGAGGTCGAGGTGGAAGGTCTCCCCGGAGTGGCTCGCGGCGGCCAGTGCCAGCCGTTCGCCCGAGAGGTCGAGGCCGGCCCGCAGGATCGCGGCGGCCTGCATCGGCTTGTTGGAGGACCGGGGGAAGACCGGCGCCGCCGGGTCCCCGATCGCCCGCTCCACGCTGCCGTCGGCGGCCAGCAGGACCAGCGATCCCCGGTGGTGCCCCTCCGTGAACCCGGAGCGCACGACCTCGGCCAGGACGGGCGGGGCGGGGGCCGGGACCGGGGCGGAGGATATGGCGGACGGGGCGTCGGTGGACGTCATGGGTGGCCTTCCGGGGACGGGGGTGCGGGACCCGCGCCCGGAAGGGTCGCTTCAGGCGAGCAGGTCGTCTACTTGTGCTTCCCCGTCACGGTACCTGCGGGCGATCTCCGCGCCGCAATCGTCGGCGGTGCGCTGGAGCTCGTGACGGCGGCGGGAGACCTGCTGTTCGTAGCGGACGAGCCGCCCCATCGCCGTGTGCAGCTCCTCGTCCGTCCGGGCTTCCAGGTCGGACAGTTCGACCTCGGCGAGGTTCTCGGCGGCCAGCTGCCGGAACTCGTCGCCGCGCGGCGTCGTCAGCGTGACGTGCCGCGCGGAGGTGCGGTGCCGGGACGGGGTGTCGGTCAGGATCTCCGAGAGCCGGCTCACCACCGCCGCGTCCTCCACCGGGGCCGCCGGATCCCGGCGGCGGGCCAGCTCGGCGCGGAGGATGTCGATCCGGCCCTGTACCAGCCGGCGTACGTAACTGAGATCGGCCTCGTCGCGCTGGGCGTCCCGGCGCAGCGTCCGCAGCTCCGGCAGCCGCAGCCCGCCGAAGCCCGCGTCGCCGCCGGTCTGCTCGGGCACGGTGGCGGCTGCCGCGGGCGTCGCGGGTGGCGGTACGGGACCCTGCCCCGGCAGACTGCGCTGCACGGGTGACCGCAGGGTGCTGGTGCGGTGACGCGCGCCCGGTACGGCACCGGGAGATTGTCCGGCTCCATAGGTACTCATGCTGTTCCGTCCCCTCGACCGGTGCGTCGGCACACCGACATCGTGCATCGTGCCACTCCGCACGGTGCCGACGCAGGTGTTCTGTACCCGTTCAGCCCAAGATAGGTTGGTCTGTATGCGTGCAGTGGTACAGAGAGTGGACGGCGCGAGCGTCTCCGTCGCCGGTGCGACGGACGGCGCCTCGGCCCCCGGAATCGTCGGGGAGATCGCCGGTGAGGGCCTGTGTGTGCTGGTCGGGGTCACCCATGACGACACCCCGGAGAAGGCGGCGCAGCTGGCCCGCAAGCTCTGGTCGGTGCGCGTCCTGGAGGGCGAGAAGTCCTGTTCGGATGTGAACGCCCCCCTCCTGGTGATTTCTCAGTTCACTCTCTACGGGGACGCCCGCAAGGGCCGCCGCCCCACCTGGAACGCCGCCGCGCCCGGCGAGGTGGCCCAGCCCCTGGTGGACGAGGTCGTGGCGCGGCTGCGGGCGCTGGGGGCGCAGGTGGAGACGGGCCGGTTCGGAGCGGACATGCGGGTCTCGCTCACGAATCACGGCCCGTTCACGGTGATCATCGAGGTGTAGGGGCTGTCCGGTCCGCCAGGTATGGCGGGACAGCCCCTGAGCCGTAAGCGGGGGGCCTACGGCTCGACGACCGTCTCCTGGGCGGCGGCCGTGTCGCCGGCGAGCAGTTCCGCGTCGACGGCCACGTTCCGCTTGACCAGGGCGAGGGCGATCGGGCCCAGCTCGTGGTGGCGGGCCGAGGTGGTGATGAAGCCGAGCTGGCGGCCCTCCTGGCCCTCGGCGGCCAGCCGTACCGGCGTCCCGTGTCCGGGGAGGTGCACCTCGCTGCCGTCCAGGTGCAGGAAGACGAGCCGGCGCGGCGGCTTCCCCAGGTTGTGGACGCGGGCGACGGTCTCCTGGCCCCGGTAGCAGCCCTTCTGGAGGTGGACGGCGCCGCCGATCCAGCCCAGCTCGTGCGGGATGGTGCGGTGGTCGGTCTCGAAGCCGACGCGCGGCCGGTGGCCCTCCACGCGCAGCGCCTCGTACGCCAGGATCCCGGCGGCGGGGCCGTGGGCGGCGGCGTACGCCTCCAGGCCGGCGCGGGGCAGGAACAGGTCCCGGCCCTGAGGAGTCTCCCGTACGGCCGCCCCGTCCGGGACTTCGGCGATGGAGCCGGCCGGGAGGTGGACGACGGCGATGTCGCCGGTGCGGTCGGCGACCTCGACCCGGTAGAAGAACTTCATCGACTCCAGGTAGGCGATCAGCTCGCCCTGGGTGTCCGGCTCGACGTGCATCCACACCGTCGTGCCGTCGTCGACCAGATACATCGCGTGCTCGATGTGCCCGTTGGCGGACAGGATGAGCGCCTCGGTGGCCTGGTGCGGGGCGAGGTCGCTGACGTGCTGGGTGATCAGCAGGTGCAGCCAGCTCAGCCGGTCGTCGCCGGTGACGGTGATGACGCCCCGGTGGGAGAGGTCGACGAAGCCGTTGCCGTCGGCCAGCGCGCGTTGCTCGCGGAACAGGTCGCCGTAGTGCGCGGCGACGCCTTCGTCGCGGCCTTCGGCGGGAACGGCACCGGGCAGGGACAGCAGGGGGCTCTTCATGCGCCCAGCCTACGACTTGGCGGAGGCGCCCTTCGCGGGCGTGCTCGCACCCGCGTCGGCGGACCCGCCGGAGGCCCTGCCGGAGGTTCCGCCGGAGGCCCTGTCCACGGCCCCGTCCGCCGCCGCTTTCGTGGCCGCGCAGTCCGCACAGCGGCCGAAGATCGCGAAGTGCTTCATGTCCGTCTCGAAGCCGAAATCGGCGCGCAGCTTCTCGGTGAACTCGGCGACGACGGAGAGATCCGCCTCGATGACGTCCGCGCAGTCCCGGCAGACCAGGTGGATGTGGTGGTGCCGGTCGGCCAGGTGGTACGTCGGGGCGCCGTGCCCCAGATGGGCGTGGCTGACCAGCCCGAGCTCCTCCAGGAGCTCCAGGGTCCGGTACACCGTGGAGATGTTCACGCCGGACGCGGTCCTGCGCACCTCGCACAGGATGTCGTCCGGAGTCGCGTGCTCCAGGGCATCGACCGCCTCCAGGACGAGCTGACGCTGGGGCGTCAGCCGGTAGCCGCGCTGCCGAAGATCGGTCTTCCAGTCGGTGCTCACCACACGCCCAGTGTAGGGCGGGGCGAGCACCGGACAGCAGCCCCGGTTCCGGGCGGGCTCCCTACTTGAAGAACGCGATGCCGTCGTCGGGCATGTCCTCGAGGTTCCGCGCCATCTCGGCGACCTCCTCGGGGGTGACGACCTTCTTCAGGTGCGCCGACATGTACGGGCGCAGCTCGACCTCGGGGGTGGCCTTCTCGCCGACCCACATGAGGTCGCTCTTGACGTACCCGTAGAGCCGCTTGCCGCCGCTGTACGGGCCGGAGGCCGCCGTACGGGCCACCGCGTCGGTGACCAGGTCGATCTGCGGCTTCTGGTCGGCCAGCTCGCCGTACCAGATCTCGATGACGCCCTGGTCGCGGGCCATGACGACCTCGACCTTGCGGTCCTTGTCGATGCGCCAGTAGCCGGTCTCGGTCTCCAGCGGCCGGACCTGCTTGCCCTCGTCGTCCAGGACCCAGGTGTGGGAGACGTACTCCAGGAAGTCACGGCCGTCGTGGCTGAAGGTGACTTCCTGGCCGAAGTTGCACTTCTCGGCGCCGGGGAAGTCGGACACGCCCGCGCCCGCCCAGTTGCCGAGGAGGAAGGCCAGCGGGACGAGGTCCGGGTGGAGGTCGGACGGAATCTCGATCATGAGCGGCTCAGACGATCTGTGAGGGTGCGAGGGGTGGGCGGGAACCGTGGGAACGGCGAAGGTCAGCGCTGGCCCTGGTACAGCTTCTTCACGGTGATCGCGGCGAAGGCGGTGACGCCCACGCAGACCAGGATCAGCAGGGCGGAGAAGAATGCCTCAAGCACAGGGGGCTCCTCGTGACGAGCGGATGGCGGCGGTGACAGGGCCGGGGCCCCAGCCTAATGGGTGGGGCCCCGGCCTTCTCGTCCAGGTGTCGGCCGCGGGCAGCCGCGGCGGCCCTCAGGCGAGCAGCTGGTTCTGGAGGATCAGCGTCTGCTGGAAGGGAACGCGGTCCGTCTCCCGCTTCCCGGCGCGCTCGTGCACGACGAGGGCGAGCGTGTCCCCCGCCAGGGTGTACGCCTGCCGGACGTGCTCGGCCCCGAAGGGCGTCTGCTCGGCGAAGACGAACGACGAGAGGTTCTCGATGTCGTTGTCCGAACCCCAGGTGTCGTCGAACTCGGTGGTGTCCGTGCGGTCCAACGGCGTACCGGCCGAGGAGCCCACGTTCAGATCGTCGAGCATGCGGCTCGCGAACGCCGTCGAGTTGAACCGCACCAGGTAGATCCGGGACGTCGTGCCGTCCGGCATGGCCCAGCCGCGTGCCGCGATGTGGCGCGGCGCGGCGTCCTTCAGGAGCTGGGCCACCGACTGCCGGTCCTGCTGCCGGTACGCGTCCAGGAACGTCTTTGTGGAGATCCAGCCGCCGGGCAGCTTCTTGTCCGGCACCGCTCCGGCGGGGGCCGGCAGCAGCAGGTCGCGCAGGTCGGCGTGGTGGATCTCGGCCGGGTTGCCGGCCCCGAACGGCCGGGGCGATCCGGCCGGGAGAGCGGGCAGGGCCAGCTTGGGGTAGTCCCAGCGGCCGTCGTCCTCGGTGGCGAGCCCGGGGACGTCGGTCCGCTCCAGGGAGGCTATGCCGAAGGCCGTACCGGTGCCGAGCACCCCGAACGCCAGCGCGGCGGCGGTCCACCGGGCCACGGCGCGCAGGACCCGCCGGGGCGGCTTCGGCGCCGCCTCGGGCGCCTCGGGCGGAAGGACGGGCGGCGGCGTTTCGGGCCTCACGGGCGTCCCAGTGGTGGTCCCAGGGGTCACCGTCTGCTCGCTCATACGTACTCCCCCGGGGACGCGATGTGGTCAAGCTGGTCCTTCACCAGATCTCCGACCTCGGACGGGCTGAACGGCTTGCTGCCGTTCGCGTCGACGGTCACCGAGACCGCTCCCTCGTACGCGATGCAGGTGACGCCGTCGAGGCTCTTCTTGTCGCCCTTGGGCAGCCGGTAGCAGGTCACCCTCTTGTGGCCGTCCACCTTCGGTCCCTTGCGGAAGAAGTCGAAGGAGTCCAGCAGCTTCTTCCGGTTCAGGTACGACGCGCGGACCGCCTGCCTGTCCCGCATCTTCACTACCTGGATGTTCACGACGAGGTCATGGGAGTCCGCGGCGTACGAGCGCTGCGCGATGCCCCGGATGCGGAGCTTCTCGATGGACTTGTCCAGCTCGCGGCGGTCCTTCCCGGCCAGGCCGCGCCCCATCTCCTTCATCGCGGCGGCGGCCTTGGCGCCGCTCGTCTCGCTGTCGTTGCCGAGTTCGCCGATGTCCGGGCCGAGGAGGTAGCCCTCGGGCACCGGGAGCAGGAGCTTGGTCAGCTCGGTGTCGTGGCGGCCCCGGGACGGCTCGCCCGCCGGGTCCTCGCCGGTGGGTGCGTGGTCCTCGTCCCAGACGGTCGTGGCGACCGTGCGGTCCGCGGTGTCCACGGTGTTCTTCACGTACCCGGCCGCGCCGCCGACCGCTCCGAGCACCAGGACGACGGACAGCGCGGTCAGCACCACCCGGCGGGCGGGGGCGGGAGTGGGGGCGGTGGGCCCAGCTTCAACGGTCGGTCCAGCCTCCCCGGGCGGCCCGGGCGGATCAGCAGGCCCGGGCGGATCGGTCAAGGGAGGGGTCTCGCCGTCGTTCACAGCCGCTCCAGCTGTCGCTCGGCCAGCGTCCGGATGGCCTTCTTGCCGATCGGGACGGTGTCGGAGATGTGGATGTCGAGCACGATGTCGCCGCGCCGGGCCAGGGCCCTGGCCCGGTACGCCGGGAGGTATCCCGTCTCCCGCTCGACCGGGTGGAGGAAGTAGCGGCCCTCGCCGCTGCCCTTGATCGCATCTCCCTCGTTGCCCGCGCCGCGCTCGTCACGCGGCATGTACTCCAACTGGCTGTCGAGGTGCTCCGCCGCGCCGAGCAGGTCGCCGGACCGGAACTGGAGCAGGTGGACCTCGGTCTCCCGGTACTTCCCCTGTTCCCAGGAGACCGAGGCGACCCGGCGCAGTCCTTGCTCGGTCAGCGCCTCGAACATGTAGTGCGGGTTCTTGTAGTTCGTCTCGGCATACTGATCGAGCGGCTGCCAGCCGTCGTCGAGGCCCAGCTCGTCGGTGATCGTCTTCTTCGCGCCCTTGGGCCGGTCGACGAGCAGCTTGCGCAGGTCTCCGTCCGTCCTGACCCGCCGGTCCTGGGCCACGGGCAGCGGGGCCGGAGCCCGGTCTGCGGACAGCGGCTTCGCCGGGTGGCCGAGGCCGGGCTGCGACAGGGCGGCCAGTGGCGTGGGTGCCCGCTCGGCCTGGATGCCGTAGCCCAGGGCCGCTCCGCCCGAGACCCCGAGCAGCGCCGCCGCCGCGATGATCAGCGTCGTACGTCCGCGCGGCCGGCGGCGTACCGGCGCATCGGCGGCGGCAGGCGGCTCCGTCGGCACGGGCGGCACGGGCGGAGGCACGGGTGCGGACCCTTCCGGCGCGGCAGGAATGGTGTCGTTCGGTTCCAAAAGGGGTCCCCCCAAGAGACCTGAAGCGCGGATTCCCTTACCCGCGCGCACAAGTGACCCCCGGGTCAGCAAGGAGGTTGCGTCCTGGACGATTACAGTTCGGCATATGCCGAAGAAGCTTGTGATCAAGGTGACCGCCGGGCCCGAGGCCGCCGAGCGCTGCTCCCAGGCCTTCACCGTGGCGGCGGTGGGCGTCGCCAGCGGTGTGGAGGTCTCGCTCTGGCTGACCGGCGAGTCCTCGTGGTTCGCCCTGCCGGGCCGGGCCGCCGAGTTCGAACTGCCGCACGCGGCCCCGCTGCCGGACCTGCTGGACTCGATCCTGGCGGGCGGCCGGATCACCCTGTGCACGCAGTGCGCGGCCCGGCGCGACATCGGCGAGAAGGACGTGCTGGAGGGCGTGCGGATCGCGGGCGCGCAGGTCTTCGTGCAGGAGGCCATGGCGGACGGCGCCCAGGCGCTCGTCTACTGATCGGACGGCCGGGCGGGGGCTCCTCGGCCGAGGCGGGGGCCTCCCCGGCTCAGCAGGACCTCGCGCGGCTCAGTGGCGTTTCCTCCCGTCCAGTTCGTCCCACCACGCGTCGGACTCCGGGTCGCCGGACGGGTCGTCCCACCAACGGTCCTCCGGGCCCCGCCGGTTGGCGACCATCGCGGCGACGGGCGGGATCACCATGGCGACCAGGCACATGCCGACGGCGACCGGCATGGACCACAGGCGCACCACGGCCCAGGCGGACACGAAGAGCGCGACGCATCCGCCCATCATGAGGACGTAGTTCCGCCTGCGTCGGGCGTACATGTCTCCAGCGTAGGACTCCCCCCGGCCGCCCGCCCACCCGGCGGAGCCCCCCGGACGGCACGAAGGGCCGCACCCCGCGTCAGGTGGCGTCCAACCCCCTGGGGTGCGGCCCTCCGGCCGTTCTTCGCGCCGTACGCCGTACGGAACGGCGTACGGCGGATCGCTGCGGATCGCTGCGGATCAGACGGCGATGGCGACCTCGGAGAGCCCGCCGGTCTGCGCGACGACCGTGCGGTCGGCGCTGCCGCCGGGAACCAGGGCGCGGAGCGTCCAGGTGCCTTCGGCGGCGTAGAACCGGAACTGTCCGGTCGCCGAGGTCGGGACCTCGGCGGTGAACTCGCCGGTCGAGTCCAGCAGCCGCACGTAGCCGGTGACGGGCTCGCCGTCGCGGGTCACGCTGCCCTGGATGGTGGTCTCACCGGGCTTGATCGTCGAAGCGTCGGGGCCACCGGCCTGTGCTCCACACATGGTTCTGTCCTTCTGGTCGGGTCGTGCGGGTCGGTCGGTCGGACGGGTCGGGCGGTCGGACGGGGCGGCGGACTACTTGGCGGGGCCGAGCTCGATCGGCACGCCGACGAGGGAGCCGTACTCGGTCCAGGAACCGTCGTAGTTCTTGACGTTCTCCTGGCCGAGCAGCTCGTGGAGCACGAACCAGGTGAGCGCGGAGCGCTCACCGATGCGGCAGTAGGCGATGGTGTCCTTCGCCAGGTCGACCTGCTCGTTCTCGTAGAGCGCCTTGAGCTCGTCGTCCGACTTGAAGGTGCCGTCGTCGTTGGCGTTCTTCGACCACGGGATGTTGCGGGCGCTCGGCACGTGGCCGGGGCGCTGCGACTGCTCCTGCGGGAGGTGGGCCGGGGCGAGCAGCTTGCCGCTGAACTCGTCGGGCGAACGCACGTCGACCAGGTTCTGGCTGCCGATGGCCTTGACGACGTCGTCGCGGTACGCACGGATCGACTCGTCCTGCGGCTTGGCCGTGTACTGGGTGGCCGGGCGCGTCGGGACGACGTCGGTCAGGTCGCGGGAGTCGAGCTCCCACTTCTTGCGGCCGCCGTCGAGGAGCTTCACGTTCTCGTGGCCGTAGAGCTTGAAGTACCAGTAGGCGTAGGAGGCGAACCAGTTGTTGTTGCCGCCGTAGAGGACGACCAGGGTGTCGTTGCCGATGCCCTTCTCGCTGAGCAGCTTCTCGAAGCCGGCCTGGTCGACGAAGTCCCTGCGGACCGGGTCCTGGAGGTCCTTGGTCCAGTCGATCCGGATCGCGTTCTTGATGTGGTTCTTCTCGTACGCCGAGGTGTCCTCGTCCACCTCGACGATGGCGACCTGCGGGTCGTCGATGTGGGCCTCGACCCAGTCGGCGTCTACCAGGACGTCGCTGCGGCTCATGTTGTTCTCCTCCGGGGCAGTCTGCGGCGGGGTGGTGCGAGATGCGGAGTTGCTGGGTGCGGGTGTAGGCGCGAGGGCACGGAACGCGGCGCGTACGGGGCACGGGGCCGGCCCTGACGACGGTCGAAGGGCCGGGGAGAGACGGGACGGTGCGAACGCCCCGCTCAGGAGGTGCGACAGAGCATGGCGGCGACGCGGCACAGGTCTACTGCCCGCCGCTTCGTGAGATCCGCCTGTCGCTTCATGGGTCCGATCGTAGGGAGGTACGGGCGGAGATGTCACCGTCGTGTCGCATGATGAGACACGATCATCCGTGATGTGAGACGCGGAAGAGGCGTGCGGGCCGGGGATGCGGCGCGGGGCTCCCCCGAGCCTGCCCCGTATCTGCGGACCGGACGCGGGCGTCTCACTATCCGGATCAGCCGAGCCGTCCGGGGGGCGGGAGAGGCTCCGTCGGGGAGTGCGGGGCGGTCGGTCAGCCCGTCAGGGAGACGTCCGAGCCGGTCACCGAGATCTCCAGGCCCTTCTCGGTCACCTTGACCTCCCGGAGCTCCAGGCCCTGCGGAAGCCCGTCGATGTCGCCCTCGAAGTCGGTCTTCTTGCGGACCAGTTCCTCGACGCCGGGCAGCCCCTCGCCCGGCACCTCGTCCGCGCGCACCTTGATCGTGTGGCCGTCGACGCGGGTCACGGTGGACAGCACGCTGCGCGAGATCGGCCGGCCGAGGAGCTCGACGGTGCCGGTGACCTTCGCCTTGCCGTTGCCGCCGTACTCCACCACGACGCCGTCGCTGGCCGCCGCCGTCAGGTCCGCGTAGCTGACGAGCGCGGTGCCGGTGGCGCGGGCGGCCGTGGCGCTGCGGTAGCCGGAGCCGAGCTTCACGTCGCGCAGCTCGGCCCGGACCTCGCTGACCCGTATCGCCCGGCCGGCGGCGCTGGTCTCCATGCCGGTGAGGTCGACGTCGACCCGGTCGAGCCGCGAGGCGGCGAGCTGGGTGAGGAAGGGGAAACCCTTGATCGAGATCTCCGTGGTGGCGGGCCCGCCCCCGCTGATCGTGATCCGGTCCTCGGCCTCGGACTCGGCGAAATGAACAGCCGCACGGTCGACGGCGAGGAAGAGGCCGCCGACCACTACCACCAGGACCAGCAGTATTCGCAGTGCGCGCATGTGTCGTTCCCCCACCTCAGCCGATCGGTCCCCCTGGCGCCCGTGACCCTACTGCCGCAGGAGAGGGACGCCCAGGATGATCGACGACCGACGGCCCCCGATCGGTTCCCGGGGGCCGGTCGGCGACGGTGGCCGTGCGGTGGTCGACCGGCGGGCCGTGCGGCGGCCGCACGCCGGTCGAGCGGTGGCCGCCCGCCGGTCGGCGACGGTGGCCGGGCGGCGGTCAGAGGATGGCGCGGCCGACCAGGTAGACGGCCGGGGCCGCCACGGTCAGCGGCAGGGCCACCCCGGCGGTCATGTGCACGAAGCGGGACGGGTAGTCGTAGCTCGCCACCCGCAGCCCGATGAGCGCGCACCCGGCCGCCGCGAGACCGAGCAGCACGCCCTTCGCCCCGAAGTCGGTCGTGTTGCCGAAGACGAGGCCGACACCCGCACCCGTGAGCAGGGTCACCCCGAGGGAGGCGATGCCGGGCAGGGGAAGGGCACGGACGAGCGTGGCCGCCGCGACGGCCGCCCCGCCGACCGTCACCGCGTCCGGGGCCGCCGCGAGGAATCCGCCCGCGAGCACCGCGAGCGACGCCGAGACGACCGTGGCCATCAGGCCGTACATCCGCTCGTCGGCCCCCGCGTGGCTGCGGAGCTGGAGGACCACGGTGAGCAGCACCCAGACGCCCAGGGTGCCCAGCAGCGCGGCGGGGCCGTGCTCCCGGCCCGCGGCGAGCAGCACGACGTCGGCGACCAGGCCCCCGGCGAAGGCGAGCGCGATGCCCTGGCGGGCGGGCCACATGCCGTTGAGCCGGAACCATCCGGCAGCCGTCACCGCCTGGAGGAGCACCACCGGGACGAGCAGCGCGTACGGCCCGAGCGCCGCGCCCCCCGCGAGCAGCAGGCCGAGCACGGCAGTGAGCGCGGCGGGCTGCATCCCCGGCGCGATGATCGGCGAACGCCCTTCCGCGCGGGCCCGCTGGGCGTCGGTGATCCGGGCGTTGCCCAGCGTCGTGGGCGCGCTGTAGTCCGTGTCGCCGGGCTCCGGCCGCACGGTCGCGGGCGCGGGGGCGGGCACGGGTGCCGCGGGGGCCACGGGCGCGGCCGGGGCCTCGGGCGGCAGCGGGAAGGCCCCTGAGGCCCCTTGGGGCGGGAGGTACGCGGCGTCGGCCGCCGAAGCCGCCGAGGGCCGGTACGGCTGCTGTGGCTGCCCCTGTCCCTGCCCGTGCCCCTGCCCCTGTCCCTGTTGCTGCGGTTCACGAGACTGCTGCGGGTGCTGCGGGTGCTGCTGCGGACCCTGGTACTGCTGCTCGTAGGGAGGGTGGTGCGGCTCCGGCGCCGCGTACGGCCCCGGCTGCTGCCGTCCGTACGGATCGGGCTCCGGCGTCGCGTACGGATCCGGCTCCGGCGTCGCGTACAGATCGGGCTGCGGCACCGCGTACGGCCCCGCCTGCTGCCGTCCGTACGGATCGGGCTCCGGCGTCCCGTACGGACCCGGCTGCTGCGGCTGCCCGTAACCCTGCCCCTGCCCGTAACCCTGCCCCTGCTCCCCCGCCCGGTGCTGTCGCTCCCCGCCCGGGCGGATCGTCGGCTGGTACTGCGTGTCCCAGGTCGGCGCCTGCCACGTCTGCGTCCCGCCCTGGTCGAAGGCGTCCGGGTCCTGGGGCGCGGCGGACTGCCCGGCCGTCCCGTCGGGCCAGTGCGGCGACGCCGGCTGCTGCTGCCGCTCGGGGTCGTACGGATACGGGTACTGCTGATCGCTGCTGCTCATGGCCTGCGGTTCACCCTCCTGCGAACGGCGGGAGCACCTCGACCGTGCCGCCCTCGGCAAGGCGTACGGTCTCATGCCCACGGGCCCCGACGGGGTTCCCGTCGATGAGGAACGAGCACCGCCGGAGCACCTGGCTCAGTTCGCCGGGGTGCCTCTCGCGCACCGCGTCGAGCGCCTCGGCGAGGGTCTCCGCCGCGTACGGTTCCTCCGCGGTGCCCGCCGCGGCCTTCGCCGCGGCCCAGTAGCGGATCGTCCCCGCTGCCATGGCGCCACTCCTTCGGGTCGGTTCGTCGGACGCCTCGTGCGTCAGCTCTCCATGATGGGTCACGCGGGCGGTGCGGCCGTCGCCCAGTCGGCGATACGGGCGAGCAGGGCATCGTCCGCCGCGTTCTCGGCGTGGCCCATCCCCCGCTCCAGCCACAGCTCCGCGCCACCGGGCCCGGCCGCCTCGGCCAGCATCCTCGGATGGTCCAGCGGGAAGTAGGGATCCCGGTCGCCGTGCACGAGCAGCAGGGGAGCCGGGGCGATGAACGGGACCGCGGCGACCGGGGAGAGCGGGACGGGGTCCCAGTCCGTGGTCGCGATGCGGGTACGGAGTCCGTAGCGGCCGACGAGGCGGCCCGTGGGGCGGGTGACCACCCAGTGCAGCCGGCGCATCGAGGGCGTCCCCCGGTAGTACCACCGGGCGGGAGCGCTGACGGAGACCACCGCGTCCGAGTGCGCCCCCGAACTACCCATGCGCCCCGCGTGCGCCGGTACACGAACGGGTGCCTGCCCCGTCACGGATGTGGCCGTGTACAGGGCGCCGTGCCGGAGCACCACCGAGCCGCCCATCGAGAACCCGACCGTCACCACCCGGGAGTGCCCCAGCTCCCGCGCCCAGGCCACCGCGGCGGCCAGGTCCAGCACCTCGCGGTCGCCCACCGTGGAGCGCCCGCCGGACCGCCCGTGGCCCCGGAACGAGAACGTGACCACGGCCGCACGCCGGGCGAAGACCCGCGCGGCGCGGCGCACGGCGGGGCGGTCGGCCGAGCCGGTGAACCCGTGTGCGACGACGATCGCGGGGGACGCCGCAGGCCCCTCGAACGCTCCGTCCTCCGGCGTCCCGGGACCCGCCGTACACGGTTCGTACACCGCCTCGACCGGTACGCCGTCATCCGTCAGCAACGTGGCGAAGCGTGGGGGGCGCGTGAGCAAGGGAACAGAGGAACTCGGGAATCGGCCCTCGGACGCGGAACTCATGTGGGCTATTCTGCTGCGAAGAGGATCCGGGCAATGCAGCCCCCGGGTCCTTTTGTGCTTTACCCGCGTTGTTACGAAGACGTTTCCACAAGCTCAGCGGTCCCAGGGCGCGGGACCGCACCGTGAAACCGCATGACGCGGATCGCATGACCGCATGACCGCATGACGTACGAAGCAGTGCCGCATACTCCCCCGGGCCCGGCCCGGGAGTGCCCCTCTCGCAGGGAACGAGGAGGACCGACGTAATGGGCGAGCGAACCGTGCAACATGATCGACCGAACCAGGCAGGTGGCCGGCGATGAGTTCACTGCTGCTTCTGACGAACGCACTCCAGCCGTCGACGGAGGTGCTCCCCGCCCTCGGGCTCCTGCTCCACAGCGTGCGGGTGGCCCCCGCCGAGGGCCCGGCCCTCGTGGACACCCCGGGCGCCGACGTGATCCTCGTCGACGGGCGGCGCGACCTTCCGCAGGTCCGCTCGCTCTGTCAGCTGCTGCGGTCCACGGGACCCGGCTGTCCGCTGATCCTCGTCGTCACCGAGGGCGGTCTCGCGGCCGTCACCGCCGACTGGGGCGTCGACGACGTCCTGCTGGACACGGCGGGACCGGCCGAGGTCGAGGCCCGGCTGCGGCTGGCCATGGGCCGCCGGCAGATCACCTCCGACGACTCCCCGATGGAGATCCGCAACGGTGATCTCTCCGTCGACGAGGCGACGTACAGCGCGAAGCTCAAGGGCCGGGTCCTGGACCTGACCTTCAAGGAATTCGAACTGCTGAAGTACCTCGCCCAGCACCCGGGCCGGGTCTTCACCCGCGCCCAGCTCCTCCAGGAGGTCTGGGGTTACGACTACTTCGGCGGTACGCGGACGGTCGACGTCCACGTACGGCGGCTGCGCGCCAAGCTCGGCCCCGAGCACGAGTCGCTGATCGGCACCGTGCGCAACGTCGGCTACCGCTTCGTCACGCCGGAGAAGGTCGAGCGCGCGGCGGAGGAGGCGAAGGACCGGGCCGCCGCCCGGCAGAAGGCGGCCGACCCCGTCGCCCGATCGGAGCAGTCCTCTTCGGCCACGGTGCCGGAAGAAGCCCCGGTAGAGGCTGCCACGCCCTAGGTCCATCCGCGTAGACTGCGCGCGTGGCCAAGGTGACGCGGGACGATGTGGCGAGACTGGCGGGGACGTCGACCGCGGTCGTCAGTTACGTCATCAACAACGGACCCCGGCCGGTCGCCCCGGCCACGCGCGAGCGGGTGCTCGCCGCGATCAAGCAGTTGGGCTACCGGCCCGACCGGGTCGCCCAGGCCATGGCCTCGCGCCGCACGGACCTCATAGGGATGATCGTGCCGGACGCCCGGCAGCCGTTCTTCGCGGAGATGGCGCACGCGGTCGAACAGGCCGCCGCCGAGCGCGGGAAGATGGTGCTCGTCGGCAACTCCGACTACCGCGACGAGCGCGAGGTCCACTATCTGCGGGCCTTCCTCGGTATGCGCGTCTCCGGGCTGATCCTGGTCAGCCAGGGCCCCAGCGAGCGCGCCGCCGCCGAGATCGAGGCCTGGGACGCCCGGGTCGTCCTGCTGCACGAGCGCCCCGAGGCGATCGACGACGTCGCCGTCGTCACCGACGACGTGGGCGGCGCCCAGCTCGCCACCCGGCATCTGCTGGAGCACGGCAACGCGTACGTTGCCTGCCTCGGCGGCACGGAGGAGACCCCGGTGGTCGGCGACCCGGTCGCCGACCACGTCGAGGGCTGGCGACGGGCGATGCACGAGTCGGGCCGCTCCACGGAGGGCCGGCTCTTCCAGGCCCCGTACAACCGCTACGACGCCTATCAGGTGGCCCTCGGGCTGCTGGCGGGCCCGGACAGGCCCCCGGCGATCTTCTGCGCCACGGACGACCAGGCCTTCGGCGTGCTGCGGGCCGCCCGCGAGCTGCGCATCGACGTGCCGGGCGAGCTGGCGGTGGCGGGCTTCGACGACGTGAAGGAAGCCGGCCTCACCGATCCGCCGCTGACCACGGTCCACTCCGACCGCCCGGCCATGGCGCGGGCGGCGGTGGACCTGGTGCTGGACGACTCGCTGCGGGTCTCGGGGTCGCGGCGCGAGCGGCTGAAGCAGTTCCCCTCCGCGCTGGTGGTCCGGCGCTCGTGCGGCTGCGGGGAGCCCCCCGCGTCCGCCTGACCGCCCGCTCGTCGGACCTTCCGCCCTTACACCGCCCGCTCGGCGGACCTTCCGCCCTTACAGCGGGCATACGCGGTTCTTCCGGGCTTCTCAGGACGTACTCAGGCCCTTCTCATCTTCGCTGACCAGCCTGGTGGACATGACGGAGAACCTTCGCCCCCGCGGCGCGTACACCACGGACCAGGACCAGGACCCGACCCCGTACGGCTACGGCTACGGCACGGCGTACGACGGCGCCCCGGGCGGTTACCCGCCGCCGCCCCCGTACGCCCCCACCAACCGGCGCCGGGCGAAGCGGCCGGTCGCGCTGCTGGCGGCGGTGGCCATCGCGGCGGGCGTGATCGGCGGCGGCACCGCGACCCTCGTCGGCCAGCTGAACGGCGGGGGCTCCGGGGCCACCGGCTCCGGCGGCGCGGTCAACGGCACCACCGTCTCGCAGTCCAGCAAGGGCACCGTCGCGGGCGTCGCGGAGGCGGTCTCGCCCGCGATCGTGGAGATCGGCGCGGCGTCGTCGGCGGGCAGCTCCACCGGGTCGGGCGTGGTGATCACCGAGGACGGCGAGATCGTCACCAACAACCACGTCATCTCGGGCGCGCGGCAGATCCAGGTCACCCTCTCCACCGGCAAGACCTACACGGCCGACGTCGTGGGCACCGCCCCCGACAAGGACCTCGCGCTCATCAAGCTCCGGGGCGCGAGCGGCCTGAAGACGGCGACGCTCGGCGACTCCTCGCAGGTCAAGGTCGGCGACCAGGTCGTGGCGATCGGCTCGCCCGAGGGCCTGACCGGCACCGTCACCAGCGGCATCGTCTCCGCGCTCGACCGGGACGTCACCGTGGCCAAGGACGACTCCGGCGGCTCGGGGCAGGGGCAGGGCCGGCAGGGTGGGGGGCAGCAGTGGCCGTTCGAGTTCGGGGGACAGCAGTTCAACGGCGACACGGGCGAGGAGACGACCACGTACAAGGCGCTCCAGACCGACGCGTCGCTCAACCCCGGCAACTCCGGCGGTGCGCTGATCAACATGGACGGCGAGATCATCGGCATCAACTCGGCGATGTACGCGCCGAGTTCCTCGGCGGCGGGCAGCGGTTCCGCGACGGGCAGCGTCGGCCTCGGCTTCGCCATCCCGGTGGACACCCTCAAGGCCGACCTGGACACCCTTCGCGCGGGGAACGGCGCCTGACCGTGCGAGGCTGAGAGCGCCCCCACAGGGCGGACGGACCAGGTCGACACGAGAAGAGGACGAGACAGCGATGAGCCCCGCCGAAGACGATCCCCAGCGCATCCTGATCGTCGACGACGAGCCGGCCGTGCGCGAGGCGCTCCAGCGCAGCCTCGCCTTCGAGGGATACGGGACACAGGTCGCGGTCGACGGGTACGACGCCCTGGCGACGGCCGAGGCCTACGCCCCCGACCTCATCGTCCTGGACATCCAGATGCCCCGGATGGACGGCCTCACCGCCGCCCGCCGCATCCGGGCCACCGGCTCCACCACGCCCATCCTCATGCTCACCGCCCGCGACACCGTCGGGGACCGGGTCACCGGTCTCGACGCCGGGGCGGACGACTACCTGGTCAAGCCGTTCGAGCTGGACGAGCTGTTCGCCCGCATCCGGGCCCTGCTGCGCCGCAGCTCCTACGCCTCGGCGGCGGGCGCGGACGCCCCCGACGACGACGTGCTCTTCTTCGCCGACCTGCGGATGGACCTGGCGACCCGCGAGGTCAGCCGGGGCGAGCGGCGGGTCGAGCTGACGCGCACCGAGTTCACGCTGCTGGAGATGTTCCTGTCCCACCCGCGCCAGGTGCTGACCCGGGAACAGATCCTCAAGGCCGTCTGGGGCTTCGACTTCGAGCCGAGCTCCAACTCCCTGGACGTGTACGTGATGTATCTGCGCCGCAAGACGGAGGCGGGCGGCGAGCCGCGCCTCGTCCACACCGTGCGCGGGGTGGGCTACGCGCTGCGCACGGGCGGGAGCGGGGAGGCGTGAGCGGTCCGGCGCCCACCGCGCACGGCCGGCAGCGGGCCGGCGTGAGCCCGCTGCGCCGGTTCCGGGCGCTGCCGCTGCGCTCCCGGCTCGCGATGCTGGTCGCGACGGCGGTCGCGGTGGCGGTCGCCGCGGTGGCCGCGGCCTGCTGGCTGACCACCCGGGACCGGCTGACCGAGCAGCTCGACACGACGCTGTCCCAGGTCAAGCCGAACGAGAACGCGATCAGGCTGCTGACGGCGTCCTGCACCAGCGGACTGCCCGGTGACCTCCAGGTCGTGACCGGCCCGTACACGATCCAGCTCGTGCCGTCCGTAGGGGCGAAGCCGTGCACGGTGCCGGGCAGGTCCGCCATCCCGATCGACGCCACCGACCGGGCCGTCGCCGCCGGGCTGCGCGAGGACGCGACGCACACCACGACGGCCGAGGACGGCACGGAGATGCGGGTCCACACCTCGCCCGCCGGTCCGGACCGGCCGGGCCTCGCGGTCTCCGTGGCCGTCCCCATGGCCCAGGTCACCGATCCGCTGAACCAGCTGGCCTGGGTCCTGCTCGCCGCCTCCGGCATCGGTGTCGTCGGGGCGGGCGCGGCCGGGCTGTGGATCGCGCGCGCCGGGCTCCGGCCGGTCGACGAACTGACCGAGGCCGTCGAACACGTGGCCCGCACCGAGGATCTGACCGTACGCATCCCGGTGGACGGCGAGGACGAGATCGCCCGGCTCTCCAGCTCGTTCAACTCGATGACGGCCCAGCTCGCCTCCTCGCGCGACCGCCAGGCCCAGCTGATCGCGGACGCGGGCCACGAACTGCGCACCCCGCTGACCTCGCTCCGGACGAACGTGGAGCTGCTGGCCCGCAGCGACGAGACGGGCCGGATGATCCCGCCGGAGGACCGCAGGGCGCTGATGGCCTCGGTGAAGGCCCAGATGACGGAGCTGGCCGCGCTGATCGGCGACCTCCAGGAACTGGCCCGCCCGGACGCGGCCGAGCCAGGACCGCTCCAGGTGGTGGCCCTGCACGAGACCACCCGCACCGCCCTGCGCCGCGCCCGCCTGCGCGGCCCGGAGCTGACGATCACGGAGGACCTGGCCCCCTGGTACGTGCGCGCGGAGCCGGCCGCCCTGGAGCGGGCGATCGTCAACGTCCTGGACAACGCGGTGAAGTTCAGCCCGCCGGGCGGCACGGTCGACGTGCGGCTGCACCGGGGCGAGCTGACGGTCCGGGACCGGGGCCCCGGCATCCCCGCCGAGGACCTCCCGCACGTCTTCGAACGCTTCTGGCGCTCCCCGACCGCCCGCCAGCTCCCCGGCTCGGGCCTGGGCCTGTCCATCGTGGCCCGTACGGTGCACCAGGCGGGCGGCACGATCGCCCTGCGCCCGGCCCCGGACCCCGGCCCCGGCACGGTGGCGGCGCTCACGCTGCCGGGGGCGCCTACGCCGCCGCCGGGGCTGTGAGGCGGCGGGCCGGGTGGCTCACAGACGACGACGGACCTCTGCGGCGAACTGGGGAGCGCCCCCCGCGCCGATCCTGTCGAGCAACCCATGGAGGTCGCGGGGCTCCTTGCGGTATCCGCTCACCTGGGTGTGCAGGGCGGCGTACAACTCCACCGGAACAAGGTCGAGCATGTCGAGGAGAAAATCGTCGGGGTGGAGCACCTCGATCCCGTAAGGCTCGGAAGCCGCCGCGGGAAAGTCCTTCAGGTTCAGCGTGACGACGGCATGCGCGTTTCCGCCGATCGCCGCCGCCAGGACATGACGGTCTTTGGGGTCGTTCGTCATGACGGGTATGAGCGGGGCGTACCCCGTCACCAAGCTCTCCGGAAACGCGCCGGTCATGGCGTCGACGAGCCTTTTGGCCCTCGGGTCCCCGATCCGTACGGCAACGTTCCTGGTCAGCTCGTCCAGGATGTCCGCCGACCAGAGCGGTTCGTAGAGCTCGGCCTCCGCAGGCGCAGCAAGGTGTCCCTGAGATAGTTCGGAAACAGGACACAGGTGTCCAGAACGGCGCGCTGCACACGCTCCAGTCAGCTCGGCACGATCGGGTGGTCAGTCACCGTAGAGGCCGGATTCCTCGGTCAGCCTGGTCAACTCGTCGAGCCCCTGGCGGCGCTGCGAGCGTCGCCGCTCCTTGTACGCGAGGACATCCGCCAAGAGCACCCTGCGGTGCCGTCCCGGCCTGTTGAACGGCAGACCCCCGTCGTCGAGGATTTTGACGAAGGTCGGTCTGCTGACCCCCAGCAGGTCGGCGGCCTCCTGCGTGGTCAACGTCGTGTTCACCGGTGCGACGGTCACCGCCTTGCCCGCCGCCAAGGCCCGCACTACCACCATGAGCGCTTCGTAGACCTCTGGGGGCAGGCTGTGGGTGTCGCCGTCGGGGCCCCGCAGCAAAGCAGGCTCGCCGGCGGCCGGCGTCCGGTCGAGGAATGACCGGAGCTCGGCGATCTCCTCACGGTGCTCGGGCAGGAGGGTGCGGTCTTCCGCAGTGCTATGCATAGCTCTGTCTCCTTTGAGGTGACCCAAGCATCGCACAATTCGAAAGAAACGCAAACGGATGCGCCGACCCCGGACCCCGGCCCCGGCAGGGTGGCAGCGCTCACGCTGCCGGGGGCGCCTACGCCGCCGCCGGGGATGTGATTCAGGGCCGACCGCCCCTCACCCCGTGGGGTTGTGCCGGATCAGCGACTCCACCAGGCCGGGCCGCTGGTTCGGGTAGTCCAGCGGGACGATGCCGAGCCCCGTCCATCCGGCGGTCTCCGCGCGCTCCAGGAAGGAGTGCACCTGCGGGTTGAGCCGGTCGGCGTTCCAGCGGGGCGGCATCAGGGCGGCGGTGGAGACGTAGTTCATGAAGAACTTGCCCGGCTGCTGGACCGCCCGCCGGAACTGGGCTTCGATCTTCGGGTACTTGGCGAACGGCTCCGCCATGTAGTCGTCCTGGATGTCGAAGAGGGCCTGGTCCCCGTACCGGACCCCGGGCAGCCCTCCGTTGTCCGCGAGCAGCACCACCTTGCCCCGGGCCCCGCCGAGGTCGGGCAGGGTGGCGTCGAGGCGGAACAGCGACCGCCAGCCGCGTACGTCCAGGTAGTCGTCGAAGACCGCCCGGAACGCGGCGTCGCCCTCCGAGGAGTACTCCTGCTTGACGCGCATCAGCACGGTCTCGGTCGGCCGCGTGGCGAGGAAGTCCCGGCAGGCGACGAGGACGTCGCCGAACATCAGGTTCTGGAACGAGGCCCCGTGGTGGATCGCGAACGAGCCGTCGATGAGCCGGCACCGTACGTCGAGGAAGCGGATACCGCCGGCCAGCTGCTGGGCGATCGTGGTGTTCTGGCACTCCGACCAGGGACCGCCGAACCGGGCTCCCGAGTCGTGGGTGCCCGGGATCGTGAGCCGCCGGAGCGCGGTGCCGTCGGGCAGGGCGGCCATCCAGTCCTGCGCCCCCCGGGCCGCCCGGCCGGCCTCCCGCGTGGCGGCGACGGCGGGCGCCGCGCCGACGATCGCGGTGGCGGAGACGGCGAGGGCGCCGGCCAGGAAGCCCCTGCGGGAGGGCCGGGGCGGGGGGCCGGTCGTGCGCGCGGGGCTGGGGCTGGACATGGCGGGTGCCTCCAAGGGCCGTGGGGCATGGGGGGGGCAGGGGGTGTCTGGCCCCCGAGCCCTTGGATTCTGACGGGAACACGTCATCTCTGGAAGAGGGCGGGCGCCTCCGGCCTCCTCCGGAGGTGGGCCCCCGGGCCACGTCCCCCGGCTCAGCCCCCCGTGCCGGTACGCCCCGGCTCAGCCCCCGTGCCGGCGCGCCCCGGCTCAGCCCGCGTGCTGGTACGAGGGATAGGTGACGTACCCCGTGTCACCCCCCTGGAAGTACGTCGCCTCGTCCTCCGGAGCGATCGGCAGCCGGGCGCGCATCCGCTCGACCAGGTCCGGGTTGGCGATGAAGGCCCGGCCGAAGCTGATGAGATCGGCGCCCAGCCCGAGCCAGCGGTCCGCGTCGGAACGCCCGGCGCGCTTGGCCCCCATCGGATGCACCGGGTTCATGATCAGAGTGCCGGGCCACGCACGGCGCAGGGCGACCAGCACCTCCTCGTCGGCCGTGGCCTCCAGGTGTACGTAGGCCGGCTCCAGACGCGCCAACTCCCGCAGCAGTAGGGCGTAGAGCTCGGGCACGTCCCGCTCCTCGACGCCCCAGAACGCCCCGCCCGGCGAGAGCCGGATGCCGGTCCTGGCCGCGCCCACGGCGTCGACGGTCGCCGCCATCGCGTCGACGGCGAACCGCACCCGGTTGGCGAGGGACCCGCCGTACCGGTCGGTGCGGAGGTTGGCGTTCGAGGAGAGGAACTGGGAGATCAAGTAGCCGTTGGCGCCGTGGAGTTCCACGCCGTCGAACCCGGCGTCGACGGCCCGGCGGGCAGCCGAGGCGTAGGACTCGGCGTGCTCGGGCACCTCGGCCGTCTCCAGGGCGCGCGGCACCGGCACGGGCTGCGGGCCCGTCGGCGTGAACACCTCGCCGGTCGCCGCGACGGCGGAGGGCCCGACCGGCCGCAGCCCGTTGGTGTCCGGGTGCGAGACCCGGCCGCCGTGCATGATCTGGGCGAAGATCCGGCCGCCGTTGGCGTGCACCGCGGCGGTCACCGGCCGCCACGAGGCGACCTGCTCGTCGGTGTGGAGTCCCGGCGTACCGGGGTTGGACTGCCCGACCAGGCTCGGCTGCACCCCTTCGCTCACGATGAGCCCGGCGGTGGCCCGCTGCGCGTAGTACGTGGCCATCGACGGTGTCGCCAGCCCTCCGGCGGCCGCCCGGACACGGCTCATCGGCGCCATCACCACCCGGTTGGGCAGCCGTAGGTCACCGAGGCGGTAGCTGTCGAAAAGGCTCTGCTCCATAGCGCGGATCTCCTGGTTCCATCAGCTCCGAGGCACCCGTGAACCGGGTACGGCGCTACGCTAAAACCTGACATCAATGTGAGGGGCAAGCCCGTACGGCGACCCTCTCGGCGGGGAGCGGAGGGGCCACACCATGCGCATCGGAGAACTCGCGGCCGTCACGGGGGCCAGCGTCCGGTCCCTGCGCTACTACGAGGAGCAGCGGCTCCTGACGAGCAGCCGCAGCCCGAGCGGCCAGCGGCACTACACGCACGCCGAGGTCGAGCGGGTCCACTTCATCCAACGGCTCTACGCCGCCGGCCTGTCCAGCCGCACCATCATGGAGCTGCTGCCCTGCGTCGACGCGCCCAGCGAGGAGACCTCCGACGCGGCGATGGAGCGGATGGAGCACGAGCGGGAGCGGCTCTCCGCGCACATCGAGGACCTCCGCTCCACCCGGGACGCCCTGGACGCCCTGATGGCCGTCAACCGGGCCCACCGCAGCACGCTGCGCCCGGGGGCGGCGCAAAGTGTCCGCAACAAAGACGGAGCGGGTCACCTTTCTTGATCACGGTTTCTTGAGCCCGGTTTCTGACCCCGGTTTCTGACCCCGGTTTCTGACCCCGGTTTCTTGACCTCGTCTATTCAGCGGAATGGGATCAACGCCTTCTTCAAGCAGCCCGCTTCGTGGAAGCGCGAGGTCAGCAATGTCAGTGCCTGGCCGTAGCCTGCGGACGTGAGCACAGCACTGACCCAGTCCTACGCCTATCTGGGCGCGTCCGCGGTGCGGGAGTCCCCCTCCGGCCGCAGCCTCGCCCTGGAAACCTCGGGCGGTGCCACACCCGGCGGTGAGCAGGCCAACCCCCGCTTCTTCGACGGGTTCCTGACCGCCCCGACCGCCGCGGCCACGGCGCTCCTCGCGGTCGCGGACGTCGCGGCCACCCGCTACTACCGGCCCAGCTCCGCCGCCTCGCTCGACCCGGTGGTCACCGCCGGCGGGGACCGCCTGCGGATGGAGTCGTTCTCCGGCTGCTGCGGCCTCTACGCGCGTCTGGACGTCCTCGCACCCGGCCTCGACGGCGACGACGTCGGCCACGGCACCACGAACGTCGACATCAACGTCCCGCTGCGTCAGGCTCTCGCCAAACTCGGCGGCCTCGAACCGCTTCACCTGCGCGTGGGTCCGGAGGGTGTGGAGGCCACCACCTTCGAGGGCCGTTTCGTGGAGAAGAAAGTCCCCCTCCCGCAGCGCTGGCTGCGCGGCTTCGCCGAGGCCCAGGTGCTCGGGGCCGGTTTCGATCTGCGCGCCGAGGTGCCGCCCGCGCAGGCGGCCGCCGTCCTGCGCTCCCTGCCACGCCTCACCCTCGGCTCCGGTGCCCGCACCACGCGCTGGGTCCTACCCACCGGGCGCACCTTACGCGCCGTCAGCAGACCGGCGCCCGGCGCCGTTTGCCTGCCCGGTGCTGAGCGGCTGGCCGGCCTGATACCCGTGCTGCGGTACGCGACCGGTGTGCGGCTCTACGCCCCCGAGACCGCCAAGGGCGAGGGCACGGCCGTCGCCTGGGAGGTCGGGCTGCCCGGCATGCGGCTGACGCTGCTGCTCTCGCCGAGCGCCTCGCGCGGGTTCTCCGGCGAGGGCGGCGTCCTCGACGACCTCGCCACCGGGCCCGCGGCGCGCGACGCCGAGCAGGTGGCGGAACTCCTCGCCTGGGAGCCGACGTTGGACATAGCCGTGCTGGCCGCCCAGGCCGGGCTCCCGCCCGAGCGGGTCCGCGCGGCACTCACGGTGCTCGGGACCTCGGGGCAGATCGGCTACGACCTCGCCGAACAGGCGTACTTCCACCGTCACCTGCCCTATTCGGCCGGTGACGCGGAGGCCCGCAACCCCCGGCTGCTCGGTGCGCGGACCCTGGTCGCGGAGGGCGCCGTCAGGCTCGACGGCACGCTCGCCTGGGTCAGGAAGGACGACCACACCCACATGGTCCGCGTCGACGACGCGGGCCGGCCGAGCTGTACCTGCCTGTGGTGGGCGAGATACCAGGGCGGACGCGGACCCTGCAAACACGTGCTCGCGGCCAGCATGGTCCGCGACGACATGAAGAGGGAATCGGCACGATGAACCTGATCGAACTCGTGGAAGCCGGTGACCTCCAGGGGGTGCTCGGGACACTCCGTGAACTCACCGCGGACCAGCGAGCCGCCCAGGCCGCCCCGCTCGACGCCCACTTCGAGCCGGGGCTCGGCAACAAGTGGGGCGTCCCCAGCCCGCAGTGGGAGGCCCTGGCCGCCGCCCGGATGGGCAGCAGACCCAGCCCCCGGGACGCAGTGGACTGGTTGGCCAACGCCACCTACTTGACCTCGACCTGTGGCTGGATGGTGGACATCGCGCATTTCTACTCCACCGAGTGGCGCGGGGAGCTGGTCGCCTGCATCGCCACGCAGTCGTGGTGGGGCAGCCTCCACAGTGGCCTGCTGTTCGAGTTGGCCGAGCACATCATCCTGGACACCGGCTGTCCGCTGCCGACCTCCGACGAGTTCATCAGGCAGTGGCTGATGCACCGGGCCGACCGCCGTTGGCGGCCCAGGCGCCCCGACCACGTGCTCGGTGGCCGGCGTGACGGCGACCTCCTCGCACGGCTGCGCAACGACCCCTTCACCCCGGCACTCCTCCCGCTCGCCGTGGCAAGCCCAAAGGTCGAAGTCTCCGGCTATCGCAAGGAGCTCGCCGCCTTCGCTGCCAAGGGCGTCATCGACCGGGACGTGCTGAGCCGGCGCACCTTCCTGGATCTCACCCACCGCACCCCCGCGGCCCAGGTGGCGGAGAAGCTGCTGGCCGGGGAGTCCCTCGACCCCGGCGAACAGGACCTCGTGGCACGCACCCGCGCGGAACTCGCCGGCTCCCTGATACCGGACGTGCTCCGGGACAATCCGCGTCCCCTCACCGACCTGCGAGCCCTCGCCCTCACCCCGGCCGAGAACGCGCCCCTGCTCCGTGACCACATCGCGATGCTCGACCTTTCGTCCCTGGTCGCCGCCTACGGTCAGGAGGTCCTCATCGGTCTCGACGGGGCGGGGCTGCTGGAGGCCGACGTCCTCACCGAGATCTGCGAACGCGTCCTGCTCCGCCCGGAGAAGAAACTGGTGCGCGCCCAGCTCGCCTGGCTCGACCGGGTGGCCAAGCGGGACGCCACCCGCGCCAACGGGGTCCTGACCGACGTGGCGCTCACCTTCCAGCACTCCGACGTGGGCCTCCAGGAACGCGCCCTCCGCGTGGTCGCCCGCCACCTGCCCGCGGTGGCCGACGAGCAGGTGCTGTCCGGCCTTCGCGAGGCCACCGCATCCCTCAGCCCGGGTCTCACCGCGCGCGCCGCCGAACTGCTCGGCCCGCCGGGGCGGGACGCCACCGGACCGTCTGCCGGACCGTCCGACGAGTCGCTGCGCGACATCCTGCCGGAGGTGCCCGAGCCGGCACCGGTCCACCCCATCGCCACGGCAGCCGAGGTCGCCCCCGAGGTCTCGGTGCTGCTCGCCGACCGCGAGAACGTGGTGGCCTTCGAGCGTGCTCTGGACGGCCTCGTCCGCCACGCACGCCTCGACCGCAGCACCCTGTCCAAAGCGCTCGAACCAGTCATGCGCCGGAAACTGGGCCTGCCGGGCAGCCGCTGGAGCTGGACGCCACTGGACGCGCAGCTCGACGTGTACGACGTCGCGGCCGCGGTGCGCGGTGACGAGCCGAGGACATGGCACATCCGCCTCCGCCACGAGGACCCGGACCTCCGCGCCTTCTGGGCCGCGATAGCCACCCCACCCAACGACCTGCTCAAGGCGCGGCTCACCGAGGCCATCGAACTGATCGGGTCCGGCGCGCAGCCCTACCTGCTGGCCCTGCCGACCCACGCCAACGGCGCGGTGGACGCCGCCACCCTGGCGGAGCGGATCGCCGAGTTCGAAAGCCTGGGCATCACCCCCGCACCCATCGACCTGGCCCAGGCCCTGCTGCGGGCCACCCCCACCGACGACGAGCGGGTGCGGGACGCGGCGGGCGCACTCCGCTCGGACGCGGGCCGCCGACTGGCACGGTGGCTGGACCAGGGCGGCGCACCCCACCGGGACACGACACCCGAGAAGTGGCCGGCCGACGACCCGACCGGCGCGGAGCCGGGACGGTGGGCTCCCGCAGATCCCCGTACCGACCACGACCTGCCTCTCCCGCCGGTCGCCGCGGCCCTCCTCGGCCCCTCCGGACCGTACACCGCCTCAGCGGGCGCGTTCTGGCTCGCGCAGCTGCCGCACCACCGCGACGA
The DNA here is from genome assembly GCF_044329855.1 of Streptomyces sp. NPDC017520. NCBI lineage: Bacteria > Bacillati > Actinomycetota > Actinomycetes > Kitasatosporales > Streptomycetaceae > Streptomyces > Streptomyces sp. NPDC017520. The sequence goes on from NZ_JBIRKB010000015.1 coordinate 121,166, forward strand.
GATGGCCGCACGCCTCGCGCACACAAGGAGTCCCCAGATGGTCACGCCGGCCATGTTCCCGGACCCCCGCCTGCTCCCGCGACTGATGGACATGCACGGCACCGCGGGCTACGCCACGCACTGGCAGATCGCGCGGCGGCTCGACGGGAACCCGAAGGAGGCGGACGCGGTGGTCGACGCCCTGCTGGTCCTCGCCGCGCAGGGGCAGCTGGACGCCCGGCTGTTCGCCGGACAGTTGCAGGCGCTGCTGAGAACCCCCACCCGGGCCACCGCCGTACTGCGCGCGGCGGCCGAGACCGGCGCCTGGGCGACCGTCTGGTCGATACTCGAGGCCGCCCTGCCCGCCCTGCTGCGCGGCAAAGCGGTCAACGGAGCGGGAGCGATCCTGGCACTGGCCGTCGAGTGCGCCGCCCACTGCCAAGCCAAGGGCTCCATCCCCGAGGTCGACGAGATGGCCGCGCGCAGAGGTTCGAGCCAGACCATGAAGAACGCCAGGCTCCTGCGCGACGTGCTGCGGCGCTGATCACGTCCGCGTCCAAGAAGGTGGTGGCTGCGGTCACCTTCAGAAGGACGTTCGGGTTTATCCGCCGGCCGCGTGACCCGAGGACATTACAGGCGAACTGCGGAGCAAGTCAGCCACCGAACCCCGCTGACGAATCAAGGTTAACGGATAACAGCGGAAGAGCATATTCAGCACGACCTTTTCCGGAATTCCCGTGACGCTATGAAATCCTTTGCCGGGAATCGCGAACTGCCCTTACGCTGGGGCCACTTCGGGGTTCCCGGCGGGCGAGCGAGCGACGACGCCCGGACCCTTTCTCTCCACCCTCCGCGTATTCCGGATTCCGGAAGGCGCGGCAATGAAAAGCGAGGAAGACCTGTGCGACGCATGACCTCCACCCTCCTTTCTCTGAGCGCCCTGCTGACCGCCTCCGTCCTGGCGGCCCCGGCGGCCGGAGCCGCCCCGCACAACGACCGCGCGGCCGGCGCCTCCGCGAGCGAAGTCTCCGCAGGCGGCGTCCCCGCGGGCTGGGAGAAGGTGGACGGGGCCGACCTGGCGCGCATCGCCGACGCCTCCGACAGACAGCAGACCCTCTCCACCTCCGGCAGAAGCGCCGCCGCCCCGGCCGACGAGTCCGGCCCCATGGCCATCAAGTCGGTGCGCAACGGCAAGTTCGCGGTCACCGAAATCAATTACGCCGAGCCCAACACCGGAGCGGTGCGCGCCCGTTCCACTCACGTCTTCGGCGCCTGGGAGAGCTTCGCGCTCGAATGGGACGAGGCCAGCCAGACCATCGCCATCAAGTCTCTCGCGAACAACCGCTACGTGGCGGTGGAAAAGAACTTCGCCGGCCAGGCGCAGAACGTGCTGCGGGCCCGCTCGACGACCGCCGGCGGCTGGGAGCGTTTCGTGATCTACCACAACGAGGACCTGAACCTCTACGCGCTCCGGTCCACCCTGAACAACCTCTTCGTCGCGATGGAGAACAGCTACACGGGTTCGCTCCAGTACACGCTGCGCGCCCGCTCCGCCGACATCACCGGCTCCTGGGAGCAGTTCGACCTGTACAACATCGTCGGCTGACACCGCCCGCGGCCCGGCCCTCTCCAGCACCAGGACGGGGGCCGGGCCGGGGCTGGGCGAAAAGGGTGCTCTGGTCCGCCTGTGTCATGACTCGTAACAGGCTTCCCCGAGCACAACTGCCCTGCGGGGCACCGAACTGACGCGGCGCCTGCGGCGGGGGGCTACTCCGTGGTGAACTCGGCACAGATCGGCACCAAGAGCGTGTCTCCTTGATCTGCTCGCCGGTTGATCGGATGTGTCTGTTCGGCGGGTGATCACTGATGCGATGTGGGACCGGATCGAGCCGTTGATGCCAGCTGATCCGGTCCGTGGTCGGCGATGGGCCGACCATCGTCGGACTGTGGAGGCCATCGCGTGGAAGTACCGCACCGGCTCGCCCTGGCGGGACCTGCCGGACGAGCTGGGATCATTCCCAACCGCTCACAAGCGGCTGCTCAGATGGGCCGTGGACGGCACCTGGGAACAGAGACTTGCCGCGAGACGTCTGCCCGGACACCGGCCCGGCCCGCCTCTCGTACGGGCAGGCCCGCGCGCTGCTCGACCAGCACACCGCGCTCGCCGGGGTCGGCACCGGCTGGGATCTGTACGAGTACCGGCGCTCCTCCCTGACCCACCTCGGCGAGCACGGCGCCTCCGGGCTGATGCCTGTCCACTGTCACGCTGTACTCGGAGCCCGACTACAAGGGCAGCCCAGTCACCCTGTCCGCCGACACCGCGAACGTGACGGAGATGCTGAACGGCACGCCGTCCTCACTCGAAGTCGTGCAGGCCAACCACGCAGAAGCCACCGCGAAGGACAACAACGTGCTGGGCGTGAGCGGCTTGATCGACCCGACCGGACACCCTGCTGACCGCAGGACGGGCGGGGGCGGGCCAGCCGATCGCGCCCCCGCTCCTCTGTCAGTGTTGTGCCAGCACAGGTTGGAGCGAGGCTCCCGGGTCCGCACCGTGTGGTGGGGATGGTTCGCGTTGGTCAGGCTGAACTGCCGCAACGGTCCGATACGGACTTCGATCGGGACCGGCTTGACCTTGACGCTGGGTCAACCCTTCGCCCTGCTCGGTTCCAATGGGGCGGGCAAGACCACGACCGTGAGGATCCTCGCCACGCTCCTGAAAACCGATGCGGGGGGCGACGAGCGTGAACGGCTTCGACGTTGCCGCGCAACCGGCGGACGTGCGGGGGTCGGCAGGGGGGCAGCGTTTGGCCGAGCGTGAGATCTCCCGAAGAAACAGCTGCACCATGCGGTGCGGTCCCGGCCGATGAGCACGCTCACAGAAGGGCTGCTCCGACCGGGTCGCGCGCCGCCGCGACCTGGTGCGTGCCGGTCGACCGCCGACCGGATCGTTCTCGACCGCGACCTGGTGAAGCGCGACATCAACTACCTAAAGAAACAAGAGAGAGAACCCCACCCGACCCACCCCGGCGACCACCTGACGCATCCCAGGGGCTCGTCACCCGCACGGGTGAGGTTTTCCAACTCAGCTCGCTTTCGGGCGGGTTGTCCGGCATATGCTCACGCCAGCAACACCCCACCCGACATACGTCGGCCCCCGACCGGGACTGCAATCCCAACCGAGGGCCTGGCCACCACGGAAGAAGACGCTTCCCCGATGGATACCCAGCAGAATACTGCGCTCACGCGCGCCCTGGCAGAGATTCCCGGGCCCCTCCCGGCCCGAGGCGTGATCCACATCGCGATCCCGCACACCGACCGCTTCACCGTCGTCGGCAACCACCTCGCCCAGCACCCCGACCTCAGCTGCACCGCAGTCGGCATCGCCGTACGCATCCAGTCGCTGCCCCAGGGCGTGGAGGTCAGCATCAAGGCCCTCGCCGCCCGCTGCCGGGAAGGCGAGAAGCGCATCGCAGCCGCCCTGCGGGAACTGGAAGCCTTCGGCTACCTGCAACGCGTCCGCGACCGCCTGCCCAGCGGCCGAACCGTCACCCGCACGGTCTTCTGCAACCAGCCCACAGCGCTGTTACGCCCCCGTCCGACGGCGATCCCGCGACAACCCGCCGCAACAGCCACACCCCAGGCACCGGCAGCGGCAGCGGCAGCGGCACTGGCACCGGCACTGGCACTGGCACCGAGCGAAGTGCCCGCCCCCGCCCCGGCCCCGGCTCCCGCTCCCGCTCCCGCTCCCGCTCCCGCCCCGGCCCCGACTCCCGCTCCGGCACCGGCACCCTCGCCCCCACCCCCGCCCCCGCCGGGGCCGGAGCCGGACATGCCCGAGCTCCCGCCCGTACCGCCGCCGCCCTCCTTCGTAACGCCCCCGGCGGCCCCACTCCCCGTACCGCTGGTCCCGAACCCGACCGCACCCAAGCCACCGCCCCCGCCTCTCCCCCAGCCGGCCGAACTGACCCCGGAACTCGACCGCGCCGCCACCGCGCTCCTCAGCGACCTACGCCGTCACACACCGGAGTTCACCCTCTCCGAGACCGACATCCGTCAACTGGCCCCCGGCGTCGCGGCCTGGCTCGAACGGGCCGCCCATCCCGACGCCATCCGCCGCACCCTCACCACCGACCTGCCCCACCCCCTCAGGCGTCCCGCCCTGCTCCTCAAGCACCGGCTCACCGCCCTCCTGCCCCCACCGCTCCCCGGCGTCCGCGACCTCACCGTCCCCACCCGCCCCCGCGTCACCGTCACGCCCTTCCAGACCTGCGACGACTGCGACCGCGCCTTCCGCTCCCCCACCCCCGGCCACTGCCGCGACTGCCGAGAACACCGCACGCACCGGAGCGACGACACACGAGCGGCCGCAGCCTGACCTGACGGGCGCACCGGCACGGACGGCACGGCCGCATGGCTTTCGTCACAGCGAAAAGACGGAATCCGGGGGCAACTGCGCGCTTTGGTGACGTCTGTCCGCTCCCGGGGGCGCCGCCCCGCCCCCGGGCCCGGAATAATGCCCCGCCCCCCTCACAGGGTCCCCATACGATCGGCACAGGTCGCCCGCGTGAATGTTCCGCCGTGGCAGCCGCCCCACAGCTTTTTTTCTCCGTTCGGACCCCAACCAAGGGATCATGTGAAGATTCGCCGCGCTCTCGCCACCGCCGTCGCCGCCGCCGTGACCGCCCCCGTCGTGCTGCTCTCCGTCACCCCCGCGTTCGCCGACACCAAGCCGGTGACGCAGACGCAGACGCAGAACAAGCAGAACAAGCCGACCATCAAGGAGCTGGAGAAGGCCGCCGCCGAGGCCCAGAAGGCGTACGAAGAGGCCGTCAAGGCTCGCGACAAGGCCCAGATCACGGTGCGCAGGGCCCTTCAGGAACTGTCCGAGGACAGCCACCCCCTCGTGGCCGCCGCCAACGCCGCCAAGGAGGCCGCGAAGCTCGCCGCCGACGCGAAGGACGCCGCCGACAAGGCGGTGACCGAAGCGGAGACGGCCATCACCGAGCTGCCCGCCGAGGCCACCGAGGAGCAGAAGACCGCCGCGGCGACCGCGCTCTCCGAGGCCCAGTCGACCGCGACGGCGGCTGCCACCGCCAAGACCGCCGCCGACACCAAGGCCGCCGACGCCCGCGAGGCGGTCACCGAGGCCCGGATCGAGGCGTTCCGCGCCGCCGGCGTGGCCGACAAGGCCCTCGAAGACGCGCTCGCCGCGAAGATCGCGGCCGACGCGGCGCTGGCCCAGGCCAAGAAGGAGGCCGAGGAGGAGGGCGAGGACTGCGAGCCCGAGAACGACCTCACCGCCGTGGTGACCGGCCTGCCGACCAAGCTCGTCGCCGGGACGACCACCGCCTTCTCCCTCCGGGTGACCAACGGCTCCGACCGGCACATGGACGAGATCATCACGTACGTCGGAGTCCACGCGACCGACAAGACCGGTCTCAAGGACACGGGCAAGTTCTTCCGTCTCCAGTGGTCCTCCGAGTCCTCCCCGAAGTGGAAGAACGTCAAGGACGACTACATCGACGCCGTCGGCGCGCTGAAGGCACACACCGGGACCGACCTGAAGATGCGCCTCACCCTCGACAAGGCCACCCCGGCCGGCAACGGTGTCGCCTTCATCGCGGCCCACTTCTACAACAAGGACGGCTCCTGCGGCGGGACGCCCGGCGCGGACCAGTACGAGTTCGACGTGAAGGCCGCGGGCAGCAAGCCCGGCAAGACCGAGGACGCCAAGCCCAAGCCCGCCAAGACCACGAAGCCCGGTGACAAGGGCTCCGGCCACCAGCCGCAGGGCTCGGCGTCGGGCACCCCGGCGAAGACGGGCACGGACGGCAGCCTCGCCGCCACGGGGTCGTCCTCCGCCACCACCTCGATCGCTCTCGCGGGCGGTGCGGCCGTGCTGCTCGGCGCGGCGGCGGTGTTCGTCGTCCGCCGCCGGAAGGCCGGTTCCGACGCCTGACGGCAGGTCACGGAATCTCCTCGTGATCCTTTGGCCTGCACAGACGCGGCAATAGGTGTTCTGACCTGGGGAAACTACTTTTGGTAGTTGCAGCAGTTTTCCGTGATCTTCTGTGGCCGTGTGTCCTGCCTGTGCCCTCGAGGGCGGGCTAGATCCGGGGCCACAGAAGCTCCCTGACGTGACAACGGCCCCCGCCGCGTGGCGAGGGCCGGTCACTCGGGGCCGGTGGGGCGCGGGTCACCCGCGGTTCTTGGCGAACTCCACGAGGCCGGCGAACCCGTCACGAGTCAGGGCCAGGTGCGGGCCGTTCGGGTCCTTGCTGTCACGGACCAGGAACTCACCCGTGGCCGCTGCGTGCTCTGGTGCCCATTCGATGCACTCGGCCCCCTGGCCGTTGCTGTAGCTGCTCTTCACCCAGATCGGAGGCGGCGTGTTCTCATCAGGAGTCAATGTCATTTTCATACTCTTTCAGGTACTTGTGGAACAGAGACACGCTCTCCCCGCTGTCGAGGGCCTTCGACCGGGCAATGTCTAGGAGCGTCGTCAACTCCAGTACAGCGGCCGGGGTGTCCACTGACGTGCCAGACGCGAACGACTCGACGTAAGCGAAGGTCACGCCATCCCGAAGGGTGAGCAAGCTCAAGCTACCGCCCAACAGGGGATGGACTCCACGGGAGAAGGGAAGCGCCTGCACCCGGACTGCACTGTTCTTTTCGATCACGTCGAGTATGTGCCGGATCTGCTCGGCCATGATCGCTGGACTGCCCACCGGCCGGCGTAGGGCCGCTTCGTCCATGATGGCCCAGTACAGCGGAGGTGCGGCAGAGTCCAGCACCGCCCGGCGGTGTGAGCGCATGGCCACCTGAAGCGCGACCTTCTCGGCATCCTTGCCCGGCATGGACTCGGTGAAGAGAGCAGACGTGTAGGGCTCCGTCTGCAAAAGGCCAGGAACAACGCTGCTGTTGAACGTCTGGATGCGTGCAGCTCGCTTTTCCTCCTCAAGTACCTTGCGCCCGTACACCGGGACCTCAGCCGCGACGGCCACAACGAGTAAGTCGGTGAACAACCCGTCCGCCTCGTAGAAGTCGTCGAGGGCTTCTGCCAGCGCCTCGGACGGGAGTTGCTCCCCGCGTTCGACCCGGCTCAGGTACGTGTGTGGGTACCCCAGCTTCTCGGCGAGCGCGCGCAGCGAGAGACCTGTCTTGGCCCGTGCACGTGCCGCACGTGTGGCCAGCATCCCCGCAGGTGTAGCGGGCATTGCGTCTTCGTCCGGCTCTAGCTCCATCGCACTGACCGCCTCTCAAGAGCTTGTCCACTGAGGGTATTTGGTCACGTGCGGTCCGTGTACCTGACTCGTTCTTTTGGCAATGGTGGGGACACCAGAGACGCCCGCCCCCACGGGGACGCAACGGCCAAGGTTCGGAGCTGGCATGACTACGGCAGGCAAGCGGCAGACGGCAGACGGCAAGGTCCGAGACGCTGAGCGGGTGCGCGACGAGCTGCGCAGTCCGCGACGCTTGCCGTGCCCTCCCACGCACCCCCGCCGCGCGCGCTGCCCGTGGATGAGCCCGGTGGCCGTCACCGGCTACCCGCAGCAAAGGGAAGCGGTCCCCCGTGGTCCTACCGGTCGGGAAGGCGCGATGACCGAGACCGACACCAAGACCTGTGGGCACCGGCAGACCGAGAGGCGCGGCGGCAAGACGTACTGCCGCGAGTGCAAGCGACAGCTCTAGCTGTGAAGACTCCGCCCCCTGCCGGGGATGACCGGTTGACGGTTCTCCCACACCCAACCCCGGCAGGGGTGCGGGCCCCCCAGACTCCCGCCCCGGCGGATCATCCGCCCGCAACCCTTGGACAGGTCGAGCGCCTGCCGGGGCGGGTCCTGCACCACATCCACAGTACGAAGCGACCAAGGAGGAGACTTGCAAACGAGCCTCGCAGGTACGGAGACGATCGCACAGGCCCCATGGGGACTGCGCCGTATGACTCCGTTGCGCAACGGTTCCCCCTCGCCCTGGCGGTACGCGGGCGTTGACCCCGCCACGCAGACCGGGCGATGGGTCGGGGAGGACGGCGTGATGACGCCGGCCGAACTCGGCAAGCACGGTAGGAGCGTGAACACCTACCCGCCCACGCAGGTCGGCAAGGACGGCAAGGTAGACGCCGACTCCGGCCACGACGCAACGCAGGACTAGGGGGTAGCGCCATGGACGGACGCTCGGTGCTGGTCTGCACGCAGGATGAGGACGCGACCGCTGATCTGGTCATCGCGGAGTTGAACCGGCGCCGGGTGCCCGTCCTGCGCTTCGACCCTGGGCGGGACTTTCCGGCCACGTCGGTGCTCGCCGCGCGTCTGGGGCCGGGCGGATGGGGCGGACGGCTCACTGCGGGAGAGCGGGCGGCCGACTTATCCGCCGTGCGCGCCCTGTACCACCGTCGCCCGAACGTCTACCCGACGGACAGCGGCGAGCAGGCGGCCCGGTTCGCCGCGCAGGAGAACCGGCGGGGACTGGGCGGAGTGCTGGGCGCGCTGCCGGGGTGCCTGTACCTCAGCCACCCGCAGGCCATCGCGCGGGCCGAGTACAAACCCGCGCAGTTGGACGCTGCGGCCCGGGTAGGTCTCACGGCTCCGGCCACCCTGATCACGAACGATCCGATGGAGGCCAAGGCGTTCTGCGCCGAGCAGGCGGCCATCTACAAGCCCTTGCACGCCGGGGCGTACGACGTCGAGGGCGAGCCCGCCGGAATCTGGGCCGCTCCGGTCGAGGCCGGGGAGATCGACGGCGCGGTGAGCTACAGCGCGCACCTGTTCCAAGCGCAGGTGCCCAAGGTGGCGGACGTGCGCGCGGTCGTCGTCGGCGACCAGGTGTTCAGCGCCAGGATCACCGCGCCGCCCGGGGTCGTGGACTGGAGAGCGGAGTATCAGAGCCTCGCCTATGAACCCGTGGCCTGTCCGGAGGAGATCCGCGGGACGCTGGTGCGGTTCCTCGCCGACTTCGGGCTCAACTTCGGAGCCTTCGACTTCGCCGTAACCGCTGACGGCGCATGGTGGTTCTTGGAGTGCAACCCGAACGGTCAATGGGCGTGGCTCGAAGAAGCGGCCGGACTGCCGGTCACCAGCGCAATCGCAGACCTGCTGGAGAACGGAGCGAGCCATCATGACTGACCACCTGCCCTCGGAAAAACTGCGGGCCGACCTCGCGCGGCACCTGACCAAGTCCGGCGCACTGCGCAGCCCAGAATGGGAAGCGGCCGTACTGGCCGTGCCTCGCGAGGCGTTCCTCTCGCGTGGCTGGTTCGAGTACGAAGACGGCGGCTGGTACCGGCCTGTATCCGGGCACGACGCGGCCGGCCTCGGGCGGATCTACGAAGACGACACCCTCGTGACGCAGGTGGCCGGGGGCGTCTTCCCCGACCAGGTCGAGGGGCGCATCGCGGCGGCGCCCTCCTCGTCGTCCACCCTGCCGGGGCTGGTCGTGCGGATGCTCGAAGACCTGCGGGCCACTGAGGGAACGCGCGTCCTGGAGATCGGCACGGGCACGGGCTACTCAACCGCGCTGCTCTGCCATGTCGTCGGCGAGGACAACGTGACCACGGTAGAGGTGGACGCGGAAGTGTCCGCCCGCGCCGGAATGGCGCTCGGGGGCGCCGGGCACTGGCCTGCCCGCGTGGTCGGTGACGGCCTGGCGGGTTACAAGGAAGGCAGCCGGTATGACCGCGTGATCGCGACATGCGGCGTGCACACGGTGCCGGCCGACTGGCTCGCGCAGACCCGGCCCGGCGGTGAGGTCCTGGTCACGGTCGGCGGATGGATGCACGCATCCGAACTCGTACGGCTCACGGTCGCCGACGACGGCACGGCCAGTGGCCCGGTTCTCGGCGGACAGGTCTCGTTCATGCTGGCCCGCCCGCAGCTTCCGCCCCCGCTCGGAATGCTGCCGAACCTCAGTGAGGGCGAGGCCGTGCCCACGGGATTCGGCGCGGACGTGCTCGACGACTGGACGGCCCGATTCGTCGCACAGTTCGCCGCGCCTCACGCGCAGCGGCTCGCGCTCGAACGGGACGGCCGAACCGAACACGTCGTGATCGACGTGGACGCCGAATCGTGGGCGGTCGTCTTCCGGGACGGCGCGCGGTGGATGGTCCGGCAGGGCGGCGCGGCGCGCTTGTGGGATCAGATCGCCGAACGCGTCACACGCTGGCAGGCGGACGGGCGACCGCCTGCCGATCGAATGCGGCTGCACGTCGGCCCCGATGGCCAACGCCTCACGTGGGCGTAGCCATCAGCTGACAGCCCCCATGCGGCCCGGTCCGTCCGTCGTTCCCCCGCGGCGGGCGGGCGGGGCTTTCTTACGCCTCCGCGTCCGGGGCTTCCGGCTTCTGCTCGGCCACATACGTGCCGCGCTCCGAGGGGGCGGTGGGCCGATACGGCACGCCGCCCCCTTCGTGCTGCGCGCTCAGCCCGTGCGGGAGGTCCGGAACCTGCGCCGGTACTCCGTCGGCGTCGCGTTCAGCCGCCGCCGGAAGGCGCGTACCAGGGTGTCCACCGTGCCGAACCCGCAGACGGAGGCGATGCGTTCGAGGGTGGCGTCGGAGGACTCCAGTTCGTTGCGCGCCTTCTCGACCCGGACGGACTCGATGTACGCGTGCGGGGTCGTGTTCAGCTCGGTCCTGAAGATCCGGGTGAGGTGGCGGTCGCTGACATGCGCGTGGGCGGCGAGGTCCTCGACGGTGAGCCGGCGGCCGATGTTGCGCAGGATGTGGTGGCGGAGGTCCTCGACGCGCCGCGTCGCCGAGATCTGCTCCAGCGGAACACTGAACTGGCTCTGCCCGCTCGGCCGCTTCAGGTACATCACGAGCTGACGGGCGATACGCAGGGCGACCGCCTCACCGAGGTCGTCCGCGATCAGGGCGAGCGACAGGTCGAGGCAGGCGCTGATCCCGGCCCCGGTCCACACATCGCCCTCGCGGATGAAGATCGGGTCGACGTCGACCTCGATCTCCGGGTGCTCGGCGGCGAGTTGTCGCGCGGTCGACCAGTGGGTGGTGGCGCGCTTGCCGTCGAGCAGGCCGGCGGCGGCCAGCAGATGCGCTCCGACGCAGACGGAGGTGACCCGCCGGGTACGCGCGGTGAGTTCCTTGACCCGCTCCACCAGCGCGGGGTCGACGAGGGCGTGCACCCGGCGCTCGCTGTCGACCTCCACCGAGCCGGGGACGATGAGGGTGTCGATGCTCCGCCCGGCCGCCTCGTCGAAGGTGAGATCAGGGAGGATGCGGACCCCGGCCCCGGTGGTGACGGGGTCCATGGACTCGGCAGCCAGGACCACCTCGTATCCGGCCGCGTCGTCGGTCTCGCGCCGGGCGAGCGAGAACACCTCCGGGGGCCCGGTGACGTCGAGCAGGTCGACGCCCTCGAAGAGAACGATGACGACGAGCCGTCCGGCGACGCCCATGCCCGACCTCCTTGATCAGCCGTACGTCCGGCGGCGGTCGCCACCGGAGACGCATGTCGGTATCTGCATGTTAGACGTCATTGCGGACATCCCTGTCCGGGCCTAGCGTCGGGAACAGCTCGACACCCGAGCGCATCTCCCCGACGCACCACTCCGAGGCGGTACACCCATGTCCCGAACCACCCTGCGCGAACTCAACGGCTTCGACGCGACCCCGGCCACGCTCGCCGACTCCACGCTGGTCCTGGTCGACTACCAGAACACCTACACCCGTGGCGTGATGGAACTCGACGGCTGGCAGGACTCGCTGGACGCCGCCGTGCGCCTGCTGGCCCGGGCCCGTGAGGCGGGGACGAAGGTCGTGCACGTCATCAACGACGGCGGCGTGGGAACCCCGTACGACATCCGGGCCGAGATCGGACAGATCCACCCCGCCCTCGCCCCGGCCGACGGCGAGACCGTCGTCGTCAAGCAGGCCCCGGACTCCTTCCACGGCACCGACCTGGGCGAGCACGTCCCGGAGGGCCAGGACGTGATCATCGCGGGCTGGATGACCCATATGTGCGTGGCGTTCACGGCACAGGGCGCGTTCCTGCGCGGCAACCGCCCCACGGTCGTCGCCGACGCCTGCGCGACCCGGTCCCTGCCGGTCGCCGGGACCGACCTCGACGCCCGCCAGGTGCATCACGCCGCCCTGGCCACCATCGGCGACCTGTACGGGGTCGTCGTCGCCTCCCAGCAGGAGATCACCCGATGAAGCTGCTCCGCACCGTCACCGCGATCGGCGTCGCCGCCCTCCTCGCGGCCACCGCCACCGCCTGCGGCGGGAGTCCCGAGGCCACCCCCGGCCAGGACGGCGGCTCCAGCGCCCCGGCCACGCCGAGCGCCACCGCGAAGAACGCCGCGAAGGGCGCCTCGGAGAACGCCGCCGAGGACACGACCACGCTGCGGGAGCTCAACAAGTTCGACGAGACCCCCGCCACGCTGGCCGACGCGACGCTGATCCTCGTCGACTACCAGAACACCTACACCGAGGGCGTGATGGAGCTCGACGGCTGGCAGCCCGCCCTCGACAACACCGCGGCCCTGCTGAAGCGCGCCCGCGCGGCGAGGACACCGGTCATCCACATCGTCGACAAGGGCTACGACCTCACGTCGGAGGCGGGGCAGATCATCCCCGCCGTGAAGCCGGTCAAGGGCGAGCCCGTCGTGGAGAAGAGCGTCCCGAACGGATTCCACGACACGAACCTCGCCGAAGAGGTGAAGAAGGCCGGGCGCGAGAACGTCATCATCGCCGGTTTCATGACCAACATGTGCACCCTGTTCACCACGCAGGGCGCGTTCGTCAACGGCAACCACCCGACTGTCGTCGCCGACGCCTCCGCGACCCGTCCACTGCCGCTGAACGGCGACCCGAACGGCATCCCGGCACAGCAGCTGCACGAGTCCGCTCTCGCCACGATCCAGGACCTGTACGGAGTGGTCGTCCCGACCCAGAAGTCCCTCACGTAGCCCTCCACCTCCCTCCCGCCCCCGTCCGTCCGAAATCCCGGGCCCCGGGCGGGTCCACATCCTTCTCCGCGGATCCTTGCGCCGTGCGCGGGCCTGGTGGCAGTGTTCGCACGACTGAACGGATAGGCGATCTTCCAAAAGACCAGGTGGGGATGGACGAGCAGGCGTTCGACGCCTTTTACGCCGGGAGCGTGGGCCGGCTCATCGGTCAGCTGTACGCCATGATCGGTGACCGCGCCGAGGCGCAGGACGTGGTGCAGGAAGCCTTCGTGCGGGCCTGGGAGCGCCGGACCGCGCTGGACAAGGACGGGGCGCCGGAGGCGTGGGTACGCACCGTGGCCTACCGGCTGGCGGTCAGCCGGTGGCGGCGGGTGCGTACGTCCCTCACCTTCGCGAAACGGCAGGGCCCGCCTCCGAACGTACCGCCGCCGGACGATCACCACGTGCTGCTGGTCGCGGCGTTGAAGCAGATCCCCGCGGCGCAGCGGCGGGTCATCGTGCTCCACCACCTGTGCGACCTGGAAGTGAAGCAGGTCGCCGAGGAGACCAACTCCCCCGTGGGCACGGTCAAGGCGCAGCTGAGCCGGGGGCGGGCTGCGCTGGCGAGGATTCTGGCCGATACTGAGCTGGATCCGCGGGCGGACCGGGTGTCGGAGGTGGAACGTGGTTGACGAGACCAGCCTGGACGAGCGGCTCGCCGACCTCGCCACCGGCGGCCGCCAGGGGGCCGCGCCGATGGCCGCCGAGCTGATCCGGGCGCGCGGGGACCGGCGCCGGCGGCGCAAGCGGGCCGCCCGGGCGTCGGGCGGTGTGCTGCTGGCCGCCGCGGTGGTCGTGGGGGGTCTGTCGTTGGTCCGGCCCGGGTCCGAGCCGGCTCCGACCGCCGCGGATCCGGGCCCGTCCGCGAGCGCTCCCCGGTTCGTGGCCCCGACGCCCGCGCCGGGAGAGGAATACGCCGTCGAACTCGGCTATGTGTACGACGCGGTGGAGCTGGACGGGGGCAGGTTCCGGGTCACCGTCCAGCAGCTCCGTGACGAGAAGGGGAGGGCCGTGCCCACCGGCGTGGTGCACGAGCTGACCCTGCCGGCGGTGACCCCGGTCGAGGTGGAGCGCCTGACCGGAGGGGAACCGGGGGACCAGCGGCTGGAGGACGTCGTGGGCCGGCTGCGGGCCGGGCCGCAGTGGGTGTTCGCCCTCGACTACGACGGTGAGGGCCGGGTCCAGTCGCTGCGGGAAGCCCACTGGCTGACCGTGGAGTGACGGCCGGGAGGTCCGGCCGGTGCGGCGTCCGGACCCGCTCGGAAAATTGTTCCGGCCCGGATGCAACCCGGCGGGCGGTGTGGGGCGTAGAGACCGTGCAACCCGTCCGCACCGGCTTCCAGGAGTACGTTGAACATGCATGCCGCACGCCGCCGGGCCACGTTGCGCCTGCTCACCGTCGTCGCCTCCGGCGCCCTTGTCCTGACCGGCTGCGGCGGGACGACCGAGGACGCCGCGGCCCCCTCCCCCGCCGGGACGACGGCCGCCGGACCGGCCGCCACACCGGGCGCCGGGGACGCCGCACCGGCCGCTGAGGCCACCACCGGCGTCCCCTTCGCCGGTACCAAGCAGTTCGTGACGATCGACAAGGCCTGGGCCGAGGGCGGGCTGACCAAGCTGTCGGTGCGGCCCGCCGAGAAGAAGGTGAACACCCAGTTCGACACCTGGGAGATCGCCCCCGGCACGGGGGAGTACACCACGGTGGCCCTGGCGGAGGACGCCCGGGTGCTGCTGACCGTGCCGGTGCGCGGCGATGACACCCCGGGGGCCGGGGGCGGGGAGCCCCTACCGGCCTCACAGGCCGAGTTCGTCACCCTGCTGACGCGGTTGGACCCCCGGATTCGCGGAGGCGCCGGATTCGACCTGAGCTTCGACGGTGAGGGCCGGGTCACCAAGGTGCAGTCTCTGTACAAGCCGTGAGCCGAGCACACCGGTGGGCCGGGGCCCACCGGAACCCGCCGGGGACAGGAGCGGAGGTGAGGCATGGACGATGAAACCGACCTGGAGGGTCGGCTCGCCGACCTCGCCGCCTCGGGCCGGAGACACGCCGCCCCACAGACCGCGGAGCAGGTCCGCGTGCGCGGCGATCGGCGCCGGCGGCGCAAACGGGCGGCTCGGGCGACGGGTGGCGTGGTGATGGCGGCGGCTCTGGCCATGGGAATCCTGTCAGTTGCCCGGCTCGCACCGGAGGCGGCACCGTCCGCCACGAAGCCGACAGCAGCGGCGAGCGCCTCTCCGTTCGTGGCCCCGACGCCCGCACCGGGAGAGGAATACGCCAGTGAACTCGGTTTCGTTTACGACGCGGTGGCGGGGGACGGGAATACGGTTCGGGTCACTGTGGCGCAGGCTCGTGCCGGAAAGGGCACCGTCACACGCACCGGAGTGGTGCACAAAATAACGCTGCGGCCGGAAACTCCGGTCGAAGTCAAAAATGTGACCGCCGGAGAGGCGGGGGACATTCGGATAGACGCGTTGGTGGGCCGGCTGAGCGCCGGGCCGCAGTGGGTGTTCGCCATCGATTATGACGGTGAGGGCCGCGTGCAGTCGCTTCGGGAAGCCTACTGGCTGACCGTTAAATAAACGCCTGACCAGGCAGAACAGGCTTCCCCACGAGACCCGTCAGTCTTCGCGACTGCCGGGATACTCGTCGTTCGGGGGCGGCGCGCCCGTGAAATACAAAAGAAGAAAATAATCTGGCCCGAGTGCAACCCGGGGGGCTGCGTGGGGCGTAGAGAGGGTGTAACCCAAACACACTGATCAATAGGAGCAGTTGACTATGAACGCTTCCCGCCGTCACTCCGCAAAAGGCTGGCTCACCGCTATCGCTCTCAGCGCCCTTGTTCTGACCGGCTGCGGCCAGAAGTCCGCAGACCACATGGCTCCTTCCGCGGCCGTCAAGTCGGCTCCGTCCCCCGCGGCCGACGACACCACGGACGCGGCGGACGCGGCGGACGACGCTCGGCCCGAGGACGGCGACCAGGGCACGCCTCTCGCCGCGAGCGACGAGAAGACCACACCTCCCTCGCGAGCCGACAAGACCGGCTTCCGGACGGACGCGGACAGGAAGTCCACCGACGCCGCCGCCCCGTCCCCTGCCCCGTCCTCCGCCCAGCCTTCCGCCCCGTCTTCCGCACCGGCGGCCCCGGCGGCGGCCTTCAAGGACACCTCGGCGGCGGCCGGCACCGCCCCCTTCGCCGGCACCGAGCCGTTCGTCAACATCAGCAAGGCCTGGATCAGCGACGGACGCGCCTACCTGTCCGCGCGAACCGCCGAGAAGAAGATCAACACCCGGTTCGACACCTGGGAGATCAACCCGGGCACGGGTCCCTTCACGACGGTTCCCCTGGCCGAGAACAGCCAGGTACTGCTGGCGGTCCCGGCCCGCGACGAGGTCGCCGGCACCAGCCGCGCCGAGCTGCTCCCGTACTCCCCCGCCGAGCTGGTCACCCTGATCAACCGGCTCGACCCCACGTACTCCGACGGCATCGGATACGACCTGGTCGTCGACGACGCGGGCCAGGTGACCGGCCTGACGTCGCTGTTCAGGCCCTGACGTGCCCCGGGCCTCCGTCAAGGAGCCCGGCGGCCCGGAGGCGTACGCGATGACGCCCGCCCGGAGGCGTACGCCATGACGCCCGCCCGGAGCCCGCACGCCCGCGGACACCCGCCAGCGCGGCTGCTCCCGCGCCCGCCGGCCTCATGCGCGCACCGGGGATCGCGAGGGCCGGCAGGACCGGGCCGCACCACCCCGTAGCACCGCCCGGTGGCGGGTCACGTCTGGTGGCCGTCCCACATGTCGGCGCTGAAGCTGTCCACCAGGGCGACCAGCGCCGCCCCGAGCCGCCAGTCCGTCTCCGGCGCGTGCAGATGCAGCTTGCTGCCGCGGGACCTGAACTCCAGGGGCATCCTGCCGCCCGCACGCCATCGGATGCGCCGGGGGGCGCGCGCGGCACCGCCCTCGTTGCCGGGGATGCCGTCGAGGACGGAGAAGATGACGACCACCACCATCAGGGGCAGACACAGCCACCACACGAACCACCACACGATCCGGCCCTTGTAGCCCACCGCCTCGGGGCCGCCGGCCGGGGTCACGGTCCAGCGCGTGCGAAGGCCCCTGCCGCGGAACGCCTTCTCGAGCACGATCGTGCCGAGGTGCTCGCCGTGCGCGCCGAGGACGTGGAAGGTGGCGACGCCACCGGCGGCGGACCGGGTCACCACCGTGGCCACCCGCTCCCGGCGGTGCTCGTCGGCCCAGAGCACGAAGGAGCGGGCGCCGCTCTTGCGGGCCGCGAGATAGGCGGGTACGCCGCCCGGCGGCAGCTCACGCTCCGGGTACGCGACCGCGCGGGCCGGTCCCGCACCGTCGGAGAAGTCGATCGCGTCCGCGACCGTGGTGGACGCGAGTTTCCGGCCCTTCCGCCGGACGCCGTTCATCTTCAGCACGTTGCTCACCCGACGGGCTCCTCAGGAACGGGGAAATGATGTGTCCGGCACCCGGATCCCCACCTTGTGGAAAGGCCGGATCCACCTCGTGGAACGAGGGAAGGGCGGCAGGCCCCAGGCCCACCGCCCCTTCACCCGCGCGGAGTTACTGAATGACCGTGATCCGGTCCGTCGCCGGCGGGGCCAGCGGGGCGGCGGCCGTGGAGTGGGCCGCCAGGTAGGCGTTGAACAGGTCCAGGTCGGAGGCGCCGACCAGCTTGTTCGTGCCCTGGCCGAGGGCCGCGAAGCCGTCGCCGCCGCCCGCGAGGAACTCGTTCATCGCGACGCGGTAGGTCCTGGCCGGGTCGATCGCCGCGCCGTTCAGCTTGATGGTGCCGGCGACCACGCGGTCCGCGCCGCTCTTCGTCAGGTCGAGGGTGTACGTGAGGCCCCTGGAGACCTGGAGGATCTTCGGGCTGGCCTCGTTGGAGCCGCTGACCTGCTGCTGGAGCGCGGTGACCAGCTGGGCGCCGGTCAGGTCGACGACGTTCATCATGTTGGTGAACGGCTGCACGGTGAACGCCTCGCCGTAGGTGACGACCCCGTCGCCCTCACTGCCGGAGGCCTTGTGCACCAGGTCCGCGCGGATGCCGCCCGGGTTCATGAACGCGACCTCCGCGCCGCCCTTGTCGGCCGGGGCGAGGCCTTCGAGCTGGGCGTCGGCGATGACGTTGCCGAGCGGCTTCTCGGGGGCCGTGGAGCCGCGGCCGTTGATGTCGGCGCTGATCCAGCCCTGCGGCTTGCCCGCGATCGGGGCGGCGAGCTTGTTCCAGCGGTCGATCAGGCGCGTCATGTCGGCGGCCCTGGCCTGGTCGCGGGTCACGACGTGGTTCGCGGACTTCACCGACGTACGGACGATGTCCTTGGTGCGACGGTCGTAGGTGAGTGTGGTGTCCGTGTACACCTTGCCGAACGAGGAGGCCGAGGTGACCATGCGCGGCCGGCCCGACGGGTCCGGGACGGTGCATACGTACGCCTGGTGGGTGTGGCCCGTGACCAGGGCGTCCACCTTCGGCGTGATGCCCTTCGCGATGTCGACGATCGGGCCGGAGATGCCGTCGCCCGCGCCGGGGCTGTCGCAGTCGTAGTTGTACGAGGTGGAGGCCGGGGCCCCGCCCTCGTGGATCAGCGCGACGATGGACTTGACGCCCTTGCGGTCCAGCTCGCGGGCGTACTTGTTGATCGTCTCGACCTCGTCGTGGAACTTGAGGCCCTTGACGCCGTTCGCGGTGACGATGTCCGGGGTGCCCTCCAGCGTCACACCGATGAAGCCGATCTTGACGCCGTTCTTCTTCCAGACGGTGTACGGCTTCAGCAGCGGCTTGCCGGGCTTCTCCTTGGTCACGTTGGCCGCGAGGTAGGGGAAGCCGGCCCCCTGGAACTTCTTGCCCTTCTCGTAGCAGCCCTCGACCGGGTGGCAGCCGCCGTCCTGGAGGCGGGCCAGCTCGGCCGCGCCCTCGTCGAACTCGTGGTTGCCGACCGCCGTGACGTCCAGGTCGAGGCCGTTCAGCGCCTCGATCGTCGGCTCGTCGTGGAAGAGGCCCGACAACAGCGGGCTCGCGCCGACCAGGTCGCCGCCGGCCGCCGTGACGGAGTACGGGTTGCCCTTGCGCGCGGTGCGCAGCGAGGTCGCCAGGTACTCGACGCCACCGGCCGGGATCGCCTTCACCGTGCCGTCGGGCTGCGTCTCGGAGACGTTGCCCGCCGAACCGGCCGGCGGCTCCAGGTTGCCGTGCAGGTCGTTGAACGACAGCAACTGCACGTCGACGGTACGGGGCTGGTGGCCGTGCCCGTGGCCGTGGCCCCGCTCCTGGGCGCCGGCCGGCATCGCGGCGACGAGCGCGCCCACGGTGGCCAGACCGGCCGTGGCGGCGAGCAGCCGCCGTGTCACACGGTTCTTCTGCGGAGTCGCTGACATCGGTCCCCTTGTGTGTCAGTGCTGTCGGTGGTGGCAGTCGTGTCGCTGGTGTCACGTCTGGGATCCTGCGTGCCGCAGCCTAGAGTCAACGCGCGTAGCGCAACAGGTGTCCGGGGTTACGGACTGGTTGCCATCCGGCCAAGTGGCTCGACAGGAACGCCCTCACAAGCGCCCGCGTCATCCGTCCGCAGCCCCGCCACCCCGCCGCGCCCCCGCCGGGCGCGCCCGTCGCCGTACGCTCGGAGGCATGACGACTGACGCACCCCTCCCCGCTCCCGGACGCGAGGTCCACACCCTCGACGCACTCGACTCCGCGCAGGCCGACGCCGTCCTCGCCCTGCTCGCCGAGGCCGCCCGGTCGGACGGCCGGCAGGCGGTCTCCGAGCAGGGCAGGCTCCGGATCCGGGGCGGCCACCGCGACGGCGTACGGCACTTCCTCCTCACCGTCGACGGGACGCTCGCCGGCTACGCCCAGCTGGAGGACACCGACCCGGTGGAGGCCCCGGCCGCCGAGCTGGTCGTCCACCCCGACCGGCGCGGCACCGGGCACGGCCGGGCGCTGGGGGCGGCCCTCCTCGCCGCGACCGGCAAGCGGCTGCGGGTCTGGGCGCACGGCGGCAGCTCCGCCGCCCGCCACCTGGCCCAGGTCCTCGGCCTCTCCCTCTTCCGCGAGCTGCGCCAGCTCCGGCGGAGCCTGGCCCCGCTCGACCTGGCGGAGCCGGTGCTGCCCGAGGGCGTCACCGTACGGACCTTCGAGCCGGGCCGTGACGACGCCGCCTGGCTCACCGTGAACCGCGCCGCCTTTGCTCACCACCCCGAGCAGGGGTCCCTGACCCAGCAGGACCTGGACGACCGCAAGGCGGAGCCCTGGTTCGACCCGAAGGGCTTCTTCCTGGCCGAGCGGGACGGGGAGATCGTCGGCTTCCACTGGACGAAGGTGCACGCGGCGGAGCAGCTCGGCGAGGTGTACGTGGTCGGCGTCCTGCCCGAAGCCCAGGGCGGCGGCCTCGGCAAGGCGCTGACCTCGATCGGGCTGCACCACCTGGCCGCAGAGGCGCTGCCCACCGCGATGCTCTACGTGGACGCGGACAACACGGCGGCCGTGACGGTGTACGAGCGCATGGGCTTCACCACGCACGAAGTGGACCTCATGTACCGCACGGAGTCCTGACACCCCGGCTACCGCACGGAGTCCTGACACCCCGGCAGACGGACGAGGGGCGGCGTCACTTGACGCCGCCCCGCTTTTACACCACCCTTTCACTACTCAATTAGTGAAAGGGTGGTGCAGTGCATGACAGCCGAATCCGCAGCGGTCGAGTTCCGCATCGACCGGCGCAGCGGCGTCGCCACCTACCTCCAGATCGTCCAGCAGACGAAGCAGGCCCTGCGCCTGGGCGTACTCGAACCGGGCGACCGGCTGCCGACCGCCCGCGAGGTCGTGGAAGCCACCGCGATCAACCCGAACACGGTCCTCAAGGCCTACCGCGAGCTGGAGCGCGAAGGCCTCGTCGAGGCCCGTCGCGGACTCGGCACCTTCGTCCGCCGGACGCTGGGCACGCTCGGCACGCTGGGCGGCGCGGCCGACGCGACCGCCGCCGACGCACCGCTGCGCACCGAACTCGCCGACTGGGCCCGCCGGGCCCGGGCGGCCGGCCTGGAGAAGGACGACGTCGGCGCGCTCTTCACCGCCGTACTGGACAGCACATACAAGGGGGACGAGGAACGATGACCGGCGTCGCGATCGAGGCACACGGCCTCGGAAGGGCCTACGGGCGCGGGGGCGGCCGCCACCGCGCCCTGCACGACTGCTCGTTCCGGCTGCCCGCCGGCCGCGTCTGCGCCCTCGTGGGGCCCAACGGCGCGGGCAAGTCGACCCTGTTGAACCTGGCGGCCGGGCTGGACCGCCCCAGCGCCGGGTCGCTCGCCGTCCTCGGCTCCACCACCCCCGGCGACGTACGCGACCGCATCGCCTTCGTCTCCCAGGACAAGCCCCTGTACCCGCAGCTCACCGTCGCCGACACCCTGTGGGCCGGGGCCGAGCTGAACCCCGGGCGCTGGGACCGTGCCACCGCCGACCGGATCGCCGGACCACTGCCGCGCAAGGCCCGCGTCCGTACCCTCTCCGGCGGGCAGCGAACCCGTCTCGCGCTGGCCCTCGCCCTCGGCAAGCGGCCCGAACTAATGCTGCTGGACGAGCCGATGGCCGACCTCGACCCCCTCGCCCGGCACGAGCTGATGGGCGTCCTGATGGCGGAGACCGCCGAGCACGGCACCAGCATCGTGATGTCCTCGCACATCCTCACCGAGCTGGAGGGCGCCTGCGACTACCTCCTGTTCGTCGACGGCGGGCGCGTCCGGCTCGGCGGGGAGGCCGAGGACATCGTCTCCGCCCACGCCCTCCTCACCGGCCGGACGCAGGACCTCTCCCCGCACACCGTCGTCGAATCCCGCACGACGGGACGTCAGCTCACCGCGCTCGTCAGGAAGGAGGGCCCCGTGGACACCACCGCCTGGGCCGTCTCGGAACCGTCCCTGGAGGAGCTGCTGCTCGCCCACCTCCGCTCCCCGGACGCCCCGCCGCTGTTCACGCCGAGCGCGAGCGTCGTCGCGGGCACGGCCGGTGCGGAGGGGGTGGCAGCGGCATGAGCACCCTCACGCCCCCGAAGCCCGACGCGGTCACGGCCGCCCCAGGCCGCGCCACCCTGCGGGGGGCCGTGCGGGTGGTACTGCGGGTGCACCGGCGGAGCCTGTGGATCGCCGGAGCGTTCCTCGCCGCCGTGGCCGCCGCCCTGGTCACCGCAGTACTCCGGGCCGACTACCTCATGGCGGACTTCGCGAACAGCGGCTGTACGCCCAGCGGTTCGGTACCGGCCTGCTTCCAGCCGGCCCGCGACTACGCCGACAGCATGCTGGAGGTCAGCCGGATACCCGATCACGCGAGCCTGGTGCTGATCGTCCTGCCCGCCGTCGTCGGGGCGTTCGTGGCGGGCCCGCTGATCGCCCGTGAATGGGAGAACGGCACCTTCAGGCTGTCCTGGACCCAGTCCGTGTCGCCCGTCCACTGGCTGATCGCCCGCCTTGCCGCCTCGGCCGTGCTGGTGGTCCCGGGGGCCGTCGCGCTGACCGCCGTCCTCGCGTGGGCCCGGCCCCGGACCGGAACGGAATACCCGGCCGCGTGGTTCGAGTGGTTCACGTTCATGGCGTCCGGCACGGTCCCGGTCGCGAACACCCTGTTCGCCCTGGCACTCGGTGCTTTCCTCGGCCTCCGGCTGCGCCGCACGGTGCCCGCCATGGCGGTGAGCCTGTTCGTCTCCGGACTGGTGACGGTCGCCCTGGTCATGCTGCGCGACAGCCTGTGGCCGGTCGTGAGGGACACCTTCGCGCCGGACGGCGGCTACCACTGGCCCGACCGGGCCGCCGTAGTCGAGTGGGGCTGGGTGACGAAGGGGGGCGACGTGCTGCCCGCCGACCTCTGCACCGACTCCTCCCTCGACCACGAGGTCTGTCTGTCGGAGCAGGGCGTGGCCAACGGCTACCTCGACCACCACCCCGCCTCCCACTACTGGCCCCTCCAGCTCGTCGAGACCGGCATCCTGCTCGCCCTCGCCGCCCTCGCCGTGTTCGCCGCCTTCCGGGTCCTGCGCCGCCTGCACGGCTGACCGCACCCACCCACGGAAGGACCGCCGTCCGGGCCCCGCGAGGGGTGGGCCCGGACGGCGGGCGCGTGCGCGGGCCCGGGGGCGTACCCCGCGCACACGTACGCCCGCCCCGCTCGGCAATCCGGCCGCGCCGAACACGTACAGTGACCGCGAGGCCCACCCGCAGGCGCACCGCTTCCTGTACGTCATGTCGCCGTTACCGGCCATTCAGACGCCCTTGCGACCCTCACGGGATGCAGCCAGCTGTGCCCGCCCCCCGCCGCAACGGGAGAGCCCGGGGAAACGCCACTCAAGGCACCCCCGGCCGTGACCCGGGGTTTCCCGGACCTTCCGCGATCTTTCCGGGCTCCAACGCGCCTGAGGAGCGCTCGGCGCGGAACAATAGGTCCATGAGCCAGCAGCCCAGCTCCGAGGTCCCGGTCCAGCCCGCAGCCCAGCCGTCCGTCGGTTCGCTCGCCGCGCACCGGCCGCACGCCACCCCCGCCTCCAACGGGGTCGGCTTCTCCACCGCCGCCGATCTGGATCCCGATCTGGACGCCGACGCGGACGCCTACGAGCCCGACCGGGACGGCGACGAGCTGCCCCAGGGGCGCTTCCTGGACCGCGAACGCAGCTGGCTCGCGTTCAACGAAAGGGTCCTGGAACTGGCCGAGGACCCGAACACCCCCATCCTGGAGCGGGCCAACTTCCTCGCCATCTTCGCGTCGAACCTGGACGAGTTCTTCATGGTCCGGGTGGCCGGCCTCAAGCGCCGCATCGCCACCGGCGTCGCCACCCGCTCCGCCTCCGGCCTCCAGCCCCGCGAGGTCCTGGACCTCATCTGGACCCGCTCGCGGGAACTCATGGCCCGGCACGCCGCCTGCTACCAGCAGGACATCGCCCCTGACCTGTCCGACGAGGGCATCCAGCTGATCCGCTGGCCGGACCTGACCGAGAAGGAGCAGGCCCGCCTGTTCACCTTCTTCCGGCAGCGCGTCTTCCCGGTCCTGACCCCGCTGGCCGTCGACCCCGCGCACCCCTTCCCGTACATCTCCGGGCTCTCCCTCAACCTCGCCGTCGTCGTCCGCAACCCCGTCAGCGGCCACCGGCACTTCGCCCGGGTCAAGGTCCCGCCGCTGCTGACCCGCTTCCTGGAGGCCTCGCCCCAGCGGTACGTCCCCATCGAGGACGTCATCGCGGCCCACCTGGAGGAGCTGTTCCCGGGCATGGAGGTGCTGGCGCACCACATGTTCCGGGTCACCAGGAACGAGGACCTGGAGGTCGAGGAGGACGACACGGAGAACCTCCTCCAGGCCCTGGAGAAGGAGCTCATGCGCCGGCGGTTCGGCCCGCCGGTGCGCCTGGAGGTCGAGGAGTCCATCGACCCGTACGTCCTGGACCTGCTGGTCCGCGAGCTGAAGGTGTCCGACGCGGAGGTCTACCCGCTGCCCGGACCGCTCGACCTGACCGGGCTCTTCGCCATCGCCTCGCTGGACCGGCCGGAGCTGAAGTTCCCCAAGTTCATCGCGGGCACCCACCGGGACCTGGCCGAGGTGGAGTCCGCCTCCGCGCCCGACATCTTCGCCGCCCTGCGTGAGCGCGACGTCCTGCTCCACCACCCGTACGACTCGTTCTCCACCTCCGTCCAGGCGTTCCTGGAGCAGGCGGCGGGCGACCCGGACGTCCTGGCCATCAAGCAGACGCTGTACCGCACCTCCGGCGACTCCCCGATAGTGGACGCCCTCATCGACGCCGCTGAGTCCGGCAAGCAGGTCCTCGTCCTCGTCGAGATCAAGGCCCGCTTCGACGAGCAGGCCAACATCAAATGGGCCCGCAAGCTGGAGGAGTCCGGCTGCCACGTCGTGTACGGACTCGTCGGGCTGAAAACCCACTGCAAGCTCTCCCTCGTCGTCCGCCAGGAGGGCGACACGCTGCGCCGCTACTCCCACGTCGGCACCGGCAACTACCACCCCAAGACGGCCCGGCTGTACGAGGACCTCGGCCTGCTCACGGCCGACCCGCAGGTCGGGGCGGACCTCTCCGACCTGTTCAACCGGCTCTCCGGCTACTCCCGCCGCGAGACCTACCGCCGCCTCCTGGTCGCCCCGAAGTCCCTGCGCGACGGGCTGATCGCCCGGATCAACAAGGAGATCGCCCACCACCGCGCGGGCCGCCCCGCCTACGTCCGGATCAAGGTCAACTCGATGGTCGACGAAGCGATCATCGACGCCTGCTACCGGGCCGCCCAGGCGGGCGTCCCCGTCGACATCTGGGTGCGCGGGATCTGCGCGATCCGCCCCGGCGTCGCCGGGCTCTCCGAGAACATCCGGGTCCGCTCCATACTCGGCCGCTTCCTCGAACACTCCCGGGTCTTCTCCTTCGGTAACGGCGGCGAGCCCGAGGTGTGGTTCGGCAGCGCCGACATGATGCACCGCAACCTCGACCGCCGGATCGAAGCGCTGGTCCGGGTCACCGACCCCGCCCACCGCGCCGCACTCAGCCGACTCCTGGAGACCGGTATGGCCGACACCACCGCCTCCTGGCATCTGGGCCCCGACGGGAACTGGACCCGGCACGCCACGGACGCGGACGGCCAGCCGCTGCGGCACGTCCAGGAAATGCTCATCGACGCCCGGAGGCGCAGGCGTGCGACGCCCTGACCAGCAGACGACGACCCGGCCGACGCCGGAAGCGGCCCCCGGCACCACACCGGACACGCCGCCCGCCGAGGCCACGGGACCGGGGGCACACCCCCTGGAACCAGGACCGCAGCACCTCGCCGACACCACGGGACCGGGGGCCCGGCGCCCGACCGAGGCCACCGGACCGGGGGCACACCCCCTGGAACCAGGACCGCAGCACCTCGCCGACACCACGGGACCGGGGGCCCGGCAGCTCGCCGGAACCACGGCGGCGGCTCCCCTCCCGGGACCCGTCGGCTCCCGCCCCGTCGGCTCCCGCCCCACCGGGGACCTGACCACGGAGGCGGTCCTCGCGCCCTACCTGCGGGGGCAGGCCGCCGAGTTCCTGCGGAGCCTGCGCCTGCACCACGAGCACAGCGCCCCCGCGGACTCCGGCGGCCACGACGCCGCCGCCGCCACCCGCGCACTGCGCCGCTCGGCCCGCCGGATCAGCGGCGCTCTGCACACCTTCCGGGCCGCGCTCGACCCGCTCTGGGCCGATCAGCTCCGCGCCGAACTGGCCTGGCTCTCCGGCATCCTCGCCCGCGAACACGCCTACGCGAACCGCCTCACCCGGCTCGTCGAGGCCCTGCACCAGCTCTCCGGCCCCGCTCTCCCCGCCGCCCGGGGCGTCCGGGCCGCCGGGGACAGCGCCGCCTCCGACGCCCAGGGCCGCGCCGCCCTCGGGGTGGGCGCCGCACGGGCGGGGGCGCTGCTGGAACGCCGCCTCACCCTCGCCCGGACCCGGTCCCACTCCGCGGCCCTCCAGGCGCTCGGCTCCTCCCGCTTCCACGCGATCGCCGACGCCGTGGCGCTCCTGGCCTCCGACGTCCCCCTGGCTCCCGGCCCCGCGGGCCGCACCGCCGAGGCCCTCCTGGAGCCCGCCGAACACGCCGAGCAACGCCTCCTCGCCGCCGTGGCCGCCTTGCCGCCCGACGACACCGAGCCGTACAACGAGGCCCAGGACGCGGCATGGCACCAGACCCGCCTGCTGCTGCGGCTGCACCGGTACGCCCACGAGGTCGTCCTCGGCGCCACCGACCCGGCCCTGACCGGCGCGGGCCACGCCCTCGACCTGCACCGGGACGCCGTGGAGGCGGCCGGGGCGGCGGCAGCGGCGGCCCGCACCCCCCGGATCGCCCCGGCCACGGCGTACGCGCTGGGCGTGCTCCACGCGGACCAGCGCCACGAGGTGGAGGCGGCCCGGGCCGTCTTCCGGGAGACCTGGCCGTACGCCGCGGCCCTGAGCACCCCATGAGCGGGGACCCGGGGGCCACCGGGCCCGTGAAACACCGCACCGGCACCGTCCGGGCCGCGGGCTGCGTGCTGTGGCGCCGCGCCCCGGGCGGGGGCGGGGTCGAGGTCTGCCTGGTCCACCGGCCCCGCTACGACGACTGGTCCTTTCCCAAAGGCAAGCTGAAACGCGGCGAGGACCCGCTGGCCGCCGCCGTACGGGAAGTGCTGGAGGAGACCGGCCACCACTGCGCCCCCGGGGACCGGCTGCCCACCTCCCGCTACCCGGTGGACGGCCGGCCCAAGGAGGTCGCCTACTGGGCGGCCGAGGCGACCGGCGGCTCCTTCACCGCCAACGATGAGGTGGACCGCATCCTGTGGCTGACCCCCGACGCCGCCCGGGCCCGGCTCACCCAGCCCCGCGACGTCCGGCAGCTGACCGCCCTGCTGGACGTCCTCGCCGCACCCTGACCAGCATTCGAGCCGGCCCTGATCCGCGTTCCGCACCGCGCCCCGGTCACCGTCCCCGACCAGCCCTGATCCGCGTTCCGCGCCGCGCCCCGGCCACCGCCCCCGACCAGCCCTGATCCACGTTCCGCGCCGCGCACCGGCCACCGGCCCGGCCCGGTCCGCACCCACCTGCCCGACACGGTTCACCTGCCGTTCACTCTCCCCCGTCGGCGGCTTCACCTGTTCTGCCTAATTTCGGACGTACACGGTGCGCGGCGACAAGCCACCGCACCGCTCCTCATCGCACGCCGTCGTAGAACGAACTGACCACGGCGGCTCCTGGAAGGAACACCCGAAAGTGAAGCTTCAGCGCAAGAACCGGCTTCGTGCCACCGCGCTCGGTGCCCTCGCCGTCTCCGGCGCCCTGGTCCTCACGGCGTGCGGTTCGGACGACAACACCGGTGGCGGTACGGCCGGGACGGGCGAGAAGACGACCGCCGCGTCGGACGTCGACTGCGGCAAGGCCAAGGGGCAGCTGCGCGCCTCCGGCTCCAGCGCTCAGAAGAACGCCATGGACCTCTGGGTCAAGAACTACATGGCCGCCTGTGACGGTGTGCAGATCAACTACAACTCCTCCTCCTCCGGCGAGGGCATCGTCGCCTTCAACCAGGGCACCGTCGGCTTCGCCGGCTCCGACTCGGCGCTGAAGCCCGACGAGGTCGCCGAGTCGAAGAAGATGTGCAAGACCGGCCAGGGCATCAACCTCCCGATGGTCGGCGGCCCGGTCGCGGTCGGCTTCCACCTGGAGGGCGTCGACACCCTCGTCCTGGACGCCCCGACCCTCGCCAAGATCTTCGACAGCAAGATCAAGAAGTGGAACGACCCGGCGATCGCCAAGCTGAACGAGGGCGTCAAGCTGCCGGACAAGGCGATCCAGGCCTTCCACCGCTCCGAGGACTCCGGCACCACGCAGAACCTCGGCAAGTACCTCGGCGCAGCGGCCCCGAACGACTGGAAGTACGAGGCCGAGAAGAAGTGGCCGGCCCCCGGTGGCCAGGCCGCGTCCGGCTCCTCCGGCGTCGCCGCCCAGGTCAAGCAGGTCGACGGCGCGATCGGCTACTTCGAGCTCTCCTACGCCAAGTCCCAGGGCATCACCACGGTGGACATCGCCACCGGTGGCGCCGCCCCGGTGAAGGCCACCTCGGAGAACGCCTCCAAGGCCATCGCCGCCGCCAAGGTCAAGGGCACCGGCAAGGACCTGGCGCTCGAACTCGACTACACCACCAAGGCCGAGGGTGCCTACCCGCTGGTCCTGGTGACGTACGAGGTCGTCTGCGACAGCGGCAACAAGCCCGAGACGCTCGACACCGTCAAGTCCTTCCTCTCCTACGCCGCCTCCGACGACGGCCAGAAGATCCTGACCGACGCCGGCTACGCCCCGATCCCGGCCGAGATCAACGCCAAGGTCCGCGAGACCATCGGCTCCCTCTCGTAACACCCGGGGCGGTCGGGCCCACGCGGCCCGGCCGCCCACCGGCGTAACCCGTCACCGGCGCCCCGCGCCACCGACGCGAAACGCCGCCGGCAGGCCGGCCCGGCGCACCCCTCCGGACCGGCCCGCCTCCCGCCCACTCTCCATCCGGTGCACCGCCGCCAGGGGAGCACACCGCTCCCCCACACAGACCGGAAAGACCATGGCTTCCACCACACCGATAGACACGCCACCGGCGCCGCCGGTCACGCGGCCCAGCCCCCGGTCCACCGGGCGCATGGGCGACAAGATCTTCCTGGGCCTCTCCCGCGGCTCGGGCATCCTGCTGCTCGTGATCATGGCGTCGATCGCCGTGTTCCTCACCTACCGCTCCGTCATCGCCATCTCGAAGAACGAGGGCAACTTCCTCACCACCTTCGACTGGAACCCGGCCGGCGACCCGCCGGTCTTCGGCATCGCGGTCCTGCTCTTCGGCACCGTCGTCAGCTCGATCATCGCGATGGTCATCGCGGTTCCGATCGCTGTCGGCATCGCCCTGTTCATCTCGCACTACGCGCCGCGCAAGCTGGCCGCCCCCATCGCGTACGTGGTCGACCTGCTGGCCGCCGTGCCGAGCATCGTCTACGGCATCTGGGGCGCACTCGTCCTGGTGCCGTACCTGGAGGGCCTGAACCTCTGGCTCGACCAGTTCTTCGGCTGGACGTACATCTTCGAGAAGACCGAGATCGGCGTCGCCCGCTCGCTCTTCACCGTCGGCATCCTGCTCGCGATCATGATCCTGCCGATCGTGACCAGCGTCAGCCGCGAGGTCTTCCTCCAGGTCCCGAAGATGAACGAGGAGGCCGCGCTCGCGCTCGGCGCCACCCGCTGGGAGGTCATCCGCCTCTCGGTGCTGCCCTTCGGCCGCTCCGGCATCATCTCCGCCTCGATGCTCGGCCTCGGCCGCGCGCTCGGCGAGACGATGGCCGTCGCCACGGTCCTCTCCCCGAGCTTCCTCATCTCGCTGCACGTGCTCAACCCGGGCGGCGGGACGTTCGCCCAGAACATCGCGGCCAAGTTCGGCGAGGCCGACGCGTTCGGGCGGGACGCCCTGATCGCCTCCGGCCTCGTCCTCTTCGTCCTCACCCTGCTGGTCAACGGCGCGGCCCGGCTCATCATCGCCCGCCGCAAGGAGTACTCGGGGGCCAACGCATGAGCCACGCACCCACCGGCGTCATCGAGCGCCCGACGCCCGCATCGCCCGATCCGAAGAGCAGCCTCGGCAGCCGCTCCCTGCCCCGCCTCGCCCCGCTCGGCTTCGCCGTCGTCGCGGTCGCGCTCGGCGTCGGCGTCTCGCTGGCCGCCGGCTGGGAGAGCCGCATCCAGTGGGGCCTGATCTCGGCCCTGCTCTTCCTGGCCATCTCCTACGTCGCCACGACGATCGTCGAGAACCAGCGCCAGGCCAAGGACCGCCTCGCCACCAGCGTGGTGTGGGTCTGCTTCCTGGTCGCCGTCGTCCCGCTGGCCTCGCTGCTGTGGACGACGATCGTCCGCGGCGCGGAGCGGCTGGACGGCTACTTCCTCACCCACTCGATGGCCGGTGTGCTCGGCTCCGAGGCCAGCGGCGGCGTCTACCACGCGCTGATCGGCACCCTGCAGCAGGTCGGCATCGCCACGGTGATCTCCGCCCCGCTCGGCCTGCTGACCGCCGTGTACCTCGTCGAGTACGGCAAGGGCTCGCTGGCCAAGGCCGTCACGTTCTTCGTCGACGTCATGACGGGCATCCCGTCCATCGTGGCCGGTCTCTTCATCCTGTCGATCATGCTGATCGCCAACCTGGAGCCCTCCGGCCTGATGGGCGCGCTGGCCCTGACGATCCTGATGATCCCCGTCGTGGTCCGCTCCACCGAGGAGATGCTCAAGCTCGTCCCCAACGAGCTGCGCGAGGCCTCCCTCGCCCTCGGCATCCCGAAGTGGCGCACCATCCTGAAGGTGGTCCTCCCCACCGCGATCGGCGGCATCACCACGGGCGTCATGCTCGCCATCGCCCGTATCGCCGGTGAGACCGCGCCGATCATCCTGCTGGTCTTCGGCAGCCAGCTGATCAACACGAACCCCTTCGAAGGCGCCCAGTCCTCGCTGCCCTTCTACATCTACGAGCAGTACAAGGTCGGCGAGGCCGCGTCCTACGACCGCGCCTGGGCCGCCGCCCTGGTGCTGATCGCCTTCGTCATGATCCTGAATCTGGTGGCCCGCGGCATCGCCCGCTGGAAGGCCCCGAAGACCGGTCGCTGACGCGGCCACAGCGACCTCCCGAAAGAAGCAGTGATTTTCCATGGCCAAGCGCATCGACATCAGCGGCCTCAACGCCTTCTACGGCAGCCACAAGGCCATCGAGGACATCTCGATGACCGTGGAGCCGCGCTCCGTGACCGCCTTCATCGGCCCCTCCGGCTGCGGCAAGTCCACCTTCCTCCGCACCCTGAACCGGATGCACGAGGTGACCCCCGGCGGCCGCGTCGAGGGCAAGGTGCTGCTGGACGACGAGAACCTGTACGACGCCGGCGTCGACCCGGTCACCGTGCGCCGCACGGTCGGCATGGTCTTCCAGCGCCCCAACCCCTTCCCCACCATGTCGATCTTCGACAACGTGGCGGCCGGGCTGCGGCTGAACGGCAGCTACCGCAAGAGCGAGCTCAACGACGTCGTGGAGAGGTCCCTGCGCGGCGCGAACCTCTGGAACGAGGTCAAGGACCGCCTCAACAAGCCCGGCTCCGGACTCTCCGGCGGCCAGCAGCAGCGCCTGTGCATCGCCCGCGCCATCGCGGTCGAGCCGCAGGTCCTGCTGATGGACGAGCCGTGCTCGGCGCTGGACCCGATCTCGACGCTCGCCATCGAGGACCTGATCGGCGAGCTGAAGGAGCGCTTCACGATCGTCATCGTGACGCACAACATGCAGCAGGCGGCCCGCGTCTCGGACCGCACCGCGTTCTTCAACCTCTCGGCGGTCGGCAAGCCCGGCCGGCTCATCGAGATCGACGAGACGGAGCGGATCTTCTCCAACCCGTCGGTCCAGGCCACGGAGGACTACATCTCCGGCCGCTTCGGCTGAGTCACCCCGGCCGGGCCGGCCACCAAGCCTCCCCGTCCCACCCCACAGACAGCCTTGCGGTGCTGCATGGCGGTGCCACCACAAGGCGAAAGGGTCCGCCCCCGTTCTCGTACGAGAACGGGGGCGGACCCACACGTGTAACCAACCCGGTCGCATCACCGCACGGCGGCGGCTCAGCCGAAGAGCAGGAGCACCGCTCCGTAGCTCAGCGCGGCGACCAGCGCCGCGGCCGGCATGGTGATGAACCAGCCGAGGATGATGTTCTTCGCGACGCCCCAGCGCACCGCGTTCACCCGCTTGGTGGCCCCGACGCCCATGATCGCGGAGGTGATGACGTGCGTCGTCGAGATCGGCGCGTGGAACAGGTACGCCGAACCGAACATGATCGCGGCGCCGGTCGTCTCCGCCGCGAAGCCCTGCGGCGGGTCCAGCTCGATGATCTTGCGGCCGAGGGTCCGCATGATGCGCCAGCCACCCGCGTACGTACCCAGCGAGAGCATCAGCGCGCAGACGATCTTGACCCAGACGGGGATCTCGTCGTTGGGGCCCTCGATGTCCGCGATGACCAGGGCCATCACGACGATGCCCATCGTCTTCTGCGCGTCCTGGAGGCCGTGGCCGAGCGCCATGCCCGCCGCCGAGACCGTCTGCGCGATCCGGAAGCCGCGCTTGGCCTTGTGCGGGTTGGCGTTCCGGAACATCCACATGATGCCGACCATCACCAGGTAGCCGACGATCAGGCCGACGAACGGCGAGATGAACATCGGGATGACGATCTTCTCCAGCACCCCGGACCAGATGACGTCCGTGCCGCCGGCCAGCGCCGCCCCGACCATGCCGCCGAACAGGGCGTGCGAGGACGAGGAGGGGAGGCCGTAGTACCAGGTGATGAGGTTCCAGATGATCGCGCCGACCAGCGCCGCGAACAGGATCCCCATCCCCTTCTGCCCCACGGGCGTCGCGATCAGGCCCTCGCTGACGGTCTTGGCGACCCCCTGGCCCAGGAAGGCGCCGGCGAGGTTCATCACCGCCGCCATCGCCAGAGCCGCACGCGGGGTCAGCGCCCGGGTGGAGACCGAGGTGGCGATGGCGTTCGCGGAGTCGTGGAAGCCGTTCGTATACGTGAAGCCGAGCGCGACACCGATGGTCACGATCAGCGCAAAGGTGTCCACGAGGTTCAGGACTCCTTGACCGCGATGGTCTCCACGGTGTTCGCGACGTGCTCGAACGCGTCAGCCGCCTCTTCCAGCACATCCACGATCTGCTTGAGCTTCAGCACCTCCATGGCGTCGTACTTGCCGTTGAAGAGCTGGGCCAGCAGCTTGCGGTGGACCTGATCGGCCTGGTTCTCCAGGCGGTTGATCTCGATCCAGTACTCGGTGAGGTTGTCCATGGTCCGCAGCCCCGGCATGGCCTCGGCGGTCAGTTCCGCCGCCCGGGCCAGCACCTCGATCTGCTTCTCGACGCCCTTGGGGAGCTCCTGGACCTGGTAGAGGACGACCAGGTCGACGGCCTCCTCCATGAAGTCCATGATGTCGTCGAGCGAGGACGCCAGCTTGTAGATGTCCTCACGGTCGAACGGCGTGATGAAGGAGGAGTTCAGCTGGTGGAAGATCGCGTGGGTGGCGTCGTCCCCCGCGTGCTCCGCTGCCCGCATACGCTCCGCGATCTCGACTCGGGAGGCGGAATCCGCCCCGAGCAGTTCCATCAGGAGTTTCGAGCCCGTGACAATGTTGTCCGCGGACGCGGAGAACATGTCGTAGAAGCTCGTCTCCCTGGGGGTCAGACGAAAGCGCACGTGGGGTCCTCGGGGTGCTTTGGATTCGGTCAGGCTGATGCTAGGCGCATCATCCGGCCACGGCTAACCGGCGTTCTTCAGTGTCGCCCATCGGACACGGCGATCAGCACGGCCCCCCGGTCACGGTTCGGCGGGATTCGTTACCATATACCCGTCAGGGGTATCAACACGGCACGGTGCGGCGCGGACGGGGCAGGGCGGCGGAACCGTCCGGCACGGCCCCCACGGCACAACAGCGGGCCCGAGGGCTCCGCATTCACGTTCCGGCAGGGACACTTACCGGCAGGGACACTCAGAGGACAGCAACGGGAGGACGCAGATGACCACGACCGGGACCACGGGGACGGAATCAACGGGCGTGACGGCCCCGGACGCGGGGGCGGCCACCCCTGTGGACATCGTCACCGACCACGACCGCGGCATTCACGGCTACCACCACCAGAAGGACGAGCACCTCAAACGGCTCCGCCGCATCGAGGGCCAGATCCGCGGCCTCCAGCGCATGGTCGACGAGGACGTCTACTGCATCGACATACTCACCCAGGTGTCGGCGTCCACCAAGGCGCTCCAGTCCTTCGCCCTCCAACTGCTGGAGGAGCACCTGCGCCACTGTGTCGCCGACGCGGCTGTCAAGGGCGGCGAGGAGATCGACGCGAAGGTCGAGGAGGCCACGAAGGCCATCGCCCGCCTGCTCCGCACCTGAGGCCCGACCTCGTGAGCGGTGGGGCGGTACGGAGGGAAGCGGGCGTCACCCCCGGCGAACGGCCTGCCGGGGGACCGTCGCCCAGGACTCCGCACCCCGTACGTCGAGCACTTCGTCGATCCGGTCGGGACTGAGGCGTTCCTCGCCCGCCGCCGACGCGGCGATCATCAGCTCGCCGCACAGCTCGATCTCGGCGAGGGCCACACAGTCCTGAGCGTTCGGGGCGCTGAGCGTCACCACCTGCGTCACCTCTCTCTGCCGTCTCCCGGCCGCCACCGGCCCCTGGCGGCACACCGGCTTCCCAGCCTAGAGAGCGCGATACGCACCGCGCATGGCACGGACGGACCATTTTGCGCCCCCTCCCAATCGGTCCCACCACCCGGCCCGTCCAGGCCAACCCGTCCCGTCCCGGCCACCCCGGCCGCCAACACCGACGCCGCCCCGTCCCGTCGCCCGGCCGCCAACACCGACGCGGCCCCGACCCGTCGCCCGGCCGTCCCGTCGCCCCGCACCCTCACCCCTGCCGGATCTCGCCCGTGTAGATGGCGTCCTCGTCCGGCAGGTTCACCGTGACCGGCAGCCCGAACCCGTACAGCAGCAGCGTCGAGACCACCGACACCTCCGGGCCCTCGGCGGAGAACGTGAACCGGTGCCGCACCTTCCGCAGCCGGCCGTCCTCGTCCAGGTAGGCGTCGAACGGGACGGCGTCCTTGCTGAACCCTTTCGCCGCCGCGCTCAGCGCTCCGCGCGACTGCGGCGACGCGGCCCGGGCCGCCCGGCCCAGATCCGCGACCCCCCGGTAGTGGTGCACCGTCACCCCGGCCAGCTCGGACTTCCCCGCATAGGTCACATCGGCCGCGCCGCGCAGCAGTTCGGCCGCCGCCATCGGGTCGGTGACCCCGCCGGTGAGGAGGTTGCCGTCCTTCAGCGTGGTCGTGTCGATCCTGACCCACTTGTCGTCGGGCACCCCGGCACCGCGGTTCTTCATGTACAGCGTTCCTGGGGCCAGCAGCTCGGTGATCGGCCGGTGTCCGTCCGCACCCGCGGCTTCCTCGGGCAGCACCACCTTGAGCCGCCCCAGCTGCCGGCGGAAGTCGTACGCGCCCTGCCCCCGGATCGTCACCCGCGTCCCGCCGGCCGCCGTCTCCATCGACGTACGGGTCTCCGCGCCGCCCGCCTCGACGAGGACGTCCGCCGCCTGCCCGAGCAGATCGAGCGGACGATCGGCGGCCACGGACCGACGCCCGGAACCGTCGCTCGCGCCGCTCCCCGCGTCCCCGCCGAAACACCCGGCGCTGACCGCGATCACTCCGGCCGCGGCGAGGGCGCGAACAGCACGGGCCCTGCCTCCGTCCCTGTACTGCTGCACCACCATCGCCTGCCAACCCCCAACGACTACCGACCGGCCGAGCCCTCACCCGCCCCGCATAACGACCGCCGACGCCCCCCGTCACGCGCCCCCGGCGCGTTGCGGCCCGGCGGGGTGGGGAGCGGCGCGTTGCGGCCCGGCGGGGTGGGGAGCGTGGGCTCCGTCGCCGGGTGCGGTGCCCTGTGGGCAGAAGACTGGACGCGGCCCCCCGCCCGCGGGCCGTGGCCAGTACCGTGGTCGGGTGCATGAGGATCTCCCCGCTCCGGCCCGCACCACCGTCCCCCGCACCCACACCCACACCCGGACAGCCCCGGCTCCCCCGGCGGCCCCCGTCGTGGTCCTGGCCCCCACCGCCCCGGGCCACCCGTCCGACTCCGCCTCCGCTCCCCCGCCCGGCCCGTCGGCCGGGCACAGCGCCACGACGATCGAACGCGGCTCGTTCTGCCTGGCCCGCTGCTCCTGCGGCTGGTCGGGACCGGCACGCAGGTCCCGCGACCTGGCCCGGACCGACGCCGCGAAACACCTCGCCACCCCCTGACCCGCCCGCCCGCCCACGGGACCTGGTCGAAGCACGATCCCCCGGACGCTCGGAGGCGTCCGGGGGATCGGGAGAACCGTTCGATCAGCTGAGGAGAAGGGCGGGGAGAGAAGGGAGACGGACGGAGCCAGGACCGAGGCTGCGACCGAGGTTGCGACCGAGGTTGCGACCGAGATCGACGGGACTCACGGGGCTGACGGGGCTCACGTAACTCACGGGGCTGACAGGGCTGACAGGGCTGACAGGGCTGACAGAGATCGTCAGGCGGCCAGGTCCTTCTCCCCCGGGTCGCCCCGTCCGGAGCCGGGCCGCGGCTCGGGGATGCCCATCGCCTCGCCGTGCTCGTCCGCGACGGCCGCGCTCTTCGACCGGACCAACCAGCCCACCCGCGGCGAGCGGGCGATCGCCGCCATCAGAGGGGTCAGCAGCGCCATGGCGAGCGGGGCCAGCAGCAGGGCGACCGCCGTACCGAGGGCGAACCCGCCGATCACATCGGTCGGGTAGTGGACGCCCATGTAGACCCGGCTGAAACCGGCGAAGAGCGCGAGGCCGATCGCGACGAAGCCGAACTTCCGGTTGGCCACGAAGATGCCGACGGCGATGCCCATCGCCAGGGTGGAGTGGTCGCTGACGAACGAGAAGTCCGTCTTGCCGTGGATCAGGACCTCAAGGCCCTCGTGGTCGTTGAACGGGCGCGGCCGTTCGACGAAACCGCGGATCGGGACGTTGACGAGGATCGCGATGGCGGCGGCGAGCGGCGCCCAGACGATGGCGGCGGCAGCCGTCACCGAGTCCTCGGCCGTCCCACGCTTGCGCATGCTCCACCAGCACCACAGGCCCACCAGCACCAGGCCGAACATGATCCCGTACTCGCCGACGAACTCCATGACCCGGTCGAACCAGGTCGGAGCGGCCTTCGCGAGGCCGTTGATGTCGTAGAGCAGACTGACGTCCGGGTTCGACCCGTCGAGTTCGAGTCCAGCCATCTGCTGCGGCCCCTTGCCTTGTCTGCTTCTTCTGCTGCGACGCGCGTCCTTGCACGCCGCCGTGGTCGAACCCCCGTGTCCGGTGCTGTCCGCTACCGCACTGCACAGCATCGCCGTACCGCATCGCTGCGACGCATGGTCAGTGCGCGTGCCGTTCCCGTCCCCTGTCCAGGGAACGGCCTGGCCGTCGTGTGCGTTCCGCTCTCCACCGAATGATCACCATGACGTTATCGAAGAGTGACTCGTCACCGCAGCTCAGGGCCCAGGCTTCACAGAGAGTTCCGGGCACGGCCGACTGCCCGTCAGCATCCTCGGCCGCTCCGGAAGCCCCGAACGGTACGCCCGTACGCGACGCCGGGAACCACCAGGAGCCGACAGAAGATGCGAAGGACACATCCGGGAGACATGCGGCAGACATCCGTCACCCCGTGGGCAGATCCGTCGGAAGGGCGGCGGCGCCGTCCTTGGTGACCCGTGTCGCACCGAAGTAGTCCGGCGTATCGATCTTGTCGAACCGGATGACCGACCCGGTGAACGGCGCGTTGATCATATAGCCGCCCCCGACGTACATCCCGACGTGCCGGATCGCACGCGAGTTGGTGAGGTCGTCGGAGAAGAACACCAGGTCCCCCGGGAGCAACTCGTCCCGCGAGGGATGCGGGCCCGCGTTGTACTGGTCATTGGCGACGCGCGGCAGCTCGATGCCGACGGTCCGGTACGCCGCCTGGGTCAGCCCCGAGCAGTCGAACCGGCCCTGCTGCTCCGGCGTACCGTTGCCGCCCCACAGATACGGCGTGCCCAGCCTCTTCTGTGCGAAGTAGATGGCACCGGCGGCCTGCCGGGAGGGCGCGACGCGGCCGACGGGCCGGGCGAAGCTCTTCTCCAGCGAGCGGATGATCCTGACGTAGTTCTGCGTCTCCTTGTACGGCGGGACGCCGCCGTACTTGATCACCGCGTAGGCGCCGGCGTTGTACGCGGCGAGCATGTTGCTCGTCGGGTCGCCCGGCACCTTCTTCACGTACCCGGCGAGCTCGCAGTCGTACGAGGCGGCCGAGGGGATCGCGTCGGCGGGATCCCACACGTCCCGCTTGCCGTCGCCGTTGCCGTCGATCCCGTGCGTGGCCCACGTACCGGGGATGAACTGGGCGATGCCCTGCGCGGCGGCGTGGCTCTGCGCCTGTGGGTTCCAGCCGCTCTCCTGGTACAACTGCGCGGCGAGCAGCGCCGGGTTGATGGCGGGGCAGAGGTTGCCCCACTTCTGCACCAGCGGCTGGAACCGCGCCGGGACCGCCCCCTTGGCCAGCGCGACGGCACCGCCGCCCCCCGACCCGGCGAGCCCGGCGGCGGCGGAGTACGTACCGACGACGAGCAGCGCCAGGAAGCACATGACCATGCCGACGCCGATGCCACCGAACACCCAGAATTTCCGCACCCCTCAACCATCCCCCATCGGGGCGCGCTTCAGAGCCGTTTTCGACGGTGTGTACGAGTCATCCGCGGCACACCACCGGCGCACCCGAAGCACACGGGGGCGCCGACGGCTCACCGGCACCAGGGGTGACGCTGCCTCAGCCGCCCGGCCCCGACCAGAAGTCGGAGCGCACGTTGGGTCGGGGCAGCGGATAGACGTCCTTGTACGCCGGACCGTTCGGCTCGGCAGTGGGAGCGGCGACCTCGGACTCCTTGACGCACGGGCTGTCGGCCTCCAGGAAGGCCTGCCCCTTCCCCCGGAAGGAGACGCTGACACCGAATCCGCTCTTCGTGACCGCGTAGACCGCCGGGAACTTCTCGTCCTTGTTGACCGCCTTGATCCGGTAGTCGTTCTTCCGCCAGAACGTCTCCGCACGGTCCAGGAACGTCTGACGGAGTTCGGGGGAGACGACGGTCATGACGGCTCGTCGGCGGGTCACACCGCAGGCGCGGGTGGTGGTCGGCCCGTGCGCCCACCGCACGTCGGGGTCGATGCCCTTCAGGACGGCGTCCAGCATCGCGTCGGACTGCTCGGCAGCCTCCTGCATGTCCATGCCCCGCTCCTTTCCGGTGCTCACGCCGCCGTCGCGCGCGCTTCCGTCCTCACTCCCGCACCCGGACAGCGCGATTCCCAGGGCAAGGACGACCGCGCCGAGGGGCAGAGCCCGCTTCGCTCGACTCACTTCGGTTCCTCCATCTTGAGCCGGTCGGCGTTGCCCGACACGATCAGGGCGATGCTGTCCGCGGACACGGCGTCGCGTTCCGGGCTGAAGTAGTTCGAGTGCGAGTCCAGACTGATACCGCTCCCGCTGACGAGCGGCGGGCCGTCGGCCACCGGGAAGCGCCGCGCCCCGAACGCCTTGCTCGCCGGATCCTTCCCGAACCACAGGTCGTCGTCACCCGGATCGGCCAGATCGCCGGCCAGATAGGCCCCACCGGGGCCGCCCAGGGCCAGGCCTATGCCACCCACCACCACCTGGGTCTTCGAGGGCAGCTGGGTCACCGGGTCGTTGGCGGCGGCGCCCACGAAGACGTGTTCGCTGCCCACGCCGAGGTCCACGGCGTGGTCGACGCCGACCCCGGGACTGCCGACCAGGATGATGTCGTCGACCCCGGGAATTCCGCCGGGCCGGGCCGCCGCCGCGCCCACGGTCCGGGACCCGTAGGAGTGCCCGATGGCCGTCAGGTGCGGGTCCTTGTTCTGGTTGGTCACGGAGATCCCGCCCATGAAGTCGCGGTAGGCCGCCCCGCCCTTCTCCGCGCGCCCCGTGCCCATGACGGCGAAGTAGCCCGCCGCCCCGTCCTTGTCCGGCAGCTGCGGCGCGTCGTACCCGAGCCAGACGATGGACGCCGTGGAGTCGTCGTACCCCTGCGCCCCGATCGCGGTGTCCCGGGCCCGCCCGAGGTCGTTCTTGGCGAACTCCTCGTCGAGCGAGGTGTTGAGCCCCGGTACGTACGCCGACACGTTCTGGGACGCGTCCGGATTGCCGAACGAGACGATGGCCCGCCCGTTGCCCTCGTCCCCGATCCCGATGAGATACATGGGCGGCTTGCCGTTCTCCTTCAACTGCCGGTCGATCTCCCGCAACCCGGCCAGCTGGTCACGGGCCTTGTCGGTGTCGACCCCCTCCAGCTTGTCGATCAGCGCGGGAAGGTTCCTGCGGTTGGCGGCGTCGCGCGCGAGGACCGGGATGCCGTCGAGATTGCCGATCCGCTCCGGGACCAGCTCGATGTACCGATCGCGCTCCTCCGGCGAGAGCCCGTCCCACCAGGCCTTGTTCCCGGCGGGCGGGGCGTTCTGCGGAATCCGCCCGCTCAGGTGCGCGCGCTCGGCGTCCCGCACCTCGGCGTCGACCCGCGCCCCCGAGCCGGGTATCGCCAGCCCGGCGCCGGCGCCGCCGACCGCCTTGTTCCAGTCCCAGGCGGCGCCGACGTAGTCGCCCCGCTCCCACTTCTCGCCCGCGCCCCGGGTGTCGCGCCCCCACTGGTCGGCGACGCGCTGACCGCTCTCGCCCGGCCGCAGGACCGCGTCGACGACGCCGCGGACATCACCGCCCAGCCCGTCCCCGAGGAACCCGTCGAGGAACCCGCCGCCGTTGGGGCCCGCGGGTCTACCCGCGTCGACCGGCACGATGGCATCGCTCGGGGGGAAGGAGCCGCCGCCTTGGTCGCCCCCTGGGGGACCTGACGTGTCACCGGAGCCGCCGGTGTCACCGGAGCCGCCGCCGCTGCCGGCGGTGCTGCCGCTGTCTCCGCCGGCGCCGTCAGTACCGCCAGTGCTTCCGGCGGTCGCGGCCCCTCCGGCGTCACGGGCGCCATCGCTGGTACCGGTGCTGCCGGTACCGCCGGTGAGACTGGACTCGTCACCGCCACCGCCACCGCCGCCGTCGGCTCCAGCACCGCCGTGCGTACCGGCACCCGGAGCACCACCGGGACCGATGCTGTTGCCGGCGCTGCTGCCGGCGCTGCTGCCGCTCCCGCTCCCGCTGCCACTGCCCCTGCCGTCGGCGCCTCCTCCGCCGGCCACGGCGTCATGCCCCGGGGCCGGGCACGAGCCGCCGGTGAGCTCGCAGATCGCGCTACGGATCTCCGCGGTGAGCTGCCGGCCGGTTCCGGTGGCCGTCAGCCCGCCGACGAGCGCGACGACCACGAGGACGAGGCCCAGATACTCCAGCGCGGTCTGTCCAGCGTCGCGGCGGAGCCTCATCATCCGGGCGAAGCTGAACAGCCGCTGCTCGGCCCGCTGCTCCAGACCGCTCCGGAACCATCGACGGCTCCCCGGCCGGCAGAGCAGCACGATGGCGGCCGCCGGTATCACCAGCCGGGCGACACCCCCGGCTCCGGCCCCGCCGCTCAGCTCCGCGAGGGCGCCGAGGACGATCCACGCCTGAACGGCGAGAAGCCCGTACCAGACCCGAACGCCGCCCTTACGGACGTACAACGACAGCACGAAGGCGCCGATGCCGGGTAACGAGGCGTAGAGCAGCAGTCCGAGGAGGTACCCGTCCACCGCGTCCACCGAGGACGCCGTCGACAGGGCCCTGATCGCGCCCACCAGGGTGGCCACGAAGAGAACGTGAAGGAGGATCAGCACCGCCTGCAACGGCCGGGGCATCAACCGCCCCGAACCCGCTACGGCAGCGCTTACATCGACGCCGACAGGGACCGCGCTTCTTCGTATGCCGGACAAGAGCAGTCCCCTACCTCGTGAGTGGGCGGAACGGGCGACAGATCAGTCACTCCGCGTATGCGACCACACGGGCAGGGGACACGACATGGGCCCCAGGACCCAATGCAGGGCTCAAAGCCCGCACGCACCGGCCCAGTTGAGCCAACTTGCCCCGTTCACGACCCCGTTGCCGCCACCCCGGGGGCGCCTGCCGACCAGAAGTCGGAGTGGATGTTGGGGCGGGGGATAAACTCCGCACCCTCGTACAGGGGGGCCGTCGCCTGGCTGGTGGAGTCGGCCACTTCGGACTCACGAACACATGGCGTGTCTACCTGAAAGAAGGCTTGCCCCTTACCCCCGATACGAAGCCTCACTTCGAACCCGTCACTCGTTCGGGCATAGATTGCCGGGAAATCAACATCGTTATTGATGGCCGTCATGTGGTATCCACTCTTGCGCCAGAACCGATCCACCACCCCTAAGAGATTCCCCCTCCTCGCAGGGG
This sequence comes from Streptomyces sp. NPDC017520, assembly GCF_044329855.1. Taxonomy (NCBI): domain Bacteria; kingdom Bacillati; phylum Actinomycetota; class Actinomycetes; order Kitasatosporales; family Streptomycetaceae; genus Streptomyces; species Streptomyces sp. NPDC017520. The sequence continues at coordinate 163,637 of NZ_JBIRKB010000015.1, forward strand.
AGATATCGGTCATAACGACGCGCCTGCGTGACACATCGCAACTGCCCACGGTCGTGGGCCCATGCGTCCACCGCAGCTCCGGCCGAATCTCCAGAAGTACGGAATCGAGAATCTCATCCGATCGCTCTGCGGCAGCTTGCATATCCACGCCTGAACCCTTATCTGTTGCACATCCAATTACTGCCAGAGCCATACATCCGGCGATCATTACGGAGCGAATGAGGAGCCTCAACGCGCACTCTCCTGCTTAACCTTGTGGCCAGTTCCTGCGACAACCATCGCAATACTGTCAGCCGAAGCAGGGTCCAGCTTCGGATCGAAGTACTGCGAGTGCGCATCGATCGAAACACGCCCAAGGCCGACCACCGGCGGCCCCGGATCAACTGTGAAGCGCCGCGCACCAAACTCTTCACTCGCCGGATCTTCCCCGAACCACAGGCCGTTTCCTCTCGGATGAACTAGGTCCACTGCCAGCGCCCCCGCCGGGCCGAGCGCGCTCCCCGCCGCCTCGAGCAAGGCCTTTTTCTTGGAGGGCAGGTGGGTCACCACGTCGTTCTCTGCGGCACCAACGAATACGTGGTCTCTCCCCACCTTGAGATCCTCCGCACGGTCCACGCCGAGCCCCGGGCTCCCGACCAGGACGATGTCATCGACCCCAGGAATCCCACCACCTTGCTGCGTAGCGGCCCCGACCGTTCTCGAACCATACGAGTGTCCGATAGCCGTCATGTGCGGGTCACCGTGGTCATTTGATACAGCCAGCCCGGACATGAACCCGCAGAATGCCCGCCCCCCGGTTTCCGCTCTTTCGGTACCGGCGACAGCCAAGCTATTCATCCCGTCCGGACTCTGAGGTGCGTCATACCCCAGCCAAACGATCGCTGCGGTGGACTCGTCGATCTCTCTTGCCGCTAAGGCTGTGTCACGCGCCCGCTTCAGGTCCCCCTTGGCAAACTCCTCGTCCAACGAGGTATTCAACCCCGGAACATAAGCCGCCACATTCCGCGCCGTATCAGGATTCCCGTACGAGACGATCGCCCGACCGTTTCCCTGATCCCCGATCCCGAGCAGGTACATCGGCGGCTCCCCCGCCCGCGGCACCGCCCTCAACTGCCGGTCGATCCCCCGCAGCGCAGCAAGCTTGGTCGCCGAATCCTCGTCGTTCCGCCCCTCCAGCTTCCCCATCAGCAGCTGAAGGTTGTCCCGGTTCGCCGCGTCCCGTACGAGGGCCGGGAGCCCGTCCAGGTTGCCGATCTGATCCGGGTACACCGCGAGGTACTCCTCCCGCTGTTCGTCCGTCAGGCCGGCCCACCACGCCTTGCGCTCCGCCGGGCTCGCATCCTGCGGGATCGCGTTCTTCAGGTAGCTGCCCGCCGCCTGCCGCACCGCCGCCGCGTCGGCCGCGGCGTCCTTCCACGTCGCGGCCGGGACGCCCAGGCCCTCCTGCGCCTTCAGTGACCGCAGAATCCTGGTGTACCGCCAGTCCGCGTCGGCCGCCGTCCGCACGGCCTGCGCCACCCGGTCCGCGATGTCCTGGGCCTTCCCCGCGTTCGGGTTGGGCGCTACGAGGCCCGAAGGGGTGACCATGCCCGGGTTCGGAACCCCGGACGCCGTCCCGCCCGCCAACGGCTTCCCGTCGACCAGTCCCTCGCCCGCCGCCGGATACGTCACCGAACCGTCCGCGTGCACCGTGAACCTCAGCGCCGCCGCATCGTCCAGCGCCCCCTGCAACACTCGCTGCTGGGCCCTGATCTCATGGGCCAGGCTGTTCAGCGTGGTCCGCAGCAGCCCGCACTCGGTGTAGATGTACTGGAAATTCGTCCCCAGCCTGCGCAACCGCCCCACGGCCGCGTCCACCGCCTCCCCCTTCTGCGTGTGGTGCAGGCCGGGCAGGAGTTGGCCCTCGATACGGTCCCGGGCCGCGTCGGCACGGTTGCTCACCCGCCCCCAGCCGTCCGCCGCCTGCTCCAGTTCGGCGCACCTCACCTCACGTAACGCGGTCCAGGTCAGAGCGGAACCGGCACCACCGCTGCGTCCGCTCACCACGCGCCACCACCGCCCGGCGTCCTCACCCCGTCGAAGCCGCTCTTCACCGCCTCGTTGGTCTGCGCCTGGCCCCGGACGACCGCCCGCAGCTTCCCGGCGAGGCTCCCGCACTCGCCTCGCGCCCCCTCGATCCGGCGCTCCCACGAGGCACGCACGGAGTTCAGTTCTGCCAGTGCCCCCAAAGCCCCTGCCCCGGCCCCGGCCCCGGCCCCGGCGATCAAGCCCCGGTGCGCCGCCTCCAGCTCGCCCTTCACCGGGCCGAGGTGCGTGACCAACTCGTCGGCTCCACCAGCGGCCCGCAGCCACGGCCCACCGCTGTGCCGAAGATCCCCACCCCCGGCCGCTCCCGCCGGCCCCACCGGCCCCGCTGACCCCGCCGGCCCCGCCGCTCCCGCCGGCCCCGCCGCTCCCGCCGGCGCCCCGATCCGCTCCCCGCCATCGTTCGGTTGCCCGAACACCGTCACTCCGCCCACACCACTCACCCCGTTCCTCTTGATCGTGGAGCGGCACTGTGCCAAATCGGCGGTGAGCGACATGCCGTACGCGCACCCGCCGGGTCCCGGCGCCGTGCGCCCCCAGCCCTGTCGCTCCCGGCCGAGCCGAGCGGGGCACCGTTCCCAGCGGAGCCGCCCGGTTCACCCGAACGAAGGGGGAGCCGGGCCCAACCCGTCCACGCCCGGAGGCCCCTCGCCCCAGCGCGCGCTTCCCCAACCACACCTGACAAAGCATCGAACTAGCAGCCGACCGGCGCACCGACGGCTCTCGAACGGCGCATACGAACACGCCGTGCCCCGCGAACGCTGCAACCGCGTCAGGAACCCATGGCCATCGTCGTTGCTCCTGGTCACACCCCGTGATACACAGAGTAACCAGGTGTATGCGTGAGGAGCCTGACGAGCCGCAGGTCAGGGCGACCGCCCCGGTCAAACGTGCGAGATCCGGGTAAAGAGACCCGGGAAGGCGTCGTGCGAGCGCGGTTTCATCAGCGAAGATAGAAGGCGACCCGTGCCGGACGGCACGGGCAGCGAACTACCCAACAGGGGCGGTGACTTACATGATCCTGGCAGCAGAGAAGGGCGACATCACCACCATCATCGGCGGAATCGCTCCGGACTGGGGGCCGTTCGGGACGCTGGGCAACGAGGCGCGCATCATGATCGAGGTGGTGATGGCCATTGCCATTCTGCTCTGCCTCGGCATCGCGATCTGGGGCGCGGCGAAGCAGCGCATCGGAGCGACGGCACTCCGCGACACGTTCAGCGCGGAGCAGGGCAAGGGCCTGATCGTGGCGGGACTGACAGGGGTCTTCATCATCGGTTCCCTGGGCACCCTGTTCACCATCGTCTACGGAATGGCTGTCTGACCCCCCGTCGGTCAGCTTCTCCGGGCCGCCCCAGCCCGCTCCCCACCATCCGCCCGTCGTGCCCACCGGCTGAGGTCGCGTTTCCCTGATGTCGAGTCACCACACCGCGCTCAAGCGGCAACCAGCACAGCTACCGTCGTCCTGCGCGGATCCGCACACGACCGAGGGGGCGAACGCGGCATGAGTCCCGGTGACGAGCACGACTACCGCGGCAAGGACCAGGGGGGCCGCCCGGACGACCCGTACAGCACCCTCGGCGGCACCCGTCAGACCCGCACCCGTCTCCCCGACGGCGACGCGGGCCTTCCTCACGCGCGCCGCCCGGCCCGCAACTCCCGCTCCCTCGTGACGATCACCGGTGTCGTGGTCCTCCTCATCGCTGCCATCGCCTTCGCCAACCGCGGCGGTGGCGGTGGCGGCGACGCGGACGCCGCCCCGGGCGCCAAGAAGCCCGGGGCCGCGGGAAGCACCCCCACCGCGGCCACCGGCACCAAGCCCGTCCAGGGCAAGAACGGCACGATCGCCTCCGGCTTCGCCCACGACGCGCAGGGGGCGCAGAGCGCTGCGGCGAACTACGCGGTGGCGCTGGGGTCTGCGGAGATGTTCACGAAGGAGAGCCGCCACCGGATCCTCGACACGGTCTACTCGCCCGCGGCGGCGGACAAACTCAGAGCACCTCAGGACCTGGCCTACTCGGCCGAGTTCCTCGCGCGACTCGGTCTCGACCCCGACGGCAATGCCCCGCAGGGCAGCACCTTCATCTCGAGGACCGTTCCCGTGGGCACGAAGGTGCTCGCGTTCGACGACGACACCGCAAAGGTAGCTGTCTGGTACACGGGGCTCATCGGCATGTCAGGTGAGGACTCCACCAAGCCCGTGAGCACCACCTGGAAGACGTGGACGGCTCAGTTGTCGTGGTTGAACGGTGACTGGAAAGTGACCGGAGCATCCGAGAGCGACGGCCCGGCGCCGGTTCCCGGTGACGTCGCGGCTTCCCAGTCGGACGCGATCAGCAAGGCCGTCGAGGAGTACGGAGGCTTCACTTATGCCAGGTAGCCCCAAGCGCCGTAGTCCCAAGCACCGCTTCCGTTCGGTGGCCACCACGCTGATCGGACTGCAAGCAGGCGCGCTGACGTTCGCCGGTCGCGCGGCCGCGGAGCCGACCCCCACCCCGACGCCTTCACCGAGCCCCAGCAACGACTGCAGTCTGCTGTTCGGCGAGGTGAAGAAGTTCTGCGAGGAGGGCGACGGCGACAGCGCTCCCAGCAGCGTGCCGGGGTCTCCCGACCCGGCAGAGTCCCTCGACCCCCTCTCCTCCCTGGCCCGAGGCTGCGCCGACGCCGCCTCCTGGATCGTCGGCAAGCTCAGCGAGGCCGTCGAGTCCACGGCCAACGTCGACTTCACCAACCCCAAGTTCCTCCAGCAGTACGCCGTCATCTTCGCGGCCTCCACCATCCTCACCCTCGTCCTCTGGCTCCTCGCCGTAGCCAAGCGGGCCATCCGCGGCGTCCCCCTCACCACCGCGGTCTCCGAGGCCGTCGGCTTCCTCTGGCTCACCGTCCTCGCCTCGGCCTTCACCCCGCTGATCCTCTACACGATCGTCTCCGCCACCGACGGCGTCACCGAGGTCATCTCCTCCGCCACCGGCGGCCAGACCGACGTGTTCTTCGGCTCGTTCGCCGAAGCCCTCAAGAAGGGCGAGGACATCGGCGGCGGGCCGATCATGCTGATCGTCGTCTCGCTCGTCTCGATCCTCGCGGCCGGCATCCTGTGGCTGGAGCTCGTCATCCGCGCCGCCCTGCTCTACGTCGGCGCGCTCCTCGGGATCGTCGTCTACGCCGGCCTCGTCGACAAGAACATGTGGGGCCACGTCCGCCGCTGGGCCGGCATCATGATCGCGGTGATCATGGTCAAGCCGGTCATCGTCATCGTCCTCGGCCTCGCCGGAGCACTCTCCACGGGCGACGGCCCCGACGCCTTCTCCGCCGTCGTCTCCGGCCTCTCCATCATCCTGCTGGCCATCTTCGCCTCCGCCATGATCTACCGCTTCGTCCCCGGCTTCGGCGACGAGATCCAGGGCGCCCGCACCAACCGCAAGCAGGCCACCGACGGCTCCCAGGCCGCCGCCATGATCAGCTCCCCGGCCGCCCTCGTCTCCCAGGGCATCAAGACCCACAGCGGCCGCAACGACCAGAACAGCGGCGGAGGGGGCGGCGGCGCCCGCCCCGCCAACCCTGCCAGCGGCGGCGTCGCCGCCCACAGCTCCCGCACCACCGGCGGAGGCGGCGCCGCCCCCTCGCCCCGCAGCGGATCCGCGCCCACCTCCGGAACCCCCCACAGCAGCCGCTCCTCCCGAGGCGGAGGCGGCTTCGGCACCACAGGTAACTCGAACACAGGAGGTGGAGGGCGTTGACGACCCAGTCCCACACGATGACGCCCCGCCGCACGTATCTCATCGGCCGCGCCCGGCCGAACGCGATCGTCGGCAAGAACCGCGAGACCGGCGAGATCGCCCTCATCATCGCCGGCGCGTTCCTCGGCATGATGAGCGGACTCCTCGTTCCCGTCCTCTCCCTCCGCATCGTCTGCCTCGTGGGCTTCCCGATGCTGGCTCTCGCCGTCGTGTACGTCCCGTACAAGGGCCGCACCTTCTACAAGTGGTTCGAGATCAACCGCAGCTTCAAACGCTCCCTGCGCCGCGGCACCTCCTACCGCTCCTCCGCCATGGAAGCGGGCATCAGCTCCGACGGCCGTGAGGTCGAGATCGGCCCGCCCCCCGGCATCGGCCGGATCAGCTGGCTCGCCGCCCCGTTCGGCCCCGACGAGATCGCCGTGCTCCTCCACGCCGACCGCCGCACCGTCACCGCGGCCATCGAGATCGAGGGCCCCGGCGTCGGCCTCCGCGACAGCGAGGACCAGGAAGCCCTCGTCGACCGCTTCGGCACCCTCCTCAAGCACGTGGCCAACGGCGACGGCTTCGTCACCCGCCTCCAGATGCTCGCCCGCACCCTCCCCGCCGACCCCGACGCCCACGCCAAGGACGTCGCCCAGCGCGGCGACAAGGCGTCCCCGGGCTGGCTCCAGGAGTCCTACGACCAGCTCCAGTCCATGGTCTCCACCTCCAGCGAGCAGCACCGCGCCTACCTCGTCGCCTGCATGCACTACAGCCGCGAACTGGCCGCCGAGGCCAACGCCATGGCCCGCGCCGCCCGCCCCCACGGCGGCCGCAAGCTCGACCGCGACGCCGGCCTCGCCGTCGTCATGGCCCGCGAGCTCACCGACATCTGCGCCCGCCTCGCCGAGGCCGACATCCGGGTACGCCAGCCGCTCGGCCAGAGCCGCCTGGCCTCCCTCGTGCACTCCATGTACGACCCCGACCACCCCATCGACCACATCCAGGCCATGACCAAGCGCAACGCCTGGCCCGCCGAACTGGACGCGGTCGAGCCGACGTTCCTCCAGGCCAAGACCCGCGAGTCCACCACCCGCGCCCCCTGGTGCCACGCCACGGCCTGGGTGAAGGAATGGCCGATGACCCCCGTCGGCGTCAACTTCCTCGCCCCGCTCCTCGTCCACACCCCCGACGTCATCCGTACGGTCGCCGTCTGCATGGACCTCGAACCCACCGAGGTCGCCATCGAACGCATGCTGACGGAGAAGACCAACGACGACGCCGAGGCCAGCCGCCAGGCCAAGATGAACCGCACCGTCGACCCCCGCGACATCGCCGCCCACGGCCGGCTCGACCAGCGGGGTGAAGATCTCGCCAGCGGTGCGGCCGGAGTGAACCTGGTGGGGTACATCACGGTGTCGTCCCGCTCACCCGAGGCCCTCGCCCGCGACAAGCGCACCATCCGCGCCTCGGCGGGCAAGTCGTATCTCAAGCTGGAGTGGTGCGACCGCGAGCACCACCGGGCCTTCGTGAACACGCTCCCGTTCGCCACCGGCATCCGCCGCTGACGCGGCCACCCGCAGCGCACACCGAACCGAACCGCGACAAGAGAGGGCACCCCCACCATGCGAGACCCCCTGTCCGCATTGTCGGATGCCTTCACCTCCTTCCTCTTCGGCAAGGTGGAGACGACCCGCCTCCCCGTCCGTACGTCGACGGGCCAGGCCCAGGCCGTCTACCTCCCCACCGCCGCCCCCGGCCTCGGCGACTCCGGCGTGATCATCGGCCGCGAGGTCTACAGCGGCAAGGGCTACATCTACGACCCCTTCCAGCTGTACGGGCAACAGCTCCCCGCCCCCCACTGGCTCGTCCTCGGCGAGTCCGGCAACGGCAAGTCGGCGCTGGAGAAGACCTACGTCCTGCGGCAGCTCCGCTTCCGTGACCGCCAGGTCGTCGTCCTCGACGCGCAGGGCGAGGACGGCGTCGGCGAATGGAACCTCATCGCCCAGGAGCTGGGCATAACCCCCATCCGCCTGGACCCGACCGCAGCCCTCAACGGCGGCATCCGGCTCAACCCCCTCGACCCCTCCATCACCACCACCGGCCAGCTCGCCCTGCTCCGTACGATCATCGAAGTAGCGATGGGCCACGGCCTCGACGAGCGTTCCGGCTTCGCCCTGAAGGTCGCCCACGCCTACGTCACCGCGACCATCACCGACCGCCAGCCGGTCCTGATGGACATCGTGGAGCAGCTGCGCCACCCGGAGCCCGAGTCCGCCGAGGCGATGAACGTCGACATAGACGACGTACGGGCCTGGGGCCTGGACGTCGCCCTCGTCCTGGACCGTCTGGTCGACGGCGACCTGCGCGGCATGTTCGACGGCCCCACGGCCGCCGGCATCGACCTCGACGCGCCCCTCATCGTCTTCGACCTCTCGCACATCGACCGCAACTCGATCGCGATGCCGATCCTGATGGCGATCGTCGGCGTCTGGCTGGAGCACACCTGGATCAGGCCCGACCGCAAGAAGCGCATCTTCCTGGTCGAGGAGGCGTGGCACATCATCAACTCCCCCTTCGTCGCGCAGCTCTTCCAGCGCCTCCTGAAGTTCGGACGCCGCCTCGGCCTCTCCTTCGTCGCCGTCGTCCACCACCTCAGCGACGTGGTGGACGGAGCCGCGGCGAAGGAAGCGGCGGCCATCCTCAAGATGGCCTCCACCCGCACGATCTACGCCCAGAAATCGGACGAGGCCCGAGCGACCGGCCGGGTCATCGGCCTGCCCCGCTGGGCCGTCGAGATCATCCCGACCCTCACGCCCGGCATCGCCGTCTGGGACGTCAACGGCAACGTCCAGGTCGTCAAACACCTGATCACCGAAGCCGAACGCCCCCTGGTCTTCACCGACCGTGCCATGACCGAGGGATCGACCGACGACCTGCTTCCCGAGGACATCCGCGCCGCCGAGCTGGAGGCGGAACAACGGGCGGCCCGCATCGAGCACCAAGCACGGATGAACGAATCGTCAGAGTCAACGGTGGCATGACATGGCACGTCAGCCGGCACGCGGCCGGGGCCCGGCCCATCACGACGGACACGACCGGCCCCAGGGCGGCGGCATCCCTGACGGCCTGCTGATCGGCCTCCTGGGCCTCCTCCTGGCCGCCACCCTGGTCGGCTGGACGGCCACCGGCCTCGCCGGGCTCTTCGCCCACGGGGCCTGGCCGGACGGCGTGACGTTCACCCGGTCCCCGCTCGCCCTGCGCGAACTGGCCACCGCCCCCCAGGACCTCGCCGCGGCCTGGCCGGGGACACCCCCCGCCCAGCTCTCCGGGTACGGCCTGTTCTGGGGCCTGTTCATCGGCGAACTGATGGTGCTGGTGGTCCTCGTGGTGTTCGCGCTCGGAGTCGTGGCCCGTGGTCGGGCCGTACGGGAACGGCGCCGCGAGGAACGAGCCTTCGGCCCGCAGGAGAAGCAGCCCCCCGCACAGAGCCCACCCCCGACCCAGCCTCAAGCACCGGCACCAGCACAGGCACCGGCACCGGCACCGGCACCTGCACAGGCACAGGCACTGACGCCCACTCACCCCACCGCAGCCGCGCACACACCCGCGGCCACAGAGACGCCCACTCCCCCCGAGGCCGCCGCCCGCGGAACCCTGAACGCCCCCGGGCCCCCCGAAGCCCCCGGGACCTCCGAGGAGCCCTCCGACGCCTCTCTCACCCACCCCCTCCCCCTCTCCCTCCCGTCCCCCCGCACCCCCCTCCTCGTCTACGCTCCCGCCCCCGCCCGGCGTCCCACCGTCGTCCGGGCCGTACACGACGCCGAGGGCCCCGCCCTCGTCGTCACCTCGGACCCCACCGTCTGGGCCGAGACGAAGGACGCCCGCGCCAAGCTCGGCCCGGTCCTCGTCTACGACCCGGGCCACCTCTGCGACACCCCCGCCCGCCTGCACTGGTCGCCCACCGCGGGCTGCGAGCTCCCCGACGTCGCCGCCGCACGCGCCGCCGCCCTGCTCGCCCCGGTGCGCCCGCAGGCCCGCATCGACGCGGCGGTGGCCGACACCGCGCAGACGCTCCTCCAGTGCTGGCTGCACGCCGCCGCGGTGGACGGCCGCCCCTTCCGCCAGGTCCTCCGCTGGGCCTCCGGGTCCGGCGCCCACGAACCGGTACGCCTCCTCCGTACGCACCCCAAGGCCGCGTCCGGACTCGCCGGCCTGCTGGAGTCCGCCCTCACCGCCTATCCCGAACGACGAGAAGTGGCCCAGGAACTGACGGTACGGGCGTTCGCCGCCCTGTCCACGGTGCACATCCGCGAGGCCTGCACGGCGAACCGAGCGGATTCCCTCGCGCTGGCATCTTTTGCGGACGAAGGGGGAACGCTCTATCTGGTGGGCGAATCCATCGAGGATCCCCGCTCCCGCCCCGGCGCGATGCCCCTCCTCACCGCGCTCGCCGCAGACGTGGTCGAGCACGGCCGCCGCATGGCCGCACGGTCATCCGACGGTCGGCTCGACCCACCAATGACGCTCGTCCTCGACGACATCGCGGCCGTGGCGCCCCTGCCCCAGCTCCCGCAGCTGCTCGCGACCGGCCAGCACCAGGGCATGCCCGCCCTCGTGCTGCTGCGCTCCCGGGAACAGGGACGGGCCCGCTGGCAGGACCACCTGCACGCCCCCGCCCCGGGCGCCGGCTAGCCGGGAAGACCCCGCAGCGCCGGCCGGACGAAAGGCCGAAAGCGCCGCTACCCCTCGCGCCCGAGGACGTACTCCAGCTCCAGCTCGCCCCGGTCGCCCGGGGCCGGGATCCGCTGCCCGGAGGGGACGAATCCGAACCGCCGGTAGAACGCGGCGGCCCGCGGATTCTTCTCGTGCACATAGAGGCGCACCCGCTCCAGCCGGGGCGAGGAGAGCGACCACGCCCACGCGACGGCCTTCCGGAACAGCGCGTCCGTCACCCCGGTCCCCCGCGCCTCGGGACGGACGAACACACCGACCAGGTGCCCCTGTTCCACCGCGGGCGCCTCCCCGAAGCGCACGTCGTCCGCCGGGCTCTCGACGAGCACGGTGACCGTACCCACCCACGCCCCCTCGGGCGACTCCGCGACGAACTGCCGGACACGATCGCCCCCGCCCTCGGCGGCAGCCGCGGCGCGCTCCTGCCAGAAGGCGTCCGGTTTCGCCGAGGCCTCCTCGTACGACTCCAGGAACGCCACCGGGGCCGCCGGGTCCTTCAGAGCGTCCAGCCGCAACTGCCTGACCTGCGGCCATTCCTCGGCGTGCACCGCACGCATCACATAAACCATCCCCCGATCCTCACCCCCGCCCGCCCGACGTTCAACCGACTAACCCCACCGCCCCCCCACTGCCCCACCGCCACCACCCACAGAGCGACGACCCCACCGCACCACCCCCACACCCACACCGACACCGACACCGACACCCCGTCGTACCCCGGTACTACGCCCCGGGCCCACGTCCAACCCCCGGTCGGACGACCGCGCCGCGCCGTCTCCGTAGCGTCGACCGCATGATCAAGGCACACGGACTCACCAAGCGGTACGGCGACAGAACCGTCGTCCAGGACCTCGACTTCACCGTCCGCCCCGGCACGGTCACCGGCTTCCTCGGCCCCAACGGCGCCGGGAAATCCACGACGATGCGCATGCTGCTCGGCCTCGACGCCCCGACGCACGGCCGCTCCACCGTCAACGGGCGCTCCTACGCCACCCATCCCGCGCCCCTCACCCAGGTCGGCGCCCTGCTGGAGGCCCGGTCCGTCCACCCGGGCCGATCCGCCCTCAACCACCTGATGGCCCTCGCCCACACCCACGGCATCCCGCGCCGCCGGGTCGAGGAGGTCATCGACCTCGCCGGGCTGACCGACGCCGCCCACCGGAGAGTCAAGGGCTTCTCCCTCGGTATGGGCCAGCGGCTCGGCATCGCCGCCGCACTCCTCGGCGACCCCGCCACCGTCATCCTGGACGAACCCGTCAACGGCCTGGACCCCGAGGGCGTCCTGTGGATCCGCACCCTCCTCACCTCCCTCGCCGCCGAAGGCCGTACGGTCCTCGTCTCCTCCCACCTGATGAGCGAGATGGCCCTCACCGCCGACCACCTGATCGTCATCGGCCGTGGCAGGCTCCTCGCCGACACCACGGTGGCCGAGCTGATCCGCTCGGCGGGCGGGGCGTCCGTCAAGGTCGTCACCCCGCAGCCGGACGACCTGGACGCCCGCCTGACGGGCCCGGGCGTGACCATCACCGCCACCCGTGCCCCCACCACCGACGCCCCGGGCCACGAACTCCGGATCCGAGGAGTGGACGCCGCGCACATCGGAGGCGTGGCCGCCGCACACGCGATCACGCTGTACGAACTCACGCCGCAGACCGTGTCGCTGGAGCAGGCGTTCATGGACCTCACCCAGGAGTCGGTGGACCACCGGCCGCAGCAGCGAACAGCCACCACTCCCGCCGGCTCACCTCCCCCCTCCCCCTCCCCTCTCACCGGAGCACCCGCATGACCACCACTCACTCCACCCGTCGGCCCCCGGGCGCGACCGCACCGTCACCATCACCGTCATCGTCGTACGGCGTCACCTCGACCCGGATCCTGCGCTCGGAATGGCACAAGCTGCACTCACTGCGCTCCACCTGGATCACCGTCATCTCGGCAGTGGTCATGGTCCTGGTCATCGGCCTGATCATGGGCGCGACCTACACCTCCGGCGGTGGCGACTCCGACGTCGACACGATCGTCCTGACCCTGTACGGCAGCATGCTGGGCCAGTTGTGCCTGGTCGTCCTGGGCATCCTGATGACCGCCGGAGAGTACGCGACCGGGATGATCCGCTCCTCGCTCACCGCCGTACCCGCCCGGCTCCCCGTCCTGTGGGCCAAGGCCACGGTGTTCGCCGCCACCGTCTTCACGGTCATGTTCGCGACGGCCCTGGTCACGTTCGCGGCGGCCCAGGCCTTCCTCCACGACACCGACCAGGCCGCCTCGCTCACCGACCCGGGCATCGTGCGCGCCCTGGCGGGGAACGCGGCGGCGCTCACTCTGATGGGGCTGCTCGCTCTCGGCCTCGGCGCGCTGCTGCGCTCGGTACCGGGCGCGATCGGCGCGTTCATCGGCGGGGTCATGGTCCTGCCCGAGATCCTCGGGATGCTCCCGTACGACGCGGTGGAGCGCGCCATCATGTACTTTCCCACCCAGGCCGCCGGTGCCCTGGGGTCCGCCACTCCCATCCCGGGCACCGTCTCCCCCGGCCCCGCCCTGCTCGCCCTGTCCCTGTGGGCGGGTACGACACTGGCCGCGGCAGCGCTGGCGCTCAACCGCCGCGACGTCTGACGCGAGGAGAGCGACGAGGTGACGGACCACTCCCAGGCCGCGGCCACGCCCCCGGCACCCGAAGCCACCACAGCACCGCCCCCGTCCCCACCCGCCGACGACACCGTCACGGCCCCCCTCATCCGCGTCATCCGCAACGCCCTGGACCGGCTCCGCGCCTTCGACCGGCGCCGGCCACGGGTCTGGGACGCCGCGGTGACCGGGTTCTGGGTCGTGGCGGCGGTGCTCGACTACACCTCCGGCGGCTGGCGGACCGTCGCCCACGACGACGTGACGGCGTCCGAACCGCTGGTGCTCCTGATGAGCCTCTGTTTCTCCCTGCCACTGCTGTGGCGGCGGACGCACCCCATGGCCGTACTGCTGCTGATGGCACCGGCGTCCCTGGTGAACATCTGGTCGGGCGCAGTGGTCCAGGCCGCCCTCCTCCAGCTGATCCCGGTGTTCCAGACCGTGCTGCGCTCCTCGTTCCGTACGGTCGGGGTCGCGGCCGCGGTGTTCGTCGTCCCGGTCCTGGCCATCGGCGTCCGCATCCCCTCCGCCTGGGGGCAGGAAGTGGTCTCGTACGTCTGGGGCCTGGTCTTCGTCGTCCTGTTGGGGATCGCGGTACGCACCCGTCGCGAGTACACGGAGGCCCTGGTCGAGCGCGCCCACCGGCTGGAACACGAACGCGATCAGCAGGCCCGGCTCGCCGCCGCCGCCGAACGCACCCGCATCGCACGGGAGATGCACGACATCATCGGCCACAACCTGTCCGTCATCACGGGCCTGGCGGACGGCGGCGCGTACGCGGCCCGGAAGAACCCGGAACGGGCGGGCCAGGCGCTGGAAGCCATCGGCTCCACCAGCAGGCAGGCCCTGTCCGAGCTGCGCCGTCTCCTGGGCGTCCTGCGCGACGACCAGCCAGGGGCCGAGCGCACCCCGCAGCCGACGCTCGACGAACTGGCCCCCCTCATCGAACGCGTACGCCGGGCGGGCCTGCCCGTCCACCTGGAGCTCCACGGCGAACCCCGCGCCCGGTCGCTCACCCCGGGCCGCCAACTCACCGTGTACCGAGTGGTCCAGGAAGCCCTCACCAACACCCTCAAGCACGCCACCCGACCCACGTCCGCGACGGTCACGCTCACCTGCTCGCGCACCCACCTCGACGCCCGCATCACCGACACGGGCACCGGAGCCGGACCGACCGCGGACGCGGAGGAAGCCGCACTGCCGGCCCAGGGCATCATGGGCATGCGGGAACGCGCCGCACTGTACGACGGCACGGTCGAGGCCGGCCCGCTGCCGAACCACGGCGGATGGCAGATACGGCTCCGCCTCCCCCTGGAGGACACACACCCGTGACGACGGTACTCATCGCGGACGACCAGCCGATGCAGCGCTTCGGGTTCCGCATGCTGCTGGAGAGCCAGGACGACATGACCGTCGTCGGCGAGGCGGGCAACGGCACCGAGGCCGTCGGCCTGGTCGCCCGCCACCACCCGGACGTCGTCCTGATGGACATCCGTATGCCGGGCCTGGACGGCATCGAGGCGACCCGGCGCATCATCACGTCAGGAGCCAGGGCCCGCATCCTCATCGTCACGACGTTCGACCTGGACGAGTACGCCTACGAGGGTCTGCGCGCCGGAGCCAGTGGCTTCCTGGTCAAGGACGCCCTGCCCGAGGAGCTCCTCGCCGGCGTCCGCGCGGTGGCCGCGGGCGACGCCGTGGTCGCCCCGACCCTGACCCGCCGCCTCCTCGACGCCTACGTCCACCACCTCCCGGCCACACCCGGCGCCCCGGCCGCAGGGGACCCGCGCATCACCGCGCTGACGGAACGGGAACGGGAGATCCTCACCGTGATCGGCCAGGGCTGGTCCAACACGGAGATCGCCGCCCGCCTCCACCTCGCCGAGTCCACGGTGAAGACGCACGTGACCCGCATCCTCGCCAAAACCGGCGCGAGGGACCGCGTTCAGGCGGTCATCCTGGCCTACGACACTCGCCTCGTCACCCCGACGTAGGCGGTGCGTGGACAGGTGGCGGGAACACGCCCTCAAAGGCCCTGGAACGCAGAAAAGCCCCGCACCAAAAGGTGCGGGGCTTTCCCGGAAAAATTGTTCGGCGGCGTCCTACTCTCCCACAGGGTCCCCCCTGCAGTACCATCGGCGC